>CAYRSR010000001.1:0-12779 GCA_964427275.1 uncultured Candidatus Saccharibacteria bacterium
TTTGCGCCTCCTAACATTTGGGCATAACCTTTAAGTGAAAATAATCCATAATCTTCCCAAAGATGTCTGGTTGCTTCTCTATATTCTTGCGCAAGATAATCCCACCTAATCCACGGCGGATTGCCCACAACAAAATCAAATTTTTCTCTTCCAGCAACAATTGGAGCTGAAAAGTTTTTAAGGAATCTCGCCCAAATGCCGTTTTTTCTTTCCTTTTCTAACCTTAAAATCTGGCTATAAAAATTCTTGACCTCCATTTCACAACCATGAAAGGCTAAACCAACTTCTTTAAAATGTTTTAATGCGGTTTCCGGATCTATTTGCAGTTTTACATCTCTTTCAATAATTTCTGCCGCTTCACCCATTCGCCATTTAAATTCATCTGTCCATACTCTTGGTACAAAAAAATCTTTAACAGAAGTTTTAATTTTTCTAACATCTCCTTCCAAGCCAAGACTTAACTGATTACCAATTTGCTCTGGCCATAAAACTGAGTCAGCAAGATAGATTGGGATTTCAATATGACCGCCTCGTTCCAGAATTTCGTTAACTAAATCACCCAACGCAAAAAGATAATTGGTGCGGGCGGCGATGACTGCCAACGGATTTAAATCAAAACCCCAGATATTAACCACAATTCTTTTGGCAATCTCAAGACCAGGCATTTTTTCTTTTTCTCGTCCATGCTTAATTGCTCTCTGGATAGCTAAAACTAAAAAAGTGCCTGATCCGCAAGCAGGGTCTAAAAATCTTTTTAGTGTATTGCCTCTATAACCAACTTCATTAAGCAATAATTCCGCCAGCCAATCAGGTGTGTAATACTCGCCGAGACGATGACGGACAACTTGCGGGACTAAATATTGATAAAGTTTTTTGAGTAGGTCGCGAGTTGAAACAGGATCTAATGTGCTGGTTGCGGGTTCAAATTCGGAAAGAGCTCTGGCAACTTCTCTAATTGCTTCTTTTAACTCCGGCGAATCAAAGGCATCCAAGTACCATCGGAAAAAGTCGCCTTCCAAAAAATTAGTAATCCCTTTTCGGGCATAAATTCCGCCATTTTCTATATCTTCAAGTTGTCTTTTTAGCTCATCATCAGAGATATGGACAAGTTGAGAAGCAAGAGAGGAACTAAAAGATGTTTCTCTTAAAGTCAGAAGTTCAGCGGCGATAAGTTTCATTAAAAAAGCAAAGTAGGTATGAACAGAAAATAGAAGTTCCTGAAAATCTGTTTCTGGTCCAACTTTGTAGAGCCTTGAGAGTGCCTCAGCTTCTTTGACTTGATGTCCACCTGTAAATTGTTCGCCGTAGACAATACCAAACAACCTTTTCCATTCATTGAAAAATGTACGAATGTGAGTCTGGTTGCCCCAGTGCTCCAAGGCATTGGCAAATGCAGAAACTATCTTTGGTGCAAGATCACTTTGAGGACCAAACTTCTTTGCTAAACTTTCAGCAGTCAAGGGAAAACGGGATAGGGCTCTTAGATGAATTAAAAAGGTTCTGGCACTTTCCGGAGTAAAATTATAAGCACCAAATTTTGGCTCCTTGATCCATTTACCTTGACAATTTTTAACAAAGAAAATTTTCTCTCCATCAAAACCTACACCTACTAATTGAGTTAGTTTTGTTTCTTTCGCTTCATCCGATAAATACTTTACTAATTGCTCGTAGGCATGCTTTATGTTTCTCTTTGAAGAAAACGATCTTGGTGACTCATACTCAATTATTACTTGTCCGTGTACTGCATCTGAACGACCCTTATAAACAGATTTTTCATATTTAGGAGTTGATCTAAGATTTAATTCTGTTCTAATGGAACCTAAAAGTTTTTCAAAACCAATTCTTAAATCTTCCTCTGTTTTAACTTCACGAAGTAATTTTCTCGTTTGAGAAACAAGGTTATCTGCTAATTGGAGAAGTGAATTGTGATTTTTGTTATACAAAAACTCTTTAATCATATTATTCTTTATTCCTTCTAAGTCAGTTCAATAACTTTATTCTCCAAAATCTCGCCCTTACTCACAAGGCGTTCATCCTTTTGAAGTAATGATTTTAAATTGTTTAATAAATTTTCCATACAGGTTAATTATTTATTATTTTCAACTTTCTTTATCTCTTTTAAAGCTTTCTCTACTCCTTCAATATCGGGCATTATATAATAAGCTCGTCTTCCTCCACGAGTGACATCGGTGCGTTTCAAAATTCCATAACTTACAAGAGTTCTTAAATTTGGAAACCAAGAAACTCCTTTCTTTTTTGCTCTTTCTAACACCCAAGCACCTGCAAAATCACCTTTGCTCTCTTTTGCCTCTTCTAAACATGCTTCCACAATAGGAATCCATTCAGGTTTTTCTCTACCTAATCTTTTTACCCCTTTATATCCGATTGAAAAACTATTTATTTCTTTGTTTCCTATCATACTTAGACCTTTTATTATCATAATTCATCTTAATGCATCAAACGAATCTTGTCAAGAGTTCTAAATTCTCTGGAGTTTTTTGAATTAATCTTTCTCGTGGTCTTTCTTCTTTTGGTAAATCGTGGAGGGTGAAAGGTTTGTAAAATTTTTGGCTTTTTGGCATAGTTTCATTTTATCACAATTTTCTTCACTTTTTAGGTTAGTTCAAAAAGAATTTGATTTTTCCGGGTGAATTTTGTTGAATACCGCTCAACAAAAAAGGTCTTTTTGTTGAGTAATAATCAACAAGTTTACAGTTCAATCCCGACATCCTAGTATAAAGTGAAAAGTTTATAAAATTTTTGGTTTTTTGGCATTTGATTTCTTTAAAATTAATGTTTTCTTTTCCAATCCTTAATTGTAATTTTTTTACCTCTTAGGTTGAGAATTAATTTCTGGCGTTCTTTCCAGTTTAGAAAATCAATCCATCTTTTTGGGATGACTACATAATAGCTATATTTCCCGGACTTAGTAAGCTTTCGAATTGCCTTTCTTTTCATAATAGCACGTTTTATAGCACGTTTTATAAAACGTTTGATTATTCACAAAATCCAGCAGGAGAAGCTTGATTTGAAAGATGTTTATTGCATTCTTCCGGTTGAGAAATAAAAGCACTACAAATTGCCTGCTTGAATGACTCTGGAGATCTCGGGCTTATATTTACAACTTTATCGTTAATGACTATGGTTGGAGAACCTCTTACTCCATATTTTTTGACCAAATCAGTATGAATATTAAATCTAGGATATCTTCCATTAAGCCAGCTTTTTTTATCATTGTATTGAGTAGTAATGTTATATTCCTTATCAGTAGTTGCTATGCAATTCTTTAAAGCTTCTTTGTCTATTTTGCTTTCTTTAAGACAAGCTTCAGAGTTTCCTTGTTCTACAAAACAACTTAGGTAATCATAGTATTTTTCTTTTCGTTCTTTTTGAATGCAATACTGCCTTAAGTTTTCATCAATTTCTTTTTTTCCATGCATTATGTAATCTACAAAATAAATGCCCATTTTTGCTTTTTCTTTTAATAGCTTATAAACTGGTAAAAACATTTTTTGCGCCTGCAATCCAAAAGGACAATAAGACATAACAAAAATTTTAACATCTGGTATTTTTCTTTTAGGAATATCCAAAGAAGTTTGATTATTTTCTTTCTTAATTTTTTCTTCTAGATTATATCCAGCCGGAAAAAGAAATTTTCCATCAGTTGTAACATAGGAATCAAATTCGTTTTGTCCAATTTTAATTCTAATTTTATAAACACTTCCTTCTGGAGTAACTTTAATTAAAGAAGCTGGGTTTCCACCAGTTAGCTGTTCTTTATTCTGGTTAATATAGTTTATAGCTTTTTGGGCTGCCTGGCTGGCGGTTAATTCTGAGTTTTTTTGATGTTCTATATAGAGCCAGGTTCCGGATATTAAAACACCAGCAATTACAATTGCCATAGATAAAAGAAAAAAATTTTTGGACATATTAAACTTTATTGTAGATTTAATCCAGTCTAAACTAAAGCAAAATCATTGTCAATCCATAAAGTTTAACTCCCATAGAGATTTGATTATTTTTTAAACAATAGCCATTGATTCTTTCCTTTAAGCCGAATCAAGCAATAAATCCCGGATAGCTTTTTTCCGATTAATTCAAAGACAATTTTGTTTTTAGTTTTTTCAATTAGTTTGTAAGTGCCTTTGTCAAACACTTTAACAACTCCCGCTCCATAACAACCGGGTGGAATTTTGCCCTGGAAATTAAGGTAGGATACTGGATGCGGTTCTGTCTCCAGGGCAAGAACGCGTTTTCCTCTCTTTTCAGGTACTCCTTTTGGCACCGCCCAGGATTTTAATACTCCTTCCATTTCCAATCTAAAATCATGATGATGTCCAGCTCTTAAAGCCCAGTGGTCATGAACTACAAATCTGTTTTTGGAAACTTTCAAAACTTTTCCTTTTGGTTCAGGAGTCTTTTGAAATTCTCTTTTTTGATGATAAAGTTTCAGGGAGTTCATAATAACATTTAAATTCGTTATTTATTTTTCGGGTAAAGATTCTGCTTCAATTACTATTTGAGTAGCTGAAGGAAACTGCTTCCTGATACTACTTTCAATCTGATCAATAGTTTTTTCAATTTGAGAAGTAGATAGACCAGCTTTAAAGCTTAAATCAGCAGTAATTAAAACTTCGGTTGGAGTCAAATACATAGTTTTCAACTTTATTATTTTTACTACATTTGGATGACTATCTATAACTCTAGCAATCTGATTATACATCGCCGGGCTTACTGCCTCTCCGATTAACAATTCTTTACTATCCACTGCCAGAAACCAACCAAGGCCAACTAAAATTATTCCGATAATTACCGAACCAATTCCATCAAAAACTAACTTGCCGGTTAATAAAACCAAACTCAGGCAAATTATAGCCACAAAATTACCACCTATGCCAGCTAAATCTCCAAACCACAAATTTAAAGCTAAAGGTTCTTTAACATTTCTTACCTTAACAATCAATTCTTTTAGCGAGCTAATTTTTCCGGTCAAGGTCTTAAAATATTTAAAACTAAATCTGGAAACTATTGTTTGGATAATTAAAGCTATAGCTAAAATCAAAAAGTTAATTTTAAAATTGGTGATTTGCTGAGGATCTATTATTCTACTTATTCCTCGATAAATAGAAAATCCTCCGCAAAAAATCATAATAAACAAGGCAGAAATAAAAGCCCAGAAAAATCTTTCCTTGCCATAGCCAAATGGATGTTCTTTATCAGCAGGAGTTTTGCCGGTTTCAATACCAATCAAAAGAAAAAGCTGATTGGTAGTATCGGCTAAGGAATGAAATGCTTCAGCAATCACTGCTGTTGAATTAGTCAAAATTCCAACAATTAGTTTGAATAAGAAAGTAACCGCATCTCCAAAAATTTCTACAAACAATAAAAATTTACTTTTACTTTCTAGTTTTGATTTGTCCATTATTCAGTTTGATGTCTAGAAATAAAATACCATTTAGTTGCTTCGACTAAAAATAGGCTCAATATCCCAATACCAATTAAAATTAACCAATCCAGTAGTCTTAATGGAACTGTATGCAGTAAAGTTTGAAACACTGGTAAATATATAGCTGCAATAAGTCCAACAAATACTATCACTGATGCCAAAACCAGGAATTTATTAGAAAAAGGATTTATTCTAAATAGGTTTTTTCTCAGATTTTTGTAGCTATAAATTACGAAGGCGGTATCTATTGATATTGCTCCAAAAATCATAGTCCGCACATAGCTCAAGTCCAGATTCAGACATTTCCATAATATAAAGAATAATAAAATCATAAAAAACTCATCAATTAATCCAGTACCAAATATTAAAACTTTCATTTCCCTGGTTAGTAAAGGAGCATTAGGAGATGTTGGTTCTCTTTTCATTACTCCTTTTTCAGCCGGCTCAAAAGCATAAGAAATACAGGGTAAAGTATCTTCTACTATGTTGTTCCATAAAATCTGAGCTGGAAGAATTGGTAGGGGCCAGCCAAAAATAACCGTTGAAACTCCAATTAAAATTACCTCAGTAAATGAATCGGCTAACACATAAGCTATTGATTTTCTTATATTATCCAAGATTACTCTGCCTTCTTTAATTGATTCTACAATAGTAGAAAAATTATCATTTAAGAGAACTAAATCAGAAGCCTGTTTAGCCACTTCAGTTCCCGAACCAAGCGCTACTCCAACATCTGCTGCTTTCAATGCAGGAGCATCATTTACCCCATCTCCGGTCATAGCTATCACTTTACCCTTTTTTTGAAAAGCATTAACAATCCTTAACTTATGTCTGGGCTCAGCTCGAGCATAAATTTTTATTTTTTCAATAATCATGTCAAATTGCTGGTCGGTTAATTTATCCAACTCTTTTCCTTCCAGAATATTCTCCGGCTCAACTTTTAATCCCAGTTTTTTAGCTACAAATAAGGCAGTTCTGGAATGATCACCGGTAATCATTACACTATTTATTTTGGCCTGTTCAGCCAATTTAATAAAATCTTTAACTTCTTTCCTTAAAGGATCTTCCAAAGCAACTAAGCCAACAAAATTTAAGCTATGAATTAACTTATCTAAATGATTTAAATTAGGTAATTTAGGTCTAGAAATATATTTGTAAGCAACTCCAATTACTCGCAACCCTTCACTGGTAAATTGATTGAGTTTTTCATTTAAGTTTTCCTTTGCTGACTGAGATAAGTTACTCAATTCAATCAATACTTCTGGAGCTCCTGAAATAGCAACCAGCCCATTTGCATATAAGTAGGCTTGATATTTTCTTGACGGGTCAAATGGCAAACTAAAAATTAGAGGGTTTTGTTTTTTAAATTTGATTGGAGAAAATCCAGCTTTAATAGCTCCATTAAACAAGGCTTGATCAGTTGGAGAACCTCTGATTATCCAGTCATTTACCGGCTTATCTGGATTTTCTACATAAGCTGCATTTGAAAGTCCAGCAATCTTAAAGGCTAGTTCCTCGGAGTGATCAACCCAAAAAACTTCAGCTACAGACATTTTTCCCTGGGTTAAGGTTCTGGTTTTATCACAACAAATTATCGAAGTGGACCCCAAGGTTTCTACCGAGGCAAGTTTTCTAATTAATCCCTTCTTTTTCAACACTCTTTCCATTCCAATAGCTAATACCAATGTAATAATAACCGGCAGTGCTTCAGGAACTCCAGCTACTGCCATAGCTACTGCAGTTTCAAACATTTCAATAGCATCCTGCTGTCTAAAAATTCCACCCAGCCAGATTAAAATACAAATCAATACTATAACCAGACTGATAGTTTTTCCAAAACCAGCCAATCTTTGCTGAAGTGGAGTCTTTTTCTCTTTAATCCTTCCAACCATTCTAGCAATTTTCCCAATTTCAGTGTTTGTACCAGTAGCTGTAACAACTGCCTTTCCACTTCCTTGTTTAACCAGACAACCAGCATAAACCATATTATCAGTATCAGCTAATGGAGTTAATTCAGGTAGAATGGTAACTTTCTTTTTTGCCGGAAGCCATTCTCCAGTTAGAATTGATTCATCAACTTCCAGGTTTTTAGCTTCAACTAATCTGCCATCAGCAGGGATTTTATCTCCAGGCGAGATAAGTATTAAGTCTCCTGGACATATCTCCGACTGAGAAACTTGTCTAGGATTCCCATCTCTTATAACAATTGCATAAGACTTTAAAGTTTTACTTAACTTCTGTAATACTCTGGATACTTTAAATTCTTCAAAATACCCAAAGATAGAATTAACAATCACTGCAGCAAAAATTACCAGCGAGTCAGTATATTTTTTAAAAATTAGAGTAATTATTCCAGCAGCTAGCAATATGTAAACTAAAGGACTTCTAAATTGACTGAAAAACAGCTTAATTAAAGATAATTCCTCTTTTTGGGGAATTATATTTTTGCCAAACTTTTCCAGCCGGCGTTTTGCTTCTGTTGAAGTTAATCCTTTATTAAAATCAGTATTTAGTTTAGATTTTACTTCGGATAGCTTTAAATTATGCCAGTAAACCTGTTGCATTTAAAGACCAGTTTAAAAAATTAAACATTTGAGTTTAATTAGAACTTATAGTATCTAAAGTTTATTTTTTAGTTTCTTTAACTTTGGATTCTAAAAATTTAAAGAACTCTTGCTGATTTCTAAACAATTTGGTACTGTAATACAATAAAAATGGACTTACCTTTTTGGATGGAAAAATAACCCAGACATCTTTATTAGTTTCATAGGCTTCTCGCAGTTCATTAATTACTCCAGGAGAAGAAACTACTCTAGGATAGAATGCAACTACCTTACTGCATTGCTTAATTAACCAATAAAGGTCTCTTTTTACAGTCTGATGATAAATTGCAGGAACAATTTTTTTTGCTTCAATTTCAATAGTTCTAGGATCGAATACAATGAAATATTTTCTAAGTCTCTCTACGAATTTATCCACAGCTCTTTTTTCCGCAGATAAATGAGTCATTGGCATACTAACATATACTAGCTTCATTTCCGGCCTGAACACCAACCGATACAAAGTTGAAATTGGTTGAGAGACTGAAATCACATAAAATGGCTTTCGGTAAAGTTCAGCCAAATCAGCAGTTACTTCTACTTCAATATTCTGCCACAACAAAATTTCTTCACAAGAAAGATTTTGATCCTTCCATTGTGCTCTGGAATCTAGTCTAGCTTTGATAGATTGAGATTTATCAATAAAAGTTACAAAAAAGTCCGGAGAAAGTTCTTTTAAATAAAACCAGTCGTAGGCCCTGGTAAAAATTTTTTTCCAATAGAAAAAAGTATGTAAGCTAATTAATATCAGGTCATATTTCCTGGCTTCTTGTTTAATTGAACCAGTAACATTTTCCAGAACTGCCGACCGCAACGAATTAATTACTGCAGGATTGGTATTTAATACATTTTCTGGAGTTATATTTACTCCAACTTTCCTGGCTTGTTCAAACAACATCTGACCAATATGATAAACCTTTACTTTTTTACCTTTTCTTTCACATTCAGCTAAAAAGTCTTTTAAGTATTCCTTTCTTCCTGAACCAGAAATTCCAGTAATCATTCCCAGTAACATACAAGTTTAATTATAGCAAGAAATTTAAAAAAAGAAAAGTAACATAACTATCTGAAACTTTCTTCTGAACCTATTGAAATAGCAGGTTCAGGAGGAGAGTATTTTCTAATCCTTACCCAATCTAGGTAAACCGAGTTAGAAGAACAGCCATCTGGATCAATTCCAAACACAATATTCTGATTGTAAGTAGAAGGAGCTCCAGATGATTTCAAAGTTTCATTATTATAGCTAACTTCAATTTGTTCAGTAGTAACTGACATTTTGCCCAACTTCCAGGAAGTTTCTAAATATTGACTGCCCAATGAATCACCACCAGCTCCTCCAATAAAATATCCTTGCCTTTCATCACATCCGTCACCAAAACAAGAACACCCACCAATATCTCCAATAAAGTGGCACAGGTTAGAAGTTGCTCTGGAAACATCCTTTCCTAAATCACTTTCCCCCACTCCATAAGAGAAATCCAGATCACCACTTCCCTCTCCTTTAACCAAAGCTTCTAAAACTTTATTTTCAATATTAACAGATTGAACACTTTTTATTCCTCCTTCAAAGGAAAAATCACTCTGTTGATTTATTTTTACTACTGAACGATCATCAATTATAGTTACTTTAGCATCTCCAGTTCCAAGATTTACTTTTAACCAGCCGGTTAAATCCTTAAAATCATCAAAAAAATCAAAAACGGCCTCTCCTGAACTAGCTGTAGAAACAGAAGAATTTCCATAGTACATATAAATAGTTGTTCCAGAAGTTGGAATTTCTGGAACTTTCACCCAAACTGTTGCTGAATTTCCATCGGTTTTGGTTTCTAACCAATAAGGAATTTCAGTAATTCCATCATCTTTGGTAAACCTTAAATCGTCAAAATCCAATTGCATATCAGAATCATAGTTTATATTTATCTTTACCTGATAATCGATTAAATTAGAAGATGAACCAGAAATAGTAATTGGCCTCCTTCTAGACCATCTCAAATCATACCAGTTTTTGCCAACCATAACCTCAGTACTACAGATAAATTCTCCCAATTCGGCAAAAGGAGCACAGACAATAACTCTCCAGGAATCAGGAGCTTTCTTAACTATATACTTACTATCATAATCAGTTTTGGAATTAAAATAACCTGCCGATGGATCACAAGGAATACCACCAATATAAAGTGGAACCAAACAATCATACAGATCGGTATCTTTAGATGAAATAGCAGAAAAATCAGTTGGGATGTTGTCACAAATATGCTGGGGATCAAAATCTCCCTTATTTTCAATTATATTTTCATAAATAGCATTACTTAAAGCTCTAACATCGCTTCTTCTTCTAGTATTTCTGGCCTGGGCGAATTGTCTAGCTGGGTTAACAGCAATAATTACAGTAGAAGCCAATATACTAATCAATCCAATGACAATCATTAATTCAATTAGGGTAAAACCTGGTCTAGGTTCCGGTTTCATAGTAGACTTTATATATTTTCATGTAATCAATGTTGAAAATTAAAAATTCAATGAAAATTAGAAATTGAAAATTAAACTTATTACCAGCTATATTTAAAGACTATCTTGTCTCTTCGGATCCTACTGTAGAAGTTGGTTCAGGTGAAATATACTTACTTGCAAAAACCCAATCAATCTCTAAATTATTGCTTCCGTATTTGTGAAAGAAGATAGGTATCTCAGTATCTGGAATATGAGTTGTATCAGTATCTTTTAATAAATCATCTACGTAAAATTTTGCTTCTGTGCCTGCATTCTTTAGAATTTGTAGTATATGTTCATCAGCATAACTTGTTATTTCTGTCTTCTCAATTTGCCAAGTCTCATCACCTGTTCTGGATGTAGTATACCAACCATCATAAGTCTCAAAATAGCACCCTCTTGCAGGACCAAATGCTTTCAGCCCTGCATACCCCTCGACACCCTTACCCGTTTCATTGGGCCACACTGTCTTAAATCTCACACGAGTAGTATTTCCATCCCACGATCTTGTATGCAGTCTCTCCTCATCATCTAGGTACAGTGCATCATTCACCATTGGATTCCCTACATCAACTTCCCATTTATTAAGATCTAAACTTGTTCCAGGAAAATCATCAAAGAATTCAAAAGTTGCCTCGCCATTACTAGCCGAACTTGCAGAGGGATTGCCATAGTACATATAAATTGTCTTATTGCTATCTGCAGGTATTGAATCTGGTATTTCTACCCAAAATACTGCTGAATTGGAAGCCAAAAAAGATTCTCTCCAGTGATCAATTAGAGTTTTACCATCAGAGTCAGTAAAACGAATGTCAGCAAAGTCTGCTAACATGTCAGAGTCGTAACTGACATCAATTTTAACCTGATAATTAGATGGTGTTGATGCTGAGCCAGTAGTAATTGTAACTGGGCGGCGATAATTCCAGGAAGAGTTATACCAAGCTACTCCTCCTGTAGTTCCTGTAGTAAAGCCACTTCTAGTAATAGATATTTCTTCTCCTAACTCAGCTTCGGGTACATAAATGATAACTCTACCGGTATCTGGATCCTTTTTTATTTGATATTTGGTATCATAGTCAGTTTTGGAATTGAAATATCCTTCAGATGGGTCATAAGGCAGGTCGGCAATATAAGTTGGGACTAAACAATCGTAGAGATCTACATCAGAAGAGGATATAGTTGAAGTAGAAGTTGGAATTGAATGATGACAATTAAATACTCCCTGGTTATCAATAGAATTCTGATATATTGCATCCAAAATAGTTCTAATATCAGCTCTTCTTTGAGCATTTCTTGCCAGAGCGAATTGTCTAGCCGGATTTATAGCAATGATTACTATTGAAGCTAAAAAGGCAATCAGTCCAATAGTAACTAGAGTTTCAATTAGGGTGAAACTTTTGAAATGTTTTTTATCTAGAGAAGTTAATTTTATAATTTTTTCTTTCATAATTTCACCAGCTATATTTAATAGTTACATCATGCAAAGTTGGAGTATTGGAATCAGTTCTAGATAAGGTAGCTCTCCACTGCATATATCTACCTGATGGAAGACCTGAAGTAACTGGAGAATCTGCAGTTCCTAAATCAATCCAGGAAGGACTGGAGGCATCTTTGGTAAATGAGCTGTTGGATGCTCTTACTTCAAAGGTAATATTTGCTTCAGAAGGCAGAGTTTCACTCCAGGAGAGTTCGTCCCATGATGCCTCTGAATGATCAGTATCAAGTACTTGAGATGCAATTGTACCGGAAGGATAATACTGCTTTCCTTCTTCAGATTCAACCGAAGAAGTTGGCTCAGGTGAGATATATTTGCGAACCAAAACTCTACCAGGATAATTTTCTGTTGTGTATCCATAATAATTGTATAAATCTGAGATTTCATCTACACTTAAAGCCCTGTTGTAGACACGGACTTCGTCGATGATGCCGTTGAAAAAATCTTCTCCTGAACTTGAAAAACCGCCCTTTGTTGAACCGAGTGAAGCGCCGATCCATAGGCTAAATGTTTCTGTATCTATTGTAATTGTCTGACTGTCACTTCCTCTTTCATTGCCATCAACGTATATCTTTGAATTAGACCCGTCATATATCCCGCAAATATGAGTATATTCGGTTGTTATCGCTGTGTCAGAATATGCTGCTGTTCCCTGCCCTATTGAATATACTCTACCAGAATCTCCTGTTCCTCCATAGAGCTTACCATCATAAACCGCAAGAGAGTACACATAATCGCTTTTACCTAA
>CAYRSR010000001.1:12879-96444 GCA_964427275.1 uncultured Candidatus Saccharibacteria bacterium
CATAGAGCTTACCATCATAAACCGCAAGAGAGTACACATAATCGCTTTTACCTAATCGTCCAACATCTGTCCAGGTAGTTCCTCCATCGTAGCGGTATACTCTACCAGAATCTCCTGTTCCTCCATAGAGCTTACCATCATAAACCGCAAGAGAGTACACATAATCGCTTTTACCTAACTGTCCAACATCTGCAATAGCTTCAGAATCAGCAATCAATTCAACATACGGCTTGTTATCTGAACCTATTTTCAAAGAATACGGTCCTTTTGAAACTATACTCTCTATCCGTGATAATTCAGATTTCTTCACCCACGCCTCAATCGTAATCGCATCAGTAATATCCAAACTCGCCGAATCAGGCACTTCCACATAATCATTCACACCGTCAAATTTCAAAGCCCTACCAAATTTCCCATCAACCCAATCAGTAGTAGGGTCCATATTTGTTAAAGTTCCATCATTGTCATTCCCAGATGTATCGTAAACAGTAATTTCAGAACCTTCATCAAAATGCCAACTTCCTTTAACTGATTGTGTTCCATCTATTACTCTTACAAAGGTATTAGTGGCATTTGAAGCTGAACTTGCTGAAGAATTGCCATAGTACATGTAAATTGTCTTGCTGCTGTTTGCAGGTATTGAGTCAGGTATTTCTACCCAGAATACTGCTGAATTGGAAGCCAAAAAAGATTCTCTCCAGTGATCAATTAGAGTTTTACCATCAGAGTCAGTAAAGCGAATATCAGCAAAATCTGCTAACATATCAGAGTCATAGCTGACATCAATTTTAACCTGATAATTAGCTGGTGTTGATGCTGAACCGGTAGTGATTGTAACTCCTCGGCGATAATTCCAGGAAGAGTCATACCAATTGGAAGTATCCACAGCTAGTTTTACATCTCCAGGAGAAGAAGTAACATCAATATTTGCCAAAACTCCGGCTTGAAAGTCAGACTGAGAAGTTTGAATCCAGGTTTCTTCGTTTACTCCTCCTCTCACAGCTAAGCTACTTCCTACAATAGATATCTGTTCTCCTAACTCGGCTTCAGGTGCATAAATGATAACTCTACCAGTATTTGGATCCTTTTTTATTTGATATTTGGTATCATAGTCAGTTTTGGAATTGAAATATCCTTCAGATGGGTCATAAGGCAGGTCGGCAATATAAGTTGGGACTAAACAATCGTAGAGATCTACATCAGAAGAGGATATAGTTGAAGTAGAAGTTGGAATTGAATGATGACAATTAAATACTCCCCGGTTATCCATAGAATTCTGATATATTGCATCCAAAATAGCTCCAATATTAGCTCTTCTTTGAGCATTTCTTGCCTGGGCAAACTGCCTAATTGGGTTTATGGCAGTGATTGTAATTGAGATTAGAAATATAATAAGCCCAATAGTAATTAGGATTCCAATTAGGGTAAAACTTTTGAAATGTAAGATTTGGAACTTAGAGTTTTTAGCTTTCATCTCATTTTACTGTTCTAACACAAAACAAGGTTCTTCTAGAACCCATGCCTTCATCATTCCTTGTTTTTAAATTTTTCCAGCTCAAACTAGCCAGATAACAACCTTAAAACTATCCTAACTTAACCAAGTTCTAAAGAATGAAACTAAGGTAATTACCTAGTTACCGAAATAGTTTCACCCAATTCAGCATCTGGTGCAGAAACGGTTATTCGGTTAGCACTGGATTTCACTATTTGATACTTAGTATCGTAATTATCACAGTCAGTATAACTTCCAGTTGACGGGTCATAAGGCATTTCGGCAACATAGGTAGGAACCAGACAATCACATAAATCTACCCCTCCAGAAGAAGCTATAGTAGATGTGGTAGTTGGAATAGCTACCGGACAACTCCATTCTCCATTTTCAGCCATATTCTGATAAATTGCATCTAGAATTGTAACCACATCAGCTCTTCTCTTAGCATTTCTTGCCTGAGCAAACTGCCTGGCCGGATTTATAGCAATAATTACTATCGAAGCCAAAAATGCAATTAGCCCAATAGTAATTAAGGTTTCAATCAAAGTAAAACCCTTTTTCATGCTATTAAACATATTTGTTCGACCTTTACTTCTGACCAACTTTTGCATTGTTTAATTTTACCTGGTTGCTGAAATAGTTTTACCTAATTCAGCATCCGGTGCAGAAACAGTTATCCTTTTAGTATTTGGGTCCTTAACTATTTCATAATGAGTATTGTAATGATTACAATCAACATAATATCCATCAACAGGATCAACTGGCATCTCAGCAATGTAAGTAGGAACCAAGCAGTCACAAATATCGCAATCGGAATGAGAAAGAGTAGATGTGGTAGTTGGAATAGCTACCGGACAACTCCATTCTCCATTTTCAGCCATATTCTGATAAATTGCATTTAGAATAGTGGTTACATCTTCCTGTCTCTCGGCATTCCTTGCCTGAGCAAATTGTCTAGCCGGATTTATAGCAATGATTACTATTGAAGCCAAAAATGTAATTAGTCCAATAGTTAACAAAGTTTCAATCAGAGTAAATGATTTAAATCTTAAATTCATACTACTAATTAGTACTATAGAAAAGACTTTATCAGTAGTCAAGTCTTTTGACTGTGGGAAAAATCTAATATTTTACTTACTTTTTGGAATTAAATTTATTCCCTTTTTTTCAGTTAATCCTCTCTTAGCCAATCCTACTACATTTGAAAAAAATATTGGATGAACATTGAACTGCTCTGCTCTCTGTCTTAAAATTTCAGCATCAATCCCAGAAAACGGGTTAGCCAGTTTAGTCTCGATTCCTAAATAAGATTTAAAATAATCTGGCAATTCAGGAATTAAACTGGAACCACCACAAAGTAATATCTTTACTATTTTCCTACCGCTAATGTCCTGATAGTAATCAATGCACTTGTCAATTCGGTCTAATATCAGCTTAACATATTTCTGTAAAACCTTGAAGGTTCGCTCAGCTCGTAATACAATAGTTCGACCATCTTTTTCCTGGCTACATCTTTTTTTAACTTGCTCTGCTTCTTTCAGGGAAATATTAAAAGCTTCTGAAATTTTTCTAGTTAAAAATCCTCCAGCTAGAAAAACCACATCAGTTAATCTTATTCCCTGGTCATAAACTGTTAAATTGGTAGTCCTATCTCCAATATCAGCTATCAGCACTGCTCCATATTTTTCTTTTAGGTCATCTTTAAAGGCTCTGGTTAAACTAAGTGATTCTAGATCAATAGCGACAGGAACTAAATCAAGTCTCTCAAACAACTTCAAATATCCGTCAACTATTGTCTTAAAAGCTGAAGCATAAAGAACTTCCTGAAAATTTTCCTTCTCAGAAACTATCATAAAATCATCATAAACTTGTTCTAGATTAATTGGCACGGTTTTAGCTACCCTGTCTTTTACTGCCACTTTTAATTCTTCTCCTTTTAAGTCTTTGGAAAATTCAAAAATATCGATAAAAGTTTTTGATTCAGGCAAAGAAAATACCACTTTATTTGTATTTATTGGCTTAGGATAAGCATTGCTAAGTAACTTTTTAATTTTTAGTTCCAGTTCTTTTTCATCCAGAATTTTTCCATTTTCTACAATTCCAGGCTTTAATATTTCCCGACTGTAAGCTCTAACTGAAACTTTGTTAAACCTTTTTTGTAGTTGTAAAACTTCGATAGAAAAATCACTAATATCCAAGCCAAAAGCAGGTTTTTTAAAAAAACTAAACATAAACCCAAGTAGATGTTTTGTATAAACGCACTATCCTTTAAGGTATTTCTTTTATTGATTTTACAATAATTTCAGGAAAAACTCTATCTATCCTAACTTCAATTTTTTTAACATAGTCCTTAACTTGACCTTTTGTTTGAATTGTTCTTTGTTGAGTTCCGGTATCTGAAATGCTATTGATAGTACAGCTTCCATTGAGAAAATTTAAAACTTCATTTCCAGAATATCCACCACTCCAGCTACAGCCTGGTTCGCTTTGACAATCAGTCTTGTTGTAAATAGTGCTACAATTATCTCCTCCTACACACTGTGGAGGGTTGTTGACCAGCTGAAACAACGAATACTCTGAACAAGCCAGAGCTAAATAATAACTTTCTTGACTTAAACTATAGTCCAGTCCAGAGCTTGCTTCAAAAATACTGGAACTAGATAAAGTTAAAATAATTAGAGTTACTATAGCCAGAATTATTAAAATTGTAGTAATAGCAATGTAGCCCTTCATATATTTCAATTTTTAATTTTCAATTTTGCAATTTTCATTGAATTTTCAATTTTTTCAATTATTTTTTCTTAGTGAATTAGTTACATTTGCTTGAAAATTGGCTCATTGATAATTGATTGAAAATTAGAAATTGAAAATTGTAGATTTTGATATTTACATTTTAAATTTTTATGGTTGCCAACTGCAGCCGTCCTGAATTTGACAATCTTCCATGGTGGTAATGTCTGAACAAAGAACAGCAGTCCCTGAACAATTACCATTCCAGGAACATCCAAACTGATTTAAACAAGCAGTAGAAGTGGCATAACTCGAACATTCTGCAGGAGTTCCCAGACAACTACCTTCATTTGAAATTAATCGAGAAACACTAGAGCCAAAATCCAAACTAGCCTGATATTCTATTTTATTGGCTAAATTCAAATATTCTAAAGTAAAGTTTACTTTAACAATCCCAGGAGTGCCAGGTGCAGAAAGATTTTTAAACTCTAAAGAACTCACTTTTAACTGCTGGGTGGTTAAATAACTAGAATTTCCTCCTTGAGTAATTCTAATTTTATGGTCGGATACATCAAAAATGGTCGGATTCAAATCTGGCTCAACCATAGCTAAACTTAAACTAGAAGAAGCCTCTCCTGAACCTGGACTATTAATAGCTGCTGATTTTTTTATTAGAGAAAAAATTTTTTGCATGGCAAATCTACCATTCTGATGAACTTCTCTATAACAGTCAGTTTTAATCTGCCCGGCTATAGCTTGCCACAGAAAAAGAATCATCAAGGTAAAAACCAATCCAACAATCCCCAGATAAATTATAATTTCAATTAAAGTAAAACCCCTCATAAATCAATTTTCAATTTTCATTGAATTTTCAATTTCCAACATCTAACTTCTAACTTCTAACTTCTATTTGTAAATTTGTTGATTATTAGCAATTCGTAGATTGGCATAACATTTGTAGATTGGCATCATATTTTTACATTTTATGGTTGCCAGAAGCAGCCATCTTGAGCCTGACAGGAAACAAAATGAACAAAACCTGAACAGGAATCAGGAGTTCCACTACAGGAGCCGTTCCAGTTACAACCAACCTGACCTAAACAAGCTGCCTCAGTTAAGTAATTTGAGCAAACAACTGGAGTACCAGTGCAATTACCAACAGCTTTCTTCCAGTCAGCTAGATAGGTAACGAGTTTCACCTGCTTGGTTCTGGCTGGAGTTAAATTCCAAGTTACTTGACTTGTAATTTTCTTAACTCCTGATTGAACTGAATCAATAATAATTTTTCTATTGCCTTGATTTAAAACATCTCCAAGATTATCTTCAGTTCCGGAAAATGTCCACTTTCCAGATACTACAGCTAATCCATGTTCCCCATCTACTAAATTATTGAAATCTTCATCTTTAATAGACTTAGTTGCTTCAATTCCTTCCTGAGCTAGTTGGGTAGCCAAAGTTGTTTCTCTTCCAGCTCTATTACTCAAATAGGACTGCATAACAACCGAGGTGGTAACAGAAATTAAAATCACAAAAACTGCTAGTGTAACCATTAATTCAGCCAAAGATTGTGCTGAACTAGAAATAGTAGACAATCTCTTGATAATACCTTTTATTGACATTTTTAGTTATTGCTTTAAATTTATTCTTCCTAGTTGATTAATTTCTATAATTCTTTTTTGATTCTCTTGACTAATGGTTATTGTCCCATAATTTAAAGGAATGCCAGTCGATTTACTAAATACAACTTCAGTCAATCCTGAAAAAGTTATTGTTGGAGCCACCTCAAAAATTCTATCAAAACTCTTATCTCGGGTTAGATAAGAGTCGCCTTTAAAAAAAATAAATTTTTCTGATTCAAAATAAACTCCATAACTTGACTGCTGATATCCTGTTTCAGCTTTTAATCGAGCCATTCTTAAGACCTGAATAGCCTGAGAAACAGCAGTAGTTAACTGATATTGTTGGTAAAACGAAAGACCCAATGGAGAAATAACAGTTAATGCTAATACAATAATCGCCAATACAATTAATACCTCAATTAAAGTAAATGCCCTCATTTAAGTTTTTAATCTACTTACCTTAACTGTCCAATAGTTCCATAAATTGGCAAAATTATTGCTAGAGCAATAAACCCTACCATTATTCCCAGAACTACCAATATCAATGGTTCAAACGTAGACGAAAAACGTTTAATTGCTCTATCAATCTGTCTTTCGTAAAAATCAGCTAAACTAAGAAGTGAGTCCTCTAAAGTACCGGACCTCTCTCCAACTTCTACCATTTTAAGAACTGTCGCTGGAAAGATATCTGGTCTGGTTCTAAGATAAGTTCCAATTGTTGCACCAGCTCTAACTCTAAATGCCATTTCTCTAATTGCTTTTCGATAAACTCTATTTTCAATTGAGGAAGCAGTGATCTCTAAAGCATAAACTATAGGAGTACCACTTTTTACCAGAGAACCTAAAATTCGAGTAAACCTGGCCAGGTTGACATGCTTCACTAGTGGTCCAAGTAATGGAGATTTTACCATTATAGTATGATTAAAATTTCTAATTACTGGTATTCTGGAAATGTAAATAAAAAGCACTATCAATGTTATAATAGCCAGTAAAATAAAAATTCCATGAGACTTAACTATATTTGAAATTCCAATTAAAATTCTAGTAGCCAGTGGAAGTTGAATCTCTAAACCTTCAAATAATGGAATTAATTTAGGTAAAACAATACTGATAAAAAGTGCACCCAATCCAAACATGGCAACTACCACAATTAATGGATAAATCATAGCAGTTTTGGTTTCCTGAGTTAAATTAAAAATTTTTTCCATCTGAACAGCTTGATATTCTAAATTTTCCTGCAGTGTTCCTCCTTCTTCCCCTACTCTAACCATATGAATAAAAAGCTTGCTAAATACCTTTGGATACTTAGATAAGCTGGTATTTAAAGATTCGCCATTTTCCAGACTCTCAATTATGCCAGCTAAAATCCTTTTAAACTTTGAAGATTTAGTCTGCTGTAATATAGCAGAAACCCCTTCTTTTAAAGACATTCCTGAATTAATCATTACTGCAAGATTTCTGGCAAAAAGAATTTTATCTAAGGTTGATACTTTACCAAACATTTTTGTCTAAGTTAAAGCTCTGACTATTTCTTCAATGGTAGTAATTCCCAGTAATATTTTTTGAATTCCATCCTCTAACATAGTAGTCATTCCATTCTTTCTGGCTTGAGCTTCAATTCTATCAGCACTAGCCTTAGCTATAATTAATTCTCTAATATTCGGTTTAACCTCTAAAACTTCAAAAATACCTATTCTTCCAAAATAGCCGGTGCCATCACAATTTTTACAACCTCGTCCTCTATAAAGTCGAACTTCATCAGTGTTCTTAAATAACTCTTCGACAACTTGCTGAGGAAACTTGGATAATGCTTCTGATTTTTTGAGTTCATAACTCTCAATGCAGGCAGGACAAATTTTTCTGACCAGTCTTTGAGCTATAACCAAAATTACCGAGGAAGCCACCAGATATGGTTCGGCTCCCATCTCTATCAATCTAATTAAATTAGCAGCAGCATTGATAGCATGCATAGTCGATAGCACTAAATGACCGGTCATTGCTGTATCAATAGCAATTTTAACAGTTTCTCTGTCTCTTATTTCCCCTACCAGAATAATATCCGGGTCCTGTCTGACAATTGATCTAAGTCCTTGAGAAAAAGTTAAATTAGTCCTGGGATTAACTTGAACCTGGTTTACCCCAGGTATATAGTACTCTACCGGATCTTCAATCGAAGAAATGTTTACCTCTGGAGTATTTAAAATTTTCAATATTGCATACATAGTAGTAGTCTTACCACAACCAGTAGGTCCTCCGGCTATTAGCATCCCATAACTTTTTTTAGTATATTCTTTAATAATCTCAATATCTTTTTCAAATAAACCTAAGCTATCTAAGGTGAATTTTCTAGCTCGCTCAGATAAAAGTCGTAGTTCTATTTTTTCTCCGGCGGTAATTGGGATAACCGAAACCCTAGCATCAAAGCTATCCTGACCAATAGTTACAGTAAATCTTCCATCCTGAGCAGCAAAATGTTCATCTATCCGAAGATTACTTAAAACCTTTATTCTGGTAACTATAGAATCATGAACAAATCGAGGTAAAGTAAGTCCTCGCCTTAAGATACCATCAATTCGATACCTTACTATAGTTTCTTTTTTCATCGGCTCAATGTGAATATCCGAAGCTTCATTTTCATATCCATATCTAATTATGGCATCTACAATCTTTATAACCGCAGTTTCAGCTCCGGCAGTTCCACTCTTAATTCTTTTTAGTTCCTGATTAACTACATCTTCAAAACTCTCCTTGACTTGCTGGTGAAAGTATTTCAAGGCAACTTTAATGCTTCTGGGAGTAGTATAATAAGGAATTATTCTTTGATTAGTTTTCCTCTCCAGCCAATCAATCATTTCTAAATTATTTGGATCAGTCATTGCCACTTTTATTCCTTCGCTTACCTGATCAAAACAAATTACCTGTTGATTTTTAGCTACTTCTTCAGGGATGATATTTAAAATCTCCTTGGGAATAGTAACTCTCCTGAGATCAACAAAATTAAAACCCATCCTTTCAGCTATTAGTCTGCCTAAATGTTCATCCTGAATTAGTCCTCTCTCTACTAGAACTTCTTCCAGAGATATATTTCTTTGCCTGGCTTCTTGCTTGACCGACTCAAATTGCTCCTTAGTAACAAATCCCGGAGCTACTAACATTTCTTCAAGACCTTTTGAAGTTAACTTCATTTTATCTTTATTTTATTATACTACTTTTATAACTTGTTAGAAGATGTTTTATTTTTCGTTTTATTTCGCTCCGATTAGCAGTAGATAATTTTAATATAATAGTATCTTTTCTATTTCTTATTCTATCTAAAAACGGATCTGAATGAATACCAATTGTTCCAAGAACCTGGCTTTTACTATTAAGAGCCTGAAGTACCACCTTTTGAAATCGTTTAGAAAAAATTTCCATTTTTCCAATTTCATCAATAATTATTAAATCTCCCTTTTTCAAACCTCTGAAAATGGAACTTACTCCCAATTCTTCTAAATCTTTAAGATTCAGGCCATATTTACTTACTCGCTTCTCACTACGAATATTCTGGTGAGCCAAAATTCCACGCTTACCACTTAAAGTTACTATACTAAATCCCTTCCTTTTTCCATGAACTCTTATTTCAGAAGTATAAAATCCACTAGCTTTTAAGTTTAATTCCTTTAATATTTCTATTATTAATGTAGTCTTTCCGCAGCCAGGCTTACTAGTAATCAAAATATTCTTTACTCCGCTTAAATTTTTAGAACTTTCCATAGTTTAAGTAAAAAATTCCCCTATCCCAGAGCAAATCATCTCTACAGCTAAAGCTGCTAAAATCAACCCCATTATTTTTGCTAGAGCTTGAGTTCCTCCAGTTTTAAGAAACTTAAACAAATATTCAGAATTAATTAAAACTATCCAGCAAAAAAACATTGCTAAAAATATTGCCATAAAAACTAAAATTCTTTGTACCCCAAAAACCTGTCTAGTATAAATCATTACTGTAGCTATTGCTCCTGGACCGGCAATTAATGGAACTGCTAGTGGAGTAAAAGCAAGATAGTCTTTTTCTTTTTGAATAACCTTGGGAAATCCTAAAATAATTTCTAGAGAAATAATCAGTAGCAAAATTCCTGCAGATATTCTAAAAGAGGAAAGACTTAAATTTAGCCAATCTAAAATATGCTGACCCAAACAAGCAAATATTATTAAAATTAGACCAGAAATTAGAATTGCTTTAGTAATAATTCTTTTTCGAACCGAAGAATTAAAATTGGAAGTTAAAGACAAAAAAATTGGAATATTCCCAAATGGATCAGCAATAACTACCAAAGTTATAAAAAGACGTATAAATAAATCAAGCATTTATTTAAAAAAAGTTAGTTTAATAATAAACCAGGTGTAAAATACAATATACATTATCCCTTCCCAAAAGTGAAGTTTTTTGGAAAAGTAAGAAATTAATAACAAAAACGTAGCTAAAATTAAAAATGGTAAGCCAAGAGACAAAGTCAATGCATCTACATTGATAACTCTAAATAGAGATGGAAAACCACCTACAAATAAGAGATTAAATACATTAGAACCAAAAATATTTCCTATTGCAATATCGTACTTTCTTCTAATTGCTGCTCTTACTGAAACTACTAATTCAGGCAAGGAAGTCCCTACTGCTAAAGCAGTTATGGAAATAAGAGAAGTAGTAACAACTAAAGTCTGGGCTAATTTAGAAATTGACTCAACTACAAAGTTTGCTCCTATCGAAAGTCCAATTATAGCTAAAACAAAAGTTAAAAATACTTTAAATAGCTTTATAATCAAGGAGAGAAATGCTTTAATTGCTTTCCAGTCTGGTCTTTTCAACTTAGGTATTTTTTGAGGAATTTCTCCCTTTCTCCGATAAAAGGAGAAAAATAAATAAACTAAAAAGGCTAAAATTAGCATACATCCCTCACTAAATTCAATTTTTCCATCCATAATTACTAAGATAAATAAAACTGTAGAAGTGGCTAGCAAAAAATAATCCAAAGTAATTAAGTCTTTAAGCTTTAAAGTCCGAGCTACTATAGTCATAATTCCCAGTATCAACAAAATATTAGCAACATTAGAACCTATTACATTGGAAGTAACAATTTCAGTTTCCTGCTTAATTGCTGCAGCAGTTGATGAAGCTAACTCAGGAAGTGAAGTTCCCATAGCCACTATAACAGTTCCTATTACCAAAGGAGAAATCCCAAAAGCCAGGCCAATTTTTTCAGCACTGAATATCAGCCAGTCAGCCGATTTTACTACCAAGATAATACTAGCTATAAAAATAAGAACCCAGAAAAAAAGAGAAATCATTTAATAAGCTAATTTTGATACTTTAGTCAAGCGACCAGTAAACCTTAGTCTCAGTGATTAATTTAAATCTAAACACTTTTAGAAATACCCTCTTGTGGTCTTAATACTCAAGTTAAGTATTTTATTTAGTCAGAAACTTATTAGAAATCGCATAAAAATGATAGCTAATTTTTCAATTGTAGTCAACAAAAAATCATACCTAAAAACATACTCAAATTAATCTAAGCCTTGACAAAAGTAAGATTTTATGCTAACTTATTACCAAATAAAACGATCTTTAAAAAGGAGGGAGAATGGATAGAGAAGATAAGCATTTAGACATAACAAAAAAACTGAAGAAGTTAGTAGAAGAAGCAGGAGATCCGGTCCATTTGGACACCCCATGGTGTAAAAGATGGAGAGAAACTCACCCTAATTGCAAGGGCTGTGAATCAGAACTCGGATGTGCTAAGTTGACCAGATTAATGCAATTAGTAGCCCTTTCTTCTCTTTGTCCAGTTGAGAGAGAAGTAATAGAAGAACTTAAATCAAAAATCTTAAAAGCTAGAACAATTGAGGAGCTCAATAAAATTGTTGATGAAGAGGATCTTTTTAACCCGCTAATTTAAAATACTTCAGGCAGGCATTAAAGCCTGCCATTTTTATTTAAATATTCCCAGCTTAACCTAAAGTTCAGTCTTTGTGCCCAGGGCGGGATTCGAACCCGCAGGCCTTTCGGCACGGCACCTCAAACCGTTGCGTCTGCCAGTTCCGCCACCTGGGCAGTTAAATTTTTAATCGTTTTCTAATCTTTCTTTCTGATGCTTCTCTAGTCCAGTAAAGCTTGGCTCTTTTAGCTGAACCTTCCTTAATAATCTTTACTTCAATCAAAGGTGAGTGTATTGGATAGGTCTTTTCCACTGCCACTCCTTCAATAACTTTTCTTACTGTAAAAGTAGCTCCGGGCTCACTTCCATGTTTTCTAGAAATTACTAGTCCCTCAAAGACACTCTGACTTTTCTCTCCTCTCTTCTCAATTACTCTCACTACCGCTCCAGCTCTAATTTTCTGAAGTTCTTTTTCAGTCATGCTTTTATAATTTTAACCATTCATTTTAAATTGTAAAGCATTTAAAACGTCTTCTAGATCAGCAGGAAGACCAGCTTCAATTCTAACTCTACCTTCTCTCTGCAAGAATGAATTGAATTCTAAACTCAAAGAATGAAGGAAAGGTCTCTTTAAACCAAATGGATTACTCTTTCTTCCATACATTGAATCTCCTACTATGGGATGATGAATACTGGAAAAATGTATTCTAATTTGATGAGTTCTTCCAGTTAATGGGATTACTTTAACCAAGCTAAATTCCTGTCCTTTAAATTTAAAGCTTTTTATTCGCTGATATAAAGTTACTGCTGACTTAACTAACTTAGCCTTTTTTAGATAAGTAGTTCTTTTTACTACTCCTTTTCTGGATAATCCAATTGGTTTATCAATCTTGCCACTTTTAGGAACTATCCCAAAAATCAATGCTAAGTAGGTTTTCTTAACTTCTTCTTGTTTGAATAAATTTTTAAAGTAATCAAAACTTTTTTGATTTAATGCAATTATCATTGCTCCAGAAGTATCTCTATCCAACCGATGAACAATCCCTGGTCTGAATTTCTCTCCAACATTTCTAACTTCCGGATAATTATCAAGCAGCCAACTTACAACAGTATTATTAGATGAATTCAAAAACTTAGAACCTACTGGCCTATGAACTAAAACTCCAGCTGGCTTATTTATTACAAGAAAATCAGAAGTCTTATAAATAACTTTAATTTCAGGCATTAAAACTAAACTATTACTTTTTACCAGCTATTAATCCAGCTATTATCCTGGCTACAAGGTAGAAAATCCAGACAGGTAAAAACCCAAGCAAAAATGAGGTAGAAATTTCAATTAAAAAATATTTAAAACTTTCCTGAATAAATTCTTTTGGAAAACTTAATCCAGTCAAAAGTGCCAGGATAGTTCCTAAAATTAGAGAAAATAAAATAGTTAGCTTTAAAAATTTTCCAGTTAAAAATATGCTTTTTCTCATAATTTTTTAGCTATTAAATATTCAACTAACATAATTACTGCTGCTATTATCAAGTATATCAATATTACCACCCAAAGCTTAAATTTTTTAAACCAGATAGTTTTTCTACTTGATGGAGTCTCCTTAAAAACTTTCATGACTACATCATCCTTAGTCTTTTAATTCTTTCCTCCACTGGAGGATGAGTAGAAAACAATCTAGTAATGACGCTCTTAGCTTGCTTGCCTTTAAATGGACTAATTATAAATAGATGAGCTGTTGAATAATCAGCAGTTCTTAAAATGTTATTATCTGCAGAAATTTTCTCTAAAGCTCTGGCCAACCCTTCCGGATATCTAGTCAACAAGGCACCAGTAGCATCGGCTAAAAATTCCCTTTCTCTGGAAACAGCCAGTCTGATTAAAGTTGCTGCCAGTGGAGCTAATATAGCTCCTAACAAACCCAAAACCAATAGCATTATTCCTCCCTCCTTTCTTCTGCGGTTACTAAAAAAGCTTGCTCTTAAAAAATATCTGGAAATCAAGGTAACCACTCCCACCAGTACTACTATTACTGTAGCCAGTAAAATATCTCTGTTTCCAATATGAGCCATTTCATGAGAAATTACCCCTTCTAATTCTACTCTTTCCAGTTTGTTCAACAATCCTTTGGTTACTGCAATTGCTGAATGTTCCGGATCTCTTCCAGTAGCAAAAGCATTTGGTTGTGAAGAATCAATTAAGTAAATTTTAGGCTTAGGCAAGCCAGCTGTAATAGACAGATTCTCTACAATTCGATGAAGTTCTGGATTATCTTCTTTGCTAACCGGAACTGCTCCAGTCATTTTTAACACAAACTTGTCAGAATACCAGTAACTTAAAAAGCTCTCCACAATAGCAATAACTATAGCTATCACCACAATTAGATATTCATCTAAAATATAGCTAAACAGCCAGCCCAAGCCAATAATTAAAGCTACAAAGCCAGAAATAAATAAAAAGGTATTTCTGATATTCTTCTCTGCTTGAGTATACAAAGTAGCCATTTTAGCTATAACTCAACCTAACAGAATTTTTATTTTTCTAAATTAAAACTTTACTTCCACCGGTTTTCTCTCTTCCAACCCAGTTAATTCAAATAAATCCATTTTCCTAAACTTAAACATCTTCGCAATTATCTTAGCTGGAAAGCTTTCAATCCGGATGTTCAAATCCCTAACATTAGCATTATAAAACCTTCTGGCTGCCTGAATTTTATCCTCGGTATCTCTTAGTTCCCTTTGGAGCTCAATGAAGTTTTTGGAAGCCTTCAATTCAGGATAATTCTCAGCTACCGCAAAAAGACTCTTTAAAGCTTCACTTAAAGCACCTTCAGCTGCCCCTTTCTCAACTACTCCTTTTGCTTTAGTAACACTAGCTCTGGCCTCAGTTATCTTTTCAAAAAGTTCTCTTTCATGAGTAGCATATCCTTTTACTGTATTTACCAAATTTGGAATCAGGTTATATCTTCTTTTTAGCTGGACATCAATATCAGCCCAGGCTTCTCTGGCTCTGTTCCTTAACTTAACCAGTCCATTATAAGTAAAGATAGTCCACAAAAGAATTATGACTACTATGGTTATCGCAATCCACATAATAAAAATTAAATTAAGTTCCGACCTTTAAACATTAAATCTCATACTTCAATTATACCAAATTTTAAATCTGGACAAAACACAATAGATTATCAGCCAATCCAGTTAATCAAAAAATATTTTCTCTTTCCTCTTCTAACTAACAAGTACTTGCCAAACAATTTATCTGAAGGAAAGAGAATTTTGTGTAAATCTCCAACTACCTTTCCATTAATACAAATTGCACCATTTCTAACATCTTCTCTTGCCTGTCGCTTGGATGAACAGATTCCAGTTTTAACTAGCAAATCTAAAATATTTAATTGTTTTCCTGAAATATTACTTGTAGGAATAGTATCTTTAATCTGAGCTAAGTCTGATTTAGATAGCTGACTGATTTTTCCATAAAACAAATAATTCGATATTTTTCCAGCCTGTTTAGAAGCAGATTTTCCATGTACTAATTCAGTAACTAATTTTGCTAAGGTTCTTTGAGCCTCCCTTTTTTCAGGTTGATTTTTAACTTTTTCTTGTAAATTCAAGATTTCTTTCTTATTCAAAAAGGTAAAATACTTGATAAGCTTAATTACATCTCTATCATCAATATTTATCCAGAACTGATAAAATTGATAAGGTGAAGTTTTTTTTGCATCCAGCCAGATATTACCTGATTCAGTTTTTCCAAACTTGGTTCCATCAGCTTTGACTAATAATGGTAAAGTTAAGCCATAAACCACTTTCTTGCATTTCTTTCTGATTAAATCTACCCCGGCAGTAATATTCCCCCACTGATCACTGCCTCCAATTTGAAGTTCACAGTTAAACTTTTTATTTAATACCATAAAGTCGTATGCTTGCAGTAACATATAACAAAATTCGGCAAATGAAATTCCAGTAGTTAATCTACTTCTTATTGATTGTTTGGAAAGCATATAATTTACCTGAAACCACTTTCCAATATCTCTTAAAAATTCAACTAACTTAAGATTACCAAGCCAGTCGTAATTATTTATCAACCTAGCTGGATTAATTTTAGATTTAAAATCGAAAAACTTTTTAATCTGATTTTCAATTTTTTTGGCTCTCAGTTTCACTTCTTTTTCGGAAAGTAAGGGACGTTCTTTTAGCTTCCCACTAGGATCACCTATTAAAGCAGTACCCGTTCCAATTAAAATTATTGGGGTATGACCGTATTCTTGAAATCTTTTTAAAGTGATTAGTTGAAGTAAATTTCCTAAGTGTAAGCTCTCTGCAGTAGGATCAAAGCCAGCATATACCACAATTTTGCCCTGTTTTAATCTAGAAGGTAACCCTTCAGTTGCTTGATATATTAGCCCTCTAAATTTTAAATCTTCTAAAATGTTCATTTAATTTTTGGAAACATTGGTTTTCCTTTTTTAATCAGGTATTTTCCAGGAGAAATTGGCTTGATGTTTTTAAATATATTTGCAGCAGTTTCAGGCATAAACGGTGATAATAAATCCGAAATTCTTTTCAAGATAAAAATCAATTCAGAAACTTCAGTAGGATCTTCTATTCTCCACAATTTTCGCTGGTTAATATATAAATCGCCATAAGATATTAGCTCCCAGATAGCTGCCAAACTCTCATTAAATTTATACTGATTCATTTTTTGTTCAAATTTTTTTTCAATTTTTTTTACTTCTTCAGAAGAATATCCGGCTTGTTTCAATTTAACATACTTAAATTTAGAGCCAATTCCTTCTATTCTAGCTACCAAGTTTCCCAATCCATCAGCTAAATCTGAATTGTATCTTCTTTCTAACTTAGTATAAGAAAAATCTCCATCTTCAAATGGTGGAAACTCTCTTAATAGATAATACCTCAAAGTATCTGCACCATACTTTTCAGCTACTTCTATTGGATCAATTATATTTCCCAAAGATTTTGACATTTTTTTGCCTTCAACTGTAATAAATCCGTGAACCAAAAGAGTTTTAGGAAGTTGAAGTCCTGCTGACTTAAGAAGCGAGCCCCAGATTATGCTATGATGCCACAAAATGTCCTTTCCAATTAAATGAACATCAGCTGGCCAGAATTCAGAAAATTTCTGCTCAGGATAATTAATGGTAGAAAGATAATTTATCAATGCATCTACCCAGACTGCAATAACATATTTTTCATCTCCTGGAAAAGGAATCCCCCAGCTGATATCCCGAGAAATGCTCAAATCTCTTAAAGGAGTCTTTAATCTTTCTAGGATTTCATTTGCACGATAGTGAGGAATAATAAAATCAGAATTATCTTTGATATGTTTAATTAAAAAATCTTGATATTTACTCATTTTAAAAAAGTAACTTTCCTCTTGTTTATACTCTACTGGTAATCGGTGCACCGGACACAGGTTATTAACCAGTTCTGATTTAGAATAATAAGTCTCACATTCCACGCAATAGTAACCCTGATAAACTCCCTTATAAACATCCTTATTTTTAATGATTTTATCTAAGACTTTTTCAACCGTTTGAATATGTCTAGGCTCAGTGGTTCGAATAAAATCATCAAAAGATATATTTAAAACCTGGCTTAACTGCTTAAAGTGATTAACCATTTTGTTTACAAACTGCTCAGGGGTTTGATTATTTTTTTGAGCTTGTTTTAATATTTTCAATCCATGCTCATCAGTCCCGGTACTAAAGTGAACTTTAAAGCCTTTTTTTCTCTTGTAGCGGGCAATGACATCAGCCTGAATCTTCTCTAAAGCATGCCCTAAATGAGGCTTGGCTGAAGGATAATCAATTGCAGTGGTAACAAAGAACTTCATATTTATTTTAAAGTTTCAATTTCTTTAACCACCTCTTGAATTATTATTACTGTGGGAACAGCTAAAATAATTCCAATCAGCCCAGCAAATTTTGCTCCCAATATTGCAACTACAATTACTACAGCCGGATTTAAAGCTAACGTCTTTTTAAATATAGTCGGAATTAGTAAATCATTTTCTATTCTCTGAATAATTACAAACAATCCTATAACCAGTAAGCCAAGCCACTTAGACTGAGCACTGGCAATAATAAAAGCTATAATCGCAGTTATAATCGGACCCAGAAATGGTATAATTTCCAAAATACCAGCTAACCCACCCAGAGTTGCTGAATAATCCACTTTTAATATTGACAAGCCCAGCCAAGTAAGTAAGCCTACTATTAAGCATAAAAGTAACTGAGCTTTTAGCCACTTTTCTAATCTGAACTTGATTTTCTCAAATACCAGATAAGCTCGATGCTGGTATTTAACTGGAATAAAAAAGCTTAAAAATTCCCAAACTCCATTTTCTCTAACAGTTAAGTAAAAGGTTAAAACTGCAATGGTGATAAAAGTAAAAATTCTTCCAAATACTGAAAAAACTATTTCAAAAATTGCCTGGGTATTTTCCACTAGCTTACTTACTCCAAGCTCCAGTCCAGAGCTTAACTGAGGAGCTATCGTTTCGGGAAAAAAGGCATAGATAAATTCCGTAGCAATTTCTTTAAAATTAACTACAAACTCTTGAAACTGAGAACTTACTGCTGGAATAATATCAGAAAGAATAAATACTACTAAGCAAATAAAACTTAGATAAATTAACAACAATGGATAAATTCTAGAAACATTTTTTTTCTGAAACCAATCTATCAAGGGAGAAATAGCTAAAGAAATTAGAACTGCTACTGCAACAAGAAGAATTACATCTCTAGCTAAATACAATAAGATAGCTACTGCAATAACTGCTAAAAATCTCCACAAATTTTTTCTGGAAATTTCCATATCTTTAAATTTAGCCTGCAATTAGTTTAGTAAAAATTTTCTCATCTTTAAATGGCCCAACTATTGCCAGTCTTGACTCTTTTTTACGGAAAATTTGGTTAGCAAGTTTTCTAATCTGCTCCGAGTTAACTTTTTCTATCTCTCTAGCAACTTGTTCTGGTGATTTAATTTTATTTTCCATCAGTTCAGTTCGAGCATAAAATCCAGCCCAATCATTAGACCTTTCCAACCTTAAGTACAGGTTTCCAATTAAGTAATTTTTTACTTTTTGAAGTTCACGTTCAGATACTCTATACTTCTTAATTCGATCAATTTCTTTAACTATTGCTAAAATTACCCTTTCTATTCTTTTATTATCCACCCCAGCTGAAATTGTGAACATTCCATGCTTTGAAAACAATGAAACGCTAGAAGAAACATAATAGGCTGCTCCCATTTTTTCTCTAACTACCTGAAACAATCTAGAACTCATTCCTGCACCTAAAACACCAGACAAAACCTCCAAAATATAGCGCCGGCGATCAAATAGACTAAAAGCTGGATAACCAAAGACCAGGTGGCTTTGATGAGTAGGTCTAGTTTCTATCTTCACTCTAGACTTTGGTATTAAATTTGAGTGTAGTCGGTAAGAAAATCGCCTGGACTTAACTTTTCGAAGACTAAACTTGCTTTTAATCTGAATTAAAATATCTTCACTTAAAGCACCGGCTACAGCTACTACTGTTTTTTGAGGAATATAATTTCTCTTTCTAAATTCTAAAAGCTCGTTTTGGCTAATTTTTTCAACCGTTTCCTTAAATCCAATTACTGGATAGCCAATAGGTTGATCCCCATACATCAAGGATAAAAACACATCGTCAACCTTATATTCCGGCATATCCTCATACATGTTAATTTCTTCAATTATCACTTTTCTTTCTTTTTCCAAGTCTGACTTTGAAAAGACCGGATTTAAATACAACTCAGAAATTAATTCCAGGGCTCTGGCTAAAAACTTGTTCTGAACCTTAATCCAGTAGCCAGTATATTCCTCACTGGTAAAGGCATTGTAAGCTGCTCCAATTTTCTCAAATTCCAAAGCTAGTTTTAATGGACTAGGATACTTTTTTGTTCCTTTAAAGGCTAGATGTTCCAAAAAATGAGAAATTCCAGCGTTACTCTTTCTCTCTAAAAACGAGCCAACTTTTACCAGTATTAAGATGGTAGAAGATAAGCTATCTTTTATTGGTACAAGTATAATTCTTAATCTATTATTTAAAGTAATCTTTTTATAAGTCATAATATAAAAAATTTAAAATTAAAAAATCAAAATGCTATTAATTAATTTTCAATTATCAATTTTCAATTTTCAACATCCAACTTCTAACTTCTAACTTCTATTTGTAAATTCGTTGATTATTAGCAATTCGTAGATTGACATAACATTTGTAGGTTGGCATTATATCCATTATTTACTTTATTATTTTCCCAAATTTTTCTATTTTTTGACCAGCCAAAATTTGAGGAATAATCTCAGCTAATCGATTAATCTTTACTCTTATTTGGTTCATAGAATCACGGTCCCTTAAAGTAACATCCTGATTTTCAATAGATTCAAAGTCAACTGTAATGCATATTGGAGTCCCAATTTCATCCTGTCTTCGATATCTTCTACCAATGGAATCTTTCTCATCATACTGAACCAAAAAATTTTCGGAAAGTCTCGTTTTAATTTGCTTAGCTATTTTAATTAACTGAGGTTTCTTAATTAAAGGTAGAACCGCTACTTTAACTGGAGAAAGTTTCGGATTCAATCTTAAAACTACTTCTATTTCCTTGGTTGGCTTGGTAGTCTTAGTTCTACCCCCCCTAACTTCACAATAAGCATCACATAACAAGGCTAAAAAAATTCTATCAATTCCGGAAGACGATTCAACAATGTAAGGTAATGGCTGAGGAAAGTTTTGTCCTGAAAATTTTTGATGCTGTCTTAAATCGTAATCTCCACGATTGGCTATTCCCTCAATTTCCTTCCAGCCAAACGGAAATCTATACTCTACATCTGTACAGGCTTTGGCATAATGAGCCAGCTCATCATTAGAATGTTCTTTTAATCTAAGATTCTCTTTTTTGATGCCTAAATTCAAATACCAGTTTAGCCTTTCATTTCTCCAAAAGTTATAACATTTTTCTGCTTCAGATTCGCTTACAAAATATTCCAATTCCATTTGTTCAAATTCCAAAATTTTAATCAGAAAATGTTCAGGTGTTACTTCATTTCTAAACGATTTACCAATCTGAGCTATTCCAAAAGGAAGCTTCGCTCTTTGAGTATCCAGAATATTTAAATAATTTACAAAAACTCCTTGAGCAGTTTCCGGTCTTAAGTAAATTAAATTTTTTTTCTGCTTTTCTCGATGATAGGTTTCAAACATTAAATTAAATGGCCGACCTTCAAACTCTTCAGTAAATAAAGTAGTATGTCCAGAAGCTTCCCATACCTTTTTATTCATAAAAATCGCTGCATCAAGTCCTACAACATTATCTCTCTTATAAACAATATCCTGCCACCACAACTTTTTAATATTGTTTTTTAACTCAACTCCCAATGGTCCATAATCATAAACTGCTGATAGTCCCCCATAAATTTCTGAACTCGGGAAAATAAATCCTCTTCGCTTACACAAAGAAACTATTTTATCTAAGCTGTCTACCATAGTTAATTTAAAATTAAAAAATCAAAAATCAAAATGCTATTAATCAATTTTTAATTTTCATTGAATTTTCAATTTTCAACATCCAACTTCTAACTTTTAACTTTTATTTGTAAATTCGTTGATTATTAGCAATTTGTAGATTGGCATCATATATTTGCATTTTACATTTTTCTTATGGTTTAGTCCAGCTAGTTTTAACATAAAAATCAGAAACAGTCTGACAATAATCAGAATCATTTAAATCTTCGGCTAAATTGGAACAATTAAACACAATCCAGCCACAGTTATCGGACCAAGCATAGCCATGAAAAATTCCTTCTGAATCAATAGTAACTTTATAGTTTGAAACAGTATCGCAAAAATCAGGGTCATTATGATAGTCTGCCATATCTGAACAATTAAACGATATCCAGCCACATTTTTCAGACCAGGCATAACCAGAAAGAACCCCCGTACTATCATTTAATACTCTATAATTAGAAACTGAGCATTCATTTTTATTTTTACAATTAAATGAAACTAGTCCATAATTTTCTCCATAACCAAAGCCAGTAAGTTCATCTGTCTTTACATATACTCCATTTTCAACATCCATAGCTGTCATATCCAGCCAGCCAGCTATGTCAGACCAGGCATACTTATAAACTGAATCTATATTGGAAATAGATGGCGCAAGCCCTTGAATATAAATAGAACCTGGAATGGACAAATAGTCTATATTAGATGATGTAGCAAAAGAGAAACCAAAATCTTTTACCACCTGAACTTCTCCAAGTTGCTTTTCCCAGAATGACTGCCTGGCTATCTTATTTGTCCACCGAGTGAGAATGCTGACCATTCTCACTTTAGAAATTTGCTGAGCTTTCTTCCAGAACACTTCAACAATAATTTTTTGAGTAGAAGGATCTTCAGAACCCTCAGCTGGTTCCACAATTTTCCCATTAACATCTCGATAAACATTTTCTACTGAAAAAAAACTATTAAACTTGGTTCCACCTATTTCTACTTCATCGATACCATCAACTACAACCAGTTCAGTACCACTGGTCTGGGTATGATACTTATAACCCATTCCTTTATTAAGTTGATAAATATTATTCCAATTACTTTCAGCTACTGTTTTCAGGTCATCTATAAGCTGTTCGGCAATTGTGCTAGCAATTTGATGTAGCTTAGCTTCAAATTGAGAATGGAGAGCCATTACTACTGCAGTAATAGTTGCTCCAATTAAAATTGTCCCAATAGCTAAACCAATTAATACTTCAGCTAGAGCCTGTCCCTTATTTCTAAGTTTTAATACTTTGCATCTAGTACTCAATTTTTCCATTTTGATGAATGGTAATAGAAATTTCATCCTGTGGTTTTTTTATCAGACGAACTTTTACAACCGACAAATTTTTAGGTAAGCCAGTAATACTTTCAAAAATAATATCTACTGTTTTACCTTCAGATGGTTGACTAAATTCAAGTTGAGGTTTTAAAAAATAAGTGTCAGTTACATTAGAAGCAGTAAAATTTTCTCCAAAAAAAACTTGATAAAAATCTTTCTGAGAATTTACAAAATGAATTCCCCAGCAATCTGGTCTATCGTCTCCATCCCCATCCACACCAGCTAGAGATTTAGTTTGGGTCGCTCGTAAGGAAATTACTATTTTTCTGGCTTCAAGTTCTAGAGTTTGTCGCTGTTGATAAGAAAATAAATTCAGTAAAATTACTAATCCCAAAGTAACTAAAATTGAGATTGAAATTAGAAGCTCAGTTAAGGTAACCCCCCTCATAACATTAGAACTGGGTAGCCATCTGATAAATTGGAACGATAATAGAAATAGCAATAAATCCAATAATTAGTCCCATAACTAAAAGTAAAATTGGCTCAAGTATCGTAACCAAATCTTTAAGAGCTTTATCTACTTCTTTTCTATAAAAGTCCGCCAAGGTTTGCAGAGTTGTTTCAATGTTGCCAGTTTTTTCAGCAATACTAATTAAATTAACCACTGTTCTGGGGAAAAATGGCTCTCTTGAAAATGCATCAGATATAGTCCAGCCCTTAGCTAATCTTTCTCTAGAAATTCTGATTAAAGCATCTTTTAGTCTCTGATTTCCAACTACTTCGGCAGTAATTTCAACCGCGCGCGGAAAATCTATTCCGGCTTCAATTAAAGATGCTAAGGTGGAGGCAAATCTTTGAATAGCCATTTTTTCAGTCAAATTTCTAACTATTTTTATTTTGGTAAATAAATCAAAAAGTAATCTGCGAACTACTATAAAATTACGATATAAAATGAACAGTAATAATAAACCTCCTATCCCTAATGATAATATTGTCCAGATATGTTCAGCAATAAATCCACCTACAGTAAAAACCATCTTAGAAAAAGCTGGCGGTTCAAATCCAGTACCTTCAAACACCGAAGCAATTTTGGGTAGCGCAAAGGTAGTTAAAAAGGTTACCACAACACCAGACATTATTAATAGAAAAACTGGATAAATTAGAGCTGATCTAACTCGGCCTTTAAAATCCCTGGTTGTTTCTAAAGAAGTTGACAAGCGATCAAACACCACTTCCAGATTACCTGAAGCTTCTCCGGCTTTAATTAAATTAACAAAAACCGGGTCAAAAAACTGAGGATATTTTGCGAAAGTAAAAGACATTGACCGTCCCTGTTCAAGGTCATATCTCAATTCCATTAAAAAGTTTCGAAGTCCTGGCTTTTCATAGTCAGTAATCAAAATTTTAACAGTCCTGAATAAATCTGTCCCACTTCTCAGCATTAAAGATATATACCTAGTTAGAAAGATTTTATCATTGATACCAATTAGTGGAGCAAAAAATCTTCTTCCTCGAAGTACCACTCTCCTTTTTGGTTTAATTGTAATTGGAGTTAAACCTTTTGCAGCTAACTCTTCTAAGGCTTCTTTGATATCTGTGGCAGATATTTCTCCTTCACTAACTTCTCCAGTTGGTAAAGCTGCAGTATATTTAAAACGCATAATGTAAATTTAAAATGTAAAAATCAAAATGTAAAATGACGATTTAAAATTCAAAATAGATAAATATTAAAATGATTTTGAAATTTGCTAATTTTAACATTTTGCATTGTAATTTTAATTTTTGATTTTTTAATTTTAAATTTATATTACCTGGCTACTCTCAAAACCTCTTCTATGGTGGTAATTCCTCTTTCTACTTTCAATAAACCATCCTCAAACATTGTTGTCATCCCCTTGCTTCTACTTAGTTCCTTTAAGGCATCTAAGGAAAAATCTGGAAGTGTAATCATATCTCTAATATCTTTGGTTACATCTAAAACCTCAAAAATGGCAGTTCTTCCAGAATATCCAGTAAAGTTACATCCAGGACATCCTCTGCCTCGGTAAAGAGTCTTTGGTATACGCACTTCACTAGGATCTATCCCTAACACTCTTAGCTGCTCTTTTATAGCTGATATAGTACCCTTATCTGGCTTATATGACTCAATACAGGGCTTATGAATTGTTCGAACCAATCTTTGAGCTACTACTGCATTTAAAACCGCAGCTACCAAATAAGCTGGAATGCCCATATCAATTAACCTTGGAATTGCAGTAGGTGCATCGCTGGTATGAAGTGAGGATAGAATTAGATGTCCGGTTAAAGCTGAATGAACTGCAATTTCAGCAGTTTCTCTATCTCGAATTTCACCAACCATAATAATGTCGGGGTCTTGACGCAGAATAGCCCTTAAGCCATTAGCAAAAGTAATTCCAGCTTTAGGATTTATCTGAGTTTGATTCAAATAAGAAATATTATATTCCACCGGATCTTCAATAGTAACAATATTTACACCAGGTTGATTTAATAAATTCAAAATTGAATAAAGGGTAGTGGTTTTTCCAGAGCCAGTAGGCCCACATACTAAAATCATTCCATAAGTTTTAGCAATATTCTTTTTAACTAATTTTATGGTATCCCTTAACATTCCCAGTTCTTCAAAGGAAAAAGGTTTTTGAGTCGCAGCTAGCAACCTAATCGCAATTTTTTCTCCAAAAAAAGTAGGCATTACCGATACTCGCATATCTACCGCCCCTGTTTCAGTCTTGTATCTAAACCGTCCATCCTGAGGCCTGGAATGTTCATCAATTGCAAGCCCGGATAGTAGTTTAATTCTAGCCACTATTGCCGGATGAATTTGCTTGGGTAGTCTAATCATTTCATAAAGAATTCCGTCAATTCTAAACCTTACCAGTAAGCAATCTTCTAAAATTTCTAGATGAATATCAGAGGCCGAAAGCGAAGCAGCATAACTTATCAGATTATCAACTATAGCAGCAATTGGAACCATGGTAGCTATTTCTTTTAACTTCTTTTCGGCTTTGGTTCCAGCTCGTAAAGCTTCAGCTACACTTTCTTCAATCATCTTCCTGAAGCTTAATGCAGTTTTTCTCTGATATAAAGAAAAAGCCCAATTTAAATCCTCATCAGAGACTAAAACTGGATGAACTTTAGCTTTTAAATATTTTTCTAAAAATTCAATAATTTCTAGATTAGTAGGGTCCTCCATTCCTATATCCAGAGTTCCATCTTTTTCTCGATTAAATACACAAACTTTATATTCTTGAGCTAAGTCCTGAGGAAGAAGATAAAATGCATCTTCCTGAATTCCCACATTTTTAAGTTTTACCCTTTCCACTTTCAGAATATCTGATAACAGGTCATAGTAATAATCCAAAGTAAGATAACCTTGAGCTGCTAGAGCTTCGACTATATTCTGTCTTTTTCGCTTGGCTCTTTCAACCATCGCATCAAATTCTTCAGTGGTAATTAGTCCTTTATCAATCAATATTTGCTTCAGCTTTTTTAAAGGAAGAATTAACATGATAAATTTCTAACTTGTTTTATTATACCAAAAATTTAGATACTAATAAAATAGCTAAACTTGGCCAAAGCCAGAAATAATAAAATGGAAACCGAGCCTGAGAACCTCTAAATTTTAACAGCGCAGTTCCAATAATTCCAATCAAAAATATGGCTATTAAATAAATAAAACACCATGGATGAGGAAGAATAAAAATTGATACTCCAGCAATATAAGGTTCCTCATTTTCAAAAAATCGATATCGCTTCTTTTTGTTTATGTATTTAAAAAAAGCTAGAAAAAATAAAGAAATCCCAAAGGATATTAAATATTTGATATAAAAGTGGAAAAAAGAATAACTTAAAAAATAATAAATACTACGATAGGGAGGAATAAGATACTTTGATGGTGGACTTGTCTGCCAGGTTAAAAACAATTGCCTGGTATTATAAAAGCTAAAGCTGAAAATTAAAATAACTGAAATTAGTAGTATAAGTTTGAAAACATTTTTAGCTAAAGTTTTCCCAACTAAATTTTTAAACTTTAAAAAAACTTGAACAGCAATACTGACAATTAAAATACTTAAAGCAAGATAGAACATCATTAAAATTATACCAGCTTCAGACTAAATTCAAAATCAAGCCTGCCCCTGAATTTCAGGGGCAGGCTTCAAACGCTTCCTGCTCAACTAAATCAAATCCAATCCGGGGTCAGAACCAATTTCGTAAATATTAGAATTATCTCCTCCATCCTTGCCTTCCAGGTCGCTATACTTGGTGCTCTCCATATTGCAGTTCAACTCAAAAGTCAGGGTAGAAGAAGAACAACCAAAGATGTAATAAAAGCCACCATCAACCCCTTCACCATTACTGCTATCATCATTAACTGGATCTAATGGTAAAGATGATAAAGGAGAACCGGCAGGAATATCATTTAGATTAATTGCTACCCAGCCGGTACCATCAGTGGTAATATCATTATCAGCAGCGCAAGTTGCAGACGTGAATCCACCATCAGTATCATCCTTCGCGTAAACATTACCACTTCCAGTTTTCCCAGTACATTTACAGGCAGATTCTCCAGATTTGGGCATTTGCGGATTAGACACTGATACTAGATACAAACTTAAAGCTGATTGAATACTCTTTAAATCAGACATTCTCTGAGAGTCTCTGGCTTCCTTGAGCATCTGAGCTGGATTCATTACTACCGCTATCGTGGTTGCTATAATTGCCAGAATTGCAATAACTATCAATAGCTCAATTAAAGTAAATCCCCTCTTCATCCTTTTTGTCACTTTTTTCGACCTTTGTTATTATTGTAAAACAAATAATTACAAGAATCAATTGGGAATTTGTTTTTAAAAAAATTACAAGGATTTATTCTTTAAAGAAATATCGGTTTTGGTCTCTAGCTATAGTTACTAAAGTCCCCCTGGGAAGACCAGAGTTATTACAATTTAGAAAAGCTATGGTTATGAAATCTGAAGAATTAAGCTCGGATAAATTTTTATCTGAATTGTAAATTCCAGAAACTTTAATGACAATTTTCCCTGGTTTATCCTGTTTTGGAAAAACAATTTCTGAAAATGGCAGCGAATATCTTCTATAGCATATACAATCCTTTTTTTCAGCTAAAAACAGAGCTGGAGAATCCTTAATTTGACTGCATTGCTTATAATTTAACTTTAGCTGAGAATCATTTTGAATTATTTCAGAATCTCTGGCATTCAGGTTAAAGGAGATATTTTTAGCTGGCTGATTAAAATAAAATATTATTGCCTGCCAGGGATAATCATTTTCAGGAATAAATGGATACTTACCAAATTCAAAACTTAACTCAACAGTTGAAGAAGAGTTTAAATGTCCCCACTGAATATTTTTAAGTCCTAATGGATTTTTAATCTCAGGAACTGAATAATTGAACAATTTTGTTTCAGAATAAATTCCAAATTCATCTTTAGCTCTAACTGCTATTTGATACGTACTACCAGGATAAACAGTTAACCTGACTGAATTTTCCACTTCCTGCCAATCTTTATCTTCTAAATTTTCAGGCAATTCAGCATATTTCAATTCATATTTCAACGACTTGTCCAATGAATCAACATCAGTTGATTTGAATTCCAGACAAAGTTCTGAATTATTCTCATCCAGGCTAGAACTGAGAATTTCTGGAATAATTGGTTTTTGATGAAAAGAAATATCATCCTGAAAGTAGTATTTAGTTCTATCTACAGCTACCAATCTAGCTGTAGTGTCAGAACTGGAGCTATAAAAGGCAATGGTTAAATAATCTGAATTAGAAAGGTTATCAATATCAGCGTCATCAATCTTAATTTTTAAATGCAAGTCTTCTAACTGACTCCAGGGCATTGAACCAACTCCGGTCCATCCAGGTATCATCTGCTGGCTTTCAGTATCAGGCAAAATTAAACTGGTGCTGGTTCGTTCACTCTGGCTATATAAATTAACCCAGGTTAAGTACTTTAGCCTAATAGCTTCATTGATTTCAGAACCCCAATATCCATACTTCTTTGCATTTTCGCTGGAGTCAACATAAAAACCGCTTGCCCCATCTAGCTGATTAATTTCAACATTTGGGTCTTGATTTAAATAAAATATCAAAAACTTAAAGCTATCTCCCTGATTATAAATATCCGGAATAAATGGATATTTAGAATAGTACAAATCAATAAATTGCTGGCCATTGTATTGATATAAATAAACCGAATCTAAAAACGAAGGAACTTTAATTTCAGTATAATTTTTTGAAGACAATAAACCATCTTTATCTCTGGCTCGAATTGAAAACTTATAATTTCGGCCAATTTCCAAAATTGGCTTGCAAACAGAATTTTCAGAAATTGGTTCAAAAATTAAACTGGTAGAAGAATTGGAAATATCGGTAATTAAATAAGTTAAGTCAGAGTTACCTAAACAGTCAGTTGATTTCTCCCAGCTAAATTCAAGTTGCATCTTTTCAGAATTAAATTCAACTTCAAAGTTTGATGGAGTAGTCGGTCTTTCTCTTGGTTCAGGCAAGCTTTGGGAATTTTGAGGATTAGGAACATCTCTTAAATCAAAATCATTTAAGCTATCGGTATCGCATCCATTACCAGAAAACTCATATTCATTCTGAGCAACATAGCAAGTGTCATTCAAAATTGCTTTTCGTTCTAAAGATTTTCCTTTGGGAATATTTGAATAAGAAACTTTATCAACAACATCAGCAGTTTGATAATCGCCATTATACAAAACTATTGAATTGTTTGAATAAGCTAATAGCCCACTACTTACTGAATAATTAATATCTGGCTGTTTTTCTCCTGAATAATCCTTAGAACCAATCAAGAAAAAACCTCTAGCCGGAATAGTCCCGATAAATTTACCATCATCTAATAAATTAGTTTCGGTTCCAGTAGAGGTTATTTTTCTTAACTCCCAGCCAGTTAAATCTACCGGTTTTGAAGCGGGATTGTAAAGCTCAACAAATTCATCATTAGGGTTTTCTTCAGTTCCAGCTTGAATTTCCGAAATAACTACATGGTCGGCTAATTTTGGCACCGGTTTTACTTCAATAATTTTGGAAACCTTCGAGCTGGCATTTTTATCATCAAAAATAGTTAAAGAAATTTGATAAGTTTTTGGCTCTGAGAATGAATGACTGATCAATTGAGTGGTAGTAGAGATGAAACTTCCATCACCAAAATCCCAGTTATAAGAAGTAATTTTTCCATCTGAATCAAAAGAATTGCTGGCGTCAAAGTTAATCAGCTGATTGACTTTGGGATTTTGAGGTTGAAAATCAAAATCGGCAATTGGCAAGGAATTTGGAGGAGGACCAACCGAAATTGTAGTAGAAGTAGAATTAGATAAATTTTGGTCATCATAAACAGTTAAAACCACCCGATAATTACCTGGCTCAACATAATGATGAAAAATGACCGTGCTGGTAGTAGAACTGGCAAAACCATCTCCAAAATCCCAATTATAGGAAATAATTTCTCCGTCAGAATCAGTTGAGGAAGAGGCGTCAAAAGTTATTTCGTCTTCAGTGGTCGGATTTTCAGGAGTACAAACAAAAAAAGCGCTTGGAGATTGGTTTATATGTTTTTTGTTTTCTTCTCCCGGCGAGGGATTTTCTTCAAGCCATTGTCCATCTATTTTTTGAAGAGATTTATTGTTGCCATCTGCTCCCCAAGTGTTTGAATATTCTACCTGGTCAATAATTTCATCGTTGTATTTTAAAGCAATTTCTTCGCCAGGATTGTTCTTCAGAGAATTAAAGGAAGATTTAAAAAGAGGAGAAGTGCAATCAGGGAATTCCTCTTTAAACTTCTCTGGATTGTTGGAAATTACGGCATATTCGTTGGAAGAAATTTCTTTATTTCCTTGGAATAAAGAAACACTATGATTGGTTTTATCTTCGTAAAACTTTAAACAAGTTAAATCTATTTCTTTATTTCCTTTATTTTTTATCTCTATCCATTCTCTCCCTGAATCATTGCCTTCCGGATTATACATAATCTCAGTAATTTCTAATTGCAAAGATTGTTGGTTTTCAGAAGGAATAACAGTTACAATTAAATTATCGCTATCTTTATTTCCAGCTGCATCTGAAACCTCTAAAGTTACAGTATTAGGTATTTGCCGATGAATAGCCCTGAAAAAATGGCTTTTCTCCTAACAAATCCGCTACTCCATCATTGTTAACATCCCAATTATAAGAAACAATCCCAATATTATCAGTTGAACCAGAAACAATGTAATATTTATAATAACGTTAAGCTATCACTCTGTTAATATCTTTTACTTGTAATAATGACATAATTATCAGGCAGATCCATGAAAAAAGAATTTAGAGGAACTTTACAGTTAAATTCAAGAAGCTTATTTACAAGATTAGATTTTGTAAAGTTTGCAAATATTTTCTACCTTTACCTTTTTTAATATTTCTTGCTTTTACGCTTTCACCAGTTTCAAGATTTGTCAGTTTATAATTAAACATGCTATTATCATCAATTTTCTCAATTTCAATTTCAGCTGTTGGAATCCACGTGCAAACCGTAGGCATATCCCCGGGATTAATTAGCCATTCAGATTCATCTATTAAAGAAATTTTTTCTCCATCATTTATCACTTCATATAATAACATTTTTTTGTTCATATGATTAGAATTGAGTAGGATTAGTTACTAACAAGCTATACACAAACTCACTGATTTTAAGCTCTACTCAAGCTAAAATTTTACTTAAAAAGATACAACCATAATTACTCTCTAATTGCATTAACCTTTGATTTGATTATAAGCAAATTTTATACTTAAATAAAGTGGCACGCTTGTACATTTCTACCAGGTAAAAAATAGGACAATTTTTGGGGTCTGACCTCCCTTGTTCAACGGCTAATTACGCCTATTTAGCCGTTGATTTAAATTGATAATAAACAAACCTACCGGTTTTGCCTACTTGTTCAATTGTTCCTTCCTTTTCTAATTCATCCAAATAATTAGTAGCAGTAACATCAGAACAATTTAAAATCTCCTGAATATTATTATTGGCGATTTTCCTTTTTTCTTTTAATATTTCCAAAATTTTTCTCTTACTCTCTTGCTTTTTCTTTATCCTGGCTTGAGTGGCTTTCTTTATACTATAACCAACAACATCTCTATCTTCATTTCTCAACTTCCTTACTCTTTTCTTTTTCCTAAAATTTCTTTTATAAAAGTTACTGGGATTTACACTTAATATGGAAAATTGATACTAAAAATAGAACTGCCACAATAAGGTCAATTATCTGCCATAATTCTTTATCCAAATGAATAGGTAAGATGAGATTAAAGAGGATAGCCACTCCCATCATTAACCAAAGCCAGCTTTTCTTGTTAAGATTATAAGCTACCCATAGCACGAAAAGGGCTAGTCCTGTAACAACCCAACGCAAAAGAATGTAATATCCGTAAGGCCATATTCCCGAAGGAATAGCAAGTAAAAGCATTAAAATAACAATTACCGAAGCAATATTCTTATTTCTAATTATATTTTTAAAAATTGTAGATTCTTCCACATGGGGCATTATATCTAATACAAGTTTAAAGTCAAGCGATCATATAAGATGAGTACATCTTCTTGAAAAACTTCGAAATATATGCTATCACTATTAGGAGTTATAGAAAACTTGATCAGGAGAACCTATAAAACAATTTTATCTGGTCTGCTATCACTTTGTGCAATAGGAAGTCTTTTTTATATAGCTTGCGATACTAATACTTATGCGAGAGTAAAGAGATACTATCGGAAAGACGGCACTTATATAAGACCTCACTATAGGAGTAACCCCGATGGTAATCCTCATAATAATTGGAGTTTTCCCGGTAATGTTAATCCATTTACAGGAAAGGTAGCACCTGGTAATCCGGGTACTTATTTAAAAAATTATTATAAGAAACCAGCACCTCCCTCTTGTAGAGTTCCTAAACCCAAAACCTCTCTGACGCTAAAGTTTAGTCCTCAAGTGAGCCTTCTAACAAGATTATTATACCAAGAAATAAGAAATGGAGATGTTACAAAGCTTCAAAGGTTCGCTGTCTCTCAAGATTCAGATATTTATCCTGAGAAGTTGATTACTAGTTATTTTGGCCCTTTGACTGAAGCTGCGGTAGTTCACTTTCAAGAGAAATATACTAATAATATTTTAGCTCCCTGGAGTTTAATCAGGGAGACCGAAATTGTTGGCATTACCACTAGAGCAAAAATTAATGGAATATTGCTATTAAACTAATAGGTAACGGTTTATGAATATTTTTTTGAAAAAGAATAAAACCTTCATTGCAATAATAATAGCTGCTTTTATAATTGGTGGTTTTATTTATTTATCTAATTCCAGAATCAGCTTTCCCAGTCCAGAATCTCCCAAAGAAGAAATTCCCAACTTAAAAACAAAAAAGCAAGTTGTTCCTAAAGATGAATTACAATTATTTACCCAATTGCAGCAAATTCTCAACGAGACAATGGAAGCCGAAAGAATCTCAGACAATCGTATTTATCTCCCTCGATTTCCTCATTATCAAAAAGAATTTGTTGAATTTGAAGAAAGCATTGCTAATCTTCCTCTTTTAGAGCAAGTAAAAAGAAAAGAGCTCTACGCAAAGGAGAATCCTGAATACCAAGCATATCGCAATGCTGTTACTAAACAGCTTGATAAAGTTTTCCAATGGGGATACCAAATTAGCAGGGGAAAAACATTAGCTATGACCTTGCACCAAATTATGGAAGGAGAAAAACAACCGAGTGAAATCCAAGAACTATTAGAAAGATATGCAAAAGCATCTGTCAAATTTTGGAATCTTGAAGAAATATATTATTATTACAGCTTCTGTTATAGAACCCAACAACAAATGGAAATATCTGATTGTCTCAATAATCAAGAGAAGCGGTTAGGAAAATTCCCTGATGATTTAGAACAACAACGTAATTCAGCACTTCTTACAGTAATAATTTTAGGAAAAAAAATTGATGCTTTAGTTGAATAAAAACTTTCATAAATAAGCCTATGAAAGAAAAAAAAGAAAAATTGTGAGTGGATAAAATGGATTTTAATTACTCTTATTATTTATGTAGTGATTTATTTAATTTGTCCAAAATATGACTTTATCAGTAGCAGTGACAGAATGATATATGTATGTAATAAAATTACTGGACAGTGCAGAAGAGCAACTAAGTATGATCGCCTCTGGTAAGATCTGAAGCTAAAGTCATCTGTTAGGTAAAGCCATTTCAGCTCTAAATTTAGGATTTTCTCTGGAATTACTTAAAATCTTCTTAATCTGATTAATATAGTAGAGGATTTACTTCAGCTGTCTGAGCGATAATAGTTCTTAGAATCTGTCTTTTAAGTATACAATCTTCACAGTAACTTTCCTGAGTGACTACCAAAATTTTTAATTTACTTAAAGCAAAGCTCGCTTTAAGACCAATTGAGGAATTCATCTATAGATGGGTTTGAAGGATAATTATATTGCCTATAAACCAAGCCAACATCAAGACTGCCATAGCTAACCCAGACTTTACTCACCTTTTTTAAGAAATTTTTTCATAAAAATATATAATTGGCAAAATGCGTTACTACACAGATTAATTTTTTGTCAACTGGTCAAATTTTTAAAAATTTTTTGTAGGAAACATAATTTAGCAAAACCTTATTACCAATTAATTTTTTGTTAAGCAGTTCAAAATAATTCAATGAACTATTAAACTATTTAAGTACTTGACTAGTTAGACACTTAAATACATTAAGAACAAAGAGTCAAATAATCAAAAATGAAAACCTGAATTATCTACTCTGATTCAGATAAGCTTTCCTGATTAAATAGTAAAAAAGAGCAATGGTTATGATAATTCCAAAAAGAACCTGCCAGCCAAAGTGCTGCTGTATAGTTAAACCTAATTTAGTTATTAGTAATACCAATCCCCCGGCAGTAAATACTCCCAAGCTAATAGCAGAAAGAGCCTTTTTAAATGGAATACCAAATAAGAAGGCAATTAAACAACCAGTCCAGGCTCCGGTAACTGGAAGTGGAATAGCTACGAACAAAGCTAAAATCGGATGACCAAATTTTTTAATCTGTAAATTGTATTTTTTTCTAGTTCTTTTGAATAACCAGCTAAAAAATATTTCAAAAACTTTAAAATTTCTGGAAAGAAAATTAGTTATTTTTTCTAAAAATAGTAACAGAAAAATTACTGGAATTAAATTACCAGCTACAGATATTAAATAAGCAAGAACCGGATTTAAACCATAAACTGTTAAAGCCACTGGAATAGAAACTCTTAATTCTCCAATTGGTGTCATAGCTAAAAGAAGAATTTTAATTAATTGATTCATTTTTAGGTAGTGTAACAGAGTCAATTTCTAAATTAAAGTGGATTATGAACATATTCCCAACTATACTAACACCAACCACTTAAGTACTTAACTACTCAAGTACTTAAGTAGTTAAGTACTCAATCAAAACTCATAAAAACATCACATACAAATAAAAATAAGTAGGCGATAAAATAAGAATAAGAAAGTAGATGATTTACAATATTACCAACACTTAGAGAAGATTATAAGTAATTACTTGGTAGAAATTTTTTAGGCTGATGCTTCTCTACTCTTTTTCCACCATTCTTTAATAAAAGCAGCAAATACTCCAATAAGTAACCCTAAAATTCCAGATATAGTTAGATTCTGAGCAACTTTTGGCCGAATTGGTCGGTCCAAAACTTGGGCAGATTTTATTACTTTAGTTGATTCAATTTTGGTTAAAGCATTCTTCAATTCATTAATTTTCGATTTAGTCTCGCTGATTTCCTGTTTTTTAACTTCAAGTAAATTCAGTAAGGCATACCTTTCCGAGCCAGTTAACTTTTGAATGTCCTGTTCTAAGATTTTCCTTTCTTGCTCTAAAGAATTAACTTTTTGCTCCAGATTTCTAATATTATCATTTAAGATATTTTGTTTAGCCGAAACTTTGAGCTGGTGTTGCTTTAAAATAACCTGATTTAAGTTATTCAAAGCTTTCCGAATCAACTGCTTATTAGTTGATTCAATTTTAACTTCTATAAAACTGGTCTCACCTAAGACAGCTGACGATATTCTAATTAAAGGTTTTTCTTTTCTCCCAACTACTAAATCCGAATAAACTCCTTGATTAATTTTTTCCACTAGTTCAGCCGGAGATTCAATTAATTCTGATACAACCTGACCAGTTTTGGGAACCAAAGTTCCTATCTGCCCAATTTCTAAAATTGCGGTTCCCTGATAAACTTTAGGAGCAACTAAATTTAAAATAATAGCTGTAACTATGATTATTCCAAAGATAGCTAAAATCAGCCACCTATGTTTAATAATTACTTCTAGATAATCCACTAAGTTAACTTCTTCTTCCATATATTTTTTACTGTCCTTAGTATAGTAGCCTGTTTTGTCTATTTTGTCAAAATAAATATCTAATAGTTTTAAGAATAATTCCCAAATCAAAGATAAAAGAGCGATGTTTTAAATAATAAAGTTCATATTTCAGTTTTTCTTTGGCTTCATCAACAGAAGCTCCATACTTGTACTTGATCTGTGCCCAGCCGGTTAAACCGGGCTTTACAAGATGGCGGATGTCATAAAAAGGAATTTCTCTTTTTAATCTTTCTACAAATTCCGGCCTCTCCGGCCTTGGTCCAACAAAAGAAATATCTCCTTTTAAAATGTTAAAAAACTGGGGAAATTCATCCAAATGAGTGGAGCGGAGAAACTTTCCAAAAGAAGTTATTCGTGAATCATTCTTAACTGCCCACTGTGGCCCATTTATTTCAGCACTTTTTATCATGGTTCTAAATTTATATAAGGTAAAAATTTTACCATTCTTACCTACTCTTTTTTGTTTGTAAAAAATAGGGCCAGGAGAAGTAATTTTTATACCCAGGGCAACAAAAGGAAAAAGAACTCCAGTAACTATTAAGCCAATTATAGAAAAAACAATATCAAACAATCTCTTAAAAAACTGGTAGGTTTTTCCTTTATTTTTAAAGTTTTCAAAAAACCAGGTCTCATCAATATAATCCAAGGCCACCCTTTGAAGCAAACTCTCGTAAAAATCTTTCAAACTTATGTAATTTAAATCCAAAGGAAAATTAGAAAATATCTCTTTTATCCTTTCTTTGTCTTCTTTGTCAAAAGCCAGAATAACTAAATCCGGCCTTTCTTCGTACTTATTCAAAACTTTGTACTCACTTCTAGTTAAAACTTCAGGAAGAACTTCCTTTAGTAACAGATGACTTCCCAAAAAAAGAATTTTTTGTTTAAAACCAAAAAATTTTAATAAAAAAGAAATTAAAAGACGCCAGATGTAAAGAAAAATTGCTAAAAAGACGACATCCATTAAAAGTATGGTTTTGGGAGAAATAATTATTTTGGGTTGAACATAAAAATAAACACTTCCTACTAAAAAAGCTAAAAACAGAAAAATAATTAGATGAGAAAAAAATTCAGATAAATTCTTTAAAGAAGGAATTTCATAAAAATCTAAGAGAAAAAGAATAAAAAGCCAGATTAGATGGATAAAAGAAAAATGAAAAAGGAAAATCTGCGTTCTTGGCCCGGGCAAAAAAGAAAAATCGTTATACCTTATAGCCAAAGCTAAAAGAATAGCAAAGTACATCAAGAGAAAATCGCCCAAACATAAAACAAACTTTAGAAAATTTATTTTAGACTTCATCAAAGACTTTTTATTAACTAGATTTTAAATTCTTGCGTTTTAAAATACAATAGCTGAAATGCTAGCAGTAGATATAATCACTTTCAATGTTATCTTGCAAGGGGTATATCTTCAATCTTTTTCTTTTTATGTTTTTCTAAAATAATAAAATCCCATATACCTTTTAAATAGCCAAGTCCATAGCTAAAATGTAAGGTTGAAAAGACAGAAGGAAGAACAAAAAAGAATTTAATTCCTTTTTTGAGAGAAATTTTTAAAGAAAACACCAGATTAACAATTATATAAGAGCTCAACATAAAAACAAAAAGCCATAAAAGTGGTTGGTAAATTATTGAAAGCGCAAGCGAAATAACCAAACTTCCAACAAATATCCCTGGAACTAGTTGTCTTATAGTATAAACATTTCCTACTTTTTTAACTGTTAAAGGTTTAAAATACCCATATTGAAAGTAGGTTCTCCAGAGTTTAAGTAAGGAATCCCTGGCATAATAATAAGAAACAATTTCTGGGACCAGAAGAATTTTTCCTCCGTACTTTTTTAATCTAGTATTAAATTCAGCATCCTGTCCTCGCAATAAATCTTCATCAAACAATCCAATTTTTTTAAAAACTTCCCTTTTATAACAACCAAATGGAACCGTATCCACAAATCTTGGTTTTTTTGAACCTATCCTAAAATAAACATTTCCTACACCAAAGGGATGAGAAAGTGCTAACGCAATGGATTGAGAAAGTAAGTTTTCCTTTGCAGGAAGAGTTATTATAGTTCCTCCGACACAGTCAACACGATGTTTTTGTAAATTCGAAACATTCTCCTGGATAAAATTTTTACCTACCTTTGAATGACTGCTTAAAATCAATATATAATCCCCTTTTGCCTTTTTTATTCCTATGTTCATGCCAGCAGGAGTTATCCTCTTTGGGTTATCTAAAATTCTTATAAATGAATATTTCTGAATATATTTTTTAACAACCTCTTTTGTCTTATCGGTGCTTCTTCCATCTACTACCAGTACCTCAATTCTATCCTTTGGATAATTCTGAACAATAATAGAATCAAGACAGTCTCCAATGAACTTTTCTTCATTTCGACAAGGAATAATTATAGAAACCAGTGGTAAATTTTCATTTTCCATAGTTCTTTAGAACTTCTATGATTCTTTCACTTGCTTTTCCGCCACCATAAAAGTCAATCCATTTTTTATTGGAAGTATCTCTATTAAAAGCTTTTATGGTCTCTTTTACTATGTTTTCTTTTTTATTGCCAACAACCTTATTCCATCCTATTTCTACCAGTTCAACCCATTCTGTTTCATTCCTTGGAATGATACAGGGTGTTCTAAAAAAATATCCTTCCTTCTGTACACCTCCAGAATCAGTAACTATTACCTTTGCACTACTTTCAAGAACAATCATCTCAAAATAAGAAACTGGTTCTGTGATAATTAAGTTTTTAGAAGTTCTATCTATTAAGTTATAATTTTTTAATGCTTTTCTTGTTCTTGGATGAACAGGAAAGAAAACTTTTATATCTGAATTAGCAATATCATTCAAAGCATTCCAGATATTTTCTAAATTCTCTTTAATATCTGTATTTTCCGCTCGATGTATTGTAACTAGAATAAATTCTTTAGGTCTGAGATTATATTTTGAAAGTATCTTTTTTTTACTAACTTTCCTTTTAACTTCTAAAGCTAGATCGAACATTACATCCCCTACTTTGTAAACACCTTTTGTTATCCCTTCTTTCTTTAAATTTTCTACTGTCTTATCTGTTGGTGCAAAAAGAATATCCGAACAGTGATCTGTCAAAACCCTGTTTACTTCCTCAGGCATATTCTTGTTATAACTTCTCAGGCCTGCTTCTATATGAGCAAGAGGAATATGAAGCTTGACAGAAGCCAAAGCTCCTGCCAGAGTTGTATTCGTATCTCCATAAACTAAAACAAGATCAGGTTTCTCTTTGAATAATACTTTTTCTACTTCTATAAGCATTTTGCCTGTCTGTTTGCCATGAGTTCCGGAACCTACTCCAAGATTATAATCGGGTCTTGGTAAGCTTAATTCCTTGAAAAATATGTCAGACATGTTGAAGTCATAATGCTGTCCTGTATGAACAAGAATTTCATTAATACCATTTTTTCTCAGTTTCCTTGAAATTAAAGCTGCCTTTATAAATTGAGGACGAGCACCAATAATAGATATAACTTTCATAGTTTTTTATGGATACTTAAAATTTTTTTCTCTTTTATGACTTGACTACTTCTTGATTTTCATTACAAACTGCTGATATTTTTCAATAACCTCCTGAGGTTTCCCATAAGCCTTAACTTCACCTCTATGCAACCACAATACCTGTGTAGAAAACTGTTTGATAGCTTCCATATTGTGACTTACCAAAACTACTGTGTGATCCTTACCTAATAACTCTCGAATCTTTGCCTGGCTTTTTTGACGAAAACTCTGGTCTCCAACACCTAATACTTCGTCAATCAGCAATATATCACATTCCAGATGAGCAGCTATAGCAAATCCAAGTCTAGCTACCATACCTGATGAATAAGTTTTAACAGGAGTATTAATAAAATCCCCAATTTCGGCAAACTCTACTATCCTTTTATAATACTTCCTAATTTGAGGTAAGGAAAATCCCATTAGCATTCCAACCAAAAATATGTTCTCACTGCCAGTAAGCTCAGGTTGAAAACCTGCGGTTAAGGAAAGTAATGTTGAAACTCGGCCAGCTACTTCTATCTTACCTTCATCTGGAACAAATATACCCCCGATCACCCTGAGAAGAGTACTTTTTCCAGCTCCATTTAATCCTATAACTCCCAATGTTTCACCATTTCTTACAGCAAAGCTTACATTCCGCAAGGCCCAAAATTCTTTAAAAGATTGACGCTTTAAACCCTGCACTACTAACTTTTTTAATGTAGGACGCTTTTCCAGATGCAGTCTGAACTTTATGCCAATATTATTTGCTTTTATCATTACTTTGCTCATCTTATATCTTTTGCTAGATAAGATTCCTTACGAGCAAAAAGAAAAAGACCAAAGCACAAGAATAAAAATCCTGCTCCTAAAGTTATCCAGATATAAAAAGTTGGTGGAATCCCTCGCACCAGTAAATTCTTGTAGGCATTAAACAAAGCAGAAAATGGATTCAACATATATATTGGTTGTAGATGTTTTGGAATTCTATCAGCTACCGAATATAATCCCGGTGAAAGATAAAACCACATTCGCAAGCCAAACTGTAATATGTTTTGAAGGTCTCGAAAATATACCCCAAAAATTGCCAATATTAGAGAAAGACCTAGCGTAAAAACAAACTGAATCAAAACTACCACCGGTAGCCATACAAGATTTATAGTAAAGCGAGCATGAAACATAAAAAGCATGGGTAAGAGAGCAATCAAACTGAATAAATACTTCATAAACCCAGTAACTACCTGTTGAGTAGGAAGTATTATTTTTGGAAAAGCTACGGCCTGAATAAGCTTTGCCCTGCTAGTAAGTGAGACAACGGATTGCTGTAAAGAATAAGTGAACCAGCGCCAGGCAAGTAGAGCAGAAAATAAAAGCACTGGAAACTGAGGACCTCCTCTTTTAAAGATATACTGAACCAGAATTACATATACTACCATCATCATCAAAGGATCTAAAATACTCCACAAAAAACCAAAAAACTTGTTTTTGTAGGCAACTTTAAGATCAGACTTTACCAGAAACCAAAGTAGATATCTCCAATTCCAAAGTTGTTTTACCGGTTGAAATAAGTTTTTCATAAGTTCTTATTTGTCAACTCAGAGTAAACTTTTAAAAGTTTCTTGGATTCGTTTTCCCAGTTGTAAATCTTAGCTGCTTTTTTTGCATTCTCTTTCATTTGTCGATATCTTTTTGGATTAGATAGAATAAAATCAATAGCTCTGGCAATATCCTCTGGGTCTTCTGGATTAAAAACTGCGCCAAGTTTATGCCCAAGTACAATCTTTCTTAATTCTGGAAAATCACTTGCAGCTACTGGTAAGCCAGCCATTAAATATTCAAACATTTTATTTGGAAGCCCGTAGTAATTGTTTAAGCTAACTTTCCGAAAAGGAATTACACCTAAATGTGCTTCTTTTGTAACATAGATTAGCTTATCAGGGGAAACTGGAGGAAGAAATATTACTTTATCATGTAATTCCTGATCAGTTTCAACAAAACTTTTAAGTTCACTTTCTAGTTTTCCCCAGCCAATCAATACCAGAATAATTTGTGAAAGAGAAACAAGTTTAATAGCTTTTATTAAATTAAATAAGCCTCGCCCAGGAGCGAATCCTCCTTGATAAATAACTACTTTGAACTTATTGCTTACCGGGATAAATTTTCGGTTATAATGCTGTTGTTTGTTTTTTTTAGCAGCAACCGGACAATTCATAACTATAGCCGAAATATTTAGGTTATATCTTTTTTCTAGTTGACCTGCAATTGAATGGTTAACTGTAATGATTCTGTCAGATTTACCTATAAGATTTCTTTCTATTATTCGTGCTAGAAACCTCTCCAGCCAATTTAGGCCAGTCTTTTCTGTATAGAGTTCATGTGAATCATATACCAGTTTTCCTCCTAATTTTTTCTTAGCCCAAAAAGCTATCGGTAAAGTATTTAAGTCATGAGCATGATAAATATCTGCTGGTTCTTGTTCTATAATCTTAAAACTTCGCTGGTAATAATCTAAAAACGACAAAGGTCTGTGGAAAATCATTAAAAAATTTCGAAGTAACCCATACAAAAAGAAATAGGTATGTTTTGCTGGATAATAAAATCCCCAGTAGAAAATTTTTTTTATACCTTTGTAGAAAAAGAAGCAGATACATTTTGCTGGATAATAAAATCCCCAGTAGAAAATTTTTTTTATACCTTTGTAGAAGTAATAACCTAATACTAAAGCCCAGCCTAAAGATAAAAAGTAACCCGGACAAGTTTTTAAAGATTTTCTAACATACTCTCTAAGTCCTTTTTCTTTAATAACCTGATTAAGTTTCTGAAATATTAATCGCAGCTTGCCTACTGCTTTTCTTGTAACTGATTGAACTTTTACCGGTTGACGTTTCAACCGTGAAATAGAGCAATTTAAAAAACTCAAAAATTTTTTAGTAGAAGAAAGGATTCCTTTTAAGATTTTATAGTGAAGTGGGTTTTTAACCACTCGAATAATCCTAAACCCTTCCCTTTTTTCGTAAGGTTCTGTAGTTTTATCAAGCACGGCAATAATTCTTACATCGTATCCAGCTTCCGTTAAAGTCTTTGCTTCTTTTAAAACTCTAGCATCATGCTTACAGTTATTATATACAAACATGCAGACTTTAATGTTTCTGAATGTCATTTTTTACAATTAGTAAAACTTTATTTCAGGTTAATTTTCTTGTCAAGTTTTAAAAAATTTCAAAAATCGCTTGCTTAGAAATTTCTATTAGCCAAGAAATATTAGACTTATCTCTCTTTAATTTTCGGTCATCAATGTCTTTCGCAAATATAAAGCAATTACATGACTTCTCTCAAGCTGTCTTTCTTTAGTTAACTTCTTATTCCACTCATTACATAACCTACTAACTGCATTTTGTTCTGGGTAACCTCCCGGATAAAGATAAATAGAACATTTCGGGCAAACAGTTGTTGGAGTACGTGCCCAAATACCTCCTAAATGCTGCTTAATCCAAAGAAGAATTCTTACAAACGAGCGACGCTCTCCTCCAGTATGAAGAATTTTAACCAGTTTGAAATCAGGCTCAAATAAATATTTTAATTTCTTTAACGAGAAACTTCGATGATGATAATTAACATGAAAAATTGTTTTACAGCGTATACATCGAGCTAAACCCAATGACAATTGTTCTTGCCAAGGAACACTTATTAGTATCCACTTTCGAGCTACCCGCTTAAGCTCCTTTAGCGTCCGTTCATAAGCAGCTTGAGGAAGATGTTCCAAGAGCTCTGCTGCTAGGACAAGATCGAAGCTTTGGTCTCTAAATGGAAGATTATCTGCAGATCCAATTACTGTTTTGGTTTTTACGTATTTTAAAGCAGCCTGGCTTGTGTCTACTCCTATAACTTTATAAGAACTGGCAAGTCGATTAGTAATTCTGCCATCACCACATCCTACATCAAGTATTGTTGAAGTACCTTTAGGTATCATAGTAATTGTGTCGTTAATCCGCCTTAATTCTCTCTTATCAAGTTTTTTACCCCAAAGAGAGGATTGTTCATAATATCCTTCTGCTTTTTTAGATTTAGCTAAAAGAATTATGTCATTATAATCGCGAATAAAATAGCGTCTTTTAAGAATACAAGCTAGCCATACTAAAAGCATAAGACTCAATGGAAAATGAACATGGTAGTAAACAGCTGGCAGACGAAACGCAGCAAATACCAACAAAAGAGTAGTTAAGAATTTATTCAAAATTCCTCCCAACTTACGTATCAGGACAACCACAACTAAATCAGCTTTTTGTAAAAAGAACCTTACAGGTTTAGGAGAGAGTTTAGTTATTTTCCTGTATTTACCAATCAATGAGGTTGATATTCTATATACTGCTGAAGGAATCCTAACTATTTCAAAACCAGTAATTCTTTCCCGTTTTGGCAAGTTCTTAGCCCAGAGTCCAATAACTGTTACCCAAAGACCAAACTTAGAAAGAATCCTAGCTTCTTTAATCGTACGTGAGTCATTTACTAAAGTATTACGCGTTACTATACAAACTCTGCCCATGCTCAACTTTTGTTTGTCACCTGCTACTAGCTTCTATCTTATGAAGTAACGCATTCCAATTGTCCGTTAGTAAGAAGGCTCTATGTTCGTATAACTCTTTCAAAACATACTGGTAATCATAAAATACCAGCTTCTTACCGGAATTCCAGTTTTCGATTGTTTGCATCCATTTGTGCATCCAGAATTTTAAAGTTTGATACACTTCCTCTGGAAGATCAGCAGAAGCAAGTAGACATACCAAAGCAACCACATGATAAGTATGATAATAATTCTTACCAATACCAAACTTGGAAAAGTTAGTTGGATAACCACAGAATAGTTTGTCACGCACTGAGGTAATATGAACTACTGAATAATTACTGAGTTTTTTTGATTGAAGCTTAACAGTTTCTCCTCCAGCAGGAGTTGTTTGATAGGGATCATATTCACCAACATTAAACTCAACAGAAAAAGGTTTTCCTTCTCCTATTAAATAAGTATCATACCTTTGACTACAGCTTATCCATATATCAGTCCACCCGGAAGTAGTTTTAATAATTCTATTGTCATAAGATGAACTATCTTCTTTGATAAGTTCAAGCTTAAATACTAAGTCATCCAGCTCAGGTAAGCGAGATTTATAAAATACATAAAGATTATCCGGTGGTCCATCAGGATGATAAATTCTAACTCGATAAGGACAAAGATCTGAATACAAACTCAAACCAGTTGTCGAATCGTGGAAGGAAGGTAAAACTTGAGCAAGGGTAAAGATATTTTTCCTGAATAGTTCTAATGCTTCTGAATCATTATAAAAAGTAGCATATTGATGAAGATAAAGAAGTGCATGAAGCCATCCATTAAGAATAACTTCAGGGGCAGATCGAAAAAGGGGTAGTTCAAGCAGAAAGCTATCTTTTAAATTTACTCCACCTTGATAATATGGGAAAGCTAATCCAAGATAGGTTTCTCGAGCTAATTCTTTTAAATTTAAGTTGCAACGCCTATCTAGATCCACAATGGCTCCAAGAATCTGAGCCTGACCAATTGCACTTGGAGAAATATCAGGTCCAAGGAAACGATTAAGATTAAAATTATCTGGATAGTACCATAAAAGACCACCATTAGGTAATCTATATGCTGTTTTCTTTGCTGCTGAAAGATACTTTTTTATTGGTTCATCACAACTAAGACGAGATAAAAATCCTCCATAAGCCATCGGATGAAAAACATATCTTTCTTTAACATCCTGCCAGTACTTAAAAAAAGGAACATCATTTACCAAAACAATGTTATCTTTAGAAATAACCTGTCTATTCTTTTCTTCAGGAGTATAAACACTTGAAATTAACTGAAGTAAGTCCTCTGGAGGTTGAAGATAATTTTTGATGTGTCGTGCTTTGTGAAAAGCTACTATTAAAGAATTAGGTTCTTGTTTCGATTCTGTAGGCAAAAATGCATCATAAGAAAATAGTAATAGAATTAACAAAAGACAGCTAACCATAACTGCTGTATAGATGACTTTACTAATTAGTTTTTTTAATGGAGTTTTCATATCAACTTAAATTCTTTATTGTAAACTCTTTATTTCTTCTACCACTTTTTTATAAATCTTTTCTTTATAAGCTGGCTCTATTGGCAAGCTTAAAACTTGCTCTGTAACCTCTATGGTATTTTTTAGTTTTCCTAAGCATTTACATCTTTTTTTAAAAACTTTCATCTTACAAAGAGGTACTGGGTAGTAAACCATTGTTTGTATGCCTTTTCTTTTAAGTTTTTCTTGAATCTTATCTCTTTTTTTATTAAGTAGTTTCACGGTATATTGATGATAAACATGATAAGCTCTTCTTTGAACCTTGGGTATTTTAATCCAACTTATTCCTCTTAGGTACCTATTGTAGAATCTGGCTATTTTTCTTCTTTTTTTATTAAACTTATCTATGTATCTTATTTTTGCAAGCAAAACAGCTGCCTGCAAAGTATCAAGACGAGCATTATAACCTATATGTTCTGCATCATATTTATCTTTACCCCCATGCTTTCTTAACATTCTTACAATTTCCGCCAGTTTATTATCATTTGTAGTAATCATTCCTCCATCGCCAAATCCGCCAAGATTTTTAGAAGGGAAAAAACTGAAACATCCTGCATCGCCAAACGAACCTGTTTGTCTTCCATTCCATTTAGCACCAAAACTTTGAGCACAATCTTCTACTATAAACAAATTATTTTTTCTAGCTATCTTTATTATTTCATCCATATTGGATGCCTGACCATAAAGATGAACAGGAAGTATTCCTACCACGTTACTATCATATTTTTCTAAGGCCAAATTTATCTGCACTGGGTCTATGTTAAAAGTCTCAGGGTTTATGTCTACAAAAAGTGGAGTTGCTCCAGATCTTAAAATAGCATCTCCGGTAGCAGTAAAGGTAAATGGTGTAGTAATTATTAAATCTTTTTTATTCCAGAACTCAGAATCTCTTTTTTTGATAGCTATAGCTCTTAAAGCAAGAACTAAAGCATCTGTTCCTGAAGATACACCAACAGCATGTTTTACTTTTATATAGTTAGCAACTTTTTGTTCTAATTCTTTTACTTCAGGGCCTAATATCCAGCGTTGATGTCTAAGACATTTCTTAATAGCAGAATTAATCTCTTTTTTAATTAACTTATACTGAGCCACCAGATCAAGAAGTTTTATTTCAATTGCCATACTTTGTTTCTCTTTTTTCTGTACTTTCTTTTACAAATTTTACAAATAGCCTTTCCTTTCTTAAATTCTAATTTATTTCCACATTCACAAACCCAGCCAATAATTCTTGCAGGTACTCCAGCTACAATTGCATAATCTGGAACATCTTTTGTAACCACAGCTCCAGCTCCAATCATTGCCCATTTACCAATTTCAATTCCACAAACAATTGTCGCATTTGCTCCAATCGTAGCTCCTTCTTTCACCAATGTAGGAAACCATTTTCCATATTGAGGATATTTTGATTTAGGATATTTAGCTCTTGGGTTTTTATCATTAGTAAAAACTGCTGAAGGTCCTACAAAAACGTAATCTTCTAAGGTTACTAAATCCCAAACATCAACATTAGACTCAAGTTTTACCCCTTTCCCCAGTTTTGCTTTAGAACTTACCAGACAATTATGCCCGATAACACAATTTTCACCAATTTCTGCACCTTTTAAAATCTGACAATTTTGCCAAATTTTCGTCCCTTTTCCAATTTTTGCTCCCTTTTGAATCTCAGCAGTTTTATGTGCCCAATAATTCATAAATTAATAAGTTTCCCATTTTTACTCAATGACCTCTGGCAACCTTCTAACACCTTTAATACTTCTAGTGCTTCTTTTCCATCTGTTCTTGGATCTTTTCTTTCCTTGATACATTTCAAAAAATGCTTTGCTTCCTCCATTAATGGTTCTTTTTTTGAAATTTTAATCACTTTCCCTTTAGCCTTTATTACTTCCGGATTTTTGTTTTTCCTCCACCTTATCTTATGGAAATAAATTATAAGCTCATTTTTCACACCATCAAAAACTGCCATTGCCTTTGAGCCAATTATCGACAATTTTTGCTCTTTAAAGGGATTTAGCCAGGAAACAAAAATGTGAGCTGCTTTTCCTTCTTGAAACTCTAGAGAAGTTAGAGTAATATCGGGAATGTCTTTTTGAAGATATGTCTTTCCAATTGCCCTAACTTTCTTGGGCATTCCTAAAATATCAAGAATGACTGAAATATCATGAGGAGCAAATGACCATAAAACATTTTCCTCTCTTCTTAACCTACCAAAATTAAGTCGGTTTGACCAAATATAGCAAATTTTTCCTAATTCCCCTTTCTTTATTATTTCCTTTAACTTTAAAACCGCTGGATGATACAAAAGCAAGTGTCCTACCATTAAAATCTTTTTTTTCTTTTCAGTCAATTTTAGTAGTTCTTTACCTTCTTTGACTTTCAGAGCCAGTGGCTTCTCTACAAAAACATCTTTTCCGGAATTTAAAGCTAATTTAGCTAACTTATAATGAGTAGCCGAGGGAGTTGAAATCACAACTGCATCAATCTCTCTCTTTTTTAAGACATCTAAAAAATTTGTTGTTGTTTTAAGCCAAGGAAAGTCTCTTTTTCTCTTCCTTAGAACTTTTTTATCAGAATCACAAATAATCTCTAAAACTCCAAGTTGACTAAAAACCCTAACCAAATTCTTTCCCCAGTATCCTGTCCCAATTATTGCTACTTTCATAAGTCTTTACCACCAAGACACATTTTTGTATTCTCTCGATTTAATAGCATTTCTGGTATCAACTACCAATTTTGCATTTTTAGCAATTTCATTGTAATCAAATCCTGAGTGATCTGTAAGAATTAAGACCAAATCATACCTTTTTAAAACTTCAGGAGAATACTTAATTGATTCTAAAATTATTGGTTTCTTTAATCTATGATTTTTAACCTCAAATTTTTTAATGTAAGGGTCAAAATAATCAAGCCTGGCTCTCTTTCGCAAGAGATCCCATATTACTCGGTGAGCTGCTGATTCTCTTGAATCGGCAATATCTCTCTTATAAGCTACTCCCCAAACCAAAATTTTAGAATCCTTAACTGGCTTTTTGTTTCTATTTAGAAGAGTAATTACTCTAGTAACTACAAAATGTGGCATTTGTTCATTAATCTGTCCAGCTAATTCAATAAATCGGGGCCAGAAATTAAATTCTCTAGCACGAAAAGAAAGATAGAATGGATCAACTCCAATACAATGACCGCCACAACGAGGAGAAGGATAAAAAGGCATAAAGCCAAAAGGCTTTGTTTTTGCCGCCTCAATTACTTCCCAGATATCGATTCCCATTTTGCCACAAAGTAAAGCCAGTTCATTTATCATTGAAATGTTTACCAGTCGAAAAGTGTTTTCTAAAATTTTGGTCATTTCGGCAGTTTCAGGAAAAGTTAGTGGCATTATTTGAGCTTCAATAAAGCTCTGATAAAATTGAGTAGCAAGTTTAGTACATTTTCTGGTTATTCCTCCTACTACTCTGGGAATACTTTTTAACTGATATTTTTTGTTTCCTGGATCAAGTCTTTCTGGTGAATAAGCTAAAAAGAAATCTCTACCAACCTTTAAACCAGTCTTTTGAAGGATTGGTAAAACTACTTCCCTGGTTGTTCCAGGATAAGTGCTACTTTCTAAAATAATAAGTTGGTGTCTATGTAAATATTTTGCAATTTCTTTTGTAGCTGATTTTATATAGGAAATATCAGGAATTTTGTTTTTATCTAAAGGAGTTGGAACGCAGATTAAAACAACATCCGATTTTTTTAAACACAGATAATCATTAAAGACTTCTAATCTTTTAGAAGCTATTGCTTTCTTTAAATCTTCTGAAGTCACATCAAAAATGTAAGACCTTCCTATATTAATCTGCCTAACTCTTTGATTATTTTTATCTATGCCAAAAACTTTAAAGCCTACCCTGGTTAGTTGAACAACAGTAGGCAATCCTACATAACCTAAACCGATAACTGTAACTTTTGCTTTTCTATTTCTAATTAACCTATCCAAGTTCATAAATTTCAATTTTTCTTTTGATGTTTATGTGCTTTTCTTATCATCACTTTTAAATATTTTTGATAAATAAACCTACTTGGTGTTCTAAAGGCTAATTTTCCTTTTTTAGCTCTTTTTGACGAGTATTTTTTCATTGTCTGAGTTCTTCAAACCATTGGTGAACCATTTTGAGACCTTCTTTGAGATCAACTTTTGATTGCCAGCCAAGTAATTTTTTAGCCAGAGTTATATCAGCTCGAGTATGATAAACATCACCATCTCTTGGTGGTAAATATTGTTTTTTGCCACCAACTAAATCGGCTAGGTAATTTATTGAGTAGGATTTTTCACTGCTCATGTTAATTACTTCTCCCCCTTTTAGCTTCTCACTTTCCATTGCTTTAATAGTTGCATCAATTGCATCGTCGACATAACAAAATCCTCTGGTCTGCTTACCATCACCATAAATAGTTAATGGCTTACCTTCAATTTTTTGTTTTAAAAATTTTCCAATTACCAAACTGTATTCGGAATCAAAGTCAATTCTGGGCCCATATATGTTGAAGTATCGTAAAGAAATAATTGGTGTCCTATAAAGATTGGTAAATAGCTTAGCAAATTGTTCCCCAACTAATTTCTGTAAGCCGTAAGGACTAACAGGCTCAGGGGTCATATCTTCTTTGAAAGGTAGTTTTTCTTGATTACCATAAACAGCCGAAGAAGAAGCAAAAACAACTCTCTTTACTCTACTCTCAGCTGAAGCCTTAAATACACTGATTGTTCCAAGAATATTAACCTTAGAAGTCCTGACAGGATCCTCAACTGAAAGAGGCACTCTTGGAATAGCTGCTAAATGAAAAACATAATCAACTTTTTGAAAAAGTGGTTTAATCTTATCAAAATTACAAATATCAAGTTCATAAAATTCAGCTTTAGGATTTAAATTCTCCCTTTTACCAGTGGATAGATCATCAATTACAATTACTTTATAGTTTTCTTTAATTAATCTATCTACTAAATGACTTCCAATAAAACCAGCACCACCAGTAACTAAGATTGTTTGATGTTTGAGGTTAGATGTTCGATGTTGGAGATTGGAAGTTGGAAGTTGGAGGTTGGAGGTTGGAGGTTGGAAGTTGGAGGTTTGAGGTTGGAAGTTTGACGTTTGATGTTGGATATTAGATGTTAGATGTTGGAGGTTTGATGTTTGATGTTTCATTGTTTTTTTAGATATCTTTTTAAACTTAATAACTTGAAAAATAATTCATCGATTCTGGTGATGATTTGATTAAAGGTTATTTTAGATATGTATTTTAAATTCTCGGCAATAATACAACAAGCCTTTACCTCTATCAAAGAACCTAATGCAATATCCACAAACCTTGCAAATTCTTTCTTGTTTCGCGCACTTCCTTCTGTAATATTCAATATCACTGAAATTGCCGCTCGTTTCAATTGAGCACCCAAAATGAATGTTTCTTCCTTAGGAAATTTTAAACTAAGATTGTAAATTTCCTTAAGTAATTCATTTGCTAACTTATAAACTTCTAAATTTCCAAAATTATACTTCTGATACATAATTCCAACATCCAACATATCCAACATCTAACATCTAACATCATTTAGCTTTTTTCAGGAGTAAGTCTTTGACTATTTTTGCGATTAATTGAGGTTCAGCTTTTCCTTTGAATTTAGACATCATCTCCTTCATTACTTTTCCCATATCAGCTATAGATTTTGCTTTGAGTTTTTCTATAACTTGCTGGGCTGACTTTTCAATTTCTGTAGCAGAAGCTTGCTTGGGTAAATACTTTTTCAGAATCTCTATCTCGGCCTGTTCTTTTTTAGCTAGTTCTTCTCTCCCTCCTTTTCGATACAGTTTAATTGAATCAGTTCGCTTTTTTATTTCCGAATAAATCAAGTCAATTATTTCCTGATCAGTTAAACTACTTTGCTTAGTTAGTTCTGATTCAGTTATTGATTTACTTTGTTTAAGAATTCTTACTCTTTTTTCCTTTTCACGATTTAAAATAGATGTTTTTAAAAGCCTCAGCACCGAAAGAACTTCGGTTTGTTTATTTTTTAAAGCTAATTTAAAATCCCGTTCAATTTCTTGCTTAAGAGACATAATAACTACTTTGTTTTTTCTAAATACCACTTTAAAGTTTTTTCTAATCCTTCATCCAGACTGTACTTTGGTTCAAATTCAAGCTCTCTTTTAGCTTTAGAGTAATCTAGAGCAACTCGGCCAACCTCACCTCTTTTTTCTGGAACATATATTTTGGCTACATCTATCCTGGTTAACTTTTTAATCTTATCAAATAAGCTATTTATGCTAGTCTCTACACCAGTCCCAATATTAAATATTCCAGTTTTATCTTTCTTTAAAGCTAAAATTGCAGCATCTATCGCATCGTCTATGTAAATAAAATCTCTAGTTTGAGTTCCATCTCCAATAATAGTAGGCTGCTCACCAGCTAGCATCTTTTTAAAAAATACCGAAATTACTCCAGCTTCAGCAGAAATTCCCTGTCTTGGTCCATAGACATTTGAGTAACGCAAGGAAATACTCGGTACCTGATATACTTCGCGATAATAGTCCAAGTACTTTTCTACTGCTAGCTTAGCCACTACACATGGAGCAATAGGTCTTTCTGGAGAAGTTTCAGGAGTAGGAATGACATCTGCTTCTCCATAAATTGCTCCACCAGTAGAGAAAAATATAAACTTAGAATCAGTAATTTCCACCGGCAAGAAATGTAAAAAATTTTTTAACACATTTAAAGAGCCCATAATATTTATCCGGGCATCCCAGTCAGGATTATCTAGCGACTTTCTTATATCCACCTGAGCAGCTAGATGGAACACTGTCTGAGGTCTTTCTTTTTTAAATATTTTGGAAATTTTAGGTGAGCAAATATCTACTTTATAAAAACTTGCTTTTTTGTTCACCAGCTCTTTTCTTCCGGTAGAGAGATTATCAATAACTACTACCTTAAAGCCAAGTTCTACTAATCTATCCACCAGATGAGAACCAATAAATCCAGCTCCACCAGTAACTAAGATTGTTTGAGGTTTGAGGTTAGACGTTGGATGTTGGATATTAGAGGTTTGATGTTTTTCCAGCATTGAGATGATTATAACATATCTTAAAAGTAGTTTGCACCACTTGACAAATTGCAAAAATGTTAGTATAATTAGGTCAGCTTAAGGGAATTAACAAAAAAATAAGGTTGGTAGAATTGAAAAAGGAGGTTCGAAATGAATGAAAAGAAAGAAAGATTTAATAAAGCTGTAAAACTATGTGCAAAAAGTCCAGTGTTAGTCGCTAAAAGAATTCTGAAGGCTGGAGTATACGATGAAACAGCAGTTTATCTTTTTTGTCAGAAACTCTATAATGCAGTGTTAAAAGTAAATGAGGAATCAGCAGAAATTTTTGCTAAAAAGCTAGAAGAAGAAGGAATTAAACTGGCTTGCAGGAGGAAATAAATTATCAAATAAATTTATGCCGCGAGTGGAGCCATCATCCTTATAACTTCTTCTCCCTCGCGGCTCTTTTCCTGAATAGCAAGTTAAAAGGAGGTAAAAATGAAAAGGATGATATGGTTGATTGTTGGAGGGTTAATGATAATATCCCTGTGCGGTTGTATAACCACTGGGACGATAAGATATCCTAGAGTTCGTGTAAGAACAAACCTTCCAATTCATTTATACCGGGATTTAACAGTAGTAGTAGTAAATGCCTCAGACTTTCAAGTTAAGTTAATTATTGATGGCAAGTTAAAAGCTGAACTTCAAAGCGGAAAAAGTGTAACTATATTCTTTAACAACTACACCACCAGAAGCGCAAGGGTTTGTATAACCGCAATTGCCTATAAAGGAGATAAGGTAATTGGAGCAACTGCAAGAAGATTCAATGTATCAGGATATTATAAAGATTCAACAAGCTGGATATTAAGAAATAAAGATTTTAGATAAAAAACATTAATTTAATCCTGCCCGTGAGTGGAGCTATTATAATATCTTTCTTTTCTCCCTCGCGGGCTTTTTATTTCAACAAACTAAGGTTGACAAATTTTAAAAAGTTGTTAAAATTCAAAGCGGAAAATTGAAAATTAAGTAAAGGAAGGAGGTGGAGATATGTTTAAAAAAAGATTTGGGTTAAAGGAAGCTTTGAAGGTTTTAGAAAAAAAGCCAGATATTTATGAAAGCGAAGTCAAGGTTGGAATAGCGTTCTTGGAAGCACTAGGGATCCCAAATGTTGCATCAAAAGAGGCCAGTCAAAGAATAGAGGAGTTAGAACGTCACCAACGACAGTTGAAACAGGCTGTCAAGCTTGGAGAAGCTAGAATTAATTCAATAGCTTCTAGTGTTGCTGAAAAAATTTCAGCTGTAGCCGAAAAGGGAGCTAAGCTGGTTGAAAAACTAAATAAAGAATTAGTTGCTTCGATAGTTAAAATCACTAGTAAAGCACAGAGAAAGGTTGTTAAGTTGCAAACCAAAATATCTAGAGTCCTAAGGTGGAAAGTGGAAGAAATAAACAAAGTTCAGCAGGTAACCAAGCAGCTTAAAGAAGAAATTGCCAGACAGGTTGAAAGAGAGACAATTAGGATCAGAATGCAAGCAAGTCAGGAAATAAAAAGGATTAAGGAAGACATTAAAGAACTTCAGAAAAAAGTTGAAAAACAAGAGAAAGAAGTTTCAACTTTAGAAGAAGTAGTCAGATTATTTAAATAATATTTAAATAATAATTAAAGGGGGCACAAAAGTGCCCCTTTTTATTTTAAAATCTAGACAAAATTTTAAAAAAGTGTTAAAATTTTTTTAAGCTTATGGCTGGACATTCTCACTGGAAACAAACTAAATATAAGAAAGCTATAGTTGATGCTAAAAAAGGAAAAATATTTTCAAAGTTAATTCACGAAATCATGGTTGCTGCTCAAGCTGAACCAAACCCTGAGTTTAATCCCAGGCTAAGACAGGCAATCGAAAAAGCCAAGCAAGCCAGAGTACCCCAAGAAAACATTAAGCGAGCTATTGAAAAAAGCAGACAAGTAGAAGAGCTAATTTTAGAAGGGTATGGTCCAGAAGGAGTTGGTTTAATTGTTCAAGTTACATCAACAAATAAGCAAGGAGTTTTGTCTGCAATTAAAAAAATCTTCACTAAATACCAGGGAAAGCTAGTTGATAAAGGAGGTGTAAGTTGGGCTTTTGACTCTCAATTCCAGCCAAAATTTCTTCAAAAAATATCTGAATCAGGAAAAAACACCTTACAGCAGTTAATTTCCGAGTTAAACCAGTTAGAGGAAGTCAAAAAGATAATTACAAACGCTGAAAATTAAATTTCTTTAAATTCTTTCTGCCGATAAGCTAAAATAGTCTGTTTTTTAATTTGATTCAGAAGCTTTTTATTTTCTCTTAAAGTTTGCCTTACCTTTTCCTTTCCTACTCCAAGTTTTTCTTGACCAAACCTATAACTAGCTCCAGCCTTAGCAATTACTCCATATTTCTCAGCAACATTAATCACATCTAACAAGTAAGGAATACCTCTTCCGTAAATCAAATCAAATTCAGCAACTCTAAAGGGTGGAGCTAATTTATTTTTAACTATCTTAGCTTTTATCCGATGCCCAACAATTTTATCTTTCTGTTTAATTTTAGCTGATGGTCTGACATCTATTCTTACTGACGAATAAAACTTTAAAGCCCTTCCACCAGGAGTAGTTTCAGGATTCCCAAACATTACCCCAATTTTCATTCTAATCTGATTTATAAACACAATCACAGTTTTAGTTTTAGCAGTAATTGCGGTTAATTTTCTTAGTGCCTGAGACATCAGTCTAGCTTGTAAGCCAATATGAGGGGTTCCCACTTCCTCTTCAATTTCTGCCTGAGGAGTAAGTGCTGCAACTGAATCCACAATAATAATGTCAATACTTCCTGATCTTACTAAGGTTTCTAAAATATTTAAAGCTTCCTCACCACTGTCTGGCTGAGAAATTAAAAGATTTTTAACATCAACACCTAATCTTTTAGCATATTCCAGATCCAAAGCATGTTCAGCATCAATGTAGGCGGCTTGTCCGCCCTGTGCCTGTGCAGAAGCTACTGCTTGAAGAGCAATAGTACTTTTCCCACTACCTTCTACTCCAAAAAGTTCAATTATTCTACCTCTGGGAAAGCCTCCTATTCCTAAAGCTAAATCTAAAGAAAAACAGCCACTGGAAATAACCTCAACTGGAGAAATCTTTACCTCACCCAGTCTCATTATTGCCCCTTCTCCAAATTTTTCCTGCAAAGCTTTTACTAAATTATCCAGATTTTGATTCTTTTTTGATTTTGATTCAGTCATTTTTAATTAAATTTCAACATCAGGTAAATAGTAAACCTGTTTGGTAATAGTTTTGGTTCGACCTAAAAAATTTTTTAAGTTAAATCTAATTGGGTTAATTCCTGGTTCAAGTAGAATTTCTTTATAAAATTCTCCATTTTGATTCGAAAATACCTCTTCACCATTAATTAATAACCTAGCATTCGGGGAAATCTTGCCACGAATTGTAAAAATTGGCTGGTTTACTACAACTCTATCCGAACCAATCAGAGGTGAAGCCAAACATAACTTCAAAGAATTGTTAATTAACTGACTGGCCTGAGTAATCAAAAAAAACATTAAAAGAAAGAACAAAAGCAAAACTCCAAAAAATCTTCTGAAATTTTTTACTTCAAACCTATTAGCAGGTAAGCGGTCTTTTATTCCAGGTTTTTTAAGGTTTTGCTCCTTAAAATCCTTCCAGAGTTCTTTACCATTCAGTTTCAAAATATCAGCAATTCTCAAAATATATCCCCTAACATAGGGAATTGCAGGAAGTTCTTCAACTTTTCCCTGAATTAGAGCATTTATAAACCTTTCCTGAATCCCGGATAATTCAGCTAGTTTGTGTACATCCAATTTTCTTTTTTGAAGTACCTTTTTAATTTGCTCCATTGATTACATATAATAAAATAATTAATCCAATAAAGTCAAGAATTTGATATTTAAGTTAGCTGTCATATAATATTAAAATCTTATGAAGGACACCTATCAAAAACTAAATCAAGGCAAAAAATTTCACTGGACAAATCATATAATTGAAAAAATGAAATATTATCGAATTTCTCCATCCATGATTAGAAGAGTAATCAGATTTCCTGAGAGAGTTGAAGAAGGAATAGTTAAAAACACTATTGCTAGCATGAAAGTAAACAAACTAAAAAAGAAAAGAGAAGAAATCTGGGTAATGTATCAAAGAAAAATCAAAAATAAAAAATCAAAAATAAAAAATAATAATAAGTTAATTCTAATTACAGCGTGGAGATATCCAGGTAAAAGTCCTGAAAGAAATCCCATCCCCAAGGAAATAGTTGAAGAAATAAAAGAAATCCTAAAAATTTAAGAGTTGCATTTTAATTTTAGAAATATATACTAAAAAGTATGCCCATCACTAAGTCAGCTAAAAAAGCACTAAGACAAAGCTTAAGAAGAAGAGAAAGAAATCTTATAAGGAAAAATAAGTTGCGTAAAGCAATTAAAGAGTTTAAGAAATCGCTGGAGCAGGAAAATTTTGATAAGGCTAGAAAACAGCTAGACCTGGTTTATAAAGCTGCAGATAAGTTAGCTAAAGTCAATTACATCAAGAAAAATAAAGCTTCCAGAATAAAATCCAGGATAACTAAACTTTTAAACAAATCAGTCAAGTAACTTTGATAAGACAAAATCCAGTAAGGCAGTTTGATAATCCAGTTTCCCTGATTTGATTTTCACATCGTATTCAGCAAATTTTAAAACCAATTTTTTTCTTGTTCCCAATAGATTAAAAATATAAGCAGGCTCAGTTCTGAAAAGTAGTTTTTCTAAATTTACCAAATTAAAGTTGTTAATTAGTTTAAAAATACCTTCTGAATTCAAATAAGGAAAGAAATTAAGGATTTTAGTTAAATCTACTGGCTGTGAAAATTTAGCTAACTTAATTTTTTTTAGCTCATTTACTATAAACCAGCTTTTATCCTGACCATAATTTTGACCATATCTAGCTAAAAAATTAACTACATCTCTTTTTAACTTAAGATTTAACTTTTGGGCTTCTTTTTCAATGAAAAATACAAGTTTATGTTGATCCATTTCTTGAAATTTCTGCGAGATAACCGGTGACTTGGTCAAAAATTCAAACTCCTTTTCAGGACATGAATCCTCGCTAATAATTAAGGTAGTTTTTTTTCGATTCAGTTGAATCTTTAAAAAGTTAATCAGCTTTTTAGAATTAACCTTAAAAATATTATCAACCAAAGCCAGCTTGAAATTCTCAAATAAAGATGGTTGGTCTAAAAAGTCCATTAAATCTTCAAAGTTATCCTCAGCTAGGTCAAACCTTTTAAAATCAAACTGAGGATGTTTTCTTTTGTAAATTGAAATTATTTCCTTTTGTTTTTGTTTTCTTCGATATGAATCTTTTCCATAAAGAAAAATAAGCATAATAGCAAATTCAAAATTTAAAAATTAAATTTTAAAATGATAATTTAAAATTCAAAATTAGCAAATTTTAAAATTACACCAACCATAATAAAATTTAAAATTTAAATATTAAAATGCGATTAATCAATTTTCAACTATCAATTTCTAATTTTCATTGAATTTTCAATTTTCAACTTCCAACTTCTAACTTCTAACTTTTATTTGTAAACTGTCATTTTTCATTTTGATTTTTAAATTTTACATTTACTATGGTATTTCTCTACTTTGAATCTATAGATTACTATTTTTTCTCTGGACAGGTCTATTCCTGCTTTCAGGCAGGCAATAGATATTTGTTTCTCTACTGTATCAACTCCCTCTAAATCTGGTAAAAGCAAGCCAGTTTTGACAGGCACTTTGCCATTAAAAGTTACATTTGATGAACTAGTAATTGGAGTTGTCTTTACAATTATTCCGTATTTCTTAGGATTTAACTCGGTTTTAGTTTTTACTAGCTCCGGCTTGCTCAAGATATAAACAGTATAAACTAAATCTGGTAATTCAAGTTGGCTAACTCTTCCAAATCTATAATCTTCAGTAGCAGCAGCAATAGCATTATAAATTACTTCTAATGCAATATTTTTTCTGGTAGGAAGATAAGTTCCAATACAGCCGCGCAATACTTTATGACTATTTAATCTTTTTTCAATAGTTACAAAAGTTCCGGCTTGCTTATTTAAAAACTCCTGGTCTAAATCCTTTGGTACAGAAATTATCTTTCCTTCTTTAATGTAGCTTTCTACTGCTAATTTGGCTAAATCAACCAAAGACATAGTAAATTTAAAATTCAAAATCAAAATACAAACTCAAGGTTGGCGACAAGTGAGTAACTTTGATTTTTGGTTTTTTAAGTTTTGTATTTCTCATTATATCCTAACTATCTTTAAATCTCTAGCATCCTTTATCTCTTTTTTAAAATCGTAAATAGCTATATTTCTTTCTGGCCGATAAGCTGAAGAAGTAAATATGGTAAGGCAACGATTATTAAACAAATATAAAGGTGCATCAGGTTGATGGGCTCTAATAAGTACCTCTTTATTAAATCTGTTCATTAAATTATAAAACCAATCTTTTCCAAATTGAGGCCGGCCAGTAAAAGAGTCAAAGTCTAGTTTTTTCCCAGCAACTTCCTGAAAATCTCCCCAGGTAATCTGCTTCCAGATTTCTGAACCTAAACTTATTTTATTTACCTGCTTTAGGTTTTCTAAATCTGGTAAAGCTCCGTGTAAAGAAATAACATTTTTAGCCACAACTATTAAGGGAAATTTTTCCACTATTTCAGCGTAATATTGATAATCAACTGAACTTAAGTTTTCCCAAAAATCGGCTGGATAAAAAGGTAAAATTCGATGACCCTCGTGATTTCCCTGTAGTAAATAAATCTGTTCTGGATATTTTAATTTATTTTGAAGTAAAAAATCCAAATTTTCTCTGGAATTAGGACCTCGGTCAACATAATCTCCTAAAAAAACTAATATATTACCTGATTTAAGGTAATTCTTAACTACTATTTTTGAAGCTTCAAAATCACCATGAGTATCACCAACAAAAACAACCAGGTTGGCTTTAGAAACCTCAATCAATCTAGGTTCATTTTTCAAAACTTCTAAAATTTTCTTCATCATAATATAAAAAATGAAGCCCCGTTTTTAAAAGAAACGGAGCTTCAAGCTAAAAAGTAGTCTATAATTTTAAATTCGGTTCAATCCTGGCACTGAACCAATCTCGTAAACCTCATTATTATTTCCACCATCAGTACTCTCCACATCAGCACTTCCACCATTGCTGTACTTTGTACTCTCCATGTTACAATTCAACTCAAAGGTTAACGGGTGAGTACCGGTAGCATTACTAGCAAATTCATAGTAATAACTACTATCATTAACTGGGTCTAGTGGCAAAGCTGATAAAGGAGAACCAGTTGGAATTGCATCTAAATTAACATCTACCCAACCATTACCATCAGTGGTTATAACGGTACGCTCAGTACAGCTAGTGTCTGCTGGTCCGTAACCAGTAGTTCCCTTAGTGCAATAATCATTGCCACTGAATGATGGATCAACTACCGATACCAGATACAAAGCCAAAGCTGACTGAATACTCTTTAAATCAGACATTCTCTGAGAATCTCTAGCTTCCTTAAGCATCTGAGCTGGATTCATCACTACCGCTATCGTGGTTGCCAGAATTGCTAGAATTGCAATAACTATCAACAGCTCAATTAAAGTAAACCCTTTCTTCATTTTTTTAAATTAAACTTCGACCTTTAATCTTATTATATCACAAATCAATTACTTGAATTGTGGATAACTTTCACTTCAAAAAATTCTTAACCCGCTGCACTAAATCATCAATGGAAACTTGAGCTTTAACAAAGTAGTCAGCTGCTCCAAGTTGCTTTCCCCTAGAAATATCTTCAGTTTGACCTAAATTAGAGACAATTATTACCGGTGGAAACTTAATCTGGGGATCTTTGGAAGCCTCCTCCATAAATTCAAAGCCAGACATTTTAGGCAAAATTATATCCAGTAATATCAAATCAAAGGATGCGCCCGGTTCTCTTAATAAGTTCAAAGCTTCTTCCCCGTCCCTAGCTACCACCGGCTTAAATCCTTCCTTTTCCAGACGACTCTTTAAAAGATGAGCTAGAAATTTTTCATCTTCTACTACTAAAATTTTTTTTGGTTCCATAAGTTAATAAATTTAATTTTAAAGTTTTTAAGCACTGCTAAATCCTTTTTTGGTTGCCCAAAGGAGTTTTGTTAGTTTTTAATTGATCCACGGACAGGTTCCCCTACCCGTGCCTTGTTACGACTTCATCCTGATCACCGAGCTGATTCTAGGTCCTTAAACAGGAACTTCGAACCCTCCCGGCTCTCCTGATGTGACGGGCGGTGAGTACAGGACTCGAGAACGTATTCACCGCGACATAGCTGATTCGCGATTACTAGCGATTCCGGCTTCATGAGGGCGAATTGCAGCCCTCAATCCGAACTGAGACTACTTTTAAGAGATTCGCTCCGCCTTACGGCTTAGCAGCTCTTTATAGTAGCCATTGTAGCATGAGTGCAGCCCAGGGCATCAGAGGGCCATGCTGACTTGGCGTCATCCCCACCTTCCTCCCCAAAAATTGAGGCAGTTCCGCATGACACATATAACATGCAGTAGGGGTTGCGCTCGTTACCTCACTTAAGAGAACACCTCAAGGCACGAGCTGACGACAGCCATGCAGCACCTGCTCCAATGTCCTTGAAGGAAGCCTCACCTTTCGGTAAGGTTTCATTGGAGTGTCAAGCCCTGGTGAGGTTCTTCGGTTATTGACGAATTAAGCCTCATGCTCCACCGCTTGTGCGAGTCCCCGTCTATTCCTTTGAGTTTTAACCTTGCGGTCGTACTCCCCAGGCGGTCTGCTTAACGCGTTAGCTACGCCACCCAGAGGGTCGATACTCTAGACAGCAAGCAGACATCGTTTAGGGCCTGGACTACCGGGGTATCTAATCCCGTTCGCTCCCCAGGCTTTCGGGTCTCAGAGTCAGGAGAGCCCCAGCTATTTGCCTTCGCCTTTGGTATTCCGCACGATATCAACGGATTTCACCCCTACACCGTGCGTTCTAAAAGCCTCTGGCTCCCTCTAGTTCGGTAGTTTCCGAGGCATTTCCCTGGTTGGGCCAGGGGCTTTAACCTCAGACTTACCGAACCTCCTACACCCGCTTTACGCCCAGTAAATCCGGATAACGCTTAGGGTCTACGTATTACCGCGGCTGCTGGCACGTAGTTAGCAACCCTTTATTCTCCACTTACCATCAACATCTACTAAAAGGTAGATGCTTTTTCAGTGGAAAAAGCGGTTTACACTCCGCAGAGCTTCATCCCGCACGCGGCGTCGCTGGATCAGGCTTTCGCCCATTGTCCAAAATTCTCGACTGCTGCCTCCCGTAGGAGTAGGGCCCGTGTCTCAGTGCCCTTGTTGGAGAACAACCTCTCAGTCCTCCTACCCGTCATAGCCAAGGTGAGCCATTACCCCACCTTCTAGCTGATAGGCCGCAGGCCATTCCCATTCCGGCATACCATAAGATACACCTTTAATGACATCACTAAAAGTGTGTCATACTATCGGGTATTAGCCACCTTTTCAGATGGTTATCCCCGTGAATGGGGTATGTACCTACGTGTTACTAACCCGTTTGCCGCTCCCAGCCCCACTTTTTGGATTCAAATAAAGCATTTCTTAATTCTCTTGAAAAGTTCCTGTTTTGCACTCCCATAATGTTTTAATCTCTTTTCTCTTCTCTTCGCATCTTTTTTATTTCTATAAGCTTCGGCATAAATTAAAACCCACTTTCCATCTCTTCGGTAAGTGGCTTTTGTTTTTCCTTGATTATGATCTGTCAACCTCTTTTGAAGATTTTTAGTTAAACCAATGTAAACTTGTTTTGTGACATTATGCTGAATTAGATAAACATACCACCACATAACCTTATTATGACTATTGAATCCAAAAAGTGAGGCTGGGCGCACGACTTGCATGCCTTATCCACGCCGCCAGCGTTCATCCTGAGCCAAGATCAAACTCTCGTTTTGGGCAACCAAAAAAGAATTCAACCTGTTTAACTTTTAAAGGTACAACCACGTTAATAATAGTCAAAAACTCATTGCAAGTCAAGCCCATCTTGAATTAAAAAGAGGTAGTCCCGATTAATGGAACTACCTCCAAATAATCTTACAATTTACAATAATGATATTAACATCACTAGCAGGTTATGCAAGCCGTGAAGTGTTACCACAGATGCATAACCTTGAAAAACTCCACCGGCATTCTGACTAACTTTCAGAAAAAATAGCGACCATAATGCTCCAACAACTCCTTGAATGAATATACTAGGCCATCCATAATGAAAATATCCAAATATCACCGAGCTTATCAAAATTACTGCAGTAAGAATCAAATTCCGACTCTTTCTGCTTTTTCGACTTACTTCAAAAACCAGTAAACTTAAAGTTAAAGGCACAAACCGGAATATAAACTCTTCTATAATTGGAGCCAATATTACCGCTTTTACTACAGAAACAGACTTATAGTAATAGCTACCGACTACTTGATACAGATATGGCTTCAAGAAAGAAATTGCAATTGTACACCAGGTAAAATCAACAATCAAAATCAAGATTATCCATAAAAGGTATTCTAAAAATGAACTTGGTTTTTTGGTCAACCATTTCAACCATTTCTGGAATTTCACTCAAATCACCCCCTTTAAAAAATTTTTAAGGTACTATTCTGTTGAACAAACCAATCTAGCCTGCTATCTTTGTAACATAAATTTTAATTTTTGTCAATTGTGGCTAATCTTTCTTTGAATAGCTTTAAGATATACTACCAGCATTAATCCCCAGCAAAAAATTATAAGTTCAGTTGATGCATTTTGTATCAATGATAGCACTACTAGAATTAATACTCCTACTGCACCTCCAGCAGCCGGAGCAGTAGTTCTTAGTATTGATGGAACCATTTTTCTAAGAAACCTGGAGTAAATTAATCCAAAAATAACTGCTACTCCCAGAGATAATCCAGTTAGTTTGGGAACTAAAACTAAACCAGTTCCTATTGAAGTTGCTAGTCCTCCACCTCCTTTAAACTTAAAAAATACCGGCCAGTTGTGACCGGCTACACAAAACAAAGCCCCTGCAACTATTACACTTAAATTTAGATTCAAAAATTTACCTAAAAGTACTATCAGACTTCCCTTTAAAGCATCAAATAATCCAACCAAAATTCCAAGTATAATTGAATTGGTTTGCCTTGTAGTTCCAGCTGCTCCGGGTAAGTCAACTTTAGCAAAATCTTTAAGCTTTAAAGCTCTAGCTAAGATATATCCCCCCAAAATAGAACCTACTAGATAGCTTATTAAGATATATAAAACTCCAGGCATTTTACATTATTGTATATCCTATTCCCCAGGCTTTAGGTCCCATGTAGCAGGTAGCAGTACAGCCAATTTCTCCTTTAATTATTTCAATGTTTTTAAAATTTTGTTTCAGAAGATTTTCTAAATCCTGACTGGCTGGCTGATTATCAATTTCTCCAATCATTGAGATTATAAATTTACCATTTTTTTCTTTTAAATCCCTTTTAATCTGTTCAACCATTATTTCATTGGCTTGTCTAATTGTTCTAGCTTTACCAAGCGGGCTAACTATTCCTTCCTGATTTCTAAAGCCAACCAGAGGAATTATTTTAATCAGTGAACCAATTAAAACTTTTGCTTTGCCAATTCGACCTCCTTGATAAAGATACTCCAAATCAGGTAAAGCTAGAATAGAATTAGTCCGGCTAACAATTTTTTCAGCTTCAGTAAAAATTTCTGAGTCAGTTTTACCTGATTCAACTAGCCGGGCAATTTCTATAACAATTAAATCCTTGCCCAGACCAGCTTGTCTTGTATCAATGATTCTTATCTTTGTTTCAGGAAAGTCTTTAATTGCCTGTTTTATGTTTAGATAAGTAGCCTTGGTTAATTCTTTTGACATTAAAACCAGTAAAATCTGATAGTTCTGCCAGAGGTCCTTAAAAATTCTTGATAGGTCAGCTACACCCGGAGCAGAAGTTTTAGGAAAACCCCTTTTTTCTTTCAGGTCTCTTAGGAAAACTTCTCTGCTAGTATTGCTTTCCAGGTACTCTTTTCCAGCAAAGTAAATAGGACAATTAAAAAGCCTTATATCATATTTTTTTACCAGTTCCTTCGATAAGGCATGTCCATTATCAGTAACAATTTTAATTTTCATTACATTCATAATTATTCACAGGATATTATATAAAAATAATGAGGCTGACCACCAGAGTAAATTTGAACTTCCAGGTCAGGATATTTTGATTTTATAATTTTAGCTAATCTTTCAGCTTCCTTTTTTGTAACCATTTTACCATAATATAGAGAAAGAAGATGAGAATCTTTTTCTACCATCTTTTCAATTAATTTAATAGTAACTTCATTTAGATCCTCTCCAGCAACTTCTAGCTTCTCTTCACAAAAACCAAGCTTATCCCCTTTCTTTAAAATACTTTGCTGAAAACTTCTTTCTTCCAGAGAATAGGTAACCAATCCTGATTTTACTCTTTTTAAAGCCTGGTTCATTGCCATTAAATTTTGTTCTAGATTGTTGTGAGAATTAAAAGATAAGAGAGCTGAAATTCCCTGGGGAATAGTTTTTGAAGAAACAATATAAACTTTGAACCCACTTAATTTTTCAATTTCTTTTGCAGTAACTAAAACATTTTCATTATTTGGAAGAATAATGACTTCCTCAGCTTTAGTTTTTTTAATTGCTTTATCTAGATCTCTTACACTTGGATTCATAACATATCTTCCGGTAATTACCACATCTGCACCAAGATTTTTAAAAATTCTAGTTAATCCGCTTCCCAAAGTTACAGCCACAATACCAATTTTCTTTTCCTTATCCTTTTTTGCCAGAGTGGCTCGTCTTCTAATCATTTTCTCCATGTCATCTATCTTTTCAGATTTAATTTTCCCCAAGCCAGATAAAAGCTGATGTATTTTTTTGGGATAATTGGTATGAATGTGAATTTTAAACAAATTTCCCGACTTAGAAGTGATTAAAGAACTTCCATACTGTTTTAGCTTTTCTTTAATTTCTTCAAATTTTGATTCAGAAGTAGAAATAACTGATTCAAAACAATACTTATTTACCAATTCCTCGGTCTTGTATCTAAGTTCTCTTAAAAACTTTGGCAAAAGAGTTGCTTCAGAAACTACTTTTAAAAGAGTTTTTGGCTTTTTATTTAAATAAGCAGTTATTGCCTCAAGTATAAAAACAAATCCCTGACCACCAGCATCTACTACTCCAGCTTCTTTAAGAACTGGTAAAAGCTCTGGAGTTTCAGCTAAAGTTTTTTGAGCTTGCTTTAAAGCCTCCGAAAAAATTTTACCTAAATCGTTTTCTTTTTTAGCCAGTTGACTAATTTTTTTAGCAACCTCTCTCATAACTGTAAGAATTGTTCCTTCAACCGGCTTTTCTACTGCCCGGTAAGCAGATTGGGCTCCTTTCTCAAATGCTAAACCTAAATCTTTGACAGATAGATATTCTTTGCCCTGGCAAGCCTCTGAAAATCCTTTTAACCATTGAGACAAAATATTACCTGAACAACCCCGAGCCTCCATTAAACTGGCCCGAGCAATAAGCTGAGTTGTTTGAGAAAAATCTAACTGAACATTCTTTAATGCTTTAACTGCCCCTTTTAAGGTTAAAGACATATTTATTCCAGTGTCACCATCGGGAACTGGAAAAACATTAAGCCGGTTTAAAATCTCTTTATTTTTATCCACCCAATCACTGGCAGCTAAAATCAGTTCCTTCAACTGGCTAGCATCTATTTTTCTAACTTTGGTCATTTCCTGGTTCATTGGCTTATCTTCCTCTCATAATTATAATTTAATTATAGTTATAATATTGCAACTGAAATAAATTATCAACCAATTTACAAAATATGATGCCAATCTACGAATTGCTAATTATCAACGAATTTACGGATAAAAGTTGGAAGTTGGAAGATAGAAGATGACAAATATCTAAAAACTTATTAACAGATTTCACGATCGTAAAAAATGTTAATAAACTGAATCTAGATGTAAATAATGGAATTTAAAAAATGAAAATTGAACTGATTTAAGTTTTAGTTCAAAAAAATTACGTAAAAAATTACGTAATTTTTTACGTAATTTTTTGAATTCTTTTAAAAATATAAGGACTTCGCAAGTCCTTATATTCAGTAAATTAAAAATGTAAAAATCAAAATGATTTAATCTACAAAGGAGAATATCTTAATATTTGCTTATCTAGTTACTTTCTCCAGTAAAAATTTGTAAATTTCACCAGTTTTTTGATTTTCTAAATATAATCCACTTTCATCTTCAAACATCCGCCAGAGAATTTGTCGAGTTTTCTGATCTCTAAAAGTAATGTCTCCTACATCAAAAGCAGCTGCTTGAATTTTTCCTTCTACATCAAGTTTGTACCCGGTTGCCGGATTTGTTGTCCCAATACCAACGTTGCCACTTGGATCAATTGTTAGATCTGCAACATCATCACCGGCACTAAAGGAGAGATCAAGATCCGTCCCTACAGCACCAGTCCTTATCAACACATTCGGTTCAGTTCCTCCAGCTGTCAATACAAAATCAAGTGCCTTTAGTTCACCTGATGTGTTTTCAGCGATTGCAGATAAAACATATTGAGAAGTGTCCTGTTGACTTCCTTGTACAACCAATTTTGCTCTATCTGGACTCGTTGTTCCAATGCCAACATTACCGTCATCTTTAATAAACAAGCCTTCTACACCTCCAGATCTAAAAAATCGAAAGCCTCCCCAGTATCTATCTCGCCCCATAACCCATTCCTCAGTTGTCCCTTCATTAAAGCCAATCCAGACATCACCACCATCTGGATCAGTCAACCTGAGCTTCCTTTTTGTATTACTTGATTCACTAATTTCAAGCTTTGCTCCTGGACTGATTGTTCCGATGCCGACGTTGCCGTCAAAAGTAACTACCAGCTTCCCGCCTCCAGCATCCAGTAATCCGGCCGGGTTGATTGTTCCGATGCCGACACCGCCTAAGGAATTTACTACAAATCTGCTTGTTGCATCGTTGGAATCTGCTCTTAAAATAGGCTGCTGATAAGAATAAGAAGTTCCCTCTGGCAAATCAGTAGAAAATGCAGAATCTACAGTTAATGAGGTTTGAGATTCAATTGAAACTATGGTTTTGTATTCATTTCCAGTCCCAGGGTCGGCAATTAAAATATCTCCTACATTTAATTCGGTTTGGAAGCTGGTGTTATTTCCGGTAACTGTAATATCTGATGAAGAAATTGTTCCGGTTCCGGATTGAGCTGCTGTTCCTTTGATATGCAGAACAGAAATTGGTTCAGTCGTTCCAATACCGGTATTTCCAGATGATAATACTATAAATTTTCCTCCGCCAATATCTAATAAACCTGAAGGATTCTTAGTTCCTATTCCTACTTTCTTTTGCTTGGTAATTACAAATGGAGGTTCAAGTTCACCAATTCCAGAATGAGGCTCAATTTTAAATTTATTTAAATCATCTACATCTACTCCAACAGTAAACTGGTCAGTTGCACCAGCATCAAAAATTAGAGCGGAATCTTCTCCGGTTGGACTAGAAATTTCTAAATTAGTAAATACACCCTTATCCCAGCGGGAAGCAGAATTCCCTACCGAAAACCAATCATCCTGGTTTGGAATTAAATCTGAATCAAAAGTAGCAGCTGAAACTTTTCCAATTGCAGTAGTCAAAGTTCTACTAATCTGCATTAAAGGAGAAGGAGAATTATAAGTTAAAGTAATATTTAATTCTACAATTGCTTTTCCGCCCGGATTTTCATATTTAGTGACCTCAAAATTATCTACTTTTACCCGAGTAGTAGTTAATGAGGTCTTATCCGCAGTTCCCTGCTTTAGATAAACTGCATTATTATCAGCTGAAATTATAGTTGGGTCAATAGCTGAGTTTCTCATTCTCAGTATTAATTCAGCTGAAGTTTCACCAGGTTTATTTTCAATTAAACTTGATTGACGAACCAGCCGTTGAATAGTATCCTGCACAAACCGCAATTGAGTAGTAACTTCCGAGCCAGCAGTCAGTCTTTGATGAGCCCTGGTAATGCTTAAAAGAATAGCAGTAAAAATGCCTGAAGCAACAGCAAAAATAGCAATATAAATTAACAGCTCCATCAATGTATATCCCTTAAATTTAGATGAAATCATATTTTAATAATTATATCTTACTCTAGAAAAATTGCAATTATTTGTATAAGATGAGTACATTTTTGATAACTAAATGTCTTCACTTGAAATTTAATGCATCTAAATGACTTATATCTTTTTTAAATTAATTTTGGTAAAATAGTATTAAGATGATTTCAATTAAAGACTTCAAAAAAATTAATCCCTGGCTCTGGGAGATTCCCAAAAACTTTAGAAAGGATATGAGAGTTCCGGCTAGAATTTATGCATCAGAGAAGCTTTGCAAGGATATTTTCAGAGACCAATCAATTTCCCAGCTAATCAATACCTCTACTCTACCTGGAATTGTTAAATACGCTATGGCTATGCCAGATATACATGAAGGTTATGGATTTCCAATCGGTGGAGTAGTGGCCACTAGAACCTCCGACGGAGTAATTTCTCCTGGAGGAATTGGCTTTGATATTAATTGTGGAGTAAGGTTACTAAAATCAGACTTTACTGCTGAAGAAATAAAACCTTATTTAGATAAGTTAGCTCAAGAAATTCAACAGGCAGTTCCTTCAGGTTTGGGTAGAGCTAGAAAAACCAAAATTAGCTTGATCGACTTAAACAAAGTTTTAAAATATGGAGTTAAAAGTTTACTTGAAAATGGCTATGGAGAAAAAGAAGATTTCGAAAATTGCGAAGCAAATGGAAGCTTAAATTTAGCTGAACCAGATTTAGTTTCCAATCATGCCAAAGAAAGAGGCAGAAACCAGCTTGGTACTCTTGGTTCAGGAAATCATTTTCTGGAAATTCAGCAAGTAGTTCAAATTTATGACCAGAAAATAGCTGAAGTTTTTGGGTTGTATTTAAACCAGATAGTAATAATGCTTCATACCGGCTCCAGGGGTTTAGGGCATCAGGTTTGTACCGACTACCTAAAAGTAATGAGAAGAGCAGTAGATAAATATAGGATTACTTTACCAGACCGAGAACTTTGTTGCGCTCCATTTAATTCTCCAGAAGGAAGAAATTATTTCCGGGCAATGTGTGCAGCAGCAAACTTTGGCTTTTCGAATCGTCAGATGATTACCTACTATGTTCGAAAAGTTTGGAAAAAAGTTTTTGGTAGTAGAAATCTTAAGCTTTTATATGGAGTAGCTCATAACATTGCTAAAATTGAAAAATATCAGGTTAATGGAAAAACTGAAGAATTATGCGTTCATCGAAAAGGAGCCACTCGAGCTTTTCCACCAGGAAGTCCGGAAATTCCTGAAAAATACCGAGAAGTTGGCCAGCCAGTATTAATTCCTGGTTCAATGGGAACTTCTTCATATGTTTTAGCTGGTACCAAATCTGGAGAACAAGCCTGGTACTCAACCTGTCATGGTTCAGGAAGAACTATGTCCAGGCACCAGGCAATTAAGAGATTTCCTGGTCGAGAAGTGATAGAAAATTTACAGGCAAAAGGAATCATTGTAAAATACCAGGGATATCGTGGGATAGCCGAAGAAGCACCTGGTGCTTACAAAGATGTTGATAAAGTAGTTGAAACAGTTCATCAAAGTGGACTTTCCAGAAAAGTTGCTAAACTCAAGCCACTAGCAGTAATCAAGGGAGAATAATTAAGTCAGTAAGATTAGTTAAAGGCTTATGAAAAAGAAGATGCCCAAGTCTTTAAGAAAATTTATTCGCAGAAAAAAAGCTGAAATTAGAAGAAAGTTTTTAGATCCAGAAAAGGCTCAGCAAGAAATTAAAAAATTTTTAGAAACTCTAAAAACTAAAAAAAATAACTTATGCTCGAACAAAAGCTAAAACATGCAATCTGCATATCCGGAACAGCTGATCTAGATGTTTGCAGTGAAGAAACTAAACAAAAAGCTTTTAAAATTGGTAAGGAAATTGCCAAACGAGATTTAATTTTACTTACTGGGGCTACCACTGGAATTCCTTATCTGGCAGCTCAAGGAGCTAAAAAAGCTGGAGGAATAGTATTTGGCTTCTCTCCAGCTGCCTCAAAGGTCAGTCACTTAAAAACCTATCATTTACCGATAACTTATCATGATGTAATTGTCTACACTGGATTTGGTTATTCTGGAAGAAATTTATTTTTAATTCGGGCTGCTGACGGAATAATCATAATTAACGGAAGAATGGGAACATTAAACGAATTTACCATTGCTTTCGAAGACAAAAAACCAATAGGAGTTTTAACTGGAAGCGGAGGTACAGCTGATAAGATTGAAAAGATAGTTAAGGAAGCTCACCGGGGTCCAGGAAAAATTGTATACGATTCCAATCCATCCAAACTCCTGGATAAATTAATTAAACAAATTGAAGAAGAAGAAAAGCTATAACATCTGATGAAATTCATTAATAGCTTGAATTAATTCTTTAAAACTGGTGTTAGTAATATTTAGCTGATTTTCAAATTGATAAGCAGATATTGATTTAAATGACTTAAATTTTATTTGTAAAATCTGACGTTTAAACTTTTTGCTTTTATTTTCAGCTTCAAATTTAAGTTTTTCAAACTGATTTAATAAATTTTTGATTTGGTCAGTTTGAATTAATTCTGAACTGCCTTTCGATGATAATAAATAATTTTCCTTTTCTAAAAGATCTTTTACTACATTTGAATAATTAGATAGAACAGTAGCCAGTGATAATCCGATTTCAGTAACCTTTTTTAGTTCTTCTAATTCTGATTTCTGAAGTAATTGTTCTTGAATTAAATCTTGAATAGATTTAACTGAATTCTCAAAAGCCAGAATAGTCTGATTAAATAATCGATTTTTCACCCAGCAGTTATTAACCAATCGAATTAAATAATTTAAATCCCTGTGTGACTGCTCAATTTGTTGATTAAATTGAATAATGCTTTTGGACAATTGACTATTTGCTGTTGAAGCTCGATTAAAATTTTCAATAACATTTTGAATTGAATTATAAATCAAAATTAACTGGTTTTGCCGCTTTCTCTGAATTTCTTGTCTTAATTTTATTTCTTCTAACTGGGCTAGAGTAATTTTAAAATTTTTAGAAAAATTTTTACTTTGCAAGACAATTTTATTCAACTGTTCCTTTAAATCCTTCTGCTCAACTAAATCAGTATTCCAGAACCTAATAGCTTGTTGTTCTAACTTCTGATTTAACTCTTTAAATTCTTCAATTAAAGAATAAGGATCTTCTTTAAATTGAGGCAAATTTTGAGAGAAAAGATTTACAGTTTGAATAAATCCCTTCCAGTAAGGAATGAAAGAGCTTTTAAAATAAACAATTTTAGAACTACCTGATATTGGAAAGTTAGGAACGCTTATCGGAGAATAATTTAAAGAAGTTTTTTTAATGATTGACTTAACTGTCTGATTTTCTACACGTTTTGCCTGATGAAACAAACAAATCAGTGACAACAAAATCACCAGAATTGAAGCAATAAGAATAACTGTAATTAGCTTAATTTTCATCTGACTATACAAATACAAAATTATTAATTATAATGATATAAGTAAACACTAGATAAATAAAGGTCGCCAATATAAACATAACTTATGGAAGAAGAATTAAAACCAATTGGGGAAATTACTCATTATTTTTCCAAAATTGGAGTAGCTGTTGCCAAATTTAACCAGCCGGTTAAGATAGGAGAAAAGATAAAAATTAAGGGAGCCACTACTGAATTTGAACAGGAAATTGAATCAATGCAAGTAAATCATCAGGATATTAAGCAGGCCAAGAAAGGACAAGAAGTAGGAATCAAAGTAAAGGAAAAAGTAAGAGAGGGAGATAAAATTTATCTGGTCAAGTAAAAAATGAACGAAATATTCTTTCAGCTCATTCTGGCAGTAATTCTTGGAGGTATAATTGGTAGCGAAAGAGAGATAGCTCAAGGACTTGCTGGATTAAGAACCCATGTTTTAGTTTGCTTAGCTGCTACTCTTTTTACTATCCTTTCATTAAACGGGTTTCCAAGTAATGCTGATCCTTCCAGGGTAGCTTCCCAAATAGTATCTGGAATTGGTTTTTTGGGAGCTGGTCTAATTATTTTTTATGGAACCAAGCTAAGAGGTATTACTACTGCAGCTGGAATCTGGATTACTGCAGCAATAGGAATGGCTGTAGGTCTTAAGTTTTACTTGCCAGCAATTTTTGTAACTTTCCTGGCTATAATGGTTTTGTTCCTGTTTAGGCCAGTAGAATATTTTTTAGATAAATACTTCTGGAAAAAGTATAAAAGGTTTAGAAGAGAGCCAAAAATTTCTGAATCAGAAAACAAAAACTATGAAGAAAACTAAGCCTCAAGGCCTAAAAAGAAAAGATAGATGGAATAAATATATCATTCGATTGCCAAAGGAGAGAACTGAAGCCGAAGAATTTGGACCCGGGAAAAAACCAGTTATAGTTTGTCCAGATTGTTTAGCGGTTTATTATAAAAAGTCCTGGCATCATCCTAAAAAAAGAATAACCAAGCCAGTAAAATATGTAGTTTGCCCAGCCTGCCAGATGATTAAAAACCACCTATTTGAAGGAAAAGTTGAAATTGAAAACTTAAATAAACTACAAAAAACACAAAAAACCGACTTAATAAACTTAATCTACAATTACTGCCACAGAGCTTATCAGCTAGACCCACTGGATAGATTAATTGAGCTTAAACAAGCTAGAAACAAAATAATAGTTACTACTACTGAAAATCAACTAGCTCAAAAATTAGCCAAAAAAATAAAAGATGTCTTTAATAAAGTTGAAATTGAAACTTCTCACTCTGCCGAGCCAGGAGACACTTTTTATATCAAGTTAAAGTTCACTGGCTAGTAGCTAAAAAATTGCTCTCGTAGTTTAATGGATAAAACGCTTCCCTCCGGAGGAAGTGTTGTAGGTTCGATTCCTACCGAGAGCACAACCTAAAGTTGAAAAATTACTTGTAATCTGGTATACTCTATAAAGCTGGCTCTTTAAAAACTAGATTTAAATAATTCAAAAAAGGAGGTAGAAGTGAGAGAAATTCCAGTAAGGATAGTAGTGGACAAAAGTTTTGAAAAATCCTATTGGAGTTTTGACATTTTTAAGGAAATGAAAAAAGTTTCCAAGTTATTTGAAAAGAAATTTAAAGTAAAGTTAAAGATAGTTAAAATCAGTAGATGGAAACCCAGGATTCTATCAGGCTCACCAGTATTTCTGCATGAACTAATTACCAGTCTCGGTCAGAATTCTTTAAAAGGAATGATGAGAGAATTTAGCAAAAAACTGAAAAAAGTTGGGTTATTTATCTCCAGAGAAGAAGAAAAATTAATCATCAAAAAGTTGCGCCGGAAGTCTATACCAGATCAGCTGGAATATCTAGTCAAATATGTTGCCGATTTAATTATAGAACATCTGCTTGATGAATTAACAATCCGATTTGGAAATAAAAATCAGATAGTAATTGGATTTACCGGAAGGAATTGCTATTTAGCTTCTGCTTGTTTGAAAGGAACTACTATAGGCACATCCTATCCAGAGGAAAAATGCATAGTAATAGGAGCAGCAGTAGAATCCCCGGCTAAGCTTATTGCTCACGAAATTGGGCATTTATTTGGAGCGAAACACACTTCAGATAATACTTTAATGAATCCAACTTCAATGGCTGGCCCGTTTAGATTCAATCGAAAGAATAAGAAAATCATTAAGAAATATCTTTCAAAAAATTACCCAGCTAGATAATTTAGCTGGGTTTTTAATTTGCAATTCGTCAACACCATAATAAATTCAAAATGTAAAAATCAAAATTTAAAATAATTTAATGTTAAAATTTATTAATTGGTAATTGAAAATTGAAAATTGAAAGATAAGGTCATCAATGAATTTACGAATTGATTACAAATATACGAATCTTAAAAATGTAAAATTTAAATATCAAAATGCGATTAATCAATTTTCAATTATCAATTATCAATTTTCAATTATCAATTATTTTTTCTTAGTGAATTAGTTATCTTTTGAAAAATTAAAGTTAATTCTTGAGCTTCTTTTTTACAAATAAATATCTTACTTCTAAATTACACTTGTTTGAAAATTGGCTGATTGATAATTGATTGAAAATTAGAAATTGAAAATTGTAAATTGAAATATAAAATCATCAACTAATATACAATATATGATGCCAATCTACAAATATTATGCCAATCTAAAATATTGAAAATGAAAAATGTAAATATCAAAATGTAAAATTACAAATCAAAATGTTAAAATTGGCAAATTTCAAAATCATACCAAATCATAATCAATACAAAATGTTAATATGATGATGTTAATTAATTTCTAGGTTTTCTAGCTAAAGCCAGATTGATCAGATGAGTAATTAAATCTTTAAATTCTAGCCCAATTGCTTTAGCTTCTTTTGGGAGTAATGATTCAGTAGTTAATCCTGGCAATGTATTCACTTCTAAAACATAAATCTTATCTGCTAAAATTAAATCTACTCTAGAGTAATCTCTGCAGCCTAAAACCCGATGAGCTTTTATAGCAGTCATTTTAATCATTTCAATAGTTTTCTTATCTAATCTGGCTGGACAAATCTCTTTGGTTGAACCATCATACTTACAATAATAATCAAAAAATTCTTTAGATTCTGGTGGAATGATTTCTATTGGAGGTAAGGCAAAATACTTTTGACCTTTGAAATTTTCTAAAATTCCACAAGAAATTTCTCTACCCTTAAGATATTTTTGAACCAGTACATTTTGATCATATTTCCTAGCTAAATTTATTGCTGACTGATACTGGCTTATTTTTTTAACCAGAGAAATGCCAACTGAAGAACCTCTGCTTTGAGGTTTTACTATCCAGGGTAAAGAAAAATCTGGTAAGTTTGAATTTAATTGACTAACTTTGTAGGTTAGCGGAAAGTTTATTCGATTCAGTTTAAAAATCTGATAAGTTAAAAATTTATCCATAGCAAGTTTAGAAGAAATAGAATCTGAACCAACATAAGTAATTTTATTCCTTTCTAAAATTTGCTGAATTTGACCATCCTCACCAAATTCACCATGCAATGCATTAAACACTACATCAACTTCAAGTAATTTTTTAAAATCAAAATTTCCTTCTTTATCCACCAAAACATCAATCCCAAGAAATCTCTGGTCAAGATTACTTAAAACTGCTTCTCCAGTTAATAAAGAAATTTGATGTTCTGAAGATGGTCCTCCACGTAAAACAGCTACTTTAATCTGGCTCATTTTAAGGACTATTCTATTTTAATTTTAGTTACTGATTTTGGTTTAATTTTGTACTTTTTAATTAATTCTTCGAATTCTTCTTGTTCTAGGGTTTCTTTTTCAATTAACTGTTCAGCAATTGCTTTTAGAGCTTTTTGGTGTGATTTAATAATCCTTTTAGCTCTTTTTAAGGATTGATTAAGAAGTCTATCTACTTCCAGATCAATTTTTGCAGCTAGTTCTTCAGAATAATCCTTAAACCATATTTCTCCAAAAGGCGATACTCCCTCTCCAAAGAATCTAGGAGCCATCTTTTTACTCATTCCAAATTTAGTTACCAAAAGCTTGGCTAACCTGGTAGCCTGTTCCAGATCACTGGCTGCACCAGTAGAAATTTCTTTAAAGATTATTTGCTCAACAGCATACCCTCCAAACAAAACAGCCAGGTTAGCTAAAAACTGCGTTTTAGTTTTTAACTTTCTTTCCTTGGTAGGTAATTGCAAAGTATATCCGCCAGCCAATCCTCTAGAAATAATTGATACTTTTTGAACTTTGTCAGCTTCTTTTAAACAAGCAGCTACTAAAGCGTGACCAGCTTCGTGATAGGCAAATATTTTTTTCTCTTCCGGAGAAATAACTCTAACTTTTTTCTCTGGTCCTAAAATAACTTTTTCTATAGAATCATATAGATTCTGCTGAGTAATAGCCTTTTGGTTTTTAGAAGCAGCTAAAATTGCTGCTTCATTCATCAGATTAGCTAAATCTGCTCCTGAAAATCCAGGAGTTCGAATTGCTACCTTTTTTAGATCAACATCTGGAGCTAAAATTTTTCCTCGAGCATGAATTCTTAAAATCTTCTCTCTGGCTAAAATATCTGGTAAGGTCAAGTAGATTCTTCTATCAAATCTTCCTGGTCTAAGTAAAGCTGGGTCTAAAACATCTGGACGATTAGTAGCAGCTAGAACTATTACTCTGGTAGTTGGTTCAAAACCATCTAATTCGAATAAAATCTGATTGAGGGTCTGTTCTCTTTCCTGATGGGCTCCAGTTATGCCAAATCCCCGTTTTCCTCCAATAGCATCAATTTCATCAATAAAAATAATTGAAGGAGAATTTTTTTTAGCTAAGGTAAATAACGATCTTACTCTGGATGCTCCAACTCCAGCAAATATTTCTACAAATTCAGACCCCGAAAGATAAAAAAATGGAACTTTACACTCTCCCGCTATTGCTCTAGCTAATAGCGTTTTTCCAGTTCCAGGAGGACCTATTAATAATACTCCTTTTGGAATTCTAGCTCCCATTCTTAAATACTTTTGAGGATGCTTTAAAAAATCAACTATCTCCTGTAATTCTTCCTTAGCTTCTTCTAAGTTAGCTATATCGTCAAAGGTGACTCTTTGTTTAAACGGGAGGAATAACCTGGCCCTAGTTTGACCAAAAGAAAAAATCTGTCCCATTCCCTTTCTGCTTTGAGCTAGCATTAGCCATAAGAATATTCCAATAATTAATACTGGTAAAACAGCTGGAATTAAAACTTTTGCCCAATACTTGAACCCAGATGGCTCTTCAATTATTAGAGAAACCTGTCTTAAAGCAGCTGGATCAACTCCAAAATTATTTAAAGTTTCAGATAAACTAGATTCAGCTTCTTTTTGAGCTAAAAATTGCTTTCCATCTTTAGTAGTAATAGTTAACCTATTTCCAGCTACCACTATACTAGCTATCTCCTGTTGATTAATCTTTCCAGCTAATTCATTTAAGGAAATAAATTCTGGTTTTTGTAGTGGCTTGATTAAGATAGAAAAAAGAATAGTAATAAAAATAAGACTTAATAAAAAAAAGAAAATATTCTTTTGAAAGTCTTTAGTTGTTTTAAAACCAACTTTATTTTTCGGATTCGGAAACATATTTAAGAATTAATCTTTTGTTTTGAGGTTTAATTAAGCTAATCCTGAATTTATAAGATTTATTAACTTCTAACTTTTGTCTCATTTGTTCTACTCCTCCAAATTCAGAAACATGAATTATACCCTGGATTTGAGGGTTCAAACTTATAAATGCTCCAAACGGAGTTAACTTAACCACCCTTCCTTTCACTAGCTGATTAACTTTATACTTCTGCTCCAGTTTTTCCCAGGGATCTGGAGTTAAAGCTTTTAGCGAAAGAAAAATTCTTCCATTTTTAATGTCTATAATTTTTGCTTTTACTTTTTGATTTAATTTAACTATTTTTTCTGGTAAAGCTACTAAAGCATGGCTTAATTCATCAGGACGAATTAAACCTTCCAGATCAGGATAATCGGCAAGTTTTATAAACACCCCCAAATCAGTTATAGCAGAAACAATTCCTTCCACTATCTGCCCAATTTTATATTTGGCAACTAGTTCTTTTAAGCTTTCAGTTAAGGCAGCTCTTTCAGAAAGAGTAACTCTATTACTGGCTGGATTAACATCTATAACTTTTACTGAAAGATACTGACCAACTAATTTTTTCAGACTTTCCAGAATTTCCTCCTCTTTAAGCTGGCCAGTTGAAAATTGGGGACAATGTTTTGTTGCAAGTTGAGAAATTGGAATAAATGCTGAAATACCATCAATATCAGCAAGTAAACCTCCGCGATTGCAGCCGGTAGCTTTTACTTTAATAATTTCACCAACCTGCAATGCTTTCTTTAATTTCTCCCAAACTTTTTGCTCTTTTACTTCAGTTAAAGAAATTTCTACCAAGCCAGATTCATTCATTGGTTTAATTACTTTGCCTACCAAAACATCTCCTTCTTTTGCACTTTTAACAAATTGCTTAGCTGAAATAAATTCGGCTCCGTAAACTATTCCAGTCCCATATTTTCCCAGATCCAGATATAAGCTTTTTCGCTCTTTTTTTAAAACCTTTCCCTCAACTAATTCACCCTTTTTTAAGAAGGAACCAAATTCCCGGTTTTTTCTTAAAAACTGAAAAAATTCGCCTCGCCTTTTACCAGAGAACAACATATCAGTTAATAATGATAAAGAATTTAAGCTCAAATGTCAAAGACGTATCTCATCTTTGGCATACCTCAAATTAATTGTCTTTAACTAGTTGCAAGACAATTTTACTCCTTATATAATATATAAGAGTAAAGGTCGAAAAAATACTTCGGTTATGAAAAAGATTGTCTATAGTATAATTGTATTAATCTTAATAATTTGGGTGTATCTACTATTGGTTTATGTAGCTCAGAAAACTCTTCCTCAGCAAGTTCAGTCTAGCCCAGCTTCAACTCAGTCAGTTCTAGAATTTAAAGGACCAATTGGAGCTCCTAAAGTTAGTGGGCCAACCAGTCCCCCACCAGCACCATAAAGTAGTTGCGGGATTAGTATAGTGGTAGTACATTACCTTGCCAAGGTAAAGGCGCCAGTTCGATTCTGGTATCCCGCTCAATGATAACTAAGGCAATAATTCTTGCAGCTGGATTAGGAACTAGAATGCTACCAATTACCAAGTCTATTCCCAAAGCCTTATTGCCAGTTGGGAAAAAACCGGTAATTCAATACCTGGTAGAAGAAGTAGTTAATTCCGGTATTGACCAGATTATTTTAGTTACTAGAGGGAAAGAAAAAATAGTTGAAAATTACTTTAAGCCCTCAACTGAACTGGAAAAATTCTTGATAAAAGCTAAAAAAAACAAGCTGGCTAAAACTATTCAAAAAATATCTAGTTTAGCTAAATTCAATATAGTTAAACAAAGGGTCCCTCGAGGAGATGGACAGGCTTTGCTTCTAACAAAACATTTAATCGAAAAGGGGCCGGTAGCAGTTTTATTTGAAGATGATTTAGTTTTTTCAAAAACTCCTTGCTTGAAACAGTTGCTTAAAGTTTTTAAAAAATATCAAAAGCCGATAATAGCCCTACAAAAAGTTCCTAAAAAAGACTTGTCCAGATACGGAGTAGTTAAAGCCAAAAAAGTGAATGACAGAATTTTCAAAATTAATGATTTAGTAGAGAAACCATCAATATCAATTGCTCCTTCTAATCTAGCCATAGTAGGAAAGTATATTTTAACCCCGGAAATTTTTAAAGAGTTAGAAAAAGTAAAACCAGACCAAAGCGGAGAAATTAAATTAACCTATGCCTTAGTTAACTTTGCTAAAAAGGATGCTCTTTATGGATATCAATTTGAAGGAAAGAGATTTGATTGCGGAAATGAAATTGGTTGGTTGAAAGCTAATCTAGAAATCGGTTTAAGGTACTCTGAATTTAAAAAATATCTAGAGAATTTAGACATCAAATAAGACCACTGCTTCCCAGTGGGAATTTACTTTTTCAACCTTTAAATCGTGGTAAGAAACTGCTTTAATATCTTCACCAAAAAAATTTACTTTAAATCCATAAAGTTGAGCAACTAGTTTTTTATCACTGAATTCTAAAAACTTAACTCTATTATAAGCTTCAAAATTTATTTCATTTAAATAATTTACTTCGTTTAAAAAATCCACCAATAAATTTTCCAAATTATCCGATTCTACTTGAATTTTTCGAACCACCGCTTGGCTAGTCAATTCTGGTCTTAAACTTTCCTGCATTCCAATTAGCATATTTTCAAATACTTCTTTTTTACTCTGACCAAAGGATTTTATTTTTAAATCAGCCCGGTGGGGTAAAATTTGATACCTGGAATTTAGCATTTTGGCTTTTATTTTACTTATTATATTATACAATAAAGTTATGTCCAAAATAATTGCCGGGCTAGATGAATCAGGAAGAGGTCCTTTAGCTGGACCGGTAGTTGGAGCAATAGTTGCAATTCAAAGTTCAAAGATTAAAAAAGTTGCTTTAAAATTCCCAGAAATTAAAGACTCCAAAAAACTTACTTCAAAAAAAAGAGATGAGCTTTTTAAAAAAATTAAACGGTTAAAAAAAGATATTATCTGGAAAACTGCTGCAGTTTACCCAAAAACCATTGATAAAATAAATATTTTGCAGGCAACACTTTTAAGCTGGAAGAGATGTATCAAAAAACTAGAAAAATTTAACAAATGTAAACTTGATTTAATCTATATAGATGGAAATATTAGCATTCCTAACTTAAACATACCGCAAATTACCCAAATAAAAGGAGATGAAAATAATTTTTTAATCAGCCTGGCTTCAATTATAGCAAAAGTTATTCGAGACAAAATTATGAAAAGATTAAACCAGAAATATCCTCAATATAAGCTCTCAAAACATAAGGGCTACGCCACTAAACTTCATCTCAGATTAATTAAAGAATATGGTCCAGCTAAAATCCACCGAAAAAGCTTTAAGCCAATAAAAAACTTTAATTTTAAAAGTTATCCACAACAAACTTAGCAGACTTTGTGATATAATTTAAGTATAAAGGTCGAAAAAACAAATTCTAAAAATGCCTCTTATCCCATATTTTCCATTTCGGGACTTAGAGAGGTTCTTTGAAGAAGAGTTTGGTGCTCCTATTTTAAGGGAAAGAATTGTTCCTTCAGCTGATATTTATGAGACTGATAAGGATGTAGTAGTAGAAATAGAAGTGCCCGGAATTGACCCGGAAAAAGTTGATATTTCCATCCGAGAAAATGTTTTAAAGATTGAGGGAGAAGAAAGAAAAGAAAGAGAAGAAAAGAAAAGAGGATATTATCGAAAGGAAATTCGGAGTGGGCATTTCAGAAGATTGTTAACCCTACCAACAGAAGTAAAGCCAGAAAAAGCCAAAGCAACTTATAAAGATGGGATTCTAAGGATTGTTATTCCCAAGAAAATTCCGGCTAAGCTTAAAGAAAAGGAGACCAAAATAAAAGTAAAGGTCGAAAGAGCCTAAGTATTTATGGCTACTGAGCTAGTTACTCCGGTAACCAGAGCCTTTCAAGAAGTCTGGGTAAGGTTTCTTGAAGTTTTACCAAATATTTTTGGAGCTTTAATAGTCTTTGTTCTAGGTTTGATTGTAGCTTCAATTGTGGAATTAGTAATTCGTAAGCTAGTTGAATTGATTAGATTAGATGTGTTATTAAGGAAAACTTTTCTGGAAGATATTCTACAGAGAGGAGGATTAAGACTAAATACTGGAGAATTTTTTGGAAAAATATTCTTCTGGGTAATAGCTTTTATCAGCTTGTTTGCTGCCTCAGAGGTAGTCGGTTTGACTGCCCTTTCCAACTTCCTGAGAGAAATAATTGCCTATATCCCCAATGTTATTGCAGCCATATTAATAGTGGTGGTAGCAATAATCTTGGCTAAATTTTTGAAAGGATTAGTAAAGAATTCTATGAAATCAGCCGGCATTGGTGGAGGAGAACTCCTAGGAGGATTGACCTGGTGGGTTGTAGTAATTTTCGGACTATTTGCCGCTCTTACTCAGTTAAAAATAGCTACTGACTTAATTAGGATTCTAACCATTGGACTGGTCGGAATGATTGCATTGGCTGGAGCAATTGCATTTGGCTGGGCTGGTAAAGATTATGCAGCAGAAATTCTAGAAAAACTAAAAAAGACCTTCGAAAAATAAGTTACTTGTAAATATAACACAAACCCGGCTACAAAAGCCGGGTTTGTGTTTTTAATAAACTTACAGTTTGACCTTACTTTTCTACTTCCTCTAAAACAATGTAAATTTTACTTGTTTTTGCGTTTTCCAGATATAGTCCATCTTTATCTCCGAAGATTCTCCAGAGTTTTTCTCCGTCTTTTTGGAAGTATATATCGCCTGTATGCCAGCTGTACGCTTGAGCGTTACCTTCAACATCCAACTTGTATGCGGGAGTGGTCGTCCCGATACCGATGTTGCCTGCAAATTATCTCATTGCAAAGATGATTATTTTGCCAGTAAAGCCATCTGGAAAAATAAAAACCAAAGACGATATGTTGCTTCCAGTATCCGTCCACACACTTGTGAAAGTATGAGTTTGAATAATAGAACCGTTGTCACTACCGGCGGTCCCAATTAATACTCTTTGTTGGCCAGTGACAGCATACAAATAAGATTGGCTCATAAACCTACCAGACCCTGGTCCTCTTCCTATTCCTAATCCCGAGGAGCCAGGATTTTCTAATCCATGGATATTTGATCCCCCAATTTCTGCTAAATGGTCAGCATTCCTGTAATTACTTCCGGAATCGTTATTAGGTCTCACCAAATTATAATGACCTCCTCCTACTTCCCCTTTAACAATAATTTGATATATTTTGTCTGTATTCCCGTTTAACCCTGAAACAGTATAGGAACTTACACTCGATAGGTCTGTTTCATGTATTTTTTGCCAAACACCTGCATAAAGAGAACCAGTTATTCTTGTATCCCCATTCACCTCCAATTTCGCCCCCGGACTCGTCGTCCCGATGCCGACTTTACCTGAATCATCTATATATATTCTGGAAACACCCCCAGTAGCTA
>CAYRSR010000002.1:0-74746 GCA_964427275.1 uncultured Candidatus Saccharibacteria bacterium
GAGATTTTTGTTCCAATCTTTTTGAGTGTGAGAATTTACCAGTTTCTCTAATTGTTTTTGTTTTTTGGTATAATCACAATAACCGCAAGAATAGTAATTAGATAGTATTTTATCAGCTTGATTAGAACCCAAAGCTTTGGCTACATCTAATCCAGTGGGCATAAATCTGCATACTGAATAAAGCTTGTTAATATTTGATTTTGGAGTGGTTTCACTGCAACCGCCACATCCGCAGTATAGTTCTATTGCAGCATTACAAACTTCATTCCAGTATTTAGTTTTATCTGATTCAAAATTTTTACAATCATAATAAAATTCTCTGGGTTGAGAACAAACTGGCATGCCCAGGCAACTAATAGTAACACAGTAATTAATTACTTCATCATAGTATTTTGAATTAATATTTGGTCCAACGTTTTTATAAACTAAATCACCTAAAATTTGAGAATCTAAAGCATATCTTTGACCGATTAATCTCATTCCCTGAGTTAAATCTTTTAAATTTCCGGTCAGGTCAATTTCAAATTCTCCCAAAATCTTTGGTCCTTTTAAATCAGAAAGCTGCTTTTGAAATTCCTGAAGGTTTAATTGGATAATTTTATCCAAACTTATTTCTTTTCCAATAATTCTGTTTAAAATCTGAAGATAGTCATAAAAAGTTAAGTCATCTGATGCTCCGGCAAAAAATCCGGTAATTGAATAAATTTTTCTCCATAATTCCTGAGCTGAAATTGATTTCCCTTCAAAATTTGTTTTAACTTGATTTACAGCCAAACTTAGTAAGATAGCTTGCCTGGTCCACTCCTCTCCCCTAACCTTAAAACTTATTCGTCCAAGCCACATCATTGATTTAAAATACTGTTTTAATTGTTCAGATAAAGTATAATGTCCTCTGGGAACATATTGGGAATAATCCTCGCAATAGCATTTTTTGCTACAAACCTGCTTATAAAATTCTACTGAGTCCCAGAGTTTTCCTTGATAAGGAATTTTTACTCCTTTAATTGCCTGAGAACATTTTTCTCCATCAGGATACTTTCCAGCTGTGAAAACAAAACCATCTGGAAAGACTTTATCTAAACATTCCCCCGGACAATCTATACTTAAAATTGGAGATTTATAAAACCCTAAATGATCTTCAATTCTTTTAATTTCTTCATTAACTTGTTTTTCAACTACTGCTGGAACTTTAAAAGATGGGTCAAGTAACTTTAAGGCTACCGATAAATAAGCTAAATTTCTGGTTGCCAGCTCTTTAACTTCTGGATTAGTCATTTGTTTTTTAGTTTCTGTTATTACCGCAGCCAAAAAGCTTTTTAACATTGGATAAAGTTTTTTTATTTCAAGGTTTTTTAATATTTCATTAAATTCAATATGAAATAAATGAAAAATTGAATCTGAAGTAATAAATATTGGAATGTCCTTTTTCTTTAGTTCAGAAAAAGCATTTTCAAATCTGTCATACTTATCTCCAGCCAAAATTAAAACTCCATTTTCCAATAAAAGTTGCTTTTGTTTCTCGGTTAATTGTTTATCAAATTTTTTAACTATATCTCGATAATAATTTTCTGGTAATTCTTTTAATGGAAGTAAATATTCAGGATTCTGATATTCCCTTTTTTCCAGCTTAAATTCAGGATAGTCAGCAGTTAAAACTAATGGAGATTCCAAAGAAACTTCAGCCGGTTTTATTGGAAAAATTGGTTTTAAAGCTGGTTTAGGAATTTGTTTTTCAAGCCAGATACTCCAGATTGAAAATCCTAAAATGATAATTGACGTAAATAATGTAACAATTAAAATTCTTATTCTAGAATTCATAATGCTGCAATATAAGCTTAAATAATACTGTCAACTTAAACTAATATTGTATCTTATCCGATTTTGATTCCCATTCTTTAAATGGCTTTAAACATTCCTTTCTGTCAATTTGAACCTTCTTGACCTGTCTTTTTTTAGAAGTCCCTTTTATTACATCGTAAATAAACTTATCATCAAAACCTATCTTTGCCGCATCATTTCTTGTGCAGCCGTAATATAATTTCTTCATTTTAGCCCAATGAATTGCTGCAAAACACATAGGACATGGCTCACAAGAAGAATATATCTCGCAATCAGAAAGATCGAATCTCTTTAATTTAGCAGAAGCTTTTCTTATAGCTACAATTTCGGCATGAGCAGTAGGGTCATTAGTTTTAATAACCTCATTATGGCCCTTTGCAACAATCTTTCCATTTCTTACTATAACTGCACCAAAGGGGCCGCCATCGTTTTGTCTTAAACCTTTAAAGGCTTCTTCAATGGCTATTTTCATAAATTTATTCATATTTAGTTTGTTTACAAACTAAGATATATTAATACTGGCGGTGGGGGTGAGATTCGAACTCACGATACCCTTTTGGGGTATAGCGGTTTTCAAGACCGCCCCTTTCAACCACTCAGGCACCCCACCATAATAAATTTAAAATATAAATATCAAAATGTAAAATGACAATTAAAAATTCAAAATTAACAAATTCTAAAAATGTAAAATGTAAAAATCAAAAATCAAAATACTATAATCAATTTTCAATTTTCAAATTGTTAATTTGTTTGAAAATTAGCTCGCCCACTCGCAATACTTAGGTCTATATTGATGAGCAGATTATAGTGCCCCGACTAGGATTCGAACCCAGATCTTATCCTTAGGACGGATCTGCTCTATCCAATTGAGCTATCGGGGCTTTACAACTTTAAAATTATACTATAAAATTTAATTGATAACAATTAATTGGGCGTATAGCTCAGTTGGTTAGAGCGCTACGTTGACATCGTAGAGGTCTCCTGTTCGAGTCAGGATACGCCCACTTAAAGCTGGGCCGTTAGCTCAGTTGGCTAGAGCGTCTGCGTGGCACGCAGGAGGTCAAGGGTTCAAGTCCCTTACGGTCCACAGAAACAAAGCTCAAGCTAAAATGAAAGAAAAATCTAGAATAATAACTACAATTAAGAAAGTAATACCTGCAGTGGTTTCAATTGTTATTACTAAACGTCTTCGACAGTTAGAAGAAGAATTGAGAGAAAGGTTTTATCCTTTTTATCCCTTGCTTCCTCCAATTCAAATCCCAAGAGAAATGATTGGTCCAGGAGGAAGAATAAGAATTGGTGGAGGTTCTGGATTTATCTTTGATTCCTCCGGCTTAATTTTAAGTAATCGACATGTAGTTTCTGAACCTAATGTTGAATATACTGTAATTACTCATGATGAAAAAAGATATCCAGCTAGAGTTCTAGCAACAGATCCAACTACAGATGTAGCAATTATTAAAATTGAACCTAAAAAACCCTTACCAATAGTTAAACTCGGAGATTCAAATGAACTGGAATTAGGACAAACAGTTTTAGCAATAGGATATGCTTTAGGAATATTCCGAAACACTGTGTCCAAAGGAATAATTTCTGGTTTAAGCAGAGCAATTGTAGCCAGGACCAAAGGATTGTTACTGGAAGAAAGTGAAGAAAGACTTAAGGGATTAATTCAAACCGATGCTGCAGTCAATTTAGGAAATTCAGGGGGACCGCTTGTAAATGTTTTTGGAGAAGTAATTGGAATAAACGTTGCAGCAGTAATTGGAGCAGAAAATATTGGCTTTGCTATTCCAATTAATACTGCTAAGAAGACTTTGGCTAGCTTTAAAAAATATGGCCGAATAGCTAGGCCATTTTTAGGGGTTAGATACTTAACTATAAATAAACAGGTTCAGCAGGAACTAAAACTGCCAGTAGGTTATGGAGCATTGATTATTAAAGCTAGAGGCGCGATAGTTTTAGGCAGTCCGGCAGATAAGGCTGGTTTACTTCCCGGTGATATAATTTTAGAATGCAATGGAAAAAAGATTAGTACTAAAAAAACCTTATCAGATCATCTGGAAGAATTTAATGCTGGAGATAAAATTGAATTAACCGTACTCAGAGGAACTGAAAAATTTAGAATAAAAATTACTTTAGCTGAAAGACCTTAAATTACCAGATTAATAAGCTTATCTGGAATATAAATTATTTTCTTAATCTTTTTACCTTGAATATATCTTTTTATTTTTTCAGAATTTAAAGCTATTTCTTTTACTTCTGATTCAGATAAACCACCTATTACTTCCAATTTGTCTCTCAACTTACCATTTACTTGAATAATCAGAGTAATTTTTTCTGCTTTAATTAATTCAGGATTGTATTTAGGCCAGCTTTGAGTAAATATGGATTTTTTATTTCCTAGCCTTTGCCATAATTCTTCAGCTATATGAGGAGTAAATGGAGCAATTAACTTTATCAAGCTCTCATAAGTAGACTTTGATATATAAGGCTGTTTTTCTATTTCATTTACCAATACCATTAAAGTTGAAACGGCAGTATTAAATCTAAAATCTTTAATATGTTCAGTAACCATTTTAATACTTTGATGTAAAAGTTTTTGAATTTGACTGGATTCAGGCTTTAATTCTTTAATTTTAGATTGTAATTTCCAAATTCGATTTAAAAATCTGTAGCAACCAACTACACTTCGATCTGACCACTCAGTAGCTTGTTCAGCAGGACCCATAAACAATTCGTATAATCTTAGTGTATCCGCTCCATATTTTTTGATTAATTCATCTGGCACAACTACATTTCCCTTAGATTTGGACATTTTTGCTCCATGTCGATAAACTGTTCCCTGATTGAATAACTTAGAAAATGGTTCGTCAAAGTCAATAAGTTTCTTATCAAATAAGAATTTAGTAAGAAACCTTGCATACAACAGGTGCATTACTGCATGTTCTGCTCCACCAATATACAAATCAACCGGCAGCCATTTTTTAATTTTTGATTTCGAAGCAAATTGCTTTGAATTTTTTGAATCAATATATCTAAGAAAGTACCAGGAAGAACAAACAAAGGTGTCCATTGTATCAGTTTCACGAAAAGCTTTTCCTCCACACTTAGGACACTTTACTTTTACAAACTTCTCACTTTTAGCCAGTGGTGACTTTCCTCCTCCAGCTGGTTTAAAGTCCTTAATTCTGGGCAGAATTACTGGCAATTCCGATTCGGGAACTGGAACCCAACCACATTTAGAACAGTGTATCATTGGTATTGGAGCACCCCAGTATCTCTGCCTGGAAATTAACCAATCCCTAAGTTTATAGTAAACTTCTTTCTTTCCTAGATTGTTTTTTTGCAAATACTGAGCGATTTTTGCTCTAGCTTGTTTGGAAGTTAATCCGGAAAACTTTCCTGAATTTATTAATATTCCATCCTCAACATAGGCTTCATCTGGAAAGTTAGATTTTCCAGATTTTGGTCTAATAACTTCAATAATTTTTAAGTTATGTTTCCTGGCAAAATCAAAATCTCTTTGGTCGTGAGCAGGAACTGCCATAATTGCACCGGTTCCATATTCTCCAAGTACATAGTCAGCCACATAAACCGGCACTTGCTTCTGATTAACTGGATTTATTGCTAATATTCCTTTTAGTTCAATTCCAGTTTTTGACTTATCTTGAGAAGTTCTTTCAATTTCAGTTTTCTGTTTAGCTTGTCTAATATATCTTTTAACCGAGTTAAAGTTTGAAATTCTTGGCTTAAGTGTTTCAATTATAGGATGTTCCGGAGCTAAAACGATATAAGTACAACCAAATAAAGTATCAGCTCTGGTGGTAAATACATCAACTGAAAGTTTAGAATTCACAATTTGGAACCGAACAGTAACTCCGGAGGACTTACCAATCCAGTTTCGCTGCATTAATTTTATATTTTCGGGCCAATCAATTTTTTCCAAATCTTTCAATAGTCTTTCAGCATATTTAGTAATCTTAAAAAACCATTGCTCAAGGTCTTTTTGTTTAACCAGACTACCACATCTTTCACACCTGCCATTAATTACTTGTTCTCTAGCCAAAACAGTTTTACATTTTGGACAATAATTTACAGCTGATTTTTCCCGATAAGCTAATCCAGCTTTGTACAATTGTAAGAACATCCATTGAGTCCATTTGTAATAATCTGGAGTTGAGGTATTAATTTCTCTACTCCAATCATATCCTAATCCGGAGCTAATCATTTGTTTTTTAATTCGATTAATTGACTTTTTTGTAGTTATTCTTGGATGAATTCCGGTTTTAATAGCAAAGTTCTCGGCTGGTAATCCAAAAGCATCCCAGCCCATTGGATGAAGAACATTATAACCTTGCATCAATTTCTGTTTGGCTATCAGGTCAGAAATAGTGTAACCTTTAAGATGTCCAACGTGAAGTCCGTAAGCAGAGGGATAAGGAAACATGTCCAAGCAATAAAACTTTGGTTTCTTCGATCTATCTGAAGCTCTAAAAATCTTAAGTTCTTCCCAATTTTTTTGCCACTTTTTCTCAATTTTTTGAAAAGGATAAGACATTAATTTCTAATCAGCTAAGTTCTGATGGTTTTATTATATAATAAAATAAACAGAAAGCAATTGAATATTGAAAACTAGCTTAAAGTTGACTATAGTTAGTTAGTATGGAAAAGAAAAAAGTAGTAACAATTGGTGGTGGAACAGGAAGCTATAACCTACTGAGGGGATTAAAAAAATACACTGATAAAATTGAAATTAGTGCAATAGTGACAATGATGGATTCAGGGGGAAGTTCAGGAATACTAAGAGACGAATATGGAGTTTTACCGCCGGGAGACATCAGAAGATGTTTAATAGCCTTATCCGATGAAACTGAAATCCTTAAAAAGCTATTTAATTACAGGTTTCATTCTAAAAAAGGAAATAGTTTGTCAGGCCATAACTTTGGCAATTTGTTTTTAACTGCACTGGAAAAAATACTAAACAGCGAACAAAAGGCAATTAAGTTTGCTTCCAAAATTTTGAAAGTAAGAGGTAAAGTATTGCCGGTAACTTTTCAAAGCACTCATCTGTATGCACGCCTGGAAGATGGAACCCTAATTAAAGGAGAATCAGTAATTGATTTGCCTCGTTCAACTTCAAACTTAAGAATTAAAAGACTATATCTAAAACCTCCGGCAGAGGCAAATCCAGAAGTTTTAATAGCTATAAAACAGGCTCAGGTTATAATAATAGGCCCGGGAGATTTATTTACCAGTATTATTCCAAACCTAGTAGTTAATGGAGTATCCAAAGCTATTAGAAAATCAAAAGCCTTAAAAATTTATAACTGCAATATAATGACCAAATATGGTGAAACCAATGATTTTTCAGTTTATGACCACTTGGCTACCATTGAAGAGTATATTGGTTGTCCTTGTATTGATGTTTTAACCTATAACAGCAAAAAATTGAGGTCAAAGATTTTGAAAAGATACCAACGAGAAAAAGCTAAACCAGTAAAATTTATCCAGAATGAATTCAAGTCTAGAAATATAGAAATAATCGGTAGAAATTTAGTTACCGAACCAAATGTAGCCAGGCATGACCCGGAAAAAATTGGAAAACTAATTATGAAAATAATCTCTAAAAGGTTGAGCTAAAAGTTAAGTCACTTAAGGACTCCAGTTTATGATTATTTCCTCTACTAGCGGAGTAGTTTCTTTGCAGGGATCAGATTCTAAAATCACTTTATACCTGAAATAGCGATGATTATTATGGTAACTTCGGTTAATCTTTATTGGGAAATTTGGGCCAATTGGCTCATAAACGTCAGTTTCTAAACCGGTTCCTCCAGGTCCTAGAAACTTCCATTCACCAGTATCACATTGAGGAGGATTGGTAGCTCCATTTGGACAATTTGAGGAGGCAAATTGAAACTTAACTTTGGTACCAGATGGCTTGTATCCCTTCCACATAAGCGAATTAAATCCAGCTCCTGATTCTATTCCAGTATCGTATACTAAAGAAACAAGATAACCTGTTTTTCCAGAAGTAGACCAGGAAGTTTTTACTTTATAATCAATTGGTCCCTCAGCACCAGGATTGTTGCTATTAAAGGAAATCCAGCCAATTATATCATTCCAGGCCCAACCCTGGAAGTTTCCTGCAGCATCAATAGTTACTCGATAATTTGATTGGGTGCAAACATTCAAATCACGACAATTAAAGGAAATCCAGCCAATTACCTCGTTCCAGGCAAAACCGGATAATTCTCCGTTACAGTTGTTTTCAACTTTAAAGTTAGAACTGCTGCAGATATTTCCATTGGGGGAAGTTTCACAATCAAGGGCAATATAACCTACACTGGAACTAGCGTATCCTTTAATTTTGTAATCAGTTACTTCCACATTGCCGGTAGAATAGAAATCAATCCAGCCAATAATATCATTCCAGGCCCAGTGCTCCCCTTCTTCCGAACTAATATTAGTAGCTGCAGCTGCTTGTTTTGTTTCAAATAATAGGCAAATTTGGATTATTAAAATAGTTAACAATAGTAATTTCAGTAGATTTTTTTTCATAATTCTAGTATAATATTATTATACTGAATAAACCATTATCCGTAAATGCGAAGTATCTATGATATTAAAGAAAACTTACACTGGATAGATATTCTTTCTCCTTCTCCGCTAGATTTGCAGTATCTGAGACAAAATTATAACTTTCACTCAGTAATTCTGGATGAGCTTTTACACCTTTCCAGTCGAGGAAAAGTAGATAGGTTTGAAGACGATTATCTTTACATAGTATTTCGGATTCCGGTTTACGATATTAAAGAAAAAACTTCAAAATGTGGCGAAATTGATTTACTTATTACCAGAAATAGTCTAATCACTGTTCACTACCAGCCTTTGCAGCCAATTGAAGAGTTTGAGAGAAAGTTAAAGAATAAAAAATTAATAGAGGAAATCAATGATACTGCCAGATTAACCTATCAGTTTCTGGAAGAGGTTAATCAATTTTCTTTACATCAACTCCAACGTATTCAGGAAAAAGTAAACCAGGTTGGAGAGCAACTTTTTGCTAAACATCAACAGGATTTACTAGAAAGAATTTCCTGGATTAAAAGAGATTTAGTTACTATAGGAATGATTGTCCAACCTCAACTTAGGATATTAGAATCTTTACTATCAGTCTGTTCAGATTTCTGGGGTAAGCGCGCTGAAGTGTATTTTTCAGACTTACTAAACGACTATGGTAGAGTAATTAACTTATTTGAAAGCTTAAAAACTACTCTATCTGATTTCGAAACTACCAATGCCCAACTACTGAACTATAAGTCAAATGATGTAATGAAAAAATTTACTGTACTGGCTTTTTTAACATTTCCATTAATGCTGGTGGTAGCAATAATTACTATTCCGACAATTTCTGAAGCAATTGAAAACTGGATGGGATTAAATGGATTTATTCTATTAATTCTGGGCTCAGTACTAACTATGGGTTTACTAGCTTACATTTTCAGAAAGAAGGATTGGATGTAGCTACCTAAGCTTAATACTTAACCACATAATAATGGTCTATATTTTTGACACCTTATCTGAAAAAATTAAACCCCTTCCAAAGAAAATTAACCTATTTGTGTGTGGTCCTACAGTTTACGATTATGTTCACATTGGCCATGCCAGATTATACCTGGTATTTGACATGCTGGTCAGATATTTAAGATTTAAAAAATTTAAAGTTTTTTATTTACAGAATATTACCGATATTGATGATAAAATAATTGACAAAGTTAAAAGTAAAAAGAATAAATTTACTAGAAAAGATATACTAAAACTAGCTCACTTTTATGAAAAAAAGTACCTTGAGGATATGCAAAAAATTAACATTAATACGGTAGATGCCTATGCCAGAGCTTCTGAGCACATTAAAGAAATAATAAGCCAGATTAAAAAATTGATTGAGCTAGGATATGCCTATCAAACTATGCGAGGAATCTATTTTGAAGTAAAGAAGTTTAAAAACTACGGAAAGTTATCCAAACAGAATTTAGATGAATTGAGACCAGGCTGGAGAATTGAACCAGACCCGCAAAAAAAAGACCCTTTGGATTTTAGTCTGTGGAAATTCTGGAAATTAGGCTGGAAATCTCCCTGGGGAATAGGCCGACCTGGCTGGCACATTGAAGATACAGCTATAGCTTATAAGTTTTTTGGACCTCAGTATGATCTACATGGTGGTGGAATGGATTTAAAGTTTCCTCATCATGAATCAGAAATAGCTCAAATGGAAGCTTTTTCTTCCAAAAGGCCAATGGTTAAAGTCTGGATGCATGTTGGATTACTAAAAATAAATGGGAAAAAAATGTCCAAAAGCTTAGGAAACTATCTAACTTTAAGAGATTTTTTAAAGCCAGATGTTAAAAAAAGAGTAAATTTATTGAGATTGATGGTGGCAAGCTATCACTATCGTTCACCACTAAACTATACCGAAAAACTACTAAAACAAACCGAAAGTAAGTTTCAAAACTTAATTGAATTTCTGGAAAAATTAAGAATGATTAAGCAGAGTCAGAAAATTCTAAAGATTTCCTACCAATTAAAATTGGCTCAAAAAAACTTTCAACAGGCTCTGGACAAGGATTTTAACACTCCTAAAGCTTTAGGAGTGTTATTTAAACTTATTTCTGAAATTCAAAGAGACCTTTGGAAGCTGAATAAGACCCAGGCAAAGCAGATTAGCAAGTTTATTCAAGAAAGGTTGAAAATTTTTGGAATTGAGTTAAACTTAACTGGAGTACCAGAGTTAATAAAAAACTTAGCTAAACAACGAGAAAAGTTTAGAAAAAACAGACAATGGAATGAAGCAGATAAATTACGAAAAAAAATAAACAAACTAGGATATCAGATAGAAGATACCCCAGCTGGACCATACATAAAGCCAATCACTTAAAACTATGGTTAAACTACCACCGCAGGATATTGAAGCCGAAAAATCAGTACTCGGAGCTTTAATGATTAATCCTCAGGCGATTGTAAAAGTTTGTGATGTCTTAAGTCCAGAAGATTTTTACAAGCCTGAGCATCAGGAAATTTATTCAGTAATTGTTGATCTTTTTTCTAAGAATGAGCCAATTGATATTTTAAGCGTATCTTCTGAGTTAAAAAGAAGAAAGAAGATTAGGCAGATTGGAGGGGTAAGTTATCTAACTGATCTAGTTGAGGGGGTAGCCAGTGCCTCCCATATCACCCACTATGCTAAGATAGTTAGAGAAAAAAGAAACCTACGTGACTTACTTGGAGTTGCTGCTGAAATAACTGAAAAGGCATTTGAACAAAAAGAGGCCAAGTACTTACTGGATGAAATTGAGCAAAAAATCTTTAAAATTTCTCAGCATTCACTGGTTAAAGAAAGAATTCCCTGGGAGACTGAACTAAAAATGGCATTTGAAAGAATAGAAAAACTTCAACAGAAAAAAGAAGGACTTCGAGGAATTCCAACTGGCTTTAAAAAGCTGGATAATTACCTTTCTGGACTTCAAAAGTCCAACTTGATTATCCTGGGAGCCCGTCCCTCTCTTGGAAAGACTGCATTTGTTCTAGATATAGCCAGGCATGTTACGACTGAACAGCATATTCCAGTTGCCTTCTTTTCCTTGGAAATGTCTAAAGATGAAATAATAGACAGATTAATATCTGCCGAATCCTCAGTAGATTTATGGAAACTAAGAACAGGCAGGGTAGACGATTCTTTGGAGTTTGAAATGATCCAATCTGCTCTGGATAGACTTTCTAAAACTCCAATTTTTATTGAGGATTATCCTTCTCCAACGGTTCTCCAGATTCGTTCAATATCCAGAAGATTGCAGTTGGAAAAAGGATTGGGGTTAATAATTATCGATTATGTTCAACTTATTACTCCTTCTGGAAACTTTGATAACCCTGTTCATCAGTTTACTGAAATCAGTCATGGCCTAAAAACTCTGGCCAGGCAACTAGAAGTACCAGTACTGGCTGTTTCCCAACTTACTCGAGCAGTAGATCAGAGAGAAACTGGGATTCCTAGACTATCCGACTTAAGAGAAACTGGCTCCTGGGAACAGGACGCTGATGTAGTTATGTTCCTATACCGGCAGAAAGAACAACTTGAGGATTTGGGAGATAGTAACTTGATGAAGATAAGAATTGCTAAACATCGAAATGGACCCCTGGGAGTAATAGAATTAAATTTTGATCCTCAAAAAGTTACTTTTAGAGAGATTGATGAAACTTTGTAAAAATTTGACCTACTGTGATTCCTGAAGTTATAAGAAAACTTATTAAAATCTTAATGAAATTCCCTTCAATTGGCCCAAGACAGGCTACCCGCTTAGCTTTTCATCTAGTACATCAAGAAAAATCACAACTAGAAAATTTTGAACAAACCCTTAAAGAACTTCAAAAAATGAGAATTTGCCCTAATTGTTTTTTTCCTTATCAGGGTAATTACAGACTTTGTCCAATTTGTCGTGATAATAGTAGAGATAAACATGTGATTACTATTGTAGAAAAAGAAACTGACTTAATTTCAATAGAGAAAACCAAAACATATAAAGGAAATTATTTGATTCTGGGTGGACTGGCTAAAAGAGAAATGTTGGAACCAGCTCAAAAACAAAGACTGAATGCTTTGGAAAGAAGAATAAAATACGAGTTAGGTGGAAAAGTTAAAGAAATAGTTATTGCTTTAAATCCAAATACTTATGGAGATTTTACTTTTTTGTTGATTAAAAAGCAGTTTGAAAACTTAGCTGACAAAATTACCAGACTAGGTCGGGGAATTCCAACTGGTGGAGAAATAGAATTTGCTGACAAACAAACTCTAATTGAGGCATTCAAACGAAGAAGTTGAAAATTTGATATAAGAGTTTTAGGTTATGGACTTTAGTATTTCTATTTCAGTATAAGGTTGTCGATGTCCTTTCTTTTTTCTATACCTGGTTTTAGGTTTATATTTAAACACTATCTTTTTTTCAGTTTTTCCTTGAGCTAAAATTCTTGCTTTAATCTTTTTATCAAGATAAGGAGTTCCAATTTCAACTGTGTTGTCATTGGCAAAAAGTAAAATTTTATCTAAAACAATCTCATCTCCTACTTTGCCATTGATCTTCTCTACCTTAATTTTATCTCCTGGCTTTAGCTTATATTGTTTTCCTTTTATTTCTGCTACAATTAACATATCAATTTAACTTTAACACACTGGTTAAAAAAGTAAATATCAAAATTGTTTCTAGAAACGTGACACAACTCAAAAAAAATGATAATAACTTTTCTCGATGGAATAAAAAATTAGCCAGACTGAAATTTGCTAAAAAAACTAAAAAACTTAGTAAAATGAAATTTTTAAGATAACTTATATTTCTCAGATAATTTGATCCAGAATATAAGTTTTTAGGAAATACAATGTAGCTCTGGTTAGAAACCTTAGCATAGCTAACTATAAAAATTACCATTAAAGCTGAAAAACTTACTGCAAAAATAACTTTTAGAGTAATAGGCATAGTTCCAGTACCGTTACCGGGATTCGAACCCGGGTTACCTGGCTGAGAACCAGGTGTCCTAGGCCAGCTAGACGATAACGGCAACAAAACTAAGTATAAACAGTAATAACTTAAAAATCAACTCTTAGAAGGCTTTGTTAATATTTCTTAATTTCTTCTACTACTTTTTCCAAGTGCATTGCCCTACTCCCTTTAACTAAAATTACATCTCCTGGTTGCAATTCCAGTTCTACTGGTTTTTTAGCCTGGTCGGCGTAAAGATAGGAGAATATTTTATCCTGGGGCATTCCCATTTGCTTAGCCCCAGCAGCAATGAATTTCGCTCTGGGTCCTATTGTAAACAAAACATCTACAAAGGAAGCTAAAAATCTTCCAATTTCTTGATGCACTTTAAGAGAATATCTACCTATCTCCAGCATATCTCCTAAAACTACTACCTTTCTCTTAGCTGGCAATTCTTTTAATGTATTAAGTGCATTTTTCATTGATAAGGGAGAGGCGTTATAACAATCATCAATGATTATGGTATTTTTTACTCCAACCAGTAGATTCATTCGAGATTTTGGAGGCGAATACCTTTCAGATAATGCTTCAGTAATTTCAATTAGATTTAATCCAAAGGTTAGTCCTACACAGGCAGCACATGCAGCGCTATAGGCAGCTCCTCGACCTAAAACTTTATTCAACTTAACTGGAACACAATTTCCCTGGTATTCTAGCTTAAATCTTACTCCCCAGGGAAATTCTTTATAATAATTTTCAAAGTTAGAAATCATTACCTGAGCTGACTTATTAAAACCATAAGTTATTATTTTAGCCTTTAGTCTTGATTGAATTTCTTTAGTCCAAACGTCATCAATATTTAAGACAGCAATTCCTGAACTTGAGAGAGATTCTACTAATTTTGCTTTTTCTCTAGCTACCTCTTCCGGACCAGAATAAAATTCAACATGAACTGGAATTTCTCCAACAGCAGTTATAACTCCAATTTGAGGCTGAGCAATACTTAGTAGATAATTTAAATCTCCAGGCTTATCTGCACCGTATTCCAAGACTAAAATTTCTGGATAATCAGCCCTTAAAACTAAATTTTTAATTGAACTGAGTATAACTCTTAGCCAGAATAACCTCCCGGTTATAGCAGAATAATCGCCCAAAATAGTTAACGGAAGCCCAATTTCATTATTAAAATTTGCTGGAGAAACTCTAGTTTTTCGATACTTTCCCAGTACTGCTCCAATTGCTAGCTTAGCAGAGGTTTTACCAACACTGCCGGTTACACCAATTATTCCAGGCTGATACTTCCTTAATGTAGCTTTAGCCAAGCTTTTTAGAATAAATCTTAAAATTTTTAGTCCAATCTTTTTCATAATTAGTCTGCTGGAAATAAATGATAGTAACTAATTATAAATTGAGCTAGTTCCTTAAATGCTGGAACTACCGTAATTCCTGCTAAAGGTGCACCTTCTGGCTTTTCCAATTTTACCAGAATGACAATTTCCGGTGAAGTGCCCGAGATAAATCCTACAAAAGTGTTAATTACTTCTGAGCTATATCCGCCATTTTCTAAATCTGGAACTTGAGCAGTACCAGTTTTTCCTCCTATCTTATATCCATCAATCACAGCTACACCTGCCTTTTCTACAGTACTGATTAACATCAATTTTATTTGTTCACTTACTTCTGGGCTAATAGTATTTCCAATTATCTTCTTGCCCAACTTTTTATTTAGATATGGTCGCATTAGCTTACCTCCATTAATTAAACTTGAAAAAGCATTAATAAGTTCAATCGGAGTTACTGATATTCCCTGTCCAAATGAAGCACAGGCAAAATTCAGTGGCTGATTATCCTTAAGATTTGAAAGATCTCCATGTTGTTCAAATGGAAAATCAATGCCAGTTGGCTGGTCAAAGCCAAATTTTTTTAAGTAATTGTAAAAAGTTTGATGACCAATCTTTCTTTCCAGAAGGACTGCTCCAGTATTAATTGAATGTTCTAATACATCCTTTATAGTTATTTCTCCATAACTTTTATTGTCCCAGTTGGTAATAGTTTTAGAGCCAATGGTAACCTTGCCCGGATCAAATAGAGTGTAATCTGGAGTGAATGAGCCTGAATCCAGGCCAGCAGCTATTGTGAATGGCTTTATTACTGAACCAGGTTCATATCTTTTACATATAGCCTGGTTTACAAATAGACTTGGATTGGCTTTATTGTATTGATTTGGATTAAAATCTGGCTTACTGGCTAATGCTAAGATTTCTCCACTATTTGGATTTTGAACAATAATGGTCCCGGCTTGGGCATTAGTTCTTTTAATCAGCTGTTCTAAAATACTTTCAGCTTGATTCTGAATGTTTATGTCGATAGTTAAATACTGGTCCTCTCCTTGTTCCAATTGTTGATTATAATATCTTTCCAAACCGTATAAGCCAGTTGGAAACTTATTCTCTTTTGTATAGCCAACATAACCAATAAGTTGAGAAGCTAAGTTTTTTAATGGACAATACCTGGGATTTCTAAAATCACCAGTTCGATTTAGAGCTACAGGAAAGCTATTATTATGGCGGTCAGTGAAAAAAAATATTCCTCTAGAATTCTTAATTGAAACGTAAGAATCTTGCTCAGCTTTAACTAAATTAGTTTTTCCAACCTGAAGATCATAAAGACGGAAAACCAAAAAAGAATAACCAAGCCAAAACAATATTGCCAGGAATATTATTTTAGACTTCATAAGTTGGAAGCTGAAAGATACTTTGGACTTGATTCTAGAATCAAGCCTTGCTGTTTGGCTATTTTTTCCAAGTTAGAGGGACTGGTTACCTGATATAGCTCTTTCTGAAGGCCCAAATTAATGCTTTTTAAACTAGCCAGCTCATTTTCTAGATTTTTAATCTGATAATGGAGAGAAACCAGCTGATTGTATTGGTAAATGTACAATTCACCAAGAAGTAAAAGTATACCCAGGAAAATCAACCAGTTATACTTTTTTGGTGATGATTTAATAATAGTCATAATAAAAAATTTAAAATGTAAATATCAAAATGAAAAATGCTATTAATCAATTTTCAATTTTCATTGAATTTTCAATTTTCAATTACCGAGTCCCATTATCGAGGTTGAACCTCGATAATTTCTTCCTTCTAAATTGCATTTGTTTGAAAATTGGTTTATTGATAATTGATTGAAAATTAGAAATTGAAAATTGTAAATTGTAATTTTGATTTTTAAATTTTTAACTTACTATGGCTGCTCTTAGTTTAGCTGAGCGACTTCGAGGATTGAATTTGATTTCTTCTGGATCAGGAACTACTGGCTTTTTGGTAATAATCTTTACCTTTTCCTCTTTAGCTAATTGTCTAAATTTATTCTTTACTATCCTATCTTCTAAAGAATTAAAAGAAATCACCACTACTCTTCCATTCGGTTTTAAAATTTCTGGCAAGTTATTAAGTACTTTCTCAAGATTCTCTAGTTCCCTATTTGCAAAGATTCTTAAGGCTAAAAATGTTTTTGTAGCTGGATGAATTCTTCTTCTTCGATAACTTAAAGGTACTGCCAATTTTACAACTTCTGCTAGTTCTAAATTGGTCTCAATTGGTTTTATTCTTTCTCTCTCTTTTATAGCTTTAGCTATTCTTTTGGCATACCTTTCTTCTCCGTAGATTTTTAAAACCCAGGCTAGCTCCTTTTGATTCATCTTCTTGAGCAGTTCCTTTACTGGAGTATATTCAGGAGAATAAATCATCAGCAGTGGTTCAGATTTACCTGAGAAAGAAAATCCTTTTCCGCTTTGAAGCTGAATTGATGAGAATCCCAGATCTAAAAGCAATCCATCAGCCTTTCCTAGTTTTTCTTGCTTAAGAATTGTAGTTAGGTCAGCAAAATTTCCATTTCTGAAAACCAATTTTATTTGCTTATCCTTTAATACTTGAGTTAATCGCTTCTTAGCCAGATTTAAAGATTCCAAATCTAAATCAACTCCTAAAAACTTTCCGGCATTCATTTTTTTCAGGATTACTTCTGAATGTCCTCCACTTCCAAGAGTTCCATCAATAAAAAAATCTCCAGGTTTCAAATCCAATATTTCCACAACCTTTTTTAAAAGAACTGGAATATGATACATCAAAAATTAGGATTATATCCCTAATTCTCCCAGTTTTTCAGCAATTTCCTTTGAAGCTGACTCAGTCTTACTCTTGTATTGCTCCCAGATATGCTGGTCCCATAACTCTATTCGGTTATACAAGCCTGCAAATACTACTTGTTTCTTAAGTCGAGCATATTTCCTGAGATATTCAGGAATTAAAATTCTTCCCTGCGAATCTATTGATATATCTACTGCCCCGGCTAACATCAGTCTGACAAAGGCTCGAGAATCTGCCTTAGCCAAAGGCAATTTAACTAATTTTTGAGCCAGGGTTTCCCATTCTTTTACTGGAAATAAAAACAAGCAACAGTCCAAGCCCCTGGTAATTACAGCCTTTTTACCCAATATTTTTCTGAATTTGACCGGAATAGCTACTCTTCCCTTGTTATCAATATTGTATTGATATTCGCCAATAAACATAAAGTTATCCACAATTTTTTAGACTTATCCACATATTTATCCACAATTCCCCACTTTGTTATAAGATTACACCACTGGTCAGGAAAAGTCAACTAAAACTGTGGATAACTTTAAAATAATTTAGTTATATTAGGTTATAAGATTGCAATAAATTAAAAACAGGTTTCAGTACTTGATTTCAAAATGATCAAACTCTTCCTGACATTTTTGCCATTCAATTTCTAAATTAGTCACTTTTGCTAAAGGTGGACCTACTTTAATCCAGTTAATCATTTGATTGATTCTTTCTTTTTCACCTTCCAAAACAATTTCTACTTTTCCATCAGGTAAATTTTTTACCCAGCCGGTTATTCCCAAACTTTGAGCCTTCTTTTGAGTATAATCACGAAAAAAGACTCCCTGAACTTGTCCGGAAACAATAATATGAACTCTAACCTTCTCAGACATAGCTTAGAAATTTGAAAATGTGGACGGTATAGGATTTGAACCTATGACCCCTGCAATGTGAGTGCAGTGCTCTACCGCTGAGCTAACCGTCCACCAGAGAACTTTGAGTAATATAATCTTTACTGTAGTTCTACTTTAGCTCCGGCTTGTTCCAGTTTTTTCTTTATTTCTTCAGCTTCCTCTTTTTTAACTTCTTCTTTTATTACCTTGGGGGCTGCTTCAACCATATCCTTAGCCTCTTTTAAGCCAGTTTTAGTTATTTCTTTAACTACTTTAATTACTTCAATTTTCTTAGGCCCAACTTCTTTTAGTAGTATGTTAAATATACTCTTTTCTTCGGCTGGTTTTTCTGCTGGCACTACTGATGGTGCTACTGCAGCCGGAGCAGTTATTCCAAATTTATCCTGTAATACCTTAACCAATTCAGCTAACTCCAGAGTAGTTAATCCTTCAATTTCTTTAATTAAGTTTTTAACTTTACTTTCCTCAGCCATATTTACCTATTTCTTCGACCTTTGTTCCAAAATATACAATAAATTTGCCAGTGGATTTTTTAAGCTGGAAATTAAGTTATAAATTGGGCTCCCAATTAATCCAATTAATCTGCCAAACAAGTTTTCCCGAGAGGGTGACTTTACTAGAATTTCTACTATTTCTTCTTCTTTCATTTCTTTTCCAATTAAATCATAAATTCCTAGCAACTTAAATTGATCCAAATTCAATAAATCTTTCATTTTAAGGATTACTTTCCCAATATCTCCTAGTACGAATATGATACCTAGCTGACCAGAATAAATTTCTCTTGGGTCAATTTCAATATCTTTTTCTCTAAAACCAATCTTTAGTAACCTTTTTTTTATAATTTTCAGTGTAGCCTCTTTTTTAATATCCTTTCTTAACCTGATAAACTCCATGGCTGGAATTTTGGAAAATCCAAATAAAATCAAGCTATTAGCTTTTTCCAAAAGCTTTTTACATTCCTCTAATTCTTTAATTTTTTGTTGTTTAGATTTCATTAAATAAAAAAATCTGCTTCCGCAGACTTATGTTTATTAGCTACCCTCGGCAGGAATTTAGGAACCTGCTGTCTGCGGATAGTCAAAAAGAATATAAACAATTTTAAATTAAATGTCAACCTTCCTAATCTTGAATTAGAGGTACAAAACTAAATCCCCAGAAGCTCTTCTGTTCAAATTTATTTTTGGTAACCTTATCTAGAACTATAATACTGTCTCCTGAGGGAGTAATTAATCTTCCTCCAACTTTTAACTGGTTTTTCCAGCTTTCAGGAATAATCTTGGCGTCTGCCCCGCAAATTATCTTATCAAACGGAGATTCGCTGATGTATCCTTTTGAACCATCACCATAAACAATCTTAACTATCCCCTTCTCTATGAAGTTGAATTTAGAAACATTATTGGTAGCCATTCTTGCTAACTCAAAAATTCTTTCAATTGCGACTACTCTTCCCTTTTCTCCAACCAAGTAAGCAAGAAGGGCAGTTACCCAGCCAGAACCTGCTCCAATATCCAAAACTTTATCGCCTGACTGTGCTTGAAGTAATTCCAGCATGAAAGCTACTACCAATGGTTGAGAAATAGTTTGACCGTAGCCAATCGGCAAAGGAGTATTTAAATAGGCCTGATTTTGATATTTTTTTAAAACAAATTCTTTTCGATCAACTGTTTGGAAAGCTTTAATAATTCTTTCTGATTTAAGATAGCCATGATTAATTAATTCCTCAATCAGTGATTGATTAGACATAGATATATTAAGTTTAATTATAAATTAGCTTAACTTAAATTACAATAAAAACCTTGACAAATTGTAAAGAATTAGTATAACTGAAGAAAGATTTAAAAATTAACAAATTTATAAGGTAGCAAAAACTAAGGGAGGTGGGGAAATGGTTTTTTTAGTGAAACTACTGGCGATAGTGGTTAGCTTAGTATGTCTGGATTATTTTTTGACAGCCATTGTACCCTGGCCTTATCGTCGAAAAAAGGAAATTAGAGTTTTTCTAATTTGCCCGGTTAGAAAAATCAAAGAGGAAGAAAAAGTAGCAATTAAAGAATATATTGAAAATCTAGAATCAAAAGGATATAAGGTCTACTGGCCGTTAAGAGACACTGATCAAAATGATCCAATTGGTATTCGGATTTGTACTGATAATGCTAGAGCAATTATGAAAGCAGAAGAAATTCATGTCTGGTATAATCCTTCTTCTTCCGGTTCAAAATTCGATCTGGGAATGGTGTTTATGTTCAACCTTCTAAACCCTAGAAAAAGAAAGAAAATTATTATTGCCAACCCTTCAGCTGTTAGGGAAACAGATTATAAGAGCTTTGAAAATCTTTTGTTATATTTAGCAAGACAAAAATAATGTATAAACGCGCCTTCCGGCGCGTTTTTTATTTATTTGTTGCTAAAAAATATTCGAGCGGAGGTGGAAGGATTCGAACCTTCGTTTCGCACTAGCGAAAAGCGGTTTTCGAGACCGCCCCGTTAGACCACTCCGGCACACCTCCTCTTTTATTATATCACCTTTAACCCCCTTTTCAATTTCAGTTTTAAGTTTTATAATTTATTATTATGGCTAAGTACGTTTACTTCTTTGCCAAGAATAAACCTGAAGGAAATGCTAAGTTAAAGGATATTCTTGGAGGTAAAGGAGCTAATCTAGCTGAAATGGCTAAAATTGGAATTCCTGTTCCACCCGGATTTACTATCTCAGCCGAAATTTGTCCAATATATTTAAAATATAAAAAAATTCCCTCCAAACTAAAACTTGAAATAGAAAAAAATCTTAAAAAATTAGAAAAAGTTGTTAGAAAAAAATTTGGTGACAAATGCGATCCACTATTAGTTTCAGTAAGAAGTGGAGCAGCTATATCTATGCCTGGAATGATGGATACTATTTTAAATCTGGGACTAAATCAAAAGTCAGTTGAAGGATTGGCTCAAAAAACAGGTAATCAAAGATTTGCCTGGGATTCTTATCGAAGATTAATTCAGATGTTTGGAAATGTAGTAACTGGGATTGAACACTCTAAATTCGAACAGGAGATAGAAAAGATCAAAAAAAGAAGAAAAATTAAACAGGACCTGGAATTAACTGTAGAAGACTTAAAAGAGCTAGTAAAAAAATTTAAGGAAGTATACAAAAAGGAGACTAAACAGGACTTTCCAGATTCTCCTAGACAACAGCTATATTTAGCTATTGAAGCAGTATTTAAATCCTGGAACAATCCCAGAGCAGTTAAGTATAGGAAAATCAACAAAATAACTGGTCTTCTTGGAACTGCTGTTAATGTCCAGACAATGGTTTTTGGAAATATGGGAAGAAATTCAGCTACCGGAGTAGCTTTCACCAGAAATCCAGCTACTGGAGAAAATGAATTTTACGGCGAGTACTTAATTAATGCTCAGGGAGAAGACGTTGTAGCCGGGATTAGAACTCCTAACCAGTTAACCAAAAAACTTTCAAGGAAATGGGCTAAAGAGAATGGAGTTAGTGAAGCAGTAAGGAAAAAACTTTATCCATCTCTGGAAGAAGCTATGCCGGAGGTATTTAAGCAACTTTGCGACATTAGAAAAAAATTAGAAAACCATTATAAGGATATTCAAGATATTGAGTTTACTATTCAGGAAGGAAAGCTGTATATCCTTCAAACCAGAACTGGAAAGAGAACTGGTACCGCAGCAGTGAAAATTGCTGTAGATTTGGTAAAAGAAAAACTAATTGATAAACAAACTGCTTTAATGAGAGTTGGCCCGGAAAAAATTAAAGAACTCTTACATAAAAGAGTTGACTCTCAAGCAAAAATAAATGTTTTGGGAACTGGACTACCAGCTTCACCAGGAGCTGCTACAGGACAAATCGTGTTTGATGCTGAAGAGGCAGTCAGACAGGTAAAAGACGGAAAATCAGTAATTCTGGTTAGAAACGAAACCTCACCTGAAGATGTTGAAGGAATGAGTGTATCTGAAGGAATTTTAACTGCAATTGGTGGAATGACTTCTCATGCTGCAATTGTAGCAAGAGGAATGGGAACTCCTTGTGTAGTTGGGTGTTCAGACCTTGTCATTGATTATAAAAAACAAATTTGTACCATTGGAGGAAAAAAATTCAAGACGGGGGACTTTATTACTATTGACGGAACTAAAGGAAGAGTAATTGAAGGAAAAGTAAAACTGGTTTATCCAAAGCTAACTGCAAATTTTGCTAGATTAATCAAATGGGCTGATCAGATTAGAAAACTTGGAGTTAGAGCTAATGCCGAAACGCCTGAAGATGTAAAAAAAGCCAGAGAGTTTGGCGCTGAAGGAATTGGATTGTGTAGAACTGAACATATGTTTTTCAAAGAAGACAGAATCATAAAGATGCAGCAAATGATCCTAGCCGAAACTGAATCAGCTAGAAAAGAAGCAATTTATTCTCTTTTACCTTTTCAAAAAAAAGACTTCATAGAGATATTTAAAATAATGATGAATTTACCAGTAACTATTAGATTACTGGATCCGCCTCTTCATGAATTCCTCCCTAAAACTGAATTAGAAATTAAAACTCTAGCTAAAAAATTAAAAGTATCGGTCAGGGAAATAAAACAAAAAATTAATGATTTAAAAGAAGTTAACCCAATGTTAGGACATCGAGGATGTAGATTAGGTATTTCTTATCCAGAAATAACCAAAATGCAAACCAGGGCAATAATTGAAGCTGCAGCTGAACTTGTAAAGAAAGGAGTTCGGGTAAAACCGGAAATTATGGTTCCATTGGTTTCGATAAAAAATGAACTGGAAAATCAAATTAAGCTTATTAAACAAGAGGTTAGTAGAGTAATAAAAGAGAAACGGCAAAAAGTTAATTATAAAATCGGGACAATGATTGAAACTCCACGAGCTTGTATGATAGCTGATAAAATTGCTGAATTAGTTGACTTCTTCTCCTTTGGAACTAATGACTTAACCCAGATGAGCTATGGGTTTTCAAGAGATGATATTGGAAAATTTTTACCAGCTTATATTGATGCTAGAATTGTCGAATATGATCCATTTATGATTTTAGATAGATCTGGAGTTGGGCAATTGATGAAGCTTGCTGTTGAAAAGGGAAGAAAGACTAAACCAGATTTAAAAATCGGAATTTGTGGAGAACATGGTGGTGAACCAACTTCAATTGAATTATGTCACCAGCTTAATTTAAGCTATGTTTCCTGCTCTCCGTACCGAGTCCCGATAGCTAAGTTAGCAGCAGCACAGGCAGCTATTAAGGATAAGAAAAAATAATTTATTCAACAATGTTTAAGTCTGTACCACACTTAGAACATTTTCCATTCTTATCAATCCGTTGGATGGTATAACCTACTCGACTAATCATCTTAGCTCCACATTTTGGACAATAGGTATTCTCAGCTTCTAGCCCTGGAATGTTGCCAATGTACACATATTTAAGCCCCATTTCTTTTCCAATTTGATAGGCTTCTTTCAAAACTTCAATTGGGGTATCAGGTAATTGCTTTAATTTCCAGGAGATACTTCCACAAAACTGGGTTATATGCCAGGGTGTATCAGGACCTAAATTACTTTTGATAAATCTGGCAATGTCTTTAAAAATCTTAGGCTTATCATTTAAGCTTGGAATAACTAAAGTGGTTACTTCTAAATGAATTTTTGCTTTCTTAACTCTAATCAGATTATCTAAAACCGGCTTTAATTTGCCACCACAATATTTAAGATAGAAATCATCTTCAAAACTTTTCAAATCGACATTTACTGCATCAAGATAAGGAGAAATTAAATCAAAAGTTTGTCTTGACCAGAATCCATTGGATACCCAGGTATTTTTTAGTTTGGCTTTTTTTGCTAGCTTCATAGTTTCTAAAGCAAATTCCAAAAAAATAGTCGGTTCAGTATAAGTATAAGAAATTGAGGGTAAATTATTTTTCAGTGCAATCTCTACAATTTCTTCTGGCGTATATTCTTCTCCCTCAATTTTTTTATATAACTTAGGACCCTGAGAAATATACCAGTTCTGACAGGAATAACAAGCAAAATTACAGCCAGCTGAAGCAATAGATAAAGAATTTGTTCCGGGTAAAAAATGATAAAATGGCTTTTTTTCAATTGGATCAATATTTATGGCACAAAGTTTCTTATAATTTAAAGAATATAGTCTTCCTTGAATATTTTTAACTGTCCCACAAATACCAACTTCTCCTTCTGAAATAATGCAATAATGACTACATCTTAGACATTGAGCTTGATTATTAGACAATTTTTTGTACAAATAGAGCTCTTTCATAGTTATCTTTTGCTTACACATGGACTATTCTTCAAATAAAATCTCCACTTCCTTTTAGACCAGTAGGGTCCAGCATAATCAATTCCAATTCGTCTGGTTGAAACAATTTCACCTTGACTTACTTTAACTCCTCTATCTTCTAACCAAATCCTCTGACTAGTACATAAGTCCTCGCCATAGAAGGATTTATTTAGTTTCAGGTACTGACAGACTTTTCCAGGTCCCTTAGCTAACTCGCTAATCTTTACTAGCCTATTATTAATCTTTATTAGTTTATTTAAATCAGGAGTAATAAATTGATGGTTTTTTACTATTACCGGTTCTAATGCTCTTATCAGAACACATTCTGGCTTTCCCTTTAAAGAAGTACTAATATTCAATTGCCAGTACATTCCATAAATTAGATAAATATAAATATGTCCTCCAATAAAGTATTCAGCCTGATTTCTGGGAGTAAGTTTTCCCTGATAAGCATGTGATGCCTTATCTTCTGGGCCAATATAAGCCTCAGTTTCTACTATCTTGCCAGCTATTTTTCTTCCACGATAAACTCTAACAATATACTTACCCAAAACTTGTTTAGCTACTGTTAGAGTAGGTTGAGTATAAAATTTTCTGGGCAATCTCATAATTACATCTCGATAGCCGGTATTTCGGTAGTTGGAATTAAGGATTCTTCAGTTGGTAAGGTAAAGTAAAAAGTAGTTCCTCTGCCCAGAATGGATTCAACCCAGATTTCTCCACCATGATTTTCAATGATGTTTTTAGTGAGATAAAGTCCCAGTCCAGAGCCTTTTATCTCTTTGACATTGGAAGCCCTGAAGAATTTAGTGAACAATCTATCTACATCCTGTTTGGGTATACCTATCCCGGTATCTTCTACTGAAAGTTGAATGAACGGCTTTTGTTTTAGTTTTTTTATTCTAACCACTAATCTTCCCCCAGGAGTATTATATCTGATTCCATTGTCAATCAAATTTGATAAAGCCAATCCCAGCTTATCCGGATCAATTTTTAACAAGGGGATTGGTTCTTTTGGAGCTTCAAAAAATAGCTTGACTTCAAATTCCTTGGCTAATGGCTTGGCTGAAATCAGTATATCCTGAACAAACCTTACTATATCAACTTTCTTGAATTTATAACCAAACTTTCCTTCTTCTATTCTGGAGGTAGTCAAAAGGTCAGCCACTATTTTTAGTAAATGATTAGCAATATTAAGAGCTTCCTCCAGCATAATTTTTTGGTCTTCAGTTAAATTTTCTGCTTCAACTAAACTTTCAAGTCCCCACTTAATTTCCCCAAGTGGCGTTCTGAGTTGATGAGCTGCTATGGTGACAAACTCCCCCTTAGCTTTGATTAATCTTTTTATTCTGGTCTGGTCTCTAATTACTTTAAAAAATCCAAGTAGTCTTCCAGATGGGTCGGTAATTTTACTAGTAGCTACTCTAAGTTCCAGACTTTTGAATGAAATTTCTACAATACTGGGCCAGCTATCTGGAGAAGTAACAGGTTTCACTGCTGGAGCCAGGGAAGGAAAAACTGTTTGAATTAGAATTTGGTATTCAGGTTGCTTACTTAAAGCTGGGGTTAGGGTTTTGCCTAGAATCTTTTTGGCAGGAATTTTAAATATTTTCTCAGCAACCTTATTAAATATTATTACTTTGAAATCAGGATCATAAGCAATTAAACCATCTTGAAGTCCAGCAATAATACTTCTAATCTGGTTTCTCTCAATTTTCATTTCCCAATTTAACTTAGCTAATCTTAGAGAATTAACAAAAATTAAGCTGATAGCTATTAAACTGACTCCAAAGACAAGCCAGGCTAGAACAACTGGAAGAAAGATAAAATTAATTACTATAATAATAGTTAAAGCTGGTGTTAAAAACCAGAAAGTTCTCATTTCTGGAAGAGAAAGATAAAATTTAATCCTTCTGAAAAATCTTTTTATTGGATAAAAAACTCTCATTAATTTTATTCTAGCATTTCTAAGTGTCCAAATTCAATTGATTTCCCTGGAATTTTTCCAATCTAGAAATCAGACGATTGAATCCCAGCTTCCTGAAATAATTGATTAAATCTGCCCTTGGAATTTGATAAGCTAAATGATCTAACTTTAAATCAAACTTTAAATCCTGTCTGATAGAGGCCAGCTTTTTAACCAGCAGAGCTTGAGATTTTAATTGCTTGAGACTCTGACAAACTTTTGGAGAAACTATATTATCCAGCTTATTAAAGTTCTTATAAATTCCATCTAGATCACCAAATTGATTGAGTAAAATTGCAGCAGTTTTTGGTCCAACTCCAGGAATTCCAGGCAGATTATCTGAAACATCCCCTACTAAAGCCTTGAAGTCTGGAATTTGTTCTGGAAATATACCTAGCCTGGATTTAACCTTAATCCTATCATAGGTATTCATTTCAGTTAATCCTTTTTGTGGAGTTCTAACCACAATTTTTTCTCCTCTTACTAATTGTAAAGCGTCCAGGTCTCCGGTAAGAATGACTATTTTTAAATCCTTATATTTGGAAAAAAGATTAGCTAACGAACCTAAGATGTCATCGGCTTCAAAGCCGCTTTTTTCAAAAAATTTCATCTTAAATTTCTGTAGCAGCTTGCGAGACATTTTAATCTGAATTGCTAGCTCACCAGGAACCTTTGGTCTTTGAATTTTGTATTCAGGATAAAGTTCTTCCCTAAAAGTTGGTTCAGGTCTATCAAAAGCAGCGGCTATGAAATCGGGCTTCTCTTCCCGAATTATCTTAAGTAAAGTACTGGACAATCCGTATAATGCATTAACTGGCTGTCCTGCTGGAGAAGTTAAAAGAGGTATAGCATGAAAACAGCGATGAATTATAGAATTAATATCAATTAACAATAAAGTTTTCATAAAAATTAGTCTTTTTTAAGACGATGTTGGTAATACCAGTTAAACAACTTTTTAGCTACTGGCAGGGTATTTAAGCTTCCTTCTTTAGAGTTTTCAATTAAAATTAAAATGACTATTTGAGGATTGTCTACTGGTGCATAACCAACAAAAATAGCATTGGTCTGCTGTTTTTTTCTTACCTCTACACTTCCAGTTTTTGCTGCAACTTTGAATGGTAAATCTTGTAACATTCTGGCAGTTCCATAAGGTTTACTAACTGATTCTACCATTCCCCGCTCTATCTCCTTGAATATGAATGAATTAATATTCAGCTGAGATAATATTTCAAAATTCTGAGCCTTGGAAATTCTAAGCTTTAGAATTTTTCCTCTATTAGCAATAGCACTAATGTAGCTAATCAATTCTAATGGGGTAATTGAAATCTCTCCCTGGCCAATGGAAATATTGTAAGTGTTTCCTAAAGTCCATTTGGAATTTACTTCAGGTAAGTTTCCATTCACTTCTCCGGGAATATCAATTTGAGTTGGCTTATCCAGGTTAAATTTTTTAAAATATTCAATTAATTTTTTTGCTCCTAATCCTTTAAAATCTCGATACCCTCCACCCAGCCGGTAAAAATAAACATTACAGGACTTAGCTAGAGCTGAATACAAATTTGTTTCTTGATGAGCTTTCCAATCTCTAAAAATTGTTGGCAAGCCACCATAGGGATTTTCTAGAACCAATTTCCCGGAACAATAAATTGATTCCTCAGAGGAAATTATTTTTTCATTCAATCCAGCTATGGCTATTAATGGCTTAATAGTAGAACCGGGGGAATAGAGTCCGGATACAGCTCGATTAAATAGAGGCTGATTTTTTTGTTTTAAAAACTTGGAAACCTGATTTAAATCAAATGAAGGTAAACTAACCAAAGCTAAAATTTCACCGGAGTTGGGATCAACTGCAATTCCAACTGCTCTGGTTAAATTCAATTCAGCTAATCTTTGTTTCAAAGTAGAATAAAAATATTTTTGAAGTTCTAGATCAATAAAGGTAGGAAGATCTCTTCCTGAAACTGGAGCTTTAACTATTTTCTGACCTAAAACTTTTCCTTGAGCATCTCTAAATACTAACTTTCTCCCATTCCTTCCTCTCAGGTAAGAATCATAATATTTTTCTAGTCCAGTTTTACCTACTAAATCATTTATGTCTAGGTTAGGATTTTTTTGTAGTTCATCTTGATCAGCTAAGCTTAAATATCCTAAAACATGAGAAAGAACTAGAGAATCAGAATATTTTCGATTCCATCCTAATTCGATTTGAACTCCAGGTAAATCTTTTTGTCTTAAATCTAAAGCAATAGATTTATCCAAATTATCAACCAGGCAAATTTTACTAGCAGAGTCTTTAAGTTGATTAAACTTCTGTTCAACTACAGAAATATTTAGGTTTAGACTTCTAGCTAATTCTTGAAATATTTTTAGTTTTAGTTTTGGATCCTTGGGTAAAGAATCTGGTAGAAGATTAAGACGATAAACTGGCTGATTGCTAGCTAATATAACTCCAAATCGGTCTAAAATCTTTCCACGTTTAGCAAAGACAGTGTAAGATTGATTTATATTCTGAAGAGCAATTTTTTGATAGGTTGGATAATTGGAAAATATTATTATCAAATAAAGAATCATAGTTATGCAAATTAAACAAAAGATTATTAAAAAAAATTTAAAGACCCTGCTACTCAGTTGAACTTCAAGTAAGTCTTCAGATTGTTTTTTATCAATTAAAATATCTTCCAGATTAATTTCCCGTTTTGTCCGTTGCATGTAACGGTTTAAACTAATAAAAGATATAAGATTTGAATTTGATTATATCTTGACCTGATTCTTTGGAAAAACTTCCAGGAATTTTCGATACTTTTTGAAATCTTCTAAGATTACCCCGGTCCCTCTAGATAAACATCCAATTGGGTCATCTACTCGAGATACTTTTATGGAGAGTTGTCTGGCCAAAAACTTATCTATTCCTCTTAGTAAACTACTCCCTCCGCAGATATAAATTCCATTTTTATAAATATCCCCGGCTAACTCAACTGGAGCTCTCTCAATTAATTCAGCTATACTATCGACAATAATTTTAAGGGGTTCTTCTAAAGCTATCTGAATGTGAGAACTCTTGACCACAATTTCACGAGGAAGTCCGGTATTAACATCACGACCTCTAGCAAGGGTATCTAATTTCTCCGACTCTCCTAATGCTGTACCAACTTCTATTTTAATTCTTTCGGCAGTTTTCTCTCCAATAATCAATCCTGCTTCCTTTTGAATAAAATTGATAATGTATCTATTAAACTGATTTCCAGCAACTTTCAATTTTTCTGAAATTACCACTCCTTCAGCAGACAGTAAGGCAATATTGGTAACCCCTCCTCCAATGTCTACAATCAAAATTGCCTGGGGCTGGTCAATATTCAAATGTGAACCTAAAGCAGCGGCAACTGGCTGGGAAACAAAAAATACTGTAGATGCCCCAATGCTCTGATAAAGATCTTCTATAGATTTTCTTTCTACTTCAGTTAAACCAATTGGTATGGTGGAAACTACTAGAGTATTAAAAGACCAGGGGCAAGATTTAGCAAAAAATCTTTTCAACATCTCCTTGGCAATATCAAAATCTGAGATTACTCCATTAGATATTGGAGAAAGAGCAGTAATATGATGAGGGGTTCGGCAAAACATTTTATCAGCTGGTTTTCCCACTGCAGTAATTCGATTAGTTACATTATTAAATGCAACCATGGATGGTTCTCTTAAGACAATTCCTTTCCGTCTCAGATAAATCAAAGTGTTACAGGTTCCTAAATCAACTCCTACACCCTTCTTAAAAATATTCACATTAAAAATACTCATATTTTATTTAGTAACTGTCTTAAGCTAACTAATCTTTTTTTGGTTTGATTTCTTTTTTTGATTTCTATTTTGTTAACCGCCTTAGTTTTTGGACTTACTACCAGTCGATTTGGAATTCCAATTAGATCAGCATCGGCAAACTTCTCTCCAGCTGAAACCTTTCTATCATCACATAATACTTCAGCACTTTTCTGCTTAAGCTTAGCATATACTTTTTTTGCAAATTTTTCAACCTCCTTATCATTGGATAAAATTAGCAGATGGTACTGATAAGGACTGATTTCTTCAGGCCAGATAATTCCGGCTGAATCGTGATTTACTTCTACTACCGTAGCTAAAGTCCTTTCAATTCCTATTCCATAACAGCCCATGACTACTGGCTTAAGTTCCCCAGTTTTGGTTCTAAACCTAAGGTCTAGAGATTCTGAAAACCTGGTTCCTAATTTAAAAATATTTCCAACTTCAATAGCTCTGGTTTTTTTAATTGTTCCTTTACCGCAGCGAGGACATTTTTGTCCTTCTTTTAAACTGCTTATTTCTTTATTCTGGGAAAACTTGCAATTTTCACACCAGAAAATAGTATCTTCTCCAGAAGGACTTTCTACCATAAATTCATGAGAATATTTAGAAAAATAACCTCCGGAAGCTTCAGTAACTATTGCAGTTAACCCACATCTTTTAAATATTCTCAGATAAACTTTTTTCAATTTCTGGTAGTATTTTTCCAGGTCTGCTTGATCCTGGTGAAAACTATATAAATCCTTCATTGTAAATTCCCTCCCCCTTATTAATCCAGACCTAGCTCTAGGTTCATCCCGAAACTTAGTTTGAATCTGATAAACTGAAATAGGTAGGTCCTGATAGGAAAGAATTATTGGCTTGGCTAATTCAGTAACTATTTCTTCATGAGTTGGCCCTAAAACTAACTTCTTGCCTGCTCTATCGACAAACTGATACATAATTTCACTCAAATCCTTAAATCGATTAGTTTGCTCCCAGATTTTTTGAGGTTGAACTGCAGGCATCAATATTTCCTGAGCTCCGATTTTATTTAGTTCTTCTCGAATGATATTTTCTATCTTCTTTTTAACCCTTAACCCGAGAGGCAGAAAGCTATATACTCCAGCCATTAATTTACTAACAAATCCACCTTTAATTAAAAATCTAGCATTAGCTGATTTTTCTTCTTTATAAAATTGCTTAGAAGTTTTTGAAAATAACTTAGACTGAAGCATAATAAAACCCTTTTATTAATTATAAAACCATTCTAATATCCTTGAAAACAAGTAAAATGGCTAAAATTAACAAAAAGATAAATCCATAGGCATTAATTGTTGAAACAATTTTCTTAGATAAGGGACGACCCTTAATTTTTTCAATGGCAGTATAAACTAAAAACATTCCATCCAGAGCAGGAAATGGTAGTAAATTGAAAACTGCCAAACCTACTGAAATACTAGCCATTACCTGCACAAGGTAAATTAGTCCAATCTGACCAATTTTATAGGCAAAAAATACCATTCCTACCGGACCAACTACATCCTGAAGTAGTTCGGGCTTTACAAAAGATTGAGTAATAATTTTGTATAGTCCCTGAAGAGTAGCTCTTATAACCCAGAAAGTTCGTCTAGTAGCTACAGCAAGACTTCCCAAAAAAGATTGCTTGGGAATTCCAGCATCAAAAAAGCCAATACCTAGCTTTCCTTCTCCAGAAGGAGGAGATACTCTAGGAACAATTGATTTGGTTAAAATATTACCATTTCGCCTTATTTTTAAAGTTATTTTCTTTCCAGCCTGTTGGTTTAAGAACTGAATCATTTGCTCACCTGTAAATGGAAAATCTAATCGCTGCTGCCCGTAGCTTAAGTTAATAATTTGGTCCTGAACTTGAAGACCGGCTTGTTCAGCTGGTGAACCGGGAAAAACCTTGTTGATTAACAAAACCGGGTCAGTTCCTATCAGGGACACCATAACAAATAACAAAAATCCTAACATTAGATTAAAAAGTACTCCCCCAAGAAAAATAGCCGATTTATGTAAAGGAGGCTGTCTGAGCAGGTCGGTTTCAGATATTTTGTTAAACCCACCAAACGGTATAGCATTGATGCTATATTTGGTTCCTCCAAGCTTCTTAGAAAAAATGCAGGGAGGATAACCAAGTCCAAATTCTTCAACCTTAACCCTAAAAGATTTTGCTAAGCAAAAATGTCCGAATTCATGAACCAAAACGATTATTGAAAGAAAAATTACTGCTAATAAATAAATCATCTCTGTATTTCTTCAATTTTAGATTGAACAATTTGTTGAATCTGATTATTAATCTCTTTAGTGTGTTGGTCAATTTGTTCTTTTAACCTAAACTTTTGATCCTCGGTAAGTTCTTTATCTAGGTACTTTTGTTCAATTTGTTTATTAAAATTATCTCGTTCAGCTCGAATTAAAATTCTAGTTTGTTCAGCAATACTTTTAACCTGCTTAATTATTTGCTGTTTTCTTTCTGAAGACAGTGGAGGGAGCTTTACAAAAATTGTTTTCTCCGAAACCCGGTTAGAATAACCGCGCTTGGATAAAGCTCTGGTAATCTCTGGAATAGCATCTTTATCCCATACTTCAATTGAAAATTCCTGGACTGAAGGCATCCGAATAGTAGCTAGTTGTTTTAAGGGAATTTGCTGTTGATAATATTCTATTTTAATGTCCCCAATTAAGCTTGAATCAATCCTACTTCCTCTAATTAAATTTAGTTTTTGTCTAAAGTTATCAACAATTTGTTTAGTTTTAGTTTTATAATCTTCTAGCATATTAGTCTTCAGCTACCATTAGTTCTAATGCCCTTTGTTGAAGTTTTCGATTTAAATTATATTTAGAAAGCTCCACCTGTTTATTTAAAAGCATCTTAATTTTAGAATATTTTTTCTCTTTTCTCAATTTAATTATTATCCGTTCAATCCTTTCATTAAGGTCTTTAATTTGGTTATTTTGCTTTAGTAACTGGATAGCTCTTCCTAGTCGACCAAAAGAATCTTTAGCCAGTTTCTCAGCTAAATCTTCAGTCAGGTTATATTTGACAAGTAAGATTTTTTTTATCCGGCATTCAGGCAAAGTTGGAAAATAAATCTTAGTTAACCTTGAACTTAAGGTTTCTAAAAGAAATAAAGGATTCCTGGCAATAAGAATAATTACAGAATAAGCCGGTGGCTCTTCAACAATCTTTAATAAGGCATTGCTAGCTTGATAAGTAAGTAAATCAGCCTGGTCAATAACTACCGAACGATATTTCGATTTCAAAGGTTTAAGCTTCAAAAACCTTTTGATTTCCTTAACTTTATCTATACCAATTTTACTCTCTGGAAGAATTATCCGAGCATCAATTAAGTTGGTAAAATGGCTATAATTTCCCTTTTCCAGAAAATTTACCAATTCTAACGCAAAACTAAACTTACCTACGCTTTTCTCTCCAAAAAAAACATAACTTCCAGATAGTCTACCCTCATTAATTAGTTTTTCAAACTGCTTGTATTTTTCTTCCAGACCAAATAGCATAAGTTTTCAGTCTAATATTTGCTATATTTTAGAACTTTGATAGTAATGCCCTTTTATAAACATCAAGATGGTCCAGAATAAGGGCAGTCCCTTTAACCACACAATATAAAGGATCTTCAGCTACATAAGCTGGTACTTTCAAAACTTTTTCAAAGTATTTATCAATTTTCCTTAGTTTTGCTGTTCCTCCGCTAATTATTATTCCTTTTTCCATTATATCAGCTACCAGCTCTGGGGGGGTCTGATTAAACACTTTCTCAATACTTCTAGCAATTTCACTTAAATGAAAGGAAATGGCTTCCTGGACATGAACATTCTGAATAACTAAATCTTTAGGTAATCCGGTTCTGAAATCTCTTCCTCTTATTTTAAGTTCAACAATTTTTTTGGGAGGCAGAGCTTCGCCTATTTCAAATTTAATTTTCTCGGCTGTTCTTTCACCAATAACTAACTTAAATCTTTTTTTAATGTAGCTAGCAATAGCCTGATCAAGCTTATTGCCACCAATTTTTTCACTGGCATAAGAAACAATTCCACCCAGAGAAATTACTGCTATTTCTGAAGTTCCTCCACCTAAATTAACAATCATATTTCCTTCAGAAGAATTAATTGGAATTCCTGCCCCTAAAGCTGCTAAAATTGGCTCCTTTACTAGGTATACTTCTCTAGCCCCGGCTTCTTTAGCTGCCTTCACTACAGCTCTCCTTTCTACTGGAGTAATTCCACAAGAGACTGATATTGCTACCTCTGGCTTAAGTAAATTGAATCGACCAATAGCTTTATTAATAAAATAGGCAAGCATAGCCTTGGTAATATAGTACTCGGCAATTACTCCTTCTTTTAATGGCTTATAAATTACAATATTAGAAGGAGTTTTACCAACCATTTCCTTAGCTTCCCGACCAACCGCCATTACTTTATTTTCTGGCTTAACTAAGGCTACCGCAGTTGGTTCATTAATTACTACTCCTTTTCCTGGAACATAAACTAAAGTATTGGTAGTTCCTAAATCAATTCCCAGCTTAGATATCAGCATAAGTCTAAGGTAACTTACTTGTTTGCAGGCTTAATAAATGCTTGAAAACTCATACTTTAAAATTTTGTATTGCTTTATTATAATATAGTCTAACTTCAAAAGTCAATTAAAGTTAAATTAAATCACTTTTCCAGAATCTTATTTCTCTTGTTTTAGAAATTTCTTGAGACTATAATTATTAAGTCTATGGAATTTGTTCACCTTCATACTCACAGTCATTATTCACTTTTAGACGGACTAGCCAAGATTGACGAGTTAATAGACCGGGCTAAGGAATTGGAAATGAAAGCTCTAGCCTTAACTGACCATGGAAATCTTTATGGAGCTATCGAATTTTACAAAAAAGCTAAATTAAAAGGTATAAAGCCAATTCTAGGAGTAGAAGCTTACCTAGCTTTAAAAGACAGATTTACTAAGAGACCTAAAGTTGATTCAAAAAATTATCACTTGACTCTAATTTGTAAGAATAATACTGGCTGGAAAAATTTATTAAAATTGGTAACAAAATCTTACCTGGAAGGATTCTATTATCATCCAAGAATGGATAAGGAATTGCTGACTCAGTATCATGAAGGGTTAATCGGAATGTCTGGGTGCCTAGCGGGTGAAATTCCCCAGCTTCTATTAGAAAACAAATTTGAACAAGCTAAAAATAAATTAGCAGAATACCAGAAAATCTTTGGGAAAGAAAATTTTTATCTAGAATTAAGTGCTCATCCAGAAGTAAAAAAAATAAACCTAGTAAATCAAAGAATAATCAAGTTAGCTAAACAAACCAATACTCCATTGGTTGCTACTCAGGATATTCATTATCTTTATCCCGAAGATGCTAAGTATCACCAGATACTTTTAAATGTTCAAACTAATCATGCGGAAAAATTAGTTATGGAAGGTGACTATTCAATGCGCTCTCCTCAACAAATGTTTCAAATTTTTAAAGATATTCCTGAAGCTATTTCCAATACAGTAAAAATTGCTGAGCAATGCAATGTTGAAATTGAGTTAGGAAAAGTTCAATTACCTAAATTCAAAGATTCTGAAGAACAGGATTCATTTAGCTATTTGAAAGAACTGGTTAAAGAAAAATTACCTTCAAAGTTTTCTCAAGTTACTCCTGAAATTAGAAACAGAATCAACTATGAGCTTTCAGTAATTAAAAAAACTAACTTTGCAGATTACTTCTTAATTGTTCAGGATGTTTGCAACTGGGCTAGAAAACGAAAAATCGTAGTAGGTCCAGGCCGAGGTTCAGCAGCTGGAAGTCTAGTTGCCTATGTTCTGGGAATAGTAAAAATTAACCCACTAAAGTACGATCTTTTGTTTGAAAGATTTCTTAATCCCCAAAGAGTTCAGCTTCCAGACATTGATATTGACTTTGCTGATACCAGAAGAGATGAAGTAATAGATTATGTTCGCCAAAAATATGGAAAAGACAGAGTAGCTCAAATTGTCACTTTTGATACTATGGCAGCTAGAGCAGCAATAAGAGATACTGGTAGATCTTTGGGATATAGCTATAGCTTCTGCGACAAAATAGCCAAGTTAATTCCACCCAATCTTTCACTAAACCAAGCATTAAATACTTTACCGGAATTAAATCAACTTTACCTGAGCAATCAACAAGTTAAAAATCTAATTGATTCAGCCAAAAAATTAGAAGGGGTAGTCAGGCATGCCTCAGTTCATGCCTGTGGAGTAGTGATTTCAAAGTATCCACTAACTGATTTAGTTCCTTTGCAATTTGCTCCTCAGGATAAGTATTGCATTATTACTCAATTTGACATGCATTCAATTGAAGATCTGGGATTACTAAAAATAGATTTTCTAGGATTAAGAAATTTAACCATCATAGAAGAGACTTTAAAACTAATAAAAGAACATTATAATCGAGATATAAGAATTGAAGATATTCCTGAGGATGACAAGCAAACTTTTGATTTACTCAAACGTGGAAATACTGCCGGAATATTTCAACTTGAATCTGAAGGAATGACTGCTTACCTTAAGAAACTAAAACCAAATCGGTTTGAAGACATTATAGCCATGATAGCTCTCTATCGCCCGGGACCACTAAAGGCAGGTTTAATTCCCAGCTACATTAATAGAAAAAATGGAAAGGAAAAGATTGAATACATTCATCCAAAGCTTGAACCAATTTTAAAAGCAACTTATGGAGTGCCAATTTATCAAGAACAGTTGATGAAAATTGTCCAGGTGCTGGCTAATTTTTCTCTGGCTGAGGCTGATATTTTAAGAAAAGCTATAGGAAAGAAAAGAGAGGATTTAATTAAAAGACTTTCCCAAAAAATAATTGACGGAATGGTAAAAAACAACATTCCAAGAAACACTGCACTTCGAATCTGGGAGTGGATAAAGCCATTTGCTGGCTACGGCTTCAACAAAAGCCACAGTGCTTGTTATGCCACAATTTCTTATCAAACTGCTTACCTTAAGGCTCACTTTCCAGTTGAATTTGCTGCAGCTTTATTTAATGCTTCTTTGTTTGATATTGACCGAGTTGCTTACCTAATCAAGCAAGTTGAAGAATCTAATATAAAGGTCTTACCTCCAGATGTAAATTTGAGTCAGGCCAAATTTAGTCCTGAGGAAAATAATATCAGATTTGGTTTAATAGCTATAAAAAATGTCGGAATAGGTTTAGCAAGCGAAATTGTTGAAAATAGGATCCAGAATGGTCCATTTCAAAACTTAGCTGATTTCCTATTTAGAATTAAGCACAATCTAAACAAAAAATCTCTGGAAAGCTTAATCAAGTCTGGAGCACTGGATAGCCTTGGAACAAGCCGAGAGACTGCAATTGACAACTTAGACAAGTTGCTTAAATTTAACTCATCCAACAAAATATCTACCCAGCCAGCTTTATTTAGCTATCAGCCTTCAAAATTATCATTAAAACTAAAACCGTCTAAGCCTAATTTGAGTTTAAGACTTTCCTGGGAAAAGGAATATTTAGGGGCTTATCTTACTGGCCACCCATTGCATTTAATTAAAGTAAACCAGAAAGATATAACTCCAATTAGCAAATTAAAGGAAAAAATCGGCAAAAAATTAACTATAATCGGGATAATTTCTAAGATTAAGAAGAAAATAACCAAACTTGGTGAACCAATGTTATTCGTAAAACTAGAAGATTTAACCGAACAAGTAGAGATAGTAGTTTTCCCAAAAGTTTTAACCAGTTATCCTGAATTATTTAAGGAAAATAAAATAATAATGGCAAGAGGCCTAGTTTCTTCAAGATTAGGAAAGATAAGTTTTATTTGCGACCAAGTTAAATTACTAAGATAAAAATGTCCAGATACAAACTATCCACTATCAGACACTCTCTAGCTCATATCCTAGCCACCGCAGTTTATGAACTTTACCCCAATGCTAAATTTGGTACTGGGCCAGCTACAGAAAACGGGTTCTATTACGACATAAAATTTGAAACTAAAATTGCCGAAAAAGACCTACAGAAGATTGAATCAAAAATGAAGGAATTAATAGATGAAAACATTCCATTTATAAAGCAAGAGATTTCTATCAGTCAGGCTAAAAAAATATTTGAAAATCAACCTTTTAAGCTGGAGTTAATACAAGAATTGAGCAGAAAACAGAAATACGTATCAGTTTATCAAAGTAAAGATTTTATTGATTTGTGTAAAGGACCTCATGTAAGAAAATCTGGAATAATCAATAAAAGTGCATTTAAATTGACTAGAATTGCTAGTGCTTATTGGAAAGGAGATGAAAAAAATCCAATGCTAACTAGAATCTATGGAGTTGCATTTACCACCAAGGAGGAGCTAGAAAAGTATTTAGAAAATCTAAAAGAAATCAAGTTAAGAGATCACCGAACCTTAGGGCAAACTTTGGAATTGTTTATGTTTGATGAAGAAGTAGGAGCTGGGCTTCCTTTATGGTTACCAAAAGGAGAAACCTTACGTCACATTATTGAAGAATATCTTTACAAAGAACTTAAATCTACTGGATATCAATGGGTGAGAACTCCTCACATTGGTAATCTAAAGCTCTGGAAAACCTCAGGACACTGGGAACTTTACCGAGAAAACATGTATTCTCCAATAGAAGTAGATAACCAGAAGTACTTACTTAAACCAATGAACTGTCCTTTTCATGTTAAGATTTATCAGTACAAGGTTAGAAGCTACAAAGACTTGCCTTTAAGGTATGCTGAATTAGGTACTGTGTACCGATATGAAAGAACTGGAGTTCTTCATGGATTAACCAGAGTTAGAGGTTTTACTCAGGATGATGCTCATATCTGGTGCACTCCAGCACAACTATCTGATGAACTAACTAGAATTTTAAAGCAAGGCCTAAAAATCTTAAAAACCTTTGGATTTAGAGAATTTAACATTTACCTTTCTACCAGACCTGAAAAATATGCTGGAACCATTAAAAAATGGCAGAAAGCTACTAAAAGTTTGAAATATGTACTAAATAAACTGAACCTGGATTATAAAATTGACCGTGGAGGAGGAGTATTTTATGGACCAAAAATTGACATAAAGATTAAAGATGCATTAGGTCGAGAATGGCAATGTACTACCATTCAGGTAGACTTTAACTTACCAGAAAGATTCAATATTGTTTATATGGATGAATCTGGCAAAAAAAGACAACCAATTATGATTCATCGAGCCTTATTAGGATCCATTGAGCGATTTATTGGAATACTTTTAGAGCATTATCGAGGAGCTTTACCTCTATGGCTATCACCTATTCAGGTAGTTATACTTCCGATTGCTAAGCGTCATCTAAATTATGCCAAAAAAATTCAAAAACAACTAAACCTACGCTCTGAAATCTGGCTAGAAAAGCAAACATTGGCTAAAAGAATTAGAGAGGCTGAGATTCAGAAAATTCCTTACATGCTGATAGTTGGTGACCGGGAAATCAAGGAAAATCAAGTTGCAATAAGAAGCGAAAAGAAAGGAGACTTAGGTAGAATGAAGCTAGAACAATTTTTGAAAGAAATCAAAACTAAGAATTGAATTTACCTGATAAGATTATTAGATTTGTATAGTTCCTATAGTAATGAGTCAGGCTAGGAAAAATAAACCAAAAGTAATTGTAATCTTGGGACCTACTGCTTCAGGAAAATCAGACTTAGCCATAAAAATAGCTTTAAAATTCAATGGCCAGATAATTTCTGCAGATTCAAGACAGGTATATAAAGGATTAGATATTGGTACCGGCAAAGTAACCAAAGCTGAACAAAAATTAGTTAAGCATTATCTTCTAGATGTTTGTTCTCCAAAAAAGATATTTACAGTGGTTGATTACCAAAGACTAGCTAAAAAGGCTTTAGATAAAATATTAGCTGATGGTAAGATTCCAATAATCTGTGGTGGAACTGGCTTTTATATTGATACCTTAATTTATGACTTAAAATTTCCTGAAGTTGCCCCAAATGCAAAGTTAAGAAAAAGGTTGGAAAAATACTCAGCTGAAAAATTGTATCAAATACTTAAAAAATTGGATCCTCTTAGGGCAGAAACCATTGACAAAAAAAATAAAAGAAGACTGATTAGAGCAATTGAGATTATAAAGGGTGGAAAAACTATCTCTGAAATTAAAAAGAAATCTCCATACCAATTACTAAAAATCGGAATTAAAAGAAGTCGAGAAGAATTGAAAAAAAGAATTATCGCTAGATTGGATAAAAGATTAGCCCAGGGATTAATATCAGAAGTAAAAAATCTTCACCGCCAAGGACTAAGTTACAAGAAAATGGAGCAGCTAGGATTAGAATATCGATGGGTAGCTAGATATTTGCAGAAAAAAATAGATTATCAACAAATGAGACAGAATCTAATTAACAAAATTTATCAGTATAGCAAGCGTCAGATGACCTGGTTCAAAAGAGACAAACAAATTCACTGGATAACCAGTCAATCTGAAGCATTTCAATTAGTTAAGAAGTTTCTAGAACCCGATTTTTAAGTGTCAATATTTCTTGCACTTACAGTAACTTGAAGGTTAATTTTAGCTTCTATTTGAGGAATATTTGGGACAGCTTCTAACAAAATAGTAATTCTAGGAGGAAGTCCATCTCCGGTCTCACAGCCTTTCAAGATAAAGTCTAAAAACTTAATTTGAACATTGGAAGAAGTAATTGGATAAAAATCTTCGCCAGCTTCACTCCTTTCAATAGCTTGTGAATGTAACCTATAAGTTACTGAATTTCCATATTGATTAACAAAATCTATTCTCCCTTTTTCTGGAGAGGAAAAATTGGTTCCGGTTCTAATTTCTCTTACCATCTGCTCTAAAATTTTAGAAGCATTGTCACTAGCTGCTATTAGTGAAACTATATTTCTTTGAGTTCTCAATCCTCTGGTAAATGCTCCAGTAGCTATAGCAAAGAAAATTGTAAATAAACCTAAGGCCACAATCATTTCTATCATAGTGAATCCTCTTTTATTTAATAATTGAAACTTAAAAATTGAAATTTTCATTTTTTATGGTCTCCAATTGAAAAAATGACTTTCAGAATTTACTTCATATCTTCCTCCTTTAATGTTCCAGTAAACTCTAGAGTTTATTTTGACTTCATCTGGGCTAATATTTTCAATTTCAATTTTTCTTTTAAAGATAGTTTCTTCTCCGGAATCATAACTATAAATTCGGGTATTTGGATCATGCTTAAGAAAATTATCAGTAAAAGGCTCTAAAGATTCGCTATTATAATCTACCTGGTAAGTTCCATCAAAAATTCCTTCATTCCATGGTCTGAAGTTAATATAGTTAGTATCAATGATGTTTTTCACTATTTCTATTCCTTCAGCAGCTAAAAATGAACCAATGTAATTTGCTGAGATTACTTTATTTAAAGATAAAGAATGAGAGAGTAAAGTAAATATACCTCCAAAAGCAATACATAAAATAGCTAACGATACTGCTGCTTCAATCAATAAATAGCCTGATTTTCTATAATCGTCATTCATATTTTATTCTGGAGTAATTTGACCAGCTCGATTAATTTTAATGGTAACGGTATCTTGATGGGCTAAATCTTCCAGAATAACTACTGCTTCAATTTGATCAGGAACAATTTTAGTTTTTGGCTCAGGAGGAATGAAATTCACGCTGTCTAAAGTTAGGCTTTTAAATCTAACTCTGAAGTCTAATTGATACTTTTTAACTAACTCTGAGCTGCCGGAATATCTAAAGTCGGAATCTTTGCAATCATCAGCCAAATCCTGATAAAGAATAAAACTATTTTCTTTGGGAATAAATTCAATTCCATATGCACAAGGAAGAGTTTCCTTAGCATACATTCCCATAGCCATAGATTTAGCTCTACTTATAGCTCCAATTAACTTGGATTGTTCTCTTAAAAGTAATACCCTTCTTTCTCCAATCCGGCTAAAAGTTATAACTACTGCGGTTAGAATTACCATAACAAAGATAACCACTAGCATTTCCAGTAAGGTAAAGCCAGACATTCGATGGTAAAGTTTTAAGTCCTGTATTGTCTTTAATTCTGACATAAATCTTAAAATGTTTGTTATTTAGAATCCAAATGAGCTAAAGTAAAAACTCAGTATTTGATAGCCAAATAGTCCAGTTAAAACTACCCCCAAGCTGAAAAATGGACCAAAAGCTAGATAATCCTTTCTATGTTTCTTTTTAGCTAACAGACAAAATAAACCTGCCATTCCCCCAATTAAAAAGGAAAGCATTAAAGCTAAGATTATATCCGGCCAGCCTAAAATTAATCCTCCGGCAAGTCCCATTTGTACATCTCCCCAGCCCATTATTTTTTCTCTAGAGAAAAAAACCATCCCTCCAAAAAATACCAAAGTTAATAAACTTCCAGCTAGGTGATTTAGCCAGTAACTTGAAAACTTTGTAATCATTAAACTAAAATAACCTAGATATGACTCAGGATGCCAGAAGATGGAAACTACTCCTAAAACTATTAAAACCAAAACCAATTCGCCTGGAATTAGTAGGTTTCTTAAGTCAATAATTGAAACTAATAAAAGAACTAATAGAATTAAACCCCAGACAGCTGCTAGCTTTAAGTTATTCGTAAAAACAAGAAAACTAATAGTCAACCCTATACCTCCTAACAACTCAACTATTGGATATTGCCAAGAGATAGGCTTCTTACAGTGACGACACTTTCCTTTTTGAATCAGAAAACTAAGAATAGGTATTAACTCATACCAGGATAGCCTGGTTTTACAATAAGGACAGTAAGACCTGGAAAAAAATACTTCTCTTCTAAAAACTGGCTTACCTGGTGAAAATCGTAAGCTTAATACATTAATAAAACTTCCTAGAGTAGTTCCGATTAGAAATAGAATTAAATAGTTAAAACTGCACACAATAATTGGGGTCATCACAATCAACGTTATAAACCATTCCATCAGTATCATCAGCTAAAGCTGGGTTGTTAGAATCTTCCAAGGTAGCCCTCAACACATAGTTTTGTTTATCTCCAGATACTCCATACTCATAAGAATAATCAGGATATAGCGGGTCATTGGAAATTGTAGTTACTCCAATTCCTGCTCCAACCAATGCTTCTTTTAAAGAAGTCCAGCTATCTGCTCCAGTAATTTCCGGGTAACTATTATACTTAACATAATAAAGTTCCAAAGCATTCTGAGTTTCTCTTAAATCTGCTATTCTTCTAGCATCTCTACCTCTAGCTCTAAATCCACCAAGTCCTACCAAAACTACTGAAGCCAAAAGTCCAATAATTGATACTACAATTAAAAGCTCAATTAAAGTAAATCCTCTTTTTTTCATAAAATTTATTTGCTTAGCGACCTTTAAAACTTCAATGCCAGGTTGTAAATTGGCATAAGAATCGAGGCAAACAGGAAACCTACCATTACACCAATAGCTACAATTAACACTGGTTGAATCAATTCAACTAAATTAGTTACAGCATCATCAACTTCTCGAGAATAAAAATCTGAAATCCGATTCAGCATTGAAGTAACCTGACCAGTCGATTCTCCCACTGAAATTAACTGAGAAACCAAAGGTGGAAAATAGGAAGGAGCTTTAGTTAAAACCTGAGACAATGCCTTACCTTCTCTTATCCCTTTAACAGCTTCTCTTAGTAAGTCCCTATAAACTATATTACCAATAGTAATTGCAGAAATTTCAATAGCTTGTGCCATAGGTATTCCTCCTTTAATCAAAACAGCACAAGCTGCAGTAAACCTAACTATTGAAAGTTTTCTTAGTAAAGCTCCTATTCCAGGAAGTCTTAAGGAAATTTCATCAAAAACAATTCTTCCTTCAGGGGTACGAATGTAATCAATAACTAGAAAAATAACCAAAGCTATAACTGAGGTAACAAGCCACCACCATTTTATCCCAAATTTACCAATATAAATCAAAGCTTTGGTAAACAAAGGTAACTCCACTTTTGCTTCAGCAAAAATTGGTTCAATTTGAGGAAATACTTGAGTGACCATTAAAAGCACTACCCCGATAAATAAGACTATCACTATAACTGGGTAAATCAAAGCTCCTCTTATTTTAGATGTCAAGACAACTTCTTTTTCATAGTAAGAAGCCATATATTCTACTGCTTCATCTATCCTTCCGGTTACCTCGCCTGAACGAACCATATTAACAAAAAAACTGGAAAAGATTGAGGGATGCTTTTCTAAAGCTTGGGAAAATGACAATCCAGCTTCAATATCAGATATTAGTGCTGCAGTAGCTTCTTTTAAATAAGGATTACTAACCTGCCCATAAAGAATTTTTAATGATCTGGATAATGAGATTTTTGATGATAATAAGGTAGCCAGCTGTCTTGAATAAATCATTAAATCCTTCCTATTTACTTTTTTAAGGAACTCTAAAATTCTCTGAATTAGTCCTTTTTTAATTCTTATTTTTTCTAAACTTAGAACATACAACCCGTGTCCCTCCAAAATATTTAAAGCAGCTTCTCGAGAAGCAGCAGTTACTATACCAACCTGTAGCTCCCCTGTTTCGGTTCTAGCTTTATATCGAAACTTCATAATTTATTCTCTTTCTAGTAAAATTCTAAGTTCAGATGGATTCAAGGAATATAACTCAGCATTTTCTAAAGAAATTTCCTTTTTCCTCACCAGATTAGCCAGAGAACGATTAAGAGAAATCATGCCTTCTTCCAGAGAAGTCTCTATAACTAAATCTATCTGAAATGCCTTTCTTTCTCTGATTAAGTTACGAATAGCCGAATTACAGATCATCACTTCACAAGCTGGAACTCTACCACCTTCAATCTTAGGAATTAATCTTTCTGAAATTACACCAGCCAATGTGGCTGCTAATTGAATGGTAACCTGAGTCTGTTGAGCTGCCGGAAAACTATCAATTATCCTGTCTATTGTTTGGGAAGCAGAATTAGTATGCAAAGTGGAAAATACTAAATGGCCAGTTTCAGCAGCAGTTAGAGCTGCTGACATAGTTTCAGGATCTCTCATCTCACCAATCATGATTACATCAGGGTCCTGTCGTAAAATAGAACGTAAGCCGGTATGAAAATCTCTAGTATCTTTACCTACTTCACGCTGAGATATTAAACATCTATCCTGAATAAGCATATATTCCACCGGATCTTCGATAGTAATAATATGTTCAGTTCTAGTATGATTTATCTCATCTAGCATTGCTGCTAATGTCGTAGTTTTTCCATGACCAGCTGGACCTACCACTAAAACAAATCCTTGTTTGAGTTTAACAAAATTATGAATAACCGGAGGCAAATTAAGTTCTTTAATTGTTGATATCTTTCTGGGAATAAGTCTCAAAGCTGCAGCCATAAAGCCTTGTTGAAAATATACATTTACTCTAAACCTTGCTTTATCCTCAAATTCATAAGCAAAATCAAGTTGTTTTTCTTTTAAAAACTCTTTCATCTGTTCCTCGGTTAATAAAGCTGAAACTAACCCATTAACTGCTTCAGGAGTTAAAATTGGTTCACCAGACAAAGGCATTAGTGCACCATCAATCCTTAAAGTAGGATAATAACCTACTCCCAAGTGAAGATCAGAAGCATTTTGCTTTAAGGTGGTTAACAAATATTCTCTTAATTTTTGTCTATAATCAATCATTTTTTTAAATAGTTTGTCTTAATACTTCTTCAATAGTAGTTTCTCCTCTCAGAGCTTTAATAATACCATCCTGTCTTAATGTTATCATTCCTTGCCGCTTTGCTTCCTGCTCAGCTTTTTCTCTAGAAAAACCCTGTTCAATAATTGAGGCTAGTTGAGAAGTCATTTTAAGAACTTCAAATATACCAATTCTTCCTTTTAATCCCTTACCCATACACTTGGGACAACCAATTCCTTTATAAAGAACATAAGGCCTTTGATACTTACCAAGTATTTCACTTTTTATTTTTTCCGGTAAGTTGTTTAACTCCTGCTCAATGATATCTTGAACTTGCTCAGAAACCTGGACTTCTTTCTTACAGAATGGACAGATTCTGGCTACTAATCTCTGAGCTAGCATTAAAATAAGCGAAGAAGGTAAAAGAAAAGGTCTGACTTTTAAATCTAACAACCTCGGAATAACTCCAACAGCATCATTTGTGTGAATAGTGGACAAGAGTATATGACCGGTTAAAGCTGCCTGAATTGCCAGGCCAGCAGTTTCTTCATCTCTAATTTCTCCGACCATGATAACATCCGGATCCTGACGAACAACTTGACGCAAACCAGAGGCAAAACTATACCCAATATCTTCTTTGATTTGAGATTGGCTAATTCCTTCAATAAAATATTCTACCGGATCCTCTAAGCTAACTACGTTAACTTCTTCTTGATTTAATTTCTGTAGTAATGCATATAAGCTGGTTGTTTTTCCAGAACCGGTTGGTCCACTAATCAAAATCATCCCGTAAGGTTTACTAAGGGCTTCCAAAGTAGCTTCCAAGTTTGGCCCCTCTAATCCCAATTCATATAATCCTTTTAGGCCCACAGTAGGATCCAGAATTCTAATTGCCACCTTCTCACCTAGAGGTGTAGGGAAAGTAGCTACCCTAAAGTCAATATGTTTTCCATAAATTACAGTTCGGAATCGACCATCCTGTGGAATTCTGGTTTCATCAAGTTTAAGATTGGACAAAACCTTTATTCTAGAGATTATTGGGCGATGAAGTTCTGAAGGTAAACTAGAAACTTGCTTAAGTTTCCCATCAATTCTAAACCTGATTCTCAAATAATTTTGCTGAGGTTCAATATGAATATCAGAAGCCTGAACTTCTACAGCTTCTTTTAAAGTAGAAGCTACAATTTTTATTATCGGTGCTTCTTCTTCAGCAGAAATTGCTTTTTCCAGTTCTACTACTTTTTGAGTTGGAGGAGCTTTTATTTCCCCAATAACTTGTAAAGCCTTTTCAATCTCAGTCTGATATGGAGAATACTTTCTCCAGACTTTTTCTAAATCAGATGGGGTAATTAAATATACCCCTAGATTTAAATCCTCTCTTCGAGCAATAAACTTTAAAGCATTTTGAGCTCGAGTATCATCAGGATTAAGCATTCCAACAATCAAGGTATCACCTTCTATCTTAATCGGAACAACCTTATAAGTTCTGGAAGTATCTTCTGATATAATTTTCAATAATCTTGGCTCAATTTCTTCCAGATTAAACTTCTTATAAGGCACTCCCAAATATCGACTTTTTACTTCAGCAATTTTTTGTTCAGGAATCAAATTTCTCTCATAAATCAAATCCTCTAAGGATTTAGCTGAAGCACGAGCTTCTCTTAGTAACTTTTGTCCAATTTCTTCTTTAATCAATCTTTCTTCTCTTAATAGATTAAAAAGTTCTTTATCTTTCATATAAAGCAAACGGATTGGCTCGACCTAACTCTGGAATAGTTAATGGAGTACTATAATCACGGAGGTTTTGATAAACTGGATTTTCAAAAATGGATTTAGAAATCAAATTAATTCTAGACATTTCGTGGATTTGTTTAAACTGAGAAGGAATAACCACTTCAATTAAAGGTGGAGTCTTAAAAAACAGAAAATACACACTCGCACCTAACATCAAAAATATAATTAATCCAGTTACTATTTTTTTAAAATCTAATCCAGGTTTAGGTTCTTCTACAACTATAGCCATAATTATTGAGCTTGATAATAAGTATCGACCGTTAGCTCCTGAACATATAAGTTTTCTTCCGGAACATCTGCTTTTTCCATCTTTATATTAATTAAATCATTAAGCTGAATACTAGTCTCCAAAATCTCTGAAAATTTCTTAATTGCCTCATAAGTTCCAAAAATCTTCATATCAAAACGGAGAGTACCTATTCCTTTAGCTATCGAACCTTTTTTAGATGGCTTTATTCCTAATATCTTAACTGACAATGAATTAATTGATACCCCACAGGATTCAGCAACAGTTTGATATAAGTGAATAGCCTGCGGGATGCTTTCCTCAATTGGTAAAATCTTAGATAAGATCTCTTGCTGCTTTTGAATGTTCTCCTCTTGCTGAGCAACTTGCATAAATTCCTCAATTATAGAAGTTTGCTCAGTAAGCAGTCTAGTTTGACTTAAAAGCTCTCCTTTTAGTCTCACAATCTCCTGATAGGAAGGAATAACCATCTTAATAAATACCAGTATAGCAGTAATGATAAAAATAGCTGAAAGTAAAATTAATAAAATTCTTTTAACCGAAGCTTTCATATTTTTTGTTCAAATTTAAACAATTGTTCATTAAATAAAATCATAGTTGAGAAAGTTATTCCTTCTTCACCCTTCTCTGATTCATTTAATACTACTTGCTTTATTAAAGGATTTTGCTTAAAGACCAGAATCTGTTGAGCTAAATTCTTGTAGGAAAGAGCTATGCCTTCCAGAGTCAAATAATGTTGTTTTAAGTCAGCATCAATTTTAGTAAGATAAACCTCTTTTAATATATTTTGCTCCAAAAATGAGAATAAATTGGATGGTTTAATGTGATTTCTAAACAGTTCCTGTACATTAACTAGTTGGGAATAAAAATTTATAAGATTTTCTCTCTGTTCGGAGGTTATCCTTTTTTCCAGCTCAGTAATTCTTTTTTCCACCGACTTTAATTCTGAATTTAAAAATGACTTATAGCCAAATTCAAGAGAAAAATAAAGAACCAAAACCAGTCCTAATCCTAATAAAGAAAACCAGAATAATCTCCAGGGCAAATAGACCGGAATTTTCTCTGGTTCCAAAAGATATTCCTTTCTAGTTTTCTGATAATCTATCATAAGCTAATTATATAAACTCTCTAAGGCCAAGTCCAATTGATACTGCTAGGGACGAACCCAAATCCTTAAGAGCTGGTTCTACTTCTTTTGGATAATTAATTTTACTGATAAAACTTTCAGCTTTAACTGGGACTCCAAGCTTTCTTTCAAAGTATTCACTTATTCCTAACAATTTAGCTCCCCCACCGGCTAAAATTATCCTTTCTGGCTTCCGACCTAAATTTTCCTTCAGGTAAGCATTTCGAGTTCGTTCCACATCTTTTATTATAGCATCTAAAATTGGGGTAATCAAACTAGATAGCTCTCTATGCTCTTCTCCACCTAATAAACCATAGCGTTTTTTAAGGTTTTCCGCTCTATTTATGTCTATTCCTAATCCTCTGGCTATTGCCCTGGTTAAAGAATTTCCAGCAAGGTCAGTTCGCTCACTATACTTCAAGGCTCCATTGTCAACTATAGTAATATTGGTAACACATCCACCAATATCTATCAACATGGTTGGAGTAGAACCAATACCTGCTGCTCGAACTAAACTGAGACTTTCTATCTCTAAGGCTACTAACCTTAACCCAGCTAGTTTAAAAATCTGTCGGTAGATTTCGATTCTTTCATTGGGCATAGAAATAATAAATATCTGCTGTTTTTTTATCCCCCTTTCTTCTCTCTCTCCAACCTTTAACCAGTCAATGGTTACATCAGAAATTGGTAAAGGAATATACCTTCGGCATTGAAGCGGAATAGCTTTTACCAAGTCACTTTCAGGCATCATTGGAAATTCAATAAGAGTAGTAAACGCAGCAAATAACGGCAGACTAGCTATAACATCAGAAGTTTTAACATTAGCTTTTTCAAATAAATACCTTAAGGTTCTAGCAGTTTCTTTCTTTAAAGGCTTAAGAGAACTGGTTTGAATAGCATTATTTAATCTTTCCAGATAACCATAGGTTTCCAGATAACCATAATTTTTAAGATAAGGTCTTCCTCTTACTGGAGAAATTTCAACCAGTTTTAGAGTAACTGTACCTATATCTACTCCTAAATAACTTCTCTTTGGTTTAAAAATTTTAAATACCATAACAAGGAAATATTTGACTTGCAATTATTATATCACAATCATAATATAAAAAAAGTGTTTAGTAAAATTAAAATTGGGGAATTCTTATTAGATCTAATTTTTCCTCCATTTTGCCTGGTGTGTGAAAAAAACTATTCTAAAGAATTTTTGTGTGGGAACTGCCAGAAAAAAATAAAATTTTTTAATGTAGCTTATCAATTTAAAAACCCCAATTTCACTTTACTTGCAGCTACCTCCTACCAAAATCAAGTTATAAGCAAGTTAATTACCATTTTGAAGTATCAGAAAATCAAATCTGCTGCTAAACCACTGACAAGAATTGTGATTGAATACTTAAACAGAATGAAATTGGTTTCAAAAATAAGCTCTTACATCTTAGTCCCTATTCCACTTCATCACCAAAAACTAAGACAAAGAAAATTTAACCAGTCAGAAATTATAGCTAAAATTTTGGCTCAAAAGCTAAATCTTAATTTTTCGCCAGAGATAATGATTAGGACCAAAAACACTACTGCCCAAGTAAATCTACGAGAGAAAGAAGAAAGAGTGCAAAACGTAAAAGGTTGTTTTAAAGTCAAAGGAAATGTTTTTGGGAAAAATATTTTAGTTTTTGACGATGTATTTACCACTGGAGCTACTATGAAAGAAGCAATTAAAACCTTAAGAAAAGCTGGAGCCAGAAAAGTAATTGGCTTGGTAGTAGCTAAAGCTTAAAAATATAATGAAAAATCATCAACAAAGTCGAATACCCAGGTGTATGAGTACCCAGCATCCCGATAATGTTAATCTGCCATTTTTTGCCGAAAATAGCCGACTCAGCGGGGAAGATGAAATTCAAGAAGCCTATTATGCATTTTCATATCTGGGCTGCGATGAACAACTGTGGGATTGCGAAGGAAAAGAAATAGATAATTTCGTAATTAAAAAACTACTGTTGAAATATCCGCAGTTTTTTAAAACTAGAAGATTAGGTAGAGATGTTTTCATAACTTTAAGGGTTCCCAATCCAGCTATAGAAAAGACAGAAGCAAAAATACTACTGGAGACGTTGGAGAGTATACCTCGCTCATTTGATGCAGCTAAATTATTTTACGGAAGAAATATTTCGCCGATATTTGAAGTTATCTTACCAATGACCAGTTCAGCCAGGCAGATAGACAGAGTTTACAAATATTACCGCGATTTTGTAGCCGGAAAACAAAATAAGCAACTTTACCCGGGAGATATAAAAATTGGCCAATGGATAGGCAAGTTTCAGCCTGAACAAATTAAAGTTATTCCATTGTTCGAAGACCTAAATCATCTATTGAATTCTGCTAATATAGTTAAACAATATTTATCCGATAAACTTATTGATTATCAGAGAGTTTTCCTGGCTCGATCGGATCCGGCTATGAATTATGGACTAATAAGTTCAGTGATATTAAATAAAATTGCCCTGCAAAGATTACAAAAATTATCTGAAAATACCGGCATTAAAATTTATCCCATCATTGGACTCGGCCCATCTCCATTTAGAGGAAACTTAAAACCAGAAACAGTAGAAAGAATAATAGCTGAATATCCCAGCGTCTGGACTTTCACTATTCAATCAGCATTCAAATATGATTATCCGGCTGAACAGGTCAAATTGGCAATTCAAAAATTAAAGCAAAAACCAGTCAATCCAGTTCATAAAGTCGAAGAGAAAAAAACTCTACCAATATTAAAAAAGTATTCTGCGGAATATCAGAGACAAATTAAAAAATTAGCCAAGTTAATTAACAAAATTGCCAGATATATTCCAGAAAGGAGAAAAAGAAAACTCCATGTTGGATTATTCGGCTATTCCAGAAATATCCAGGGAATTCAGTTGCCTAGAGCAATTAGTTTCACTGCTTCCCTTTATTCTATTGGTTTACCTCCTGAAATTTTAGGTTTAAATGCTTTAACTAAATCGGAGATTGAATTTGTAAGCCAGATTTATCTAAACCTTAAGTCCGACCTAACTGATGCCCTAACTTACTTTAATCCTAACTGTAAATTTTTACCCAGAAATCTAAGTCAAAAAATTAGAAAACTGTTTAATTTTCAATTAAATAAGCAACATAGACAAATAACTAATCGGATCCAAGATCTATTAATTAAAGGTAAAACTGAAAATTTAAAACACTATATTTTAGCTGCAGCTAATTTAAGAAAATTTTTGGGATAATTGCAAAATTCTTAATTTAGGTTAATATTTAAATATGTCTAAATTCTCTCAATTTTATCAGCTAAAGCTAGAGCAAATAATGGAAAAGGAAGTTGCTAATCTTCCGTTAATAGAAGAACATGCTAGTATAAGTAAAGCTATGATTATGCTAAAAAAACATGACCACCTTTGGGTAGTAAAAGACCTTAAAAGTCGGGTATTAGTTGGAGTAGTTACTAACTATGACATGCTAAGATTTTTTTCTCCTAGAAAGAAAGTTCCAATTGTTGGACTTATCAAACACTTAATTCATTATACTCCAGGCGAAATTAGAGAAATTATGCATTATCCAATTACTTGTAATCCAGCTGAAAAAATCAGCGATGCAATCAAAAAAATGATAGCCCATCGCATCAGAAGAATACCAGTAGTAAAAAACCATCAGATAATTGGAGAAATAACTTCTCGTCAGATAATTAAGGAATTTATATCTAGATACCTGACGCATCTTTAAAATGCAGAATGTAATTTTATTAGCTGGAATAATTCTGGGACTTGGCTTTATATTTGGCAAGATAACTGATCATTTTAAGCTAACTACTGTAGTTGGCTATATCATAACCGGAATTATTTTAGGACCAGTCTTTCACCTAATAAAAATTTCTTCAACAACAACTGAAATTGTAGTTGGTTTCGTTTTAGCTTTAGTTGCTTTTATAATCGGAGGAAACTTTACTATTAACTTTCTAAGAAGATTGGGGAAAGCTACTGGAATAATACTTGTTTCTCAGGCATTAGCTACAGCTATTTTCACTGGAATCGGAATCTATTTATGGACAAATAATCTACTAACTGCTTTAATTCTGGGAAGTCTAGCTGTAGCTACTGCTCCAGCTGGAACTATAGCAGTTATTCAGAGTCATCATGTTAGAAATCGAGTAAGTAAGATAATTACTGCCATAGTCGGCCTTGATGACGGAATAGCTATAATTATTTTTGTAGTAGCTTTATCAATAGTAAAAACTATTCTTGGGGGTAATTTATCAATACTTGGTTCAATTTATAAAGTAACCTGGGAAATTGGAGGAGCAGTCATTCTAGGAATAATAACTGGAATAATTTCTTCTCAATTAGCTAAAAGGATTAGAACTGAGGAAAGTATCTTAATTACTGCACTGGTAAGTATTTTAATCTGTGCTGGATTAGCTAAAATAGCTGGAGTTTCATTAATTCTTTCTGAAATGTTTTTAGGAGCTAGCTTAGTTAATCTAGCACCAGGGATATCCAGAAGTTATTTTGAAGTTATAGAAAAACTCCTTCCATTATTTTTTGTTTTGTTCTTTGTAACAGCTGGATTGAATTTAAGATTAGATTTGTTAATTAAAAGTGGTGGAATAGGACTAATTTATATCTTGTGCAGGATTATTGGAAAAATTGTTGGTGCAGCTGGAGGAGCCAAATTAGCAAAAGCAAAACCAGTAGTTCAAAAGTACCTTGGATTTGCCTTACTATCTCAGGCCGGAGTAGCAATCGGATTAGCTGCCATAGCAAGTCATGAGCTTTCGATTTTAGGTTCATCAGGACAATACTTAGGTACATTAGCATTGACCACAATTACTGCCACCACCGTAATATTTGAAATAATCGGACCTATCGGAGTTAGATTTACTTTAACCCAAATTAAGAAATGTTAAATTTTTAAATACTTTTTTACTGCAAATGCACTAGAAAAGATTCCCAGTCCAATTCCGGTTATTAATTGCCAGCCAAATAAAGTAAAATAGTTATTCTGAAGATAGTTTTGAAGATTTACTTGAGGTATAAAAGCAGTGACATAAGGTGAAGCCAAACTGATTAAAGGAGAAAAAAATGAAAAACTTAAAACTGCTGCTAAAGCTCCACAAAGAATACCTTGAACAACAAATGGCCCCCTAATAAAGCTATTAGGAGCACCTACCAGTCTCATAATTTCTATCTTCCTTCGGTTAGAATATATTCCCAATCTAATCGTATTAAACGCCACCAAAAATGCTATTATTGCTAGACCAGCAGTTACAGCAATTCCCCCCTTATTAATAACATCAGTAATCTTAATTAATCTATCAATTATTAACTGGTTCTGAGTATAAGTTATCTTCTTTATGATTGGATAATTGGCATCCTCCAGATATTTAGCAATATTTTGATAATCTTCAGGATTAAAAGCTTTTATTTCTAGAGAAGCCAGTAGAGGGTTTTCCTCCAGTTCACTTAAAGCCTGTATCACTATCTTTTCTTCAGCATGTCTGGATTTAAATTTGACTAAAGCCTGTTCTTTAGAAATATAGCCTACTCTCTTTACCTCTGGCAAATTCTCTAGGTCATTTTTTAAAAGTAGAATATCATCCTCTGGAGCATCAGGTTCAAAGTACACGCATATATCAATCTTATCTTGAAGACTCTTTACTGCTGAACTAGTAACCACATTGAAAATAATCAATGACTGGAAAACAATCAATCCTAAAATCATCATTATTACAGTTACAGCTGAAAGCCAGCTACTTCGCAGAAAGTTCTGAACTCCATATTTTATTATTCGATAAAGACTGGTAAACATGTAACTACTTACTTAAAACAAACTGACCATGCTGTTCATCTCTAATTACTCTTCCTTTTTCCAGGGTTATTACTCTTTGCCCTAGTGTATCAATAATTTCTTTATTGTGAGTAGCTAGAATCACTGTACTACCAGCCTGATTAATTTTCACCAATAGTTTTATTACTTCCCAGGTATTAAACGGATCTAAGTTTCCAGTAGGCTCATCGGCAATTACCAGCTGTGGCTGATTTATCATAGCTCTAGCAATGGCGGTTCTTTGCTTTTCTCCCCCGGATAACTCCCTGGGAAAATTTCTGGCTTTATCTTCTAATCCAACCATTTTTAGTAGATAAGGAACCAATTTATTAATTCTTCGTTGAGGATGTCCTTCCACCTCCAAAGCATAAGCAACATTTTCAAAAACTGTCTTTTCTGGAAGCAAACGAAAGTCCTGAAAAATTATCCCAAGATTACGTCGATAAGCTGGAAGTTGATATGGTTTGAGCTTATTAACTTCATATGAGTTAAAAAATATTCTTCCTTTAGTTGGTTTTTCTTCACCAATCAATAATTTAACAATTGTAGTCTTTCCTGCTCCAGAAATTCCTACAATAGATACAAATTCTCCGGGTTTAATTTTAAAACTAACATCTTCAAGAGCAGTAAATCTACTATTATAAACTTTATAAACATTTTGAAACTCCACTATAAACATATAACACTGAAGTTCTTCCAACTAAAAAAACTCTTATGATTTTATCAAATTAAAGTTCCTTTGCAATAATCTTAAAAGAATCAGCTAATTTTTTCTATTACCTTTCCACCAGCTTTTTCAATTTTTCGTTTAGCAGTTTTCGATACCGGCAATTCAACCTCTATCGGTTTATCAATTTCTCCATCTCCTAAAATTTTAACTTTCTTTTTAGATTTCTTGATTAATCCATATTGACAAAGAACCTCCTGATTAATTTTAGTAAGTTTTTTTTGTTCCACCAGCTTGCTTATATCATCTAGATTAAATACTTGAGGTTTTATCCTCTTTGCTTCCCAATAGGACATTCTGAAACTTTTTCCTCTTAATTTTGGGTATTTTAGTATGGTATCTCGATAAAATAATCTTAATTTTCTTCCAGCTCTGGCTTTCTGTCCTTTCATTCCTCTCCCAGAGTAATTTCCTCTTTTTCCTCCACGACCAACTCTTTTTTTAGTTTTGAATCTAGTTGAGGATAGCTGATGTAACTGCATACTTAAAGTAAATAAAAACTTAACCTTTTAACTTTTTTAAGGCCTTAACCGTAGCTAAGGCAGTGGTCAGTTTGTTTTTGGTATGACTTAAGATTTTGCAGGAAATATCCTTTACTCCTCCCAATTCCAGAACTACTCTGGCTGCTCCCCCAGCTATTAAGCCATGCCCAGCTCGAGCTGGCTTAATTCTAACTCTAGCTGCACTATACTTTGCTTCTACTTCATGTGGAATTGTGCGATTCTCTCTTAAAGGTATGGTAAATAACTTCTTTTCGGCATCACGCTCAGCCTTGTCAATTGCTTCAGCTACATCTAATCCTTTGCCAATTCCTACTCCTACTTTTCCATTTCTATTGCCAACTACCAGAGTAGCTCGAAACTTAAATCTTTTGCCCCCAGCTACCACTCGAGCTACTCTTCTTAAATCCAGAACTAACTTCTCCATTTTTTCTTCTTTTTTTATTTCTTTTTCAGCCATGTTATGCTTTTAGATTTTTCCTAAACTCTTCTATCAGTGCCTTTACTCGACCATGATACTTATACCAGCCCCTGTCAAAAACTACTTGACTAATGTTTAATTGTTTAACTTTTTGTGCTATTATTCTTCCCACTTCTCGAGCTCGTTCAATCTTTGTTTGTCGTTTTGTACCAATCTCCAAGGAAGATGCATGAGCTAATGTATACCCGGTTTGGTCATCAATTAATTGAACATAAATATGCTTATTGCTTCTGAAGATAGAAAATCTTGGTTTAAATCCAGTTCCCTTTCCGATTTTTGCTCTGGTTTTAATTTTTCTTCTCTCTCTTAATTTAAGTGTCTTTTTTATCTGCTTCATAACTTTTAAAAACCTAGTCCATCACAGGTATATTTCTATGTTGCAGTAGTAGTTGTTGCTCTTTTAGTTGGCTTTAATTTTACCTCTTCTCCTAAATATCTAATTCCTTTTCCTTTATATGGATCCGGTTTTTTTAATTCTCTAATTTTAGCAGCAACCTGTCCCACTCTTGCCTTGCAGTACCCTTTTACTTTAATGATATTCTCTTTCACTTCAACATCTATATCCTCAGGAATTTTAAAGTTTACTGGATGAGAATAACCAAGTTGAAATATCAGATTTTGTCCTTCCTTTCTTACTCGATATCCCAATCCTCGAATTTCAAGTTGTTTCTCAAAACCAGAAGTCAAGCCAATTACCGCATTATTACACAAAGCTCTCATAGTTCCCCAAAAAGCCTTTGTTTGTCTTCCTGAGGTTATAGGTTTAAACGATAAAACCTGATCTTCTAAATCAATTTCAATTCCAGGTAATTTGCTAATCTCTAGCTTCTGTCCTTTTTGATTGCTAAAAATAATTTTGTTATCTTTAAGTTCTATCTTTACTTCCTGGGGTATTTTAATTGGTTTTTTACCTATCTTAGACATACTAAAAATAAATTTGTTATTCAAAAAAGCCTGATTTTAATGTTATATTACAGTAAGTACTTTGTCAATTGGTTGATAAGCTACTAGTCAAGCTTTGGTTTAAAAGATTTTAAGCTAGGTAAAATTCTAATTTAGATTTTTACTTACCAGATCTCAAATAATATTTCACCTCCAACCTTCTTTTTTTTAGCTTCCTCCCCGGTCATTATTCCAAGTGAAGTGGAAACTACTAATTTTCCAAAGCCACTCTTAACTGGCTTAATGTCCCTATAGCCGGCATAGATGTGCCTGGATGGCTTACTTATAAACTTAACCTCATTTATGGGTCTGTTACCCAATGTAACTTCAATGCTTTTTTTGTTTTTCTTATTATTTATTATCTTAATTTCCTTTAAAAACTTATGTTTAACCAGAGACTCTAAAATACTAAAATCCATTTTTGAATAAGGAACTATTACTGTTTTTTTACCAGCATCCTGAGCATTTTTAATTCTAATTAGAGTATCCCAATACATAAAAAATTTTGCATTTTTCTATTACCAGCTTGCTTTTTTAACTCCAGGAATCTCGCCTCTAGATGCCAGTTCTCTAAAACAAATTCGACAGAGTCCAAAATCTCTCATGTATCCCCTCTTTCTTCCACAACGCCAGCATCGCCTAACTATTCGAGTTTTATATTTTGGTTTCTTTTTAGCCCGAGCAATTACAGATTTCTTTGCCATAATATTATTTTATTATATCTTTAGTGGTATTCCAATCTGCTTATAAATCTCAATAGCCTTTTCTCTGTTTCTAACTTTAGGGACTATAGTTACCTGCAAGCCAAACCTTACATTAGATTTTTCCAGGTCAATTTCTGGAAAAGCATAGTGTTCTCTAAATCCAATATTCAAACATCCCTTTTCATCAATACTTTTCAAATCAATACCTCTAAAATCCTTAACTCTGGGCAAGACTAGATTAATCAATCGAAACAAAAAATCTCTCATTCTTTTTCCTCGTAAGGTTACCTTTAAGCCAACCAACTGTCCTGCTCTGACTTTAAATCCAGAAATGGATTTTCTTGCAGTAGTATATGCCGGTTTCTGGCCAGTAATCAAGCTTAATTCCTTAACTATTTCTGGTAGAATTTTTTGCTCAAACTGAGATTCATTTCTAAACTTTCCCACACCGGTACTAATCACTATCTTTTCTATTTGAACTAAATATTTTTTTGGAAATAATTCCATAAAAATTAAACCTTACCTTTACATTTTTTACAATACCTAACTTTTTTACCGTTCTCAAAACGATATCCTACTCTAGTGGGTTTTTCGCAGTTAGGACAAATTAAAGCTACATTGGAAACATCAACTGGTCTGGGAATCTCAACTATTTCTCCTTTTTCTCCTTCTCTTCGAGGACGATAATGTTTCTTACAAAGATTTAATCCTTCTACTACAACTTTATTCTTTTTTGGAAAAACCTTCATTACTTTTCCAATCTTTCCTTTATCCTTCCCAACCAGCATTAAAACTTTGTCACCAGATTTAATTTTCATAATTTAAACTACGTTTTTAGCTAGATTAACAATGTTTTTAAATCCCTTTTCAGCTAATTCATGAGGAACCGGGCCAAAAATTCTAGTGGCTTTGACCTCTTTCTTTTTAGTGGTTAATACCGCAGCATTTTCGCTGAATCTTACATAAAATCCTCCTTTTCTCCTAAAATTTTTTCGCTGTCTTACTATGACTGCATAAACTATGTCGCCTTTTTTAACTGACTTTCCTGGTTCAGCTTTTTTTACTGAAGCAACAATTATATCTCCAATTTGAGCATATCTTCTTCTGGTTCCACCCAAAATCCTGAAGCATTGAATCAATTTTGCTCCAGAATTATCAGCCACTTTTAACATTGTACGTTCTTGAATCATAACAAATGTAAAATTTAAAAATCAAAATGTAAAATGACAATTTAAAATTCAAAATGAACAAATGTTAAAATGATTTTAAGCTTGTCAATTTTAACATTTTGCATTGTAGTTTTGATTTTTGATTTTTTAATTTTAAATTTTCTTGATTATTCTCCACCTCTTCTCTCTACTTAATGGCCTAGTTTCCTCAATTATCACTCTGTCTCCTACTTTGTACTGATTTTTCTCATCATGAGCCTTAAATCTCTTAGAATACTTATAGTACTTACGGTAAAGTGGATGTTTCTTTAATCTCTCCACCAAAACAACTCTGGTCTTATCCATTTTATCTGAAACTACTATTCCTTTTAATCTTTTTCTAGCCATAATTTTTGATATATTCTACTTAGTTAACCTGGATTTTTCAATTCTTATAGTTAAGATTTTAGCAATATTCCTTTTTACCTTTCTAATTTCCCTAACATTCTTTAGTTTTCCAGCTGCCAAATCAAAGTTCAATTGCTGTAGTTTTTTTTTGGATTCTTGCAATTCCCGGTCTAATTCCTGAAGACTCATAGTATGTAATTTTTTAAGATATTCTTTAGCCTTCATACTTGTTTGTCAGGTTGCGCTGATAACTTTTGTTTTAAGAGGTAGTTTATAACCAGCCAGAGTTAAAGCCTTTCGAGCCAGAGAATGATCAGGTGAATCAATCTCTATAATAATTCTACCCGGTTTTACCGGACATACATAGTGATCTACACTTCCTTTTCCTCCCCCCATTCCAACTTCTGGTGGAAACTTAGTAACTGGCTTATCTGGGAAAACTCTTATCCAGATTCTTCCGCTAGATTTAAGATAATGAACAATTACCCTTCTAGCTGATTCTAATTGTCGGTAAGTTAGCCAAGCTGAAGTTAAAGCCTGTAGCCCAAAGTTTCCAAAAACTAACTTCACTCCTCTTGTTTCTTTGTTTCGATTCAAGGAGCGCCCTTTTTGCCATTTCCTATGTTTTACTTTTCTTGGAGCCTCACGCATAATAAATTAAAAATTTAAATATCAAAAATTAAAATTACAAATCAAAATGTTAAAATTAGCAAATTTCAAAATCATTTTTAACATTTGTTCATTTTGAATTTTAAACTGTCATTTTGTATTTTGATTTTTAAATTTTACATTTTACGTAAAGGTTTCACCTTTGTAAATCCAGACTTTTATTCCTAACTTTCCATAGACAGTTAAAGCCTCTGATTCTCCATAATCAATATTACTTCTAATTGTCTGCTGAGGAAGTTTTCCCTTGCTTAGATGCTCACATCTTGCATGTTCCGAGCCATCTAGTCTTCCACAAATTCTGATTTTGGCTCCAAGTACTCCGGGATGTTGCATTATATTGGCTAAATGAGTTTTCATTACTCTGCGAAACTTCTTTCTCTGCTCCAGTTCTGTAGCAATATATTGTGAAACTACACTTGCTGAAACATCAGTCCTTTTTAGTTCCTTGATATCAAGCTTAATCTGAGGCAATTCTTCAATATTCCTGGCTAGCCTATTTTTCCTAATCATTTTGACAACGGCCTTATTCAGTTCTTCCAGTTTCTTTCCACCTCGCCCGATAATTAATCCCGGCCTGGCTGCTGTTATAATAACGTTAAGCTTTTCTCCTAGTCGTTCAATTTCAATTTTATCTATTCCAGTACGTCCAACCCGTCTTTTTATTTCTTCTCTGATTAAATAATCCTCTTCTAATTGATAATTAAGCCTTCGCTGAAATAACCAGCGACTCTTCCAATCCTTATTTATTCCTAATCGAAAAGAATATGGGCTAATTTTCCTACTCATGTGGCTTTTCTTCTAAATATTTTAGTTATACCACCTTTCCTTTCTTTTTTTGGCTCAACTTTTTCTTCAGCTTTGGTTAATTTAGTCTTTTCTTCTTCTACTTTCTCTTTTTCCTCCTTTTTTGCTACCTTCTTTTCTTTCTTCTTTTCCTTTTCTGGAAAACTAAATTGTTGAGGAAAAGGCTTTTCTGCTTCAGCTAAGCATAGGCTTACATGTGTTGATTTTTTCTTAATCAGATGCACTCTACCTCGAGCCTCAAACCTGTATCTTTTTAAGCTCGGACCCTGGTCTACTCTGATTTCACTGATAAAAAGCTTTTCTTTAGCCAGATTTTTATTCTGGGCATTAGCTATAGCAGAATTTAAAAGCTTAAATAAAGGCTTTGCAGCTCTATTAGGTAAAAGATAAAGCTGGGCTAGGGCTCGATTTACAGGCATCCCTCTGATTAAGTCAGCAACAAGTCTCACTTTTTTGGGACTAATTCTTAAATATCTTAGTTTTGCCTTGGCAGTTCTCATGATTGTGCTAGAGCTCTTTTTCTTTCTAGTTCCCTTTGCATTTTCCCTCCATGTTTGACGAATTTTTTGGTTGGAGCAAATTCTCCCAGTTTGTGACCAACCATTTCCTCAGTTACCTTTACCTTGATAAAATCCTTCCCATTATGTACTGCAAAGGTAAACCCAATCATTTCTGGAGAAATCTCTGAATTTCTAGCCCAGGTTTTAATCACTACTTCATGCTTCCGTTCAGGTTCTATTTTGGAAATCTTCTTCAATAACTTTTCATCTACATATGGACCTTTTTTTGAACTACGACTCATATTTTTTTATTTTCTTCGTTGAATAATAAGCTTGTCCGACGGTTTATGTTTTTTTCTAGTCTTCCTACCTCCAGTAATCTTCCCCCATTTTGTCTTCGGATATTTAGTTCCTCGTTGAGTTTTTCCTTCTCCTCCGCCATAAGGGTGATCTCTAGGATTCATAGCAGTTCCTCTAACCACCGGCCTTCTTCCCATGTGTCTTTTAGTCCCGGCTTTTCTAATTACTCTTAAGTTATGCTCAGGATTAGAAGCTACTCCTATCGTAGCAAAACAATCCCAGGGAACCTTTCTAATTTCTCCAGAAGGAAGTTTTAAGTGAGTATATCCATCTTGATTAGCTAAAACCTGAGCAGAACTACCTGCTGACCTACAAAGCTGTCCACCTTTCCCTGGAAAAAGTTCAATATTAAAAACCAGACTTCCTACTGGTATTCTGGATAACTTTGTTCGATTACCTACTTCAATTGGAGCTTCAGGTGAACAAATAATTTCCTGACCAGGTTTAGAATCTTTAGGAGCCAGAATATAGCTTCTGTGACCATCCTGATAAACTATTCTAGCAATATTGGCAGTTCGATACGGGTCATACTCTATCTTTTCTATCTTTGCTGGAATACCAATTTTTTGTTTAAAATCAACCATCCTATAAAGTCGTTTTGCTCCTCCTCCACGATGTCGAATAGTTACTTTCCCAGAAGAATTTCTTCCACTATTCTTTTTTATTTTTATAGTTAATGGCTTATAGACCATTTTAGTGAGTAATTTCAATGGTATACCCTTTTTCCAAACTAACTATAGCTTTTTTAAAATCGGGCCTTTTTCCTTCAGTAAATCTAAATCTTTTAACTTTGCCCTTCTGATTAATTATTCGAACTTTACTTATCTTTACATTATAAATTCTTTCAATCTCTTTTTTAATTTGAGGCTTATTAGCAATTTTTTTCACAATGAAAAGATATTGATTGTACTTTTGTAAATCAATAGCCTTTTCGGTAATCTTAGGATACTTTACCAAGAAAGTAAGTCGTTCTCCCTTAGTTGGAGGTAACTTAACTTCCTCTTTTTTCTTTTCTCCTTTTGATTTTCTTTTGAACATAGTTAAAGCTAATCCATATTAAACCAATTTGTAATGATTTTCAATAACTTCTACCGATTTATAGGCTAATAAAACAAGCTGATATTTTAATAGGTCGTAAACACTTAAACTAGTTGGTTCAATTATTTTTACTTTTGGTACATTTCTTCCAGCTAAAAAAATCTCTTTGTTTCCTGACTCTGGTATTATTAAAACCGAATCTTTCCCGGGAACCAAAAAATTCCTAATTAACTTGATGAAAACCTTTGTCTTTGGTTGTTCCACAACCAGATCTGAAACTATCTTTAATTGATTTTCCTTTAATTTTTTGGAAAGTAGAGAAAATAAAGCTTTCTGGACCATTTTTTTATTTATTTTCCGAGTATAATTCTCGTATTTGGTTGGACCAAAAGCTACTCCTCCACCTTTCCATATTGGAGATCGGATTGAACCATGTCTAGCTCTTCCAGTGCCCTTCTGTCTCCACGGTTTTTTTCCACCACCACTAACTTCAGCTCTTGTCTTAGTGTGAGCTAGATGTTTTCTTCGGTTAGCTAGTTTAACTGTTAGTACCTGATGAATTAAACTAGGATTAAACTCAACTCCAAAAATCCTATTTGGTACATCAATTTGTTTAATTTTTTGATTTTTTTGATTGTATAAATCTGCTTTCATGATTTAAGTTTAGCTAAGGTTACTTCACTTCCAACCTTTTGATCTCACACTTGCTATTTTTGTATCCTGGTACCGCTCCCTTTACAAATATTAACCGGTTAGATTTATCAACTTTTACCACTTTCAGGTTCTTTACTGTAACCATTCTTCCACCCATTCTTCCTGCCATCTTTTTTCCTTTAAGTACCCTTTGAGGTGTAGTTGCTCCAATAGAACCCGGAGCTCTAAATTTTTCTTTTTGACCATGAGTCTTTGGTCCTCCAGAAAAGCCATGACGTTTTACTACCCCTTGAAATCCCAATCCCCTACTTCTTCCTCTAACCGAAACTAATTCTCCTTCAGTTATGGTTATCGGTTCCTTCTCTTCTATTTTTAAAGGAGTAACCGGAATTACTTCCTCTCCTTTAAAGATTTGAGTCATTTTCATTTTTTTTGCTATAAATTTACTCATATTGAGATACTAAAAACTGCCAATCCGCTAAGTTTAGCAGACTAGCAGTTTTTTATCAATCAATCAACACTTTTTTACATCATCTTAATTTGAACTTCCACTCCGGCTGGTAAATTAAGTTCAGTTAAAGCATTAATCAGCTTCTGACTAGGATCAACTATTTCTATTAATCTTTTATGAATTGTCATTTCAAACTGCTCTCTAGAATCTTTATGGACAAAAGGCGAGCGATTTACAGTATAGCGACGAATCTCAGTAGGAAGTGGTATCGGACCAATTAGTTTATGCCCGGTTTTTTCTATTACTCCCACAATTTGTTTACAGGAACTATCAACTAGCCGGCGATCGTAAGCCTTTAATTTTAATCTCAATCTCTGAGTTTCTTTTTCCAACTTCTTCTTGGTCACTGTGTCTTTTGGTTACTTAATTATTTTAGTAACCACACCTGCTCCAATGGTTTTCCCACCTTCTCTAATAGCAATCCTTTGTTGCTCCTCTAATGCTACCGGAGCAATGAGTTTCACTTTTAGATTAGCAGTATCCCCTGGCATTACCATTTCCATTCCTTCCGGTAAAATTACCTCGCCAGTAACATCTGCAGTTTGAATATAAAATTGTGGCTTATAACCACTGAAAAATGGTGTATGTCTTCCGCCTTCCTCTTTAGATAAGACATAAACCTCAGTTTCAAATTCAGTATGCGGGGTAATACTTCCAACAGCAGCCAATACCTGTCCTCTCTGAACCTCCTCTTTTTTAATACCTCTAAGTAAAACTCCAATGTTGTCACCAGCTCTTCCTTCTTTTAAAATCTTTCTAAACATCTCTATGCCAGTTACTACTACTTTTCTGGTAGGTTTAAATCCTACTAATTCTACTTCCTGATTAAGTCTTACAACCCCCCTAGCTACTCTTCCAGTAACAACGGTTCCTCTGCCAGCAATAGAAAAAATGTCTTCAATTGGCATTAAAAATGGCTTATCTTCCTCTCTTACCGGTAAAGGTATATACTCATCTAAGGCTTTAATTAGCTCCAGAATTGATTTTACTGATTCATCTTCCAGTGAGTCTGCCTGCAAAGCTTTTAGAGCTGAACCACGAATTACCGGTATTTCATCACCAGGAAAATCATATTTTTTCAGCAGTTCTCTAGTTTCTGATTCAACTAAATCTATTAACTCTTTATCTTCTACCTGGTCAGTTTTATTTAGATAAACTATTATTGCTGGTACTCCAACCTGACGAGCTAACAGTAAATGCTCTCTTGTTTGAGGCATTGGACCATCCACAGCAGAAATCACCAAAATTGCTCCATCCATCTGAGCTGCTCCTGTAATCATATTCTTAATATAGTCGGCATGTCCGGGGCAGTCGATATGAGCATAATGGCGATTTTCGGTTTCATACTCAGAATGATGAATTGCAATCGTAATTCCTCTTTCCTTTTCTTCTGGAGCATTATCAATCTCTTCAGGAGTCTCGGCTTTTTCAATTAGGTTCTTCATCTTCAAAACCTTCATTATTGCAGCAGTCAGAGTTGTCTTTCCATGATCAACATGCCCGATAGTCCCTACATTGAGATGTGGTTTCCTTCGCTCAAACTCTTTTTTCTCAGCCATGTATATTTCTTATTTTTATCGACCTTGTATATTCAAAATTATAGAAAAAAACAACTAAATGTCAATTAATTTATTTCTTTCCCTCAATAATTTCCTGAGCAATATTTTGCGGAACTCTTTGATAGTGACTGAATTCCATAGTAAAACTGCCACGTCCTTGAGTTAAAGACCTCAATATTGTAGCATATCCAAACATTTCTGCCAAGGGAACTTTAGCGTTAATTACCTTTACAGTATACCTATCTTCTACACTTTCAACCTTAGCTCTTCTAGAACTTAAATCGCCAGTTATATCCCCCAAAAATTGAGAAGGAATAACTACCTGAACTTTCATAGTTGGCTCTAACAAAAATAGTCTGGCTTTTTTAGCTGCTTCCTTAAAGGCTATTGATGCAGCAATTTTAAAAGCAATATCCGATGAATCCACTTCGTGAAATGAACCATCATATAAAGTAGCTTTTACATCTACCACAGGATAACCAGCTAAAATTCCCTGGTCCATTACTTCTCTCACTCCTTTTTCTACTGCAGGTATAAAATTTTCGGGAATAACTCCACCACGAATAGCATTAACAAATTGAAATCCTTCACCTCTGCCAAGTGGCTCAATCTTTAAAAACACATGGCCATATTGTCCTCTTCCTCCTGACTGTCTAATATATTTCCCTTCTGCATCAGCTACAGTCTCAATAGTTTCCTTATAGGCTACCTGTGGTTTACCAACGTTGGTCTCTACTGCAAATTCTCTTCTCATTCGTTCAACCAAAATTTCTAGATGAAGTTCTCCCATTCCAGAAATTATAGTTTCCCCGGTTTCAGAATCAACCTTAACTTTAAAAGTTGGATCTTCTTCTTTAAGTTTAGCTAAGGCTATTCCCATTTTTTCCTGGTCAGCTTTGGTTTTTGGTTCAACTCTCATAGAAATCACCGGCTCAGGAAAGCTTATCTGGCCTAAAACTATTGGAGCAGAAGCATTACAAATAGTATCTCCAGTTTTAACTTGTTTTAATCCTACAAAAGCACCAATATCTCCAGTGCGAATTTCTGGCATTTCCTCACGATGTTGAGCATGCATTCGAACTATCCTGCTTATTCTCTCCTGGTTTCGCTGATTAGAATTTAGAGCATAATTTCCACGAGCAAACTCTCCTGAATAAACTCTAAAGTAAGAAAGCGTCCCTACATAGGGATCGGTAGCAATCTTAAAGACTAAAGCTGAAAATGGCTCCGAGTCTTTGGGTTCTCTGGTTTCTTCCTGTCCGGTTTCAGGATTTATTCCTTTTACCGGAGGAAGGTCAATAGGTGAAGGAAGATAATCAACCACTGCATCCAGTAACAATTGAATTCCTTTATTTCTTAAAGCCGAGCCACCTAAAACAGGTATTAACTGGTAATCTAAAACTGCTTTTCTTAAGGCAGTCCTTAGTTCTTCTGGACTAATTTCTTCTCCATTAAGATACTTTTCAGTTAACTTATCGTCAGTTTCAACAATCCGCTCAATCAACTTCTCTCTCTCAACTTTAACTTTATCTTTAAGATGCTCCGGAATTTCTTCAGTTTTTGGATGCTGACCCCATTCGCCCTCAAATCGATAAAGCTGGTTAGAAATTAAATCAACAACTCCATAAAATTCACTCTCTTTTCCAACTGGAAATTGTAAAGCAATTGCATTTGGATGAAGCTTCTCCTGAATTGACCTTAAACTCTGGTAAAAATCTGCTCCAATTCTATCTAGCTTGTTAATAAAACAAATCCTAGGGACCTTATACTTATCTGCTTGATGCCAAACTTTTTCAGATTGAGCCTCTACGCCAGCTACTCCATCAAAAACTACAATTGCCCCATCCAATACCCTTAAAGACCTTTCCACTTCGGCAGTGAAATCAACATGCCCGGGAGTATCAATAATGTTTATTTGATATTGTCGTTCCAAACTTGGTTTTTGATAAACTCTGGGTTCCCAAAAACAGGTTGTAGCCGCAGCAGTTATAGTAATTCCTCTTTCCTTTTCCTGTTCCATCCAATCCATAATTGCTTTACCCTCATGAACTTCTCCAATTCTATGAGAAATTCCAGTATAAAAAAGTATCCGTTCGGTAACGGTAGTTTTCCCGGCGTCAATGTGAGCAATAATTCCAATATTTCTAAATTTTTCTAATGGAAGAGTTCTCATGATAAAGAAGTTACTTTAAGCAAAGTGAGCAAATGCTCGATTTGCCTCAGCCATTCGATGAGTGTCTCTTTTCTTTCTTATAGCATCCCCCTCATTATTGTAAGCCAGGATTATCTCTTCAGCTAATTTCTCAAACATTGGTTTTCCTTTCTTAGCTCTGGCTGCATCAATTATCCAGTGAGCAGCTAGAAAGAATTTTCTATCCGGCCTTACTCTCACTGGAACTTGATAATTAGCTCCCCCAACCCTTCTGGAAACTACTTCATAAACCGGAGAAGCATTTTCAATAGCCCGTTCAAATACCTTAATCGGATCCTGGTTTAACTTTTTATTAACTAACTCAAAGGCTTGATAAAGAATTTTCTCAGCAATGGTCTTCTTTCCATCTTTCATCAAATAGTTTATAAATCTACCAACATCCAACCTGCCATATTTATAATCAGGTTTCCTTAATTTTCTATTTTTATAAACCCGTTTCTTACGCATATTCTAATTCTTTACTTTGGTTCAGGTTTTTTAGTCCCATATTTTGACCTTCCTCTCTTTCGGCCAACCACACCTTCAGTATCCAGCACTCCTCTAACTATGTGATATTTAATTCCAGGTAAATCTTTTACTCTCCCTCCTCTAACCAGAACTACTGAATGCTCCTGTAAGTTATGACCTTCTCCAGGTATGTAAGCAGTTATCTCGGCTCCATTAGACAGCTTTACTCTGGCTACCTTTCTTAAAGCAGAATTCGGCTTTTTGGGTGTAACTGTGAACACTTTTAAACAAACACCTCTCTTAAACGGAGAATTTCCTTTTACTCTCCGATTCTTTAATCGATTAAAATAAAAGCCTAAAGCAGACACTTTCTTTCTTTTAGTAATTCTTTTTCTTCCTTTTTTAACTAATTGATTGATTGTAGGCATAAAAACAACCTAATCTTCTATAAAGGCTTTTTATATGATAGTCGTCTAAAGAAGAATGTCAAGAATAATAAAATCTATTGAAAGTTAATATATTTAGTTAATTCAGATATTTGTGAATTACTTTTAGATAGTCATTATTCAATCCTCCCAGTCTAAAGATTACACAACTTTGGATTCCTAAATTTTTAGCAAAATTAAGATCTCTATCAAGGTTCTTTGGAGAAAGTATCGGTTCAGTTTGCCAGATTCCTTTAGCAATAACACCCAGTCCTAACTGTAAGTTAGGCCGATATTGTTTAAATTGCTGAATTACTATTTTTTTTATTCTATCTATTTTTCTGGATTCAACCATTGAAGAATAAAACATTAAAATTTTTCGATGAGGAAATTTATTCATTGGATAGGCTAACCCTAAGAGTTTTACTCCAATTGAACCAATCTTAGAATAAGATTGGATAGTTTCAGCTGTAAAAACAGTTGAGTTCAGAAAAATTTGTTCAATTGTTCTTTTATTTTTAAAAAAGAATGGTAAATTTTTAATCCAGAACCTCACTTTTACAATTGGCATTTCTAGATCAATTAAAACTTTAGTATTTTTAATCCTGGCTAATTCCTTTTTTAAATTTTTTAACTCTCGTCTATCTGAAAATGGAGAAATCCAGTAAGTTCTAGGCAAAATAGGCCACCAGGCAGGTTCTAACTCTGGATTAATTTGTTTCAACTTACTTTCCAGAATTTTAAATTCGGCAGCCGATTTAGCAGCAAGGTATATAGTAGAAGGAAAATCAATTAGTTTAGCCTTACTTAGATTTGCCTGATTGGGAAATTCTTCAAAGAAATCAATTCTCATAAGCTGTTAGTCTGACTTAATTTCATAATATGTTATCTGATTCACACTTAATTACTTCAAAGCATTCAGCATATTTTCCTACTCCACTAATTACTCCTCGATATCGATTTAGTCCTTTAACTGCATCAATATAGGAGATATCTTTAATCTGGCTATAATATTGTTGCAAGGCTTTAATCTTTAAATCCAGGTATTTGGTAATATCTTCAACATAAGATGCATTTTGAATTGGTGTCCAGACCTCATAGCCTAAAACAATCTTGACTGAATGAGGTTTCTCTTTACATTCCTGAAACCAGGGACCTGAAGCCCTAAAAATTGATTGGCTTACCAACCTGTAAGTTTGCTGATGGTCAGCATGAAAATCATTTTGATGGGGCAAATAAATAACCTGAGGTTTATTTTTTCTAATCAAATTGGTAATTTTGATTAAATTTCTTTTATTATATTCCAGGTATCCATCGGGTTCTCTCAAAAAAAATAGTTTTTTAACCCCCAGAACTTTGGCTACTGCTTTAGCTTCTCTCTCTCGAATCTTCCTGAATTCTGATTTGGAAAATTTTTGACTGCCAGATTCTCCGGAGGTTAGATAAACTATTGAGACTTTATTTCCTTTTTCAACTTGTTTAGCAATACTTCCTCCACAGCCAATTATTTCATCATCAGGATGAGGTGCAAAAACTAATATATCCATAATTACCTTTTCTTTTTATGTCTCATCTTTTTTCGTATCTTTCTTAATTTATGTTTTCTAATCTTCTTCCTTTTTTGTTTCTTTTTAGTGCCCATAGTTTAATTTTTTCTTTCGACCTTTTGATTAAATTATATAACAAAGATTTCTGAATTGTAAAATCATTTCTTTAAAGCCTCAATTACTTCTTGACAACTTACATCTCGCCAATTCTGATATCCCTGAGCTACTGCATAAAAAAACCGAGGAACTAAAGGACAAATAAACTCATCAACCATAGATTTGAATTTTCGAACTTGTCTTGGCCCGGTAATTGGAACAGCTACTATTATCCTGGCTGTTTTTTTCTTTTTAACAGTTTTAATTGCTACTTCCATAGTCGAACCCATAGCAATTCCATCATCAACTAAAATAACTGTTCGATTTTCCAAATCTGGAAGTCCTCGGCCACTTCTTAAAATTCTAATTCTGGTTTCAATTTCCTTCTTTTGCTGAGCCAAAATTCTATCTATAGTTTGTTTGTTATAAAATCTTGCCTGGGGCTGAAATACAATATCTCCTGTTTCTGAAATTGCCCCAATTCCAGCTTCTGGTTGATTAGGCATAGGTAGTTTTCTAACTACAATTAAATCTAGATTCAAGTTTAAAGATTCGGCTATTGGCTTAGCTACTAAAACTCCACCATTGGGAACAGCTAAAACAATAGCACTTTTGTCATCTTTGTATTTTTTTAGTTCTTTAGCTAATCTCTGACCGGCTTGCTGACGATTCAAAAACATCTTTCTTATTTACTAATTAGTTTAACAATGTAATCAATGGCATCAAGCTGTTCTTTAAGACTATTTTCTAATTCAATAGCACAAAAATCAGAAAAATAGTGCAAGGGATAATTTTTTAAATAATCTAATTCAGAAAAATCTTCCATCCAGTGCTCATCAACTCTTTTTTCATTTCCTTCAAGATGGGAAATTTTCTTTATTACACTAATATGATTACAGCCAATCGGATATTTCTTTATTAACTTCAGATTATGTTCAAATCTTTGTTTTTGCATCAGCCGATCATTCTCCAGGTGGGCAAAATCTAAACATATTCCAGCAAAATTTTTAAGTTCTGATTCAGTTAAATAACTACCGGTATTTTCAATGTAAATAATGTGTTTATATTTGGAATAATCATAGATTAGGGGAAACTCCTTAATTGAATGAATATTAAATCTTTGAGTATGATATTTTTTTACCAAGTAATCTAGCTCCCATAGTTTCATATCACCTCTTAAATGAACAAATGGGATACTTCTAATATTTGATTCTTCCAAAAGATGGTATAACTTTTTTCTTTGAAGTTGGTTAAGAGCAGTAGGAAAAACAGCCAGTTCACTTAGATTTAAATATTTAGCTTCCTTGATTTTTCCCTCCCAGTTAGAATTCTTGGTAGTAGTAATTGTTGGAAAAAAGTTCATAAAACTAGAATATTTAATTAATTTTATTATAATAACTATTGTATGTTTGGTAAATTAGGAAAATTAAAGCAGTTAAACCAGCTGGCTCAAATCTTATCCCAGCAAGAAATAAAGATAGAAAAACAAGGAATCAGAATAGTTATGGATGGAAAAATGAAAATTAAACAGATTATCTTAAACCCTAAACTAAACCAAAAACAGCAGGAAGAGATTCTTAAAGATTGCCTTAATCAGGCAATTAAGGAAGCTCAATTAATTACTGCTAAGGTAGTTTCAAAAAAAGTTCCGGATTTTAAGATATGATAACTGAATTTACAATTTCTACCTTCAAGAGATACCAGCTGTTAGACATTACCAGCAAGATAGAGGAAATAGTTGAGCAAAGCAAGATAGAAAATGGCCTAGTTCTGGTATTTGTTCCTCACTCCACTGCTGGAATAGTTCTAACTGAAAACGAATCAGGACTAAAGCAAGACTGGCTAAGTGTATTAAAAAAGCTAGTTTCTGGTTTTAACTTTCTTCATAACCAAATTGACAACAATGCCGACTCACACATTTTATCCGGACTAGTCGGGCAAGGAAAGGTCTTACCTATTAGAAATAGAAAGCTAGCCAGGGGAACCTGGCAGCAAATACTTCTAGCTGAATTCGATGGTCCTCGAAACCGAAGGGTAATAGTTGAAATAATTAAAAGTAGCTAAAAGCTCACTCTTTAAAATTACTCTAATTTTTCCAATTCTTCTCCTTCTTCTCCTTCTTCTAATTCTCCTCCTTCTAATTCTCCTTCAGCTTCTTCTTCCTTTCTTTCTTCTACAGATTCTCCCTTTCTCTCCTCCTCATATTTTCTCCAGGTAGCTGAAACCGAAGGTTCAATTTTATCCAGCTCATCAAGGATTTTCTCTCTAATCTCACTAGTAGCTATTTCTTCTTTACCTTCTGCTAGCTGAATTGCTGAATTAACAACCTGTTCTACTACTTCTTTTTTTCTTTCCTCTGAAAGATCTGTCTCATCAGCAGCAGCCTGAATTGACCTTCTAATCTTTTCAGCATCAAATGGTTCCTTTTCTCCACTTTTCTTAATAACTTCTAAAGCCATAATCAATTAAATTTTTTAATCGACCTTTTGTACTTTTATTATATGCTCCATTAATACCAGGGTCAACAACTACGAATAAAAGTTAGAAGTTAGAAGTTGGAAAGATGGTAAATATCTAAAATCTTATTAACAAATCTCACCATCGTGAAAAAGTGTTGATAAGAAAAATTTAGCTTCGATAATAAATTAATAATTAAAAATCTATCTCCCGGATTTTTAATGAAATATCTCTCGAATTTTTAAAAGGCATTTCTCAAGTTTTTAAGGAATGAACTCCCAAAAACCCAGTATTTACCAGCCATTATTGAAGTTCAACCTCGATAATTGATCTGACATCTCGCAACCATTTTTGAAACAAAGGACTTTGAAGAAAGTTAGCACTCCCGTCAAAAACCAATTTAAAAAAGCTTCCCCAATATTCGTCAGAAAAGTATAATTAAACAATTTCACTCTCTTTTTGGCTTTTTTTTACATACCCATCTTCATAGATAACATCCTTGCAATCAGATGAGAAAGCCTCACCTAAAAGGATTGTCGGGTAATCCTGTTTAAGTCCTAAAACTGGTGATGATAAGATGCCATAATATTTCATCTTAATATCTTAACCTCACCACCATTAAATTGCAAGGAATATAACAACAAAGTCTCCTGCTCCTATACTAGCAGAAGCACTGGTCTTAGCTTGAAGTTTAAAAGTTACACTTGAACCTCCTGAAACTGTTGTTGATGCTATTGCTGTACAGCTTTGATAGCCAATATCTGGGTCGCTATACATGTGATACTCTACCGATATTTGAGTAGTTCCTTTAAGAAGTTTCCAATAACTATGTCCTGTCCCTCCACTTGGAACTGAAAAAGTAAAACTTGCCATTACTATTACTTTTCCATTACAAGGAGGAGTAAAAGTAACAGACATACCTGAGACATCTGTGTATGATGAACCTATTGATTGTGAGCTGGTTTTTTTGGAAGTGTATATGGATATTAAGTTTCCTAATAAGTTGTCACCAGAGGGAAATTTTGCATTTGCATCTAAAGCTAAGGGTTTATTGGCAGTAGGGGTGGTCTTAATGTAAGCTTTTCTTACTGCTTGGTTATCTGAAGTAGGGTCTGAAGCAGGTAAAACTGGAATAGAAGAAAAAGTTTTAACTCCCGCGATTGTCTGGTCTCCTGTCAAAAGAACTGCTTCTGTGTCCGGACCGGAAGTTAATACATCAACCCCATTTACTTTTACCGCTGTTCCGTTAATAGTGCCGTTGACATCTAATTTATAACCAGGCCCCGTTGTCCCGATGCCGACGTTGCCATTATCATCAACTACCACTATGTTAGGACTGGTAGTGTTTCTGGCAAAAATATAATTTCCCTGGTCAGTCCAGTTGCCAGCAAATGGAATCC
>CAYRSR010000003.1:0-73265 GCA_964427275.1 uncultured Candidatus Saccharibacteria bacterium
TAGCTACTGGGGGTGTTTCCAGAATATATATAGATGATTCAGGTAAAGTCGGCATTGGCACTACCACCAATCTGAATTACACACTGACAGTTAATGGAAGTATTGGAGTAGTGGGTTACGAAATGATTACTCCACAAGGTAGAGTAACTACCATTGGAGGCAACGCTTCCGGCCCAGGTCACAGTTTCCACTGGGATTCTGACACTGGAATGTATAGAGATGATGCAGACCATTTGGGCTTAGCTACTGGGGGTGTTTCCAGAATATATATAGATGATTCAGGTAACGTCGGCATCGGGACGGTGAATCCACAAGCGAAGTTGGATGTGAATGGAACTATAAGTGGATTGAGTAATTCCATTGAGTATAAGACCTGTACCGGTAGTGGTTCGAATGTTGCTTCTTGCACAGCAAATTGTTCGCCAGGATATAAGGTTATCGGAGGTGGATGTGAGGTAACAGGTGGTGGGGACTGGAATCAGGTATATGCTACCAGGCCTACTGCTGACAATGATGGCTGGTTTTGTAAAGTTACTGTAGATTGGGACCATGGTGCCAGTATGGCTTGTAAGGGATATGCCATCTGTATAAGAGAGTAATTCATGAGAAAGTTGAGAGAAATAAGAAGTGAGACTGTGATACGCAATACAGGCAATGTCGGCATCGCTCCCACATCTAATTTAGTAGGTGTAGGGGCATCGGCACGACGAATCTAGGAGGCTATAAGTTTTATGTTAATGGTACAGCATATTCTACTGGAGGTTGGCAAAGTTCAGATTTGAGGTTGAAAAATATTATTTCAGGTATTGAGAACCCCGTAGAGAAATTAAAGAAGTTAAGAGGAGTTAAATTTGAGTGGAAAACAGACAAGCATCCAGAAAAAGGCTTACCTCAAGGTGTCCATTATGGACTAGTTGCTTAGGAAGTAGAAAAAGTGTTTCCTAAGGTGATTGGAGTGGATAACGAAGGATATAAAACATTATTCTACAACGAATTAATTCCTATCTTGATAGAAGTAATAAAGAGGCAGGAAAAAAGAATTGAAGCACTGGAGAAAAAAACTTAATCTTAAGCCTGTTAATCTAAGAAAGTAATAAATTTCTTAGCTCTAAGTTCTATCTTATTTCTGCTCCAAATTCTTTTTCTAACATTTCTGAGATTTTTTGAACATCCTGATCTACTTCAGATTTAGTTAAAGTTTTATATTTAGATCTGAATACTAATCTAAAGGTTAAACCTCGGTTTTCCATCCCAATTTGAGGACTTACATATTCATCAATTAAATCTACATCTCTTAAATTGCTTAGTTTCATTAACTGAATTACCTCTATAATTTTTCCAATCTTGTATTTCTTATTAACCAGAATAGATATATCTCTAATTGAAGAAGGATACTTTGGTAATGGCTGAAATGAGATTTCTTCTTTAACTAGCTTTAATAATTTACTTAGATTAATTTGAGCAAAGGATTGTTGCTTTGACCCAGTTACATAGCCAAGTTTCTGGGAATCTCCCTCAATTTCTAAATAGTCTTGCTTAGGAATTAATAAAAATTTTACTAGTCCAACTTTTCTAAGCAGCCAATTAACCAGTCCTTTTAATTCAAAAAAAGGCTGGTCAGTGCCGGCTATAGCTAAGCCAAGTTGCCAGCTTTCTTTGGCTTCTGAATTTTCCAGACAGAAAGTTTTGCCAATTTCAAAGATTTTAACCTGTCCAAATTCTTTTAAGTTTTGCTTGATGTTTTTATATAAACCATAGATTAAATCTGGTCTTAAATAGGCAAATTGTTCGCTTACTGGATTTTGAATTTCAATTGGCTTTTTTGTTTCTGGCGGTTTGATTTTCAAGTCGTTTTTAGAGACAAATGAATAGTTATAAACTTCATTAAACCCAAGGCTTGTCAGTAAATCTCTTATTTTTTGATTGAATAGAATAATCTCTTCAGTTTTAGGTGTTTGAATGAGTGATATCGGCGGCTGAGGCTTTAGATTTTGATAGCCATAAACTCTAATTACTTCTTCAGCTAGATCAGCAAATTCTCTAATATCAATTCTTAAATCTGGAACTTCTACTTTCAGTGAATTGTTTACTCTTTTAACTTTCATTCCTAGCTTGCTTAGATATTTGCAAATGGTTGAGACGGGTAAAGAAATTCCAATTAATTTTTCAAATCTCTTGACTGAAAAAGTTAGAATTTTTTTGGATGGACGAACACAGATTTTATCAATTAGTTTTCCAGGCTTAGCTCCAATTTCTCTGAGTAGTTTATTAGCCAGACTTAATCCATATTGAGGGAGGTAATAGGATAATTGATGAGAAAATCTATTTGAGGCATCAGTAGATAATCTGATTTTTTTAGATGTTTGATGAATATTTACTCTATCAAACCAGGCAGATTCTATAATTATTCTTTTGGTGTTTTTGTCTACTTCTGCTTTCTTGCCACCTTTAATACCTGCAATGACCAAAGGTTCTTTACTGTCAGCTATTAATAAAACTGATGGGTCTAAATTGATTGTTTCATTTTCCAGAGTAACAATTTTTTCGTTTTGATAAGCTCTTCTGATTATAATTTTTTTAACTAGTTGGTTTTTAAATTTTACTGTTTCAATTTTATCGTAATCAAAAACATGTAGCGGCTGGCCTGATAAAATCATAGCATAATTCATTAAATCAACTAGATTATTTACAGAATTAAGACCAGCTTGAGCTAAAATATCTCTTAACCATTTTGGAGACTGTTTAACTTTAACGTTTTCAAAATATTGAGCCATATATCTGCGACATAGTCTTTTATCCTTTACTTCTACTTCAAAATTTCCAAGCTTTTGATTTTTTACTAGATTGATTTTGGGATACTTCCAATTTAAATCTAGCTTAGCTGAAAGTTCTTGAGCTATTCCGTAATGGGAGGCTAAATCAGAATAACGGTTATGAGGGATTTCTATATCTATAGTTCCATTACCCAGGCTATTAGCTTCAGCAATATAGAGATTTAAAACTTGGACAAGCTGTTTTTCAGATTTAATTTCAGGAATTATTTTTTTAATTAGTTTATAAGAAAACTTCATAATTTTAGAATTGTTTTATAAATCTTAAATCACCAGAGTAAAACAATCTAATATCTGGAATTTTATATTTGAGCATAGCCATTCTTTCTATTCCCAAACCAAATGCAAAACCTTGCCATAGTCTGGGGTTGTATTTTACTGCTTTAAATACTCTGGGGTGAACCATTCCTGCTCCCATAATTTCTAGCCAATCTGAGTTGTCAATCTTAATATCAATTTCAAGACCCGGTTCTACAAATGGAAAATATCCTGGTCGATATCTAATATTTACATCTTTGCCAAAAAACTTCTTTAAAAACTGTTCAATTATATACTTGAAATTAGCTAAGTTAACCTTTTTTTCTACCATTAGTCCTTCTAACTGGTAAAAGTTTATTTGGTGAGATGCATCAATTGCTTCATGTCTAAATACTCTTCCTGGAGCAATAATTCGAAACGGGGGTCGGTTTTTTTCCATATATCTTATCTGAACCGGGGAGGTGTGAGTTCGGAGTAGTAGGTTTTTCGGATTTTTTAACCAGAGAGTATCCCACATATCTCTGGCTGGGTGATCTCGAGGAATATTTAGTGCGTCAAAATTGTGGTATTCATCTTCAATTTCTGGACCTTCTGCCACGCTAAAGTTTAAAGAAAGAAAAATTTGCCTAATTTCTCGTTTGGTTTGAGTTAAAATATGAAGATGCCCAGGTTCTACTTTTTTACCTGGCCTGGTAATATCAAATTCCTGAACTGGACCAATCTTTTTTAATTGTTCGACTTTCCAGTCAAGCGACTTTTGGATTTCCAATTTTAACTGGTTAGCTAAAGGACCAATTTCTCTTTTTTGTTCTAAGGAAAGTTGTTTAAGTCTTCTCAAAACCTTGGTCAATTTTCCTCTTTTCCTACCTAGGTATTCTATTCGAACTTTTTCTAAATCATCAAAGGATTTTATTTGTCTTAATTTTTCTAAAAATTCTTGCTTAAGGTTTTCAATATCTCTTTTTTCCATGTAAGGAATTGAACTGGAGATTTTTAAATTTAGGTTGACGACAGTCTGTCACTATTCAAACTTAGCGGACCCGATGGGATTTGAACCCACGATCTCCTCCGTGACAGGGAGGCGCGATAGACCGGACTACGCTACGGGTCCAAACTTCTTTATTTAACGGCTGGTAAAGTTCTCTAGTTTATTACAACGTTGCCTAGTGCCAGCAAGAGGAATCGAACCTCTGTCTAGGGTTTATGAGTCCCTCGTTCTACCATTGAACTATGCTGGCTTGCGGGGGCAGGAGTTGAACCTGCTCCTAGAGGTTATGGGCCTCTCGAGGTAACCGTTCCTCCACCCCGCACTGTTATTATAGAAAATAAAATAAATAAATCAAGGTAAGTCTTTAAGCTAAAAGCTTTGGGGTATATAATTAAAATATGCAAGTTCCAAAAGAAGTAATGGAAATTGTTAGAAAGCTTACTCAGGCTGGCTTTGAAGCTTATTTAGTTGGTGGGTGTGTAAGAGATATTCTACTAAATAAAAAACCTACTGATTGGGATGTAACTACCAATGCCAGACCAGAAGAGATTCAACAGATTTTTCCAGATAGTACTTATGAAAACAAATTTGGAACTGTAAGAGTTAAAACCAACTCAAAAGATCCAACATTAAAGGTAGTTGAAGTTACAACTTTTAGGTTGGAAGGGAGATACACTGACCGAAGGCACCCTGACGTAATAAAATTCGCAGATAATTTAAAAGATGATTTAGTTAGAAGGGATTTTACTGTGAATGCTATGGCTGTGAAAGTTTTTCCTAAGTCAGAGTTTAAAACTCCAAATATCCAGATTATTGATTTATTCAATGGCCAGGATGATTTGAAGAAAAGGTTAATTAGAGCTGTTGGTGATCCTCAAAAAAGATTTGAAGAAGATGCCTTAAGGTTGATCAGAGCAGTAAGATTAAGCTGTCAGTTAGAGTTTGAAATTGAAAGAAATACCTATCAGGCTATAGCAAAGCAGGCTAAGCTAATCTCAATAATTGCCAAAGAGAGAATCAGAGATGAACTAATAAAAATAATCAATACTAAACTTGCTGCTCGTGGGATTAATCAGCTGCACAAACTAGGGTTGCTAAAATTTATTATTCCAGAGTTAGAAGAAGGAATAAAAGTTGGACCAGCTAAGCATCACATTTATAACGTGTATGAACATTCAATTCGGTCTTTAGACTATGCAGCTAAAAAGGGTTTTTCTCTGGAGGTAAGATTAGCTGCTTTGTTTCATGATATTGCTAAGCCTAGATGCAAAAGAGGAACTGGAAAAACTGCTACTTTCTATGGACATGAAGTAGTTGGAGCAAGAATGACCAGAGAAATTCTAACTCGGTTACATTTTCCAAAAAAAATAATTGACAAAGTAGCTCATTTAGTTAGATACCATCTCTTTTATTATAATGTCGGAGAAGTAACTGAAGCTGGTGTAAGAAGGTTTTTAAGAAGAGTGGGTCCGGAAAATGTTGATGATTTAATAAAATTAAGACAAGCTGATAGAATTGGTTCAGGAGTCCCAAAGGCAGTACCTTATCGAATTAGACATCTTTTGTACATGATTGAAAAAGTAAAGCATCATCCAATTTCAGTTAAAATGCTCAAAATAGATGGAAATCAAGTAATGAAAATTGCCAAAATTCCACCAGGACCAAAAGTTGGCTGGATTCTGACAATTTTACTGGATAGAGTACTTGAGGATCCAAGTAGAAATTGTCGAAAAGTTTTAGAATCAGAGGTTAAAAATTTGATGAAATTGAGTGATGCTAAACTAAAGCAAATGGCCAATCAGGCTAAAAAGAGAAAGATGGAGTTTGAAAAAGGTATTGAAATTGGAATGAAAAGAAAGTATTATGTTCGCTAGCATTGGTTTAGGTGATTTAAGATTTTAAATTCGGAGTGTAGTATAGTGGTAGTACGCAGGCTTCGGGAGTCTGTAGTCTGGGTTCGATTCCCAGCACTCCGAATAAAAAACCCCATAGATTAAAATCTATGGGGTATTTTTTTAAGAAAAAAATCTAAAATTCTTTTAAAAAAGTTCTTGGGGTACTTTATTTCAGAAGGAAACTCAGCTTGTCTTAAGCTTACTTCTCTTACTCCAGCAGTTACAATCTGCTCAATTTTATCAAATTCGAATAACTTAAAACCTGAAACCTTTGGCTTTAAAACAATGTCAGCATTTTTCAGACAAGCTTTTATCAGTTGATGCTGGTAAATAGCAATTAAAGAATCTAGCAGTCTATGACTAAAAGTGTAATCTAAGAGCTTTTTCCAATTAATTTTTGGTTCAAGTATCTTTATTATTTTTTCATCACTAGTTACATCTACTGCAACTATAAACTCTGCCCCCATCTTTTTGACCACATCAACTGGAATCGGGTTTGAGAAGCCACCATCAACTAGCCAGTACTTTCCAATTTTTACCGGACTAAAGATTAGTGGGAGACTCATGCTGGCTTTTATAGCTTTAGCCAAGTTTCCTTTTTTCAGGACAACCTGTTTTTTGTTTTTAAGGTTAGTGGCAATTGCAGCAAATGGGATTGAACAATTTTCAATTTTAATGCTTCCAATATTTTTGACTAACAACCTAGTGATTGTCTTATCTCTGAACTGACGGTTCTTCGAATCGCTATTGTCTAATATCTTACCAAATCCGGGAAAGTTTTTCCGGATAAATAGAAATAACTTCTTTAAGGATTTAACTTCTTTATTTGCAGCATACCATCCTCCAACTAAAGCTCCCATACTGGTTCCGCAAATAAAACTAATTTTTACACCTATTTTCTCTAGTGCCTCAATTACTCCAATATGTGCCAGGGCTCTAGCACCACCACCACTGAGAGCCAATCCAACTTTCTTAGACATAATCTACCTCCTTCCTTATTTTTTGTTTTTAAGTAACCTATTAAATTTATACCATGCTTTTTTTAGATTTGTCAAAGGTAAACTGCAAAAGACGAGATACATTTTTGACATCTCCAAAATGCTAGATATTGGTATAATTAGTGAAAGAAAGGGTCGAAAATCATCAAAAATTAGTCAAAATGCACCTCATCAATATAGCAAAAAGAGTATTTTCACAATGGTGAAATTTGTTAAGAGATTTTAGATATTTGCCATTTATCAATTTTCAATTTTCAATTACCCAGAAGAATTTAACTTCAAACTATCTCGCAAGCTTTAGGATACAAAACTCCTATTGAGATAATCTGTGGAAGGAGTCAATGTCAAAAATGTACTCATCTTGTACAAGTACAAGGGTTTGACATTTTTAAAATAAAATGGTAGAATTTTACCAGTGTTAAAGTTAAATTTAAACAATACTTTAAGGAAGCTTGATAAGCTTGCCGATGACTTACTAAATCGGCTTTCTTTAAGACAGAGAGAGGTATTAATTAAAAGATTTTCTCTTAAGGGTAAAAAATATACCCTGGAAGAAATTGGAAGGGAATGGGGTGTTACTAGGGAAAGGGTAAGACAGGTTGAAGCTCAGGCTCTAGATAAAATAAAACCAATTATTTCTGAAAAGGATTTTGCTCAAGTTGATAGCTATCTTGATCAGGTGGGAGGATTGTACCGTGATGATTTGTTGATGAAAGAATTTGAGTTTTATAGCAATAATGTAAATGCTTCTAAGCTAAGATTTTTATTCCAGGTTAGAGGAAAACCCTACTTTTTTAAAGAGAACCAAGATTTTTATAGTTTCTGGTATTTAAGTCCTGAAATTAAACAAAAAGCCTTTAATCAGATAAAGGCATTTTTGAAATTTTTCTCTAGTAATAAAAAGGACATTTTGGAACGAAAAACTTATATTTCAAGAATTAAAGACTGGCTCACAATCAATTGTCTAAGTATTTCTAAGCACTTTGGAATAAATTCTTTTGGTGACTTTGGGTTGACCAGCTGGCCAGAAATTAATCCTAAGAGAATTAGGGATCGGTCATATCTGGTTTTAAAAAAGGTTAATAGGCCACTTCATTTTCAAGAAATCAATAATCTGGTTAATTATTATTTTGGTGAGAATAAATCTTCACCGCAGACGGTTCACAATGAATTAATTAGAGATTCAAGGTTTGTGCTAGTTGGTCGTGGAATTTATGCGTTAGAAGAGCATGGATACAGGAAAGGAACTCTGAAAGAATTGATAGTTGAAATACTTAAAAAGTATCAGACTATGCCGGCTGAAAAAATTGTGAAGTTGGTTAAAAAACAAAGATTGTTTCAGGAAAGTAGCATTATTCTAAATCTTCGGGATAGAAAACTATTTAAGAAGCTAGATAATAATAAATATACTTTAGCATAGCGGATTATGGTCATAGTGTGGCTATTGTTAGCCTTAGGGGTGGTAATTGTAGTTTTATTTTGGAAACGTATTTCAGCTAGTTGGCTGGAGTATGTAGAAAGAAGATATCGGCAGAAAAAAAACTGGAAATTATTGGAGGTAACTATACCTATTGAAGTAACCAAGGGACCTAAAGCTATGGAACAAGTTTTAATAGCTTTGCATCAGCCAGGTGCTAATATTATTGAGAAAAGATTTTGGTTTAAAGGATTGCAGAATATTTTTTCTAAAATTGATTGTTTTCTGGACCAATGGATAAGAGGAAAAAGAAAGGAATTTAGTCTGGAATTGATGGGAAGAGCCAGAGAGGTTCATTCTTATATTCGAGTTCCAGGAGAGTATCGAAATTTAGTAGAATCGGTAATTTATTCTCAATATCCTCAAGCTGAAATTGTTGAACAGAATGATTATACTGAAGATTTTCCAGTTGAACTGATTGGTTCAGTTTATGACCTGTGGAGCGCTGAATTTGTGTTGGCTAAAGATAGCGTTTATCCGATTAAGACTTATTTATCCTTTGAAGGGAAAAAGGGAAAAACTGAAGTGGTTGATCCTTTAAGTCATGTATTTGAAGTAATCTCTGAACTAAAGAAGGATGAGGCAATCTGGCTTCAGATGATAATTAGACCAGCCCCAGAAAGTTTTTACCAAAGAGGAGAAAAAGTTATTGCTGAACTATCTAAAAAGAAACCTCCTTCAAAAAGCCCTGCTGAAGTATTTATTGATTTTTTAAGTAACTTAATTAGAGCTCCCTTTGAGCCGGTTCTTACTGAAAAAGAAGAAAAGAAAAAAGCACCCAGCTTGAGTCAGAGAGAACGAAAGATAATAGAAGCAATAGAAAATAAGCTTTCCAAACTAGCTTATCAGGTTGGAATAAGATTTATTTATATTGATAGAATAGATGCATTTACAGCTTCTAATGTTTCAGCTGTACGACAATTCTTCTCATTATTTAGCAGTTTAGACCTTAATGCTTTTAAGATGAAGCCAATCTCAGTGAAAGTTCCAGTTACAGCTCGAAAATTTTTAAAAAGAAAAAGAGAATACTTAATGAGTTATAAAGAAAGAAAATTTCCTCAGGAAAGTTCCATTTTAAGTACTGAGGAGCTGGCATCCATTTATCACTATCCTACCGAAGCAGTTGAAGTACCAATATTTCGGAAGAAACCCAAGAAAGCTAAGCCACCTTCAGAATTGCCGGTAATGTAGCGAAATCGATGCTTCCTTATCAATTTCTTCTTTATTCTATAACTTTCTTTTTAAGTGGAATTTTTATAGCTTCTTTTCAGCTTAGTTTTTTAATTATTTCATTAATAGTTCTGCTATTTTGTTTAATTTTGATTTTTTTAACATTTTTTTACCCTGAAAAATCGAAGTTTTTCATTTGTTTAGCTGGTTTATCTTTCTTTATTTTAGCTGGAACATCCTACTTTTTATTTTTTAAGGATTTAGATTTAACTCCAGACTGTCCTGATTTTCTTCTATCAGCTAGAAAATTTATGGTAAATTCGTTTAAGCGAGTTTTGCCGGTGCTGGAAAGTAAATACCTAACCAGTTTAATGTTTGGAGAAAAATATCAGCTAAGTCAAGAATTTAGAGATTTACTTGCTTCAGCTGGAGTAGCTCATCTGGTAGCTTTCTCTGGTTTACATCTGACCATATCAACTTTATTGATAACCGGGGTAATTTCTTATTTTTTCTCACCTGGTTTCAGTTTACTTATAACCATAATTTTGATTTCATTATTACTTCTAATCACTGGATTTAGAGCTACAGCTTTACGAGCAGGTATTATGATGATTGCTTACCTTCTAGCCAGTCAGGTTGGCCGGAAAATAAAACCAGTTATCATTGTTAGTTTAACTGCATTAATAATAGTGCTTTTAAAGCCAGCCGCTTTAACTCAGGACTTAGGATTTCAATTTTCCTTTTTAGCTGTTTTGGGATTGATTTATATTAAAGAACCTTTGCGAAGATTTTTGAAAATGAAAAATCAGCCTGGGATTCTTTCCTGGAGAGAGATTTTTTTGACTACCAGTTCGGCTTTAATTGCAGTTAACCCGCTGTTAATAATTAAGTTTAATCAAATATCGCTGGTAGCTATAGTTTCCAACTTACTGATTTTAGGATTTGTACCCCTAACTTTAGTTTTAGGATACCTGATTGGATTTTCTGCTATTCTTTCTAACCATTTATCTATTATACTTGGATGGTTTGCTTATATATTGATAAAATATCAGATTTCAGTAATTCAAATTTTTGGAAGGTTAAATCAAATTATTCAGAATAGCCTTCCCTTTACTTTTTTCACAAATTTTGGTATAGTAGCCCTGTATTGTTTGGGAGTTATTATTCTGATTTACAGAAATAAAGCACATGACGCGCTCTAAGATTTATAAACGGGGAACAGTAATTGAAGCATTACCTGGTTTAACTTTTAGGGTAAAACTAGACCAGCAAGAAGAGATTTTAGCTCATCTTTCAGGAAAAATGAAAATGTACCGTATTAAGATAGTACCTGGAGATAAAGTAGATGTAGAAATTTCTCCTTACGATGCTAGTCGGGGTAGGATAATTAGAAGATTGTAAGTTAATTATTATGAAGGTGAAAAGCTCGGTTAAAAAAAGGTGTAAGAATTGTAAGATTGTCCGCCGAAAAAAGCGGGTTTATGTTATCTGCAAAAATCCCAAGCATAAACAAAGACAGGGATGATAAAAATTCAAAATTCAAAAATCAAAAATCAAAATGACAATTTAAAATTCAAAATGAACAAATGTTAAAATGATTTTGAAATTTGCTAATTTTAACATTTTACATTTATTATTATGCGTTTTTTGGGAGTAAATATACCAGATAACAAAAAAATTAAAATAGCCCTAACTTACATTTATGGAATTGGGGTTAGTTTGGCTTATCAGGCCCTTAAGGCAGTTAAAATAGATCCTGAATTGAGAACTAACCAGCTTGATTCAAGCCAGATTAGCAGGTTAAAGGAATATATAGAAAAGAACTATCGAATTGAAGGTGCTTTAAGGCAGGAAATTAGGCAAAATATTGAAAGATTAAAAAGGATTAATTGCTATCGAGGAATACGTCACATTAAGCATTTACCAGTTAGGGGTCAGCGAACCAGAACTAATTCAAGAACGGTAAGAGGAAATGTTAGAAGAACCGTAGGAAGTGGAAGAAGAAAAATAGAATTAAAGTAACCTATTATGGGTAAAAAAAGAGTTGTTAAAATAGCTGGGCAAGAAGTTATTAAGGAATCAAAAGCTCGAGAAGAAGCGCTAATTAGAAAGCTGGTTAAGAAAGGAAAGAAATTGGAGAAAGGAAGAATTTATATTCAGGCCAGCTACAATAATACTAGAGTTACAGTTACTGATGAAAAAGGTGATGTAATAACCTGGGCTACGGCTGGCTCGCTTGGCTTTTCTGGTCCCAAAAAAACTACTCCGTTTGCTGCCAGTAAAGTTGCTGAAGTGGTAGTCGAAAGGATAAAAAAATTGGGAGTTGGGGAGGTAGATGTTCTGGTAAGTGGAATAGGTAGTGGAAGAACAGCTGTTTTGAAAGTTTTAGCTAGCCAAAATATAAATATTGTTTCAATCAAAGATATTACTCCAATTCCACACAATGGTCCTCGACCTAAAAAGGTAAGAAGAGTATAAACTATGCGGATAATTAGAGCAAAAGAAAAGAAGGAGAGAGCTTTAGGGGTTAAATTACTACTAAAACCGATTAGAGGACAATCGGCTAAAGCAGCTATTTTAAGAAAGCCTTATCCTCCTGGAGTTCATGGTCTTAAAAGAAAAGCCAGGAAGCTGTCCGGATATGGACGACAGCTTCAGGAAAAACAAAAATTACAAATTACCTATGGATTAACCAACAAACAATTGAGGCGAATTTTTCAGAAGCTTCAAGGACCGGATGAAATTCTATCATATTTGGAAAGGAGGCTGGATAATGTAGTCTTTAGATTAGGACTAGCAAAATCTAGAGCTATGGCTAGACAGCTTGTAGTTCACGGGCACTTTCTAGTAAATGGGGTTAAAGTAAAAAGTCCCTCATATCAGGTAAGATTAGATGATGAAATTTGCATTCGGCCTCAAAGTCTTAACAAAAAAGTATTTAAGGACTTAACACTGGAATTAAGAGCATATCAGCCTCCTTCCTGGCTGGAACTAGATAAAGAAAAATTACGAGGTAAGATAATTAGCTTACCTGAAAATATTTCTTGCCCCTTTGACTTAGGTCTAATAATCAATTATTATTCAAGATAATATGGAATCACTAAGCGATATTATCGAGGTTAAAAAAATTTTTGATGATGGAAGACGGGGAGAGTTTCATATTGAAAAGTTGTATCCAGGGTATGGGATAACTATAGGGAATGCTCTCAGAAGAGCTTTACTTTCTTCCCTGCCTGGAGCGGGAATTACAAGTATAAAAGTTGAGGGTGTCTCTCACGAGTTTTCTACTATTCCGGGGGTTAAAGAAGATCTGGTAGAAGTTATATTAAACTTAAAGAGAATTCGCTTTAAGTTTGTTGGAGAAGAACCCCAAATCTTAACTTTAAATGAAGTTGGGAAAAAGAAAGTAAAAGCCAAAGATTTAAGATGTCCACCTCAGGTTCAACCAATTAATAAAGATTTTCCCATTCTTACTCTGGTTGATGATAAAGCTAAGATAAATATGGAATTAACTGTAGAAAAGGGGTTAGGGTATTCACCAGCGTCTCAAAGACCGGCTAAAAAATTACCAATCGGAACTATTCTTATTGATGCCATTTTTTCTCCAATTGAGAAAGTAAATTTTTCGGTTGAGAATATGAGAGTTAGAGAGAGAACCGATTATAATAGACTGAAATTAGAAATTGAAACAGATGGTTCTTTAACACCAACTGAAGCATTTAGAAAAGTAAGTCAAATTTTAAGAGATCACTACGATAGAATAGAGCAACAGCTAACTAAACTATGAGAAAGCTAACTAAAAAAAAACTTTTAAAAGTGCTGGCTGGCAACTTAATTATCTGGGAGAAAATAAAAACTACTGAAGGAAGAGCCAAAAAATTAAGGGTATTTTTAGAGCCACTAATTAGCATAGCAAAAAAACAAACTCTATCTTCTTACAGGTTTCTTTTAGCTCGGTTACCTAAAACTGCAGCCAATAAACTTTTTTATGAAATAGCCCCAAGGTATAAAAATAGACCGGGTGGTTACTTAAGAATTATCAAACATTCTAAAAGAAGATTAAATGATGGAGCCAGGATGGCTACTATAGAATTTGTCTAAAATTATGGAAATTGATGCTAAAAATAAAGTACTGGGTAGGTTAGCTTCAGAAATTGCTCAGATTTTACAGGGGAAAAATAAGCCCGATTATCATCCTCAACTGGAAGGAAAAGAAAAAGTGATTGTTTTAAATGCGGATAAAATAAAGCTAACCGGGAAAAAGAAACAGAAGAAGATTTATTACAGTGTTCCAGCTGGTTATGTTGGTCATTTAAAAAAAAGAACCTTTTTGCAAATTGGACCAAAGCAGGCTTTAAGAAAAGCTATTTATAACATGCTTCCTAAAAATAGGTTAAGAGCAAAAAGGATGAAAAGGTTAATCATAAAGTAATTATGCCTAAAAAATTGGGAAAAATTAAGTACATTGAAGGAATTGGTAGAAGAAAAGAAAGTACAGCTAGAGTAAGAGTTTATCCTACTAGAAAAACCGGAGAATTTATAGTAAACCAAAAGAATTATCAGGATTATTTTCCATTAGAAAAGTATCAGCAGATTGTAACTGCTCCACTGAAGTTAATTAATCGTAAAATAAATGTTTCGGTAAAAGTAAAAGGAGGGGGAATTACCGGGCAGGCTGAGGCAATCAGGTTAGGGTTGGCTCGTGCTTTGGTTAAATTAAATGAAGCCTGGAGGCCTGAATTTAGAAAGCTGGGATTACTTACCAGAGATCCTAGAATGGTGGAAAGAAAGAAATATGGATTGAGAAAAGCCAGACGAGCTCGCCAGTGGAGAAAGAGATAATTTTACTTGTAGTTTTCTATTAGTTTAGTGTTGCCTTTATTCTTCTAATTCCTTTTCCGATTCCTTTTTCTTTTAATATTTTGAATTTACCTAATTCGGAAGTATTTTTCACATGAGGCCCTTTACATATCTCTTTACTGTAATCATCAATAAAGTAGACTCTAACTATATCTGGGTACTTCTGCTTAAAGAATGCCAAAGCTCCAATTTTTAATGCTTCTTGTAGGGGCATTTCTCTGTAGTAAACTTTCAAGTTTTGTTTTATTTTTTGATTAACTATCTCTTCTATTTTTTTCAGTTCTGCCTCAGTTAACTTTCTTGGAAAATTAAAATCAAATCGCAGTCGTTCAGGAGTAATATCTGAGCCCTGTTGTTGAACCTGATTTCCTAAAACATCTCTCAATGCTTGATGTAAAAGGTGAGTTGCAGTATGAAGTTTTTTGATTCTTGGGTGAGGAATAAACCCGTGTCCTCCAAATTTTGCCTCAACTCCAGCTCTAGAAACTTCTTGATGTTTTTTTAGTAATTCTTGAAATTCTATCTCGGAGAAATTTTTAAGCTTATCTGGTGCCAGGTATTTGATTAATTCCGGTGATAGACCAAAACTTTGGTATAAGTTGAATACTGCCTTGGTGTCAATAAACTTGAGTTTACTTATTTCTTTTATTCCTCGTCTCAATGTCTGCTGAAATTGAGATATTTCTGCATTTAGGACTTTAAGTATTTTAGGTAACTCTAATTCTTTATAAATTGACTGGTATTTTTCCACTACTGCTTTTACTCCTTCATTGAAAATCTGATAATCAAGTTCGTATTTATACTGGTAGACAGTTAACTTTCTGATTAGTCTTCGTAAAATATACCCAGCTTCTTTGTTTGAAGGAATTAATCCATCTCCAATTAAAAAACTAATTCCTCTAAGATGGTCAATAAATATTCGTTGCTTAGTTTCATCTAAGTTCTTGCCATATTTTTGAACCACTGAAGCTAAAGGGGAAAATAAATCAGTTTTAAAAACATTGGTAGTTTTGTTGAGTATTGCAGTTAGCCTTTCCAGACCCATTCCGGTATCCACTCCGAATGTTTTCAACTTGGAGAGTTGGCCATCCTTTTGTTGATAATACTGGTTGAAAACTATATTCCAGACTTCCAGTCCATCAATATATATTTCGGTTGTAGGGCCACAAGGACCTTCAGCACCAGTAGGTCCCCAGAAATTATCTTCTCTGCCGCCAAATTTTATTTTGTCGGCAGGTAATCCAATTTCCTCTTTCCAAATTCTTAAACTTTCTAGATCTGATTCCAGTTTTTGGCCTTTAAATACCGAAACAAAGATTCGACTAACTGGAATTTTTAGTTCTTTGATTATAAATTCCCAGGCCAACTTTATAGCTTTCAATTTAAAATAGTCTCCAAAGGAGAAGTTACCAAGCATTTCAAAGAAGGTTAAATGACTAGTATCTCCAACTTTGTCTAAGTCAGTGGTTCTGAAACATTTTTGAATGGAACAAACTCGTTTGGTGTTAAAATCTTTAACTGGATCAAGTAATCCTGAAAAATAAGGCTTGAATTGCTGCATTCCAGCAGTAGTTAAAAGTACCTGAGGGTCATCAGCCAATAACGATGAAGAAGGAATTATTTTATGTTTATACTCCTTGAAGAAAGTTAAGAATTTTTCTCGAACTTCTTCTGATTTCATAAGTTTTTTAATTGTTGTATTTTTGGATTTTTTCGCAGTCTACTTAATGCCTTAGCTTCAATTTGTCGAATTCTTTCTCTGGTTACTCCAAATTTTCTACCTACCTGCTCTAAGGTATGACGATAATATCCTCCTAATCCAAATCGCATTTGAATTACTTTTTGTTCTCTTTCTGGAAGTTCTTTAATAGCTTCGTTTAGGTATTGGCATAAAAGTGAATAATCGGCTGATTCTGTTGGAATGTCCGTCTTTACTTTAAGAAATTCCAGCAAAGTAGCTCCCTCTGATTCATCTCCAATTGGTGTTTCAAGAGACAATACTCTTTGGGAGATTTTTTGAATTTCCTGAGCTTTTTTTGTACTTATTCCCATTTCATTAGCTATTTCTTCTAAAGTTGGTGCTCTGTTTAGAACTTGAGCTAATTCTTGTTTAGTTTTAGTAAACTTGGCAATAGTTTCTACCATATGAACCGGAATTCTAATTGTTCTGGATTGGTCAGCTAAAGCTCTGGTAATAGATTGTCTAATCCACCATGTGGCATAAGTGGAAAATTTGAATCCCTTTCGCCAGTTAAATTTTTCTACTGCCTTAAATAGTCCTAAGTTTCCTTCCTGAATTAAGTCTAAAAAAGTTAAATGGGGAGTTCGGTTAACATAACGTTTAGCAATTGAAACTACCAGTCGTAAATTCGATTCTACCAATTTTCTTCTGGCTTTAAGTGAACCCTTCTCTTTCTGTTTGGCAAGTTCTATTTCTTCTTGTGGTGTAAGTATTGGAATTTTTCCAATTTCTCTTAAATACATCTGAACATTATCCAGTTGAATAGGCTTGGTTAATTCTGCAGGAAGTTCAAACTTACCTTCTTCTGGTGGATGCTCCGGACTAGTTTGTGTCTTTTTCTTCATAATTCTTTTTTGATTAAATTAATTTTTTGATAGGTAGCTTGAAATTCCTTTAGTAGTTTATTTAGTTCATTTAGGTTTCCATTCTGCTGGGCCAGTTCAATTTTGGATTTTAATTTTTCACCCTGATTTTTATAAAATTCAATTTTTAACTGGTTGATTAGTTCTTGAAAAAGTTTTTCCATTTCAATTTGGTCAATGTTTTGAAATTTGTAATCTCCTCTTAACTCTAATAAATTAATTTCTTGATTGTTGTTGCCATGTAGAATTTCTTGCCATTTTGGCGGTAAAAACTCCTGATGCTCTTCTAGGCTAGGCAAGAATTGTTTGTTACTGAATGCCAGACTGAATAAATCCTGGCAAATTAAATCTATTCTCGGTATTTTTTCTTTTGAAACTAAGTTACTGGATAATGCTGGACTGGTTTTTATTCTTTCCAGTTCATCTAAAAGTATTGATTCTTTAATTTTAGTCTTTAAAGAAAGTTGCTGGATTATATGATACTGTTCAAGTTGTGAAGAGAGTTGTTTTATTAAACTTAACAGGTGAAGGACATTTTTTTTACGAATTTCCCAGGACTGCTCTGGCTTAATATAGAAATCAAATAATACCCGAAATACTGGTTTTGGTTGACTTTTTTTAAAGAAATCTGGCTCACTTAAGATTGCTTCAGCTGGATCTTTAAATTTTCCTAAATCCAGGGCTAAAATTTCAAAATCCATTTTAGCTAAATTTTCTAGATATTTTTCCAATGCATTTATTCCAGCCTCATCCTTATCAAAACAAACAATTATTTTATTCACTCCGGTTCTTTTTAATAAGTTTAATTGAATGTTAGTTAGAGCAGTTCCTGAAGTTGCTACCGCGTTTTTAATTCCAGCCTGCCAGCACATTAAAAAATCCATCTGACCTTCCACCAGAAAAGCATTTTCAGTTTTTCTTATTTCAGCTTTACTTTTGTGAAATCCATATAAAATTTTTGACTTATTAAATATTAGAGTTTCTGGAGAGTTTAAGTATTTTGGTTGTTGTTTTTCTTTTAAACTTCTTCCACTAAATCCAACTATTTTGCCAAACTGATTGTAAATTGGGAAAATGATTCTATTTTGAAAGAAATCTGTGGTTTTGGGTTTAATTTTAGCTAATCCAGCTGAAACAATCTCATCTGCTGAGTAACCTAGATTCATTAAATGAATTGTTAAATTATCACCGGCTGGAGCAAATCCAAGTTCAAATTCCTGAATTGTTTTTGAGTTTAGTCCTCTGGTTTTAAGATAATTTAAAACTTCTGAATTTAGATTTTGTTTGAAAAAGTCTTTAGCTTTAGAATTTAAATCATAAAGTAAGTCAATTTTTTTCTGGTCTAAGGTGGAGTACCTAGTGTATTCAATTCCAGCTTTTTCAGCTAGGATTTTTAAAGCCTCTTGAAAACCAATATGCTCATATTCCATCAAAAACTTGATTACATCTCCTCCCTTTCCGCAACCAAAACAATGCCAGATTTGCTTTTCTCTTGAAACCATAAACGAAGGAGTTTTTTCTGAATGAAATGGACATAAAGCTTTGTAATTTTTTCCAGCTGGAACTAGACGGATATATTCAGAAATAAATTCTACTATGTCTATTTTTTCTTTAATTTGGTCAATTAAAGTCATTTTTCCTTTAGCGGAGAGGGCAGGATTCGAACCTGCGAGAGCTTTCGCTCACATGTTCTCCAAACATGCGCTTTAAACCACTCAGCCACCTCTCCAAATTTTGCCCTGTTGCAAAACCCACTTTGTGAGGGTTTTGACAAGGCAAGGCAGTTTTTAATACCTACCTATTTCTGGACTCTCTGATTTCTCTTTCTTTTCTTCTGGCAATTCCCCCACTACTGTTGAGGTGATAAGCATCATTGAAGCACAGGATACTGCATTCTGCAAAGCCAGTCTGGTAACTTTGGTGGGATCAATAATACCACTTTCAGTTAGGTTTTGATACTTTCCAGTTTCAGCATTAAATCCAAAGTCTTTTGCATTTTCTAATACTTTCTGAAGAACCACTGATCCGTCATAGCCAGCATTTTCAGCAATTTGCTTTAATGGAGCATACAAAGCCGAAAGTAGAATTTTTGCTCCAGCTATCTGAGCTAGCTCGTGCTTATCAAGTTCATCAATAAATTGTTCTACCACTTTTCCACATCTGGCTAAAGCTATTCCACCGCCATATACTATTCCTTCTTCAATAGCAGCTTTGGTTGCTGCTACAGCATCTTCTATTCTAGCTTGCTTTTCTTTTTGTTCTATTTCGGTAGAAGCCCCTACTTTGATTATTGCTACTCCTCCAGTAAGTTTTCCCAGTCTTTCTTGGAGTTTTTCTCTATCAAAATCAGATTCTGCCATTTTAATTTGTTTTCTGATTTGCTCAATCCTTTTTTCTATTTCATGTTTATCTCCCTTTCCTCCTACAATAGTGGTGGTTTCCTTGGTAGAAATTACTCTTTCAGCCTTACCCAGAGAAACTAAATCTACTGTTTCTAATTTTCTACCTAATTCTTCTGAAATAAATTCTGCTCCGCAAACTGTAGCTATATCTTTAAGTATTTCCTTTTTTCTGTCTCCAAACCCAGGAGCTTTAACCGCTAAAGATTCAAATGTTCCCCTGATTTTATTTACTACTAAAGTAGCTAATGCTTCTCCTTCAACATCATCGGCAATAATTACTAACTTTTTCTGTCCAGCCTTGGTTAGTTTTTCCAGTAATGGCAGTAAATCACCTATAGCTGATATTTTCTGGTCAGTAACCAAAATGTTGGCATCCTTCATTACTGCTTCCATTCGTTCAGCATCAGTAATCATATATGGAGAAATGTAGCCCTGGTCAAATTGCAACCCTTTTACTAATTCACTACTTAATCCTAAAGTGTTGGATTCTTCTACGGTAACTACTCCATCCTTTCCTACCTGTTCGATTACATCAGCAATTAGCTTTCCAACTTCTGCATCTCTGGCTGAAATTGTTGCTACCTGAGCTATCTTTTCTTTAGAACTAATTTTTTCAGAAATTCTTTTAAGTTCTTCCTGGACCTTCTGGTGAGCTTTCTCTAATCCTTTTTGCATTGCAATTGGGTCTATTCCAGAAGTAACATTTTTTAGTCCTTCATTAATTAGTACCTGAGCTAGAAGTGTGGCGGTAGTTGTTCCATCTCCAGCTACATCATTGGTTTTAGAAGCCACTTCTTTAATTATTTCGGCTCCAAGATTCTCAATTTTATCTTCAAGTTCAATTTCTTTAGCCACAGTTACTCCATCTCTGGTAATAGTTGGTGCTCCAAATCCCTTATCTAAAACTACTGCCCTTCCTTTTGGTCCCAGGGTTACTTTCACTGCATTAGCCGCTTTGTTAATTCCTCTTTTTAGAGAGTTTCTAGCCTGTTCATCGAATAAAATTTGTTTTGCCATATGTTTTGTTTTAAATAGCCGACCTTTAGCTTGTTATTCCAAAATGGCTAGTATTTCATCTTCTTCCCCAACCAGATACTTTTTATCATTAATTTTAATTTCATCCAATCCGTATTTTTTAAATAGAACTATATCTCCAACCTTTACTTGCATTGGAATTCTCCTTCCTTCTTCAGTTAATTTTCCTGGTCCAACTGCCACTATCTTTCCTTTGATTGGTTTTTCCTTTTCTGCAGTTTCAGGGATAACTATTCCTGCTCTGGTTTTTTCTTCTGATTCAATTGGTTCAATAAAGACGTGGTTGGATAATGGTTTAATATTCATAATACTTAACTTTTTCGACCTTTAGTTTAGTAGCAATAGCTAGGTTAATTCTGCTAAACGATTATAGTTTTATCTCAATTTAATGTCAATATTTTTGAGTAACTTTTTTCAATTCAGTTCGTTTTATCTAATGGAAGCAAAATTGAAAGTTATCCACAAGGTTGAGAATTTTTTAGTCGGACTTGTGGTATAATATATTAGCCGAGGGTGAGGTCTAAAAATTCGTTTTAGAGTTTTCAGTATCTCACCTTTGGTGAGATTTTTTAGTTTGAAATTAAGGTTTTAAACTAAAGGTCGAAAGTTTTGCTAGCCTGTCAGGACTTAAATTGACAGGCAAAGGTCGATAGCAAAATTAAAACTCAAAGTCCAACTGGCTAATACCTGGTTGGACAAAAAAGAATGAGCAAAAAAATTGTTGCAAGTTTCGTTTCCTTTACCACTGCAGTCTGGCTATCTGGAGCTGCAGCCATAATTCCGGTTGCTCATGCTGATGAAGTGGCTGATCTGCAGGCTCAGATTCAAATGCTTTTGGAACAGATTTCTCAGCTTCAGAAAAAGATTGCTGAGTATGAAGGAAAAGAAGCCTTACCAGCAGTTAAATTTGAGCGAGATCTCACCCTCGGCTCAACTGGCGCTGACGTTAAGGCTTTGCAGGAGTTTCTAAATAGAGATGAAGCTACTAGAGTAGCTGAATCAGGTCCAGGTTCTCCTGGTAATGAAACTGAATACTTTGGTGCTTTGACCAAAGCTGCGGTTAAAAAGTTTCAGGAGCTCCATGCTGACGAAATCCTGGCTCCAGTTGGTTTGTCTCACGGAACCGGGTATTTCGGTCCTTCTACTCGGAGTTACATTAATTCTCTAATAGAAAAAGAAGCTGCTAAAGAGGAAGAAGAGGAAGAAGTAGAAGAAGAAGAGGAAGAAGTTGTTGGAAATGTTTTAGAGGTAGAAGCTGTTGAGCTAGCCGATGGTGCAGTTCCTAAGAAAGCCACTGCAGTTCCAATGCTAAAAGTTAAACTAACTGCAGGAGATGAAGATGTAACCATCGACAAGATGGTGTTTGAGAGAAAAGGCATTGGCTCTCCTGGTGATTTCGATGAGGGTTATCTTTACGAAGGTGATGTTCGTCTAACTGACGGACGCTCAGTTCGTTCTGATAACACTTTAACTCATCGAAATCTGGACCTGGAAATCAAAGCCGGAGAATCAAGAGAAATAACTTTAGCTCTGGATATTGCTGATGATGCTGATGTTGGCGATATCAACTACTTCGTCCTGAAAGAAATTGATTGTGATGCTGACGAAGTAGCTGGCTTGCCAGTTGAGGGAGCCAGAATGACTCAAGCTGCTTCCGAAGTTGGCAAGATCACCGTTTCTGAAAAGGCCATTGATAATCTGGTAAATATTGGTGATGAGGATGTAACTCTGGCCAAACTCAAAGTTGACATTGATGGTGAAGATGCTGAGCTAAAACAAATAACCTTTACTCAGGAAGGCTCAGCTTCACTTGATGAACTGGAGAACATTGAATGTGAAGGAGCTGAAATTGAAATCAGCGGAGATAAGTTGGTAGTTAAGTTTGAAGATGAAATAATTGAAGATGGAGATTCTAAAACTTATGAAATTAAAGCCGATATAGGAATTGGAGTTGATCCTGATGATGATGCTATTAAGTTAAGCATAGACGAAGTTTACGATGTAGTTGCTATTGGCCAGGATTATGGCTATGGTTTGGATGTGGTAAATAATTTTGACGCTACTGCCATTGAAGTTGAAGGAGGAGAAATGAATCTGGCTTATGTTGGTCCAAAGACTCAGGATATCTCTGCCGGAGATGACATCAAGGTATTTGAATTTGATGTTGCCAATGCCGATGAGCTTAAAGTAAAGGAGACCAAGGTTAAAATTAAGGACCTAATTGAATTGGATAGTGCTCTACTCAACGGTGATGGAGATGGCGACTTAGAAGAAGATGAAGTTTCTCCATACCTGGATAACTTCAGATTAATTGATGTAGATGAAAACAAAGTTCTAGCCAGCACTGATGACTTTGAAATTGATAACGCAGCTGCTGGTGATATTGAAATCACCTTCAGCGAGGATTACATCTTAGATCCCGGAGAAACCAGGTTGGCAGTTCTAATTGATATTGATGATGGTATCTATGATTTTGCAGGCGCAATAGACTTCTTTGCCGAACTACAAAAGTTTGGTGCTAATAAAGTTAAAGACCTGGATACCGGAGATTATCTGGTTCCAGCTGATGATATTGTTCCTAATGATGAAATAGCTGGAAAAGAGCAGACCATTGAAGAAATTGGTTTGACTGTAGCTAAAGCAGTCAGACCAGAAAGTCAAACCTATGTAGTCGGCGAAGATGATGCTGAATTGGCCGGATTTGTTCTAAGTGCTGGCCCAGCTGAAGGTGTAAAGATTAATGAAATTAAATTGAAAGCTCAAGCTGACGATACTGATGATGGTGCAATTGGAGCTAACGCAGTCAAGCCAAGTTTGACTGTATCTTCAGTTTACTTAGTAGATAGTACTGGAGCCAAAATTGCTTCCAGCGAAAATCTCTCCAATGACGATATTGCCGAAGTAACCTTCTCTGATATTGATTTGACTTTAGCTGCCAGCGAATCTGAAACTATTAAAGTAATTGGTGACATTCGCTCAGATGCTACTGCCAAAGAAATCAGATTTGAACTAGATGATATTGATTATGAAACCTTAGATACCGGCATTGAAAAAACTGAGGATGCTAATGAGGTTGGTAACATAATGGATATTGGAGAGGGTCAACTTACTGTTAAAGTTGACGCTGACACTCCAGATGAAGATATTGCCATAGCTGGAGCAAATAAGGTTGCCTTTGCTATCTACGAATTTGAAGCTGAAAATGAAGATATTACCATTGATAAAATTACTGTAAAATGCAGTGGTGCTGATGAATTGGATAATCTGGAAAAGGTATATCTGGAGTCTTCTAAGGGTTCTGCCTCCGAGACCAGTTTTGCTGATGTAGATATTACCTTCAGAAATCTTAACTGGACTGTTGAAGCCGGAGAGAAACTTGATGTTAAGGTTTATGCTGACATCAATGACCTCTCCGATGATGCCTTACAGTCTGGTGAAGACTTCAGCCTGGCTATCGGTGATAATACCCAACTGTTTGACTTCAGAGCCACTGGTGAAGCTTCCGGTGAAGTTTATGATGAAGCTGCTGTATACACTGATTCTGGTAACCCGGATCTAAGAGTTAATCATATGGTTGTCTACGAAGGAAAGCCGGTAGTAGAGTTTAAGAGTGTAAGCACTGACCTGGCTAGAGGTAATAATCCAAACTACATCCTCTACAAATTCGAGGTTAAAGCCGATTCTTCTGGCGATGTAATTTTCCTGAGAGGAGTAAAGTTTGAAATTGATCTTCACGATGATGATGGTGGAGGCGAACTCGATCTTACTGGTAAAGATACTGAGTTGATTGATTCTGATGGCAATATATTGGCTACCGATGATGATTACACTGATGGTATAGTATTTAATATAGCTGCAGCCGATCAACCAGAATTAGGAACTGTTGGTGATGTATTCAGCGTAAGAGCTGATATTGTGGGTGTTGAAGAGAATGATGCTATATCTATTAATATGGTTGATCCTGATGATGATGCTAATGCACTGACCTGGGATGATGATACTGCAATTGGTAATGCTGAACTTATTGACATTCCAGAAGATGTAGTCCATCACGAAGAGTAAGGGTGCTTCCTTGACACCTAAACCTGTCTTAGCAGGTTAAAGAGATGCCCCAGAAAAGGGGCATCTCTTTTTTTCTTGAAAAGGTTAGTTAATTTAATAACCAGCTTTTAAGTTTTTTAGTTGAGTCAGTAAGTATGAGTAAACTTAAAAAGTAGATTATTGCTGAAATTAAGATGTTTAAAATTACTTTGAATCCAATAAATTTTAGAGTTAAAGTAATTCCAGTCATTATGATTAAGGCTAAAACTATTTTACTTAAATAAGGAAAAATCGAGAAATAATTTATTCTTTTCATTACAAACCAGGCAAAAATACCACAAAAAACTAAGGTTATTGCAGTTGAAATTGAACAACCTACTGCTCCCCAATTTGGAATCAAAAGTAAATCTAAAATAATATTGGCAAATAATCCAATCAAGAAATATTTAACTAGCTGTTTTTCCTGTCTAAAAGCTAAAATTCCATCAGCCAAAAAAGCCAGAGGATAACTTATTAAAATAGAGATAATTAAAATTTGAAATGGTAAGATTGAATTGAGGTATTTTTCCCCATAGACCAAACTGATTATCTCTTTTCCTAAAATAATTCCTCCAACAGTTAGCGGCAAAGCTAAAGCTATTGCCAGACTAATGCCTTTTTCAATTAAATATCTAAATTTTTGATTGTTTTGTTTGGCCAATCTTGCCAGGTTAGGGAAAAAAGCAGCAGCAAGTAAAGTTGGAATTATTGATAGAAAATGAATTGGTCTGTGAGCAGCTGAATAAAATCCAACAGCTTGAGCGGTTTTGAAATACCCCAGCATTAATAGGTCAATACTACACATAATTCCTGGTAAAAACCCATATAAAGCAAAGCGCCAGGAAGAATTGAATAATTCATAGCTTGGTTTTAACCTAAATTGAACTGGGAACTTCAAGTATTCTTTTAAGATTATTAAAAAGGCAACTAATCCAAAGAAACTTCCTGCAACATAGCTTAAAACTAAGTAAAATGGAGAAGGAAAAAATTTTAGAACAATTAGAGCTAAAATTACAATAGTTGCATTAACTAAAATTTTTATTCCGGCTTCAATTTGCATTTTTTCCTGAGCTCTGACTATTGGAAAGCAGAATTCTCTAAGAGAATCAAAGATTAGTAAAGCAATAATTATTGGAATTAAACTTGAAACTTCGGGAATTTTTATAAAATAAGAATGAAATAAAAGAATAATTAAGGTAATTAAGATTAGCAAAGTAGTTTTAGTAATGAAAGCGCTAGATAAGTAAATCTGTTTTTGTTCGGGCTTTTTGGATAATTCTCTGGTTAAAATTGAACCAATTCCAATGTCACTGGCAATAGTAAGAAAGGCAGCCAAAGATATAGCGTAAGAAAAAATACCAAATCCAGCCACAGCTAACAATCTAGCTGAATAGATTACAATTCCAAAACGAATTATTCTTCCTAAAATTTCTCCAAGATTTAACCAGAAAATATTTTTAGCTATTCTTTGCTTTAATCCAGCATTTTTAAATAAAGCTGTTTTAATTTTTGAAAACATTTTGTGGATAATTAACTTGATTTTAATGGTTACATTCCATAATATTAAAATAGAAATTAAATAACAAGTAGGTTAAAAGCAAAATTTAGTCAATTTGATAGAAAAATTTAAAGGTCGAAAAAAGCAAATAACCTATGAAAGGAATAGAAATAGTTGAAATTATTTTAGCTGTATTAATTATAATTTCTCCCTGGCTATTTCCTGATGTTATTACAGTAACCAATGTAGCTTTTGGAGTTGTTCTGATAATTCTTTCTATTGTTGAACTCAGTCAGAGTAAAAAAGTTCCCGAAGTAAAACGAGCAGTTGAAGAGATTGTAAAAAAAGAAGAACCAGCTGAGGAAGAGCCGGTTGAAGAGAAGCCAGAAGAAGCTGCATCAGAAGAACCTGAAAAGAAAGAGGAAGAAACTTCATCAGTTGAGTAGTTTATTAATCCCGCCCAAATTTTTTTGGGCGGGATTTTCTTTATCTCAAAATTATGGCTAAAATTGCAATAAATGGTTTTGGGAGAATTGGAAGATTGTTTTTCAGGCAAGCATTTGGACATCCTCAGATTGATATTCGAGCAATAAATGATCTGGGAACTCTAAAAAATTTGGCTTACTTACTGAAATACGACACGGTTTATGGGGAATATGAAAAGGAAGTTTCCTTTGATGAAGAAAAAGGAGTATTGATTGTGGATGGAAAGGAAATTCGTTTTCTTCAGGAAAGGGATCCGTTAAAGCTTCCCTGGAAGGAAATGGATATAGATGTAGTGGTAGAAGCTACTGGAGTTTTTGCAGCATTTTCCAAGGCAGCGGTTCACTTTAAAGCTGGAGCTAAGAAAGTAGTAATTACTGCTCCAGCTAAAGACCAGGAAGGTGTAGAAGGAGGTAAGACTATTTTAGTTGGTGTAAATGAAAAGGATTTTACCGATGCTAAATTAACTTCTAATGGCTCCTGTACTACTAATGCGATAGCTCAGGTAATTAAAATTTTGGATGAAAATATTGGAATAGCTAAAGCAGTATTAAATACTATTCATGCTTATACTGCTAATCAGAATTTAGTTGATGGAGTGAGCAGAAGTTCAGATTTAAGGAGAGGAAGAGCAGCTGCTCATAATATTGTTCCAACTTCAACTGGTGCAGCAATTTGCACTACCAGAATGATTAAAAACTTAGAAGGAAAATTTGATGGAATTGCCCTAAGAGTGCCAGTAATTTGCGGTTCAATTGCTGATATTACTGCAGTGGTTAAGCGAGATACTACAGTGGAAGAGATAAACCAGATACTTAAACGAGAATCTGAAAACCCAAGATGGAGAGGATTGCTGAAAGTAAATGAACAGCCTTTAGTATCTTCAGATATAATTAAACAACCTTATGGTGCAATTGTAGATTTATCTTTTACTAAAGTAATTGATAAGAATCTGGTTAAAGTACTGGTCTGGTATGATAACGAATGGGGTTATGTAACCACCTTAATCAAGCATATTCTGGAGTTAGTTGAGAGTTAATTCTAGCTTATGTTCGATGTCGTAACTGTTGGTACTGCTACCAGGGATATTTACATTGAAAAACTGAACTTTCCAATAGTTAAAGTTAAAGAAAAAGGATTTGTAACAAGAAGAGGAATTTGTATTCCTTATGATTCAAAAACTGAGGTTCCCAGGATTAGTTTTGGCTGGGGTGGTTCTGGGGCAAATACTGCAGTTACCTTTAGAAGAATGGGTTTTAAAGTTGGCTTAATTTCCAGAGTAGGAGATGATATTTATGGAAGGGAGATACAGGCTAGTTTTAAAAAGCAGAAGGTTAAAACTTTTATACAAATTGATAAACAATATTCAACTCCAATTGGAGTTATACTTTTAGATGTAAGTGGAGGGAGAACTGTTTTAGTTTATCGAGGAGCAGAAGAGAGATTTACGCCAAAAGAAGTTCCCTGGCCAAAAATTAAAACTAGGTGGTTATTTATCGGGTCTATTGCTGGAAGAGTTGATCTGTTATTGAAGCTTTTTAACTGGGCTAAGAAAAACAAAATAAAAATTGCCGGAAATCCAGGTAAAAGAGAACTTCAGTTTTTGAAAAAAAATTTAAATCTATTAAACAACTACGATATATTTGTATGTAACCAAAATGAAGCCTCGATTTTAACCGGCGAGGAGTTTTTTGAAGTAAGGAAAATATTTAAAAGATTAGATAAATTAGTTAAGGGAATAGCAGTAATGACAAGAGGAAAAGATGGAGTAATGGTTTCAGATGGAGAAACTTTATATAAGTCAGAAACATTTAAACCAAAAAAAATAGAAAATAAAACTGGTGCAGGTGATGCATTTGCCTCAGGTTTTACTGCTGGATACATTTTAAAAAATAACATTGAATATGCTATTAAAGCTGGCTTAGCCAATGCTTGCAGTGTAGTAGAAACAATTGGTTCTCAGGCAGGAATTTTAACTAAAAAGCAACTTGACTCACCTAGGTGGAAAAACTTATCTATTTTAAAAGTTAGGTTGTAAGTTTTTTATGTGTGGGATAGCTGGATATATTGGCAAAAGGAATGCAGTGAAGGTCATTTTAGCCGGACTGAAGAAGCTGCAATATCGTGGTTACGATTCGGTTGGAATTTCGATAATGGATGAAGGTAAAGTTAAAACTATTAAAGCAGTCGGGAAAATATCTAATTTAGAAAAAAAGCTGATTAGATTAAACCTGAAAGGAAATTTGGGAATTGGACATACTAGATGGGCTACCTGCGGAAAAGTAAACTTAGCTAATGCTCATCCTCAATCCGATTGTTCTAGAAAAATATTTTTAGTTCACAATGGAATTGTTGAGAATTATTTAGAACTAAAAAGAAAACTAGAAAAACTGGGTCATCAATTTAGCTCTCAGACCGACACCGAAGTTTTAGCTCATTTAATTGAGGAAGAACTAATTAAAAATCCAGGGATAAAGCTAGAAAAAGCTACTGAATTAGCTTTACAAAGAGTAATTGGAACTTATGCTCTGGTAATAATTTCAGAATATCAGCCAGATAAGCTGATAGTTGCAACTTGCTCTAGTCCATTGGTTATTGGTCTGGGAAAAAAAGAGTACTTTGTAGCTTCCGATCCTTTAGCAATTGTTTCTAGAACTAAAAAGGTTATTTATCTAAAAGATGGACATATTGGAGTAATTACTCCCTATGGTTGCCAAATTTATTTTAAAAAGAAACTTGTTAAGCAAGATATTCATAGTTTGGATTTTGATGAACTGAAAGTTAGTAAAAAACAGTTTCCTTACTTTATGGCCAAGGAAATTTTTGAACAACCAGTTTCAATTGAGAATTCAATTACCGGGAGAATAGATTTAAAAAATTGTAATTCGAAATTAGGTGGAATAGAGGATGTACTAGATAAATTGGCTAAAATTGAACAATTAATAATTATTGGTTGTGGTTCAGCTTATCTGGCCGGGCTTTTTGGGGAGTATTTTTTAGAAGAGTATTCAAATATAAGTTGTCATTCTTATTTAGCTTCTGAATTTAGGTATCGAAATCCAGTTTTAAATCAAAACACGGCATTTTTGTTTATATCTCAATCTGGAGAAACTGCTGACACTCTGGCTGTACTCAGGGAAGTAAAGAAGAAAAATATTTTAAGCTTAGGGATAGTTAATGTAGTTGGTTCCTCAATTGCTAGAGAAACTGATGCTGGAATTTATAACCACTGTGGTCCTGAAATTGGAGTAGCTTCAACTAAGGCATTTACTTCTCAGTTGACTATTTTAATTCTTCTAGGAATTCTTTTGGGAAGACAAAGAAAGTTGTCAAAAAAAATAGCCTGCCGTATTTTAACTGAATTAAAGAATTTACCGGGCTTAATTAAGCAGGTACTTCAACAAAGCTCTTACTTAAAAAGGTTAGCTAAGAAATATTTAAAGTATGATAACTTTTTATTCATTGGGCGAAAATATAATTATCCAATTGCAATGGAAGGAGCATTAAAACTTAAAGAAATTAGCTATGTTCATGCTGAAGGTTATCCTTCTGGAGAAATGAAACATGGCCCAATAGCTATGATTGATAAAGGCTTTCCTACCGTTGCGATATGCCCAAAAGATTCGGTATATTCAAAAACTATTTCTAATATTCTGGAAATTAAGACTAGGAGTGGAAAGGTAATTGCTGTGGCTACTAAAGGAGATAGGAAAATCAAGAAAATAGTTGATGATGTAATTTATGTTCCCAAAATTTTTGAACCAATTCAACCAATTTTAGAGGTTATTCCTTTACAACTATTTGCTTATTATTTTTCAGTTTTAAAAGGATTGGATCCGGACAAACCCAGAAATTTAGCTAAATCGGTAACTGTAGAGTAATTTTATAAGGAATTGCAAAGTTTTTAATTCTCACTTATCCACAATCAAACCCTTGACAAACTATCTTAATTGAATAACATTAAAAATGGAGCTGGAAGGAAATCTATTCTTCGGAATAGAGGACCAACCAGCTCCACTGGGGGACGAATCGAAAGATTTGTCCCCCATTTTTAATTCAAGAATTGAATAGGCAACTATTTCTAATTTGCAATTTTTAATTCACAATTTTTAATTTTCAATCAATTTTCAATTTTCAATTACCAATTTATAAATTTTAACATTAAATCATTTTGAGTTTTAAATTGCCTGCCCGCCAATCGTCCGACGGCTCAAGGCGTCTGGCAGGCGGGTAATTTTTAATTTTGATATTTGAATTTTAAATTTTATTTTGTAGATTGGCATCATACATTGTAAATTCGTTGATAACCTTATATATTAATTTTCAAATGCAACGTTGTATGCAACGTTGCATACAACGTGCTAAAAATTGATAGAATCTATTCCCGCTCCCTCATATTCTTAGAAATTTACTATTTAGTCAAAATCAGCTAATATAATTAAATGCTTGAATTGAATACACCACTTAATCAAGTTCCAGGTTTAGGTTATAGATTTTTAAAAAAATTTAACAAACTGAATTTAATCACAGTTAAAGATTTACTCTGGCATTTTCCTTCTAGGTACGAAGATTTTTCCAGAGTTAAAAAAATTGCCGATGTTAGAATTGGAGAACAGCTAACTATTCAGGGACAGGTGAAAACTATTTCAGCATTCAGAACTCCTAAAAAAAGAATGAAAATAGTTCAGGCATTAATCAGTGATGGTAGTGGAACCATCCAGGCTATTTGGTTTAACCAATTTTATATTCGAACTAGACTAAAAAAAGGAACTCTAGTTAACTTGGCTGGAAAAGTTAGTGTATATAAAAATAAGCTTTGTTTAAATAATCCAACTTACGAAATTCTCAAAAACAAAGTCCCAATTCACACTGCTAGAATTGTTCCAATTTATCCTGAAACCAAAGGACTAACCTCAAAAGGAATTCGGCATTTCATTAGAAAGATTTTGATGAATCTTAAGCCAATCCCCGAATTTCTGCCAAAATTAGCCTTAGTTGAGCTTAACTTCCCAGAAATAAACAAAGCTTTATGGCAAATTCATTTCCCTGAAAATTTATCAGAAATAAATCCAGCTAAAAAAAGATTTGCATTCCAGGATTTATTTTTACTCCAATTAAACAATTTAATTGAAAGGTGGAATATCAGAAAACATAAAGCCTATCCATTCAAAATTGATTATAAACGAATTAAGCAACTTTTAGCCAAGCTTCCGTTTCAATTAACTATTTCTCAAAAAAAATGCCTATTTCAAATTCTAAAAGACTTACAAAATGAATATCCAATGAATCGTTTACTTCAAGGAGAAGTTGGTTCAGGAAAAACTATTTTAAGCTTTCTGGCAGCCAATGTTGTAGCTGAACAAAACCAGCAAGTTGCCCTGCTTGCACCTACCGAAATTTTAGCATTTCAGCATTATCAAGCTTTTAAAAAATTTTTTCCTAAGTTTGAAAAAGGAGTTTGTATTTTAACTTCCAAACAAAAAAGAATTTTTTATTCAGAAAAATTGGAATGTAAAACTACCAAAAAAGAACTATTACCTCTAATAGAATCAGGTAAAATCAAAATAGTAATTGGTACTCAAACTTTGATCCAAAAAGAGGTTAAATTTAGTAATTTAGCTTTAGTAGTAATTGACGAACAACATAGATTTGGCGTAAAACAAAGAGCTAAATTACTTAAAGAAGGTACTACAAATATCCCTCACTTTCTATCTATGACTGCTACTCCAATTCCCAGAACTCTAGGTTTAGCTATTTTCGGTGACCTGGATATGTCTAGAATTGAAGAACTTCCTAAAAATCGAAAGCCAGTAATCACCAAAATAATTCCTCCAAAAAAAAGAAAACAAGCTTATTCATTTATTAGAGCTGAAATTAAGAAAGGAAATCAGGCTTTTGTAGTTTGTCCAAGGATAGAACCCACTAATAAAGAAGCTAATAATCTAAATAGAAAAAAATTAATCTGGGCTGAAGTAAAGGCAGTAAAAGAAGAATATCAAAAGTTATCTAAAAAAATTTTTCCCGATTTAAAAGTTGAAATGCTCCATGGGAAGATGGATTCAGAGAAGAAGGAAAAGATTATAAACCGATTTAAAGATGGAAAAATTGATATTTTAGTTTCAACTTCAGTAATTGAAGTTGGAATTGATATTCCTAACGCTACTATTATGGTAATTGAAGGGGCAGAAAGATTTGGATTAGCTCAACTTTATCAACTCAGGGGAAGAGTTGGGAGAAGAGAAAAACAATCTTATTGCTTTTTATTCAGTGATTTAGAATCAAAAACATCCAGACAAAGACTAGAATCAATAATTAAAGCTAAAAATGCTTTTGAGTTAGCTGAGCAGGATCTGAAACTAAGAGGACCGGGTGAATTTTTAGGAGAAAGTCAAACTGGACTCCCAGATTTAGCAATGCAAGCCTTAAATAATCCAGAATTAGTAAAAGTTTCTAGAGAAATTGCAATAAAAACCTTAAAAATTGACCCAAGCTTAAAAGCTTTTCCAGAACTAAGAAAGAAAGTGATTGAGTTTTACAAAGAAGTACATCTGGAATAAATTTTCGAAATTCTTTTAAAATTAAGGATATCGACAGTCGGTTCGATTACTGTTACTATTATTCCAGCCAATATTAGCAAAACAACTACAACTATTAACAATTCAATCAAAGTGAATCCATTCTTCATTTTTAACTTTCTTATTAGTATACCACGAGATTGACAAACGATAAGTTGGTAAGCTTACTTTTATAAAAAATGGGGGACAAATCTTTCGATTCGTCCCCCAGTGGAGCTGGTTGGTCCTCTATTCCGAAGAATAGATTTCCTTCCAGCTCCACTATTAATGTTATTCAATTAAGATAATTTGTCAAGGGTTTGATTGTGGATAACTTTTATAGGTTATCAACCAATTTGCAATATATGATGCCAATCTGCAAAAGTTAAAAATTTAAAGTGTGAAAATCAAAATGTAAAAAGGTCATCAACGAATTTACGAATAAAAGTTAGAAATTAGAAGTTAGAAGTTGGAAGTTGATAATTGATTGAAAATTAGAAATTGAAAATTGTAAATTGAATTATTTGCCACTCTTAGGTTTTTGTGCTAAAATCTAATTATGATTATTCAGTGGTACGGAGAAAATTGTTTCAGATTAAAAATTGGAGATACATCAATTCTGACCGACCCTACTAATAAAAAACTAAAAGGAGATTTAACTATTTACACCTCATATCCGTTTAAGGATTTAGAAAAATTTCAGTCAGCTGGAATAATAAATTACCCCGGGGAATACGAATTAAAAAATATCTTTGTAACCGGGTTTTTAAATCCTGGTTCAAATCAGCAAACTATTAAGACAATTTATCAAATTTCCTGGAATAATTTTTTGATTGGAATTTTAGGGTATTTGAAACCAAAAGAATTAAATGAATGGCAGAAGGAACTTGGTAATATTGACATCTTATTTATTCCGGTTGGTGGAAAGCCATTTATTTCAATTGAACAAGCGGTTGAATTAGTGAAATATTTTAAACCTAAGTTGGTGATTCCTACTCTATTTAAGCAAATTAAGCAGGTTAGTTTATTTGCCAAGCAACTTGGAAAATTTAAATTAAAACCTCAACTTAAAATAGCTATAACCAGTTCAGGTTTAGAACGACAGGAATTGGAAATAGGTTGTTTAACCAAAAGCTAAAAAATTGACTATCTACCAAAAAAAGATCTGGTTAGTTTTTTTAACCGCTGTTACCATGACAATGGTGATAACTATCTGGCTAAAAACTATTGATATTGATTTTTCTACAAGCCAGACTAAAGAATTTAAAGAGCTGAAATCAGCTTTTCAAGAAGTTAAGGAAAGTTTTCGAAAAGCAAAAAAAGAATTCCAGCAGTTACAAAACTTATCAACCACTACTACTTCAACTAGCTACTAATATGAAAAGGCTAAAAAAAGTCAGTATATCAAAAGAATTGCAGGATTCTTACCTGGACTATGCTATGTCTGTAATTATATCCAGGGCTATTCCAGATGCCAGAGATGGATTGAAACCGGTTCAAAGAAGAATTTTGTATTCAATGTATAAAATGGGATTAACTTTTAGTGCTAAATTTAAAAAGACTGCTACAGTAGTGGGAGAAACCTTGGGTAAGTATCACCCACATGGAGATGCTTCGGTATATGACGCTCTTACTAGAATGGCTCAGGATTTTTCATTGAGGTATCCTTTAATTCTGGGGCAAGGAAACTTTGGAAGTATTGATGATCCTCCTGCTCAGATGAGATACACTGAAGCTAAGCTTTCTCCACTTGGAGAAAAACTACTGGAGGATATTGAAAAGGACACTGTGGATTTTATCCCGAATTATGATGAATCTTTAGTTGAGCCAAAGGTTTTACCAGCACCTTATCCTCAATTATTAGTAAATGGTAGCCTAGGAATTGCTGTAGGAACTGCTACAAGTATTCCCTGTCATAATTTATCTGAGGTAATTGATGCAACCATATATTTAATTGACCATCCAAATTGCTTAACCAAGAACTTGATTAAATTTATTCCTGGACCCGATTTTCCTACTGGAGCAAAAATCTATGCTGAAAAAATAGAAGAAATTTATAGTATTGGAAGAGGAGCTATTACAGTTAGGAGCAAAGCTGATATTCAACCAGGTAAAATAGTAATTTTTGAGCTTCCTTATCAGGTCAGCAAAGCTGATTTAGTAGCTAAAATAGCCAGGCTAGCTCAGGATAATCCAGTACTGGGAATAAAAGAAGTTAGAGACGAAAGCAGTAAACAGGGAACCAGAATAGTAATTGACTTAAAGCCAGATGTCATTCCTAAAAAAACCCTTAATTTTCTGTATGCCCGAACTAATTTACAGCAGGATTTCCACTTTAATATGGTTGCTTTAAAAGATGGCATTCAGCCAAAAACCTGTAGTCTAAAAGACTTATTAGTTTATTGGCTGGAGCATCGAAAACAGGTGATTACCAGAAAAACTAAGTTTGATTTAGATAAACTTGAAAAGCGAGCTCATATCCTTGAAGGTTTAACCTCCTGCCTGGGCAAGATTGATAAAGTAATTGCTACTATCAAAAAATCCAAGGATAGAAATACTGCTCTGGAAAACTTGATTCAAAAATTTAAGTTTACCAAGGTTCAAGCGGAAGCAATTTTAGAAATGAAATTGCAAAGTCTGGCTAATTTAGAAAGAAAAAAACTTAGGGATGAATTGGAACAAAAAAGAAAACAAATCAAAGAATTAAAACTTATTCTTAAAAATCCTCAAAAAATATTAACTATAATTAAGGAAGAATTGAAACAAATTAAACAAAAATATGGGGATTCAAGAAGGTCAGAGATTGTTCACGGGAAATTAAAAGAATTTAAAGAATTAGATCTTATCCCTCAGGAGGATGCAATTGTTATCTTAACCAGAAACAATTATGTTAAAAGATTATCCCCGCTTAGTTTCAGGATTCAAAAAAGAGGAGGAACTGGAATAGCTGGACTGGAATTAAGAGAAGAGGACCAGGTTAATTTCTTTCTGGCCACTAAAACCCATCACTTAATTTTGTTCTTTACCAATCAAGGAAAAGTTCTTCAAAGTAGAGTTTATGAAATACCCAAAACTAAACGGACTGCCAAAGGAAAATTGATTTACAATTTTTTGCAACTTTCTCCTCAAGAAAAAATCAGTGCAGTAAAAAGCTTTGATCCTTCTTTACCTCCAGATTATTTAGTAATGGTTACCAAACGAGGATTTATTAAGAAAACAAAGCTGGATCAATTTAAAAACATTCGCAGAACTGGAATCAGAGCGTTTAAATTGGCTAAAAATGATAGTTTATCTTTTGTTGGATTTTGTTCTAAAGGTGACCAGATAATTATAACTACCACTAATGGTCTGTCGATAAGATTTAAACAAGACCAAGTTAAGGAAAGGGGAAGGACCGCAGGAGGAATAAACGCAATTAAGTTAAAAGGTAACGACCAGGTTTGTGGAATGGATATAATTAAAAGTAAAGATTTGAAAACAGGTGCTCTAATGGTGGTTAGCGAAAATGGATTTGCCAAACAAACTCCAATTAAGGATTACCGCCTGCAAAAAAGAGGAGGAACTGGAATAACTACTGCCAGATTAACTGAATCTACCGGGAAATTGGTTTCTTGTCGGGTAATTAGTCCTGAATATGCCAGTGTACTGTTTATTACCAATCGGGGGCAAATTTTAAAAACCAGTTTAAAAACTATTCGAAAATCAAAGCGCAATACCAAAGGAGTAAAGATAATGAACCTAAAGGAAGGTGATAAAATAAAACAATTTATTTGCCTTTAAAAAATGGAGTTAAGAAAAAATCAAATAATTATTTTGGGAGCTTTAGGAATAATAATTCTATTCCTTGTTTTACTTTTTTCGGGAATTATACCTGGATTAAGACCTATAAGAAGAGTCAGGAAAATAGAGCTAGAATTCTGGGGAATAGAAGATATTTCAGTTTATCGGGATTTTATTGATCAATTCTGTGAAAGTTATCCTAACCTAAAAATAAACTATCGAAGAATTCCAGAAAGTGATTATGAAACTGAATTAATAAACGGATTAGCCTCTTTGAAAGGACCGGATATATTAATGATTAAAAATACCTGGCTTTTGAAGCACTATGATAAAATTTCTCCTCTACCACCAGAAAGATTTGGAGTCAAAGACCTACAAAAGTTGTTTCCCAAGGTAGTTGAGCAAGATTTTGCCTTGAGCCAACGAGTTTATGCTTTACCTCTGTCAATCTATGCTTTAAGTTTGATTTATAATCAGGATATGTTAGAAACAGTCGGAATTGCTACTTTACCGGAAACCTGGCTGGAATTCCAGAAAATTGTTCCCAGGTTAACTGAATTTGAACATGGCTCTCTGGTTAAAGCAGCTGCAGCTATTGGTGGTTCAAATAAGAGTATTCACAAGGCTACTGATTTGTTATTTGCTCTAATGCTTCAGAGTGGATGCCCAATGGTTGACAAGAAGGTTACTCGAGCTATTTTTGGTCCCGGGATAGAAGCATTAGATTTTTATACTCATTTTGCTAATGCCCAGAATAGAGACTATACCTGGAACGAGAAATTTGGCTACTCTCTTGATGCTTTTTGTAAAGAAAAAGTAGCTATGATTTTTGACTATTCCTATATACTTCCCTTGCTGGAGCAAAAAAATCCTTATTTGAGGATAGGAATAGCTCCTCTTCCTCAATTGGATCCTGACAATCCGATAAATTATGCTGACTATTGGGGATACAGTGTATCTAATCAGAGTAAGTATCCAGAAATCAGCTGGGATTTTGTTTTAAGTCTAACTACCAACAAACAAAACGTTTATAGTTATCTTCAAAAGACCGGTAATCCTCCAGCTTTGAGAGATTTTATAGAAGAACCCCAAACTTTAACTGCTCGGTCCTGGCCACAGGTTGATGCTAAAAAAATCAGTCAAGTCTTTAGCAGAGCAATTGAGGAGGTAATAACTGGGAAAAAGACTGTTTCTGATGTTTTAGGAGAGGTTGAGTTGCAGGTTACCGAATTAATCAGAACCAGGTTCTAGTCAAAAAACAATTGAAAGTTTTAGTATTTTGGTTTATAATCTAAGTATGTATAAGTTTATAATCCTGGCTGGGTTAATGCCTGAATGTCCTGAAACTGGGTGCACTTTTTGTAATTTAATGCAGTTGGGAGAAAACATCTTAGATTTTTTAATTGGGTTAGCTATTCCAGTTAGTGTTGGTTTTATTGCCTGGGGTGGAATAATATTAATAACCGCTGGTGGTAGTGAAAGAAAAGTAAGTGAAGGTAGAAGGATTGTTACTGGTGCAATAACTGGATTAGTTATTGTGCTTTGTTCCTGGTTAATTTTAAGTACACTCCTTCAGATAATTGCCGGGCAGGAGTGGTACAAACCCTGGAAAAAAATTGAATGTCTTTCAAGTCAAAAACTAGCCAGGGTTGAACTTAAAAGATTATGATTTTATCAATTGTTCACAAAGTTTTAGCAGTAGAATTACCTAATCCGCTAAGGGCTGAAAGTATTGCTGAAGTGATTGAAAGAGTTATTGACGGATTAATGTGGGTAGCTACCCCGCTGGCTACCATAATGATTTTAGTGGCAGCTTTTCAGTATATGACTTCTGGGGGAAATCCGGAAAACATAAATCGAGCCAAAAGAACTCTACTTTGGACAGTAATTGGTTATGGAATAATTTTGGTTTCAAGAGGAATAATAGAAATAGTTCAACAACTATTAGGAGCTCCAGCTTCACCTCCAACTCCACCATTAATTTCAGTTTAAAAACATTAAACTTGACAAGAGGGTAATTAATGGTTAAATAAGATAAAGGTCGAGAGTTTGAATAAAAAATGAAGATTATCAAACAAATTTTACCTCTAGTAGTGTTATTTTCAGTAGTGTCACTTCCCTTATTAGCTATCGAGCATGCTCCTGCACCGGTTAGAAGCATTGAGGATGTAATTGCTATATTAAACCGAGTTGTTGATTGGTTCTTTACTATACTGATGATAGTAGCAGTAATATTTATTTTTGTGGCTGCTGTTGGATATTTAACCAGTGGCGGGAAGGAGGATAAGATTATTAAAGCTCAAAGACAGTTTATTTATGCTGTAGTAGCAATTGGCATAGCTCTAGTTGCTCGAGGAATAGAATTTATTGTTAGACAATTACTTGGAGCTTAAGTTTAATTGGTGTTTTTAGTTGAATTTGAAGCTCTGAATATTTCAGGGTTTCTAGTTTGTAGTTCCGGGCAGATGGCGGAACTGGAATACGCGTACGGCTTAGGACCGTATCCCGAAAGGGGTGAGGGTTCGAGTCCCTCTCTGCCCACACTTAGTATAAACTTACTTAATTAAACTGGACTTTTAAGGTCGATTTATACCTGTCTTGATTTTAACTTTTTATACTTTCTTTTATGTCTTCCTTGACCGGGAGAGATAAGCTAGAAAGTATAAAAATAGTAGAGGAAGGCAGGGAAAGTAATTCTCAAGTTCTCAAGAACATTAGAATACTAGCAGAAGAAAAAGGACAACTCTTAAGTTCTTGAGAACATTAGAATAATTTCACCTTCCGAAAATATACAAAATAGGTAAAAAATGATATAATTTTAAAAGCAGATAAATTGATAGATGTAAATTAAATATGAAATTGCCACTTAATAGGAAATATAATTATCGTCAACTGGAGAGAATAGTGAAAGGTTTTTCAAATCACCGAAGGATTGAGATATTAAGACTTCTGAAAAAATATCCTGGGCTTTCAGTAGTTGAAATTTTTGAAAAACTCAATGTTAATTTTAAAACAATTGCTGGGCACATTCAGCGATTAACCATTGCTGGTTCGGTAATGAAAAAATCCTTGGGAGCAAGCGTCTGTCATCGACTTGCAGAAAGAGGAGAGGTAGTTCTCAAGTTCTTAAGAACATTGGAGTAACAAATAATTTAACACTCCTTTTCTATCTTTTTCTATAAACAACCCAAAAATGAAAATTACTATTATTTACGACAATACTACTTTTAAAAAAGGCCTTCAGGCAAATTGGGGTTTTTCTGCTCTGATAGAAGTTAAAGATATACCCAAAATTTTATTTGATACTGGTGGAAATGGAAAAATTTTACTTTCTAATATGGAAAAGTTAGCGATTGATCCTTTATCAATTGAAGAGGTTTTTATTTCTCATTTACATTTTGACCATATCGGTGGGCTTTCTGAACTTTTAAAAGTAAATCCAAATATTAAAAAAATTTATGTCCCTTCTTCAATGGGTCTTGAAAACGAAATAATTTTAAAAGAGCCCACAGAAATTTATAAAAATATCTTTTCCACCGGAGAACTGGAAGGAATAGAACAATCAATGGGAGTGATTACAGAAAAGGGAATTGTTTTAATTGTCGGTTGTTCTCATCCTTATATGGGAACTATTTTAGATGCTGGTCGCCGATTTGGTGAGATTTATGCCATTGTTGGCGGAATGCATGGATTTTCTGAATTTGAGTTATTTAAAGATATAAATCTAATTTGTCCTACTCACTGCACTCAATATAAATCAAAACTTAAAGAGCTTTATCCCCAAAAATACATTGAAGGAGGAGTAGGAAGAATAATTGAAATTTAAAGAGAGCAAAAATGAAAATTACAAAAAATAAAATATATTTTTCTTATCATACTAATTGCTATGATTTGCAATTTGGGTTCAGAGATATTTCAAATAGAAAAACCAACAATACTTTTTATGTTTGAACTTATTGCAATCTTGCCAGGTCATTTTAGCTATTTCAGTACTCAAAAATTTAAAACAGCAAAAAATGAAATATAAAATATTTGTTTTAATTATAATTTTAGTTTTGATAGGAGGAGGGATTTTTTTAATTCAAAAAGAGAAGGTTTCTAAAACAGAAATTTCTATTGAAAAGGAGCTTAAAGTTAAAAAAGAAAAAGTTTTAAAAGAAGAAGAAAAAGAAAAATCAGAGGTTAGTTTAATTTCTGTCTATGATAATTATCAGGTTAACCCAGAATTAAAAACTGCCTGGGGATTTGGACTGGTAATTGAAACTTCAAATGAAAAAATTTTATTTGATACCGGAGGCAACTCAGGTATTTTGCTTTTTAATATGAAAAAATTAGGGGTTGATCCTGAATCAATTGACAAAGTGGTAATTTCTCATATTCATGGTGACCATATAGGAGGACTTGAAGGATTTTTAAAGGAAAATCCAAAGGTAAAAGTTTTTATCCCGGCTTCTTTTCCAGATTCAGTAAGGGAAATGATAAAAAGTTATGGAGCAAATTTTATTAATGTCTCAAGGTCTCAAAAAATTTCAGATTTTATTTTTTCAACCGGCGAACTTTATGGTCCGCCAGATGAGCAATCTTTAGTGATTCTTTCAAAGAAAGGTTTAATTATAATTACCGGCTGTGCTCATCCAGGAATTGTTAATATTGTTAAAAAAGCAAAAGAAATGTTTCCTCAAAAAGAAGTTTATCTAGTTTTAGGTGGTTTTCATCATCCACCAAAAAAAGTAGTTTCTGAATTAAAAAAATTAAAAGTAAAAAAAGTTGCTCCCTCTCATTGCTCTGGAGATGAAATTAGAGAATTATTTAAAAAAGAATATCAAAACGATTTCATAGAAAATGGAGTTGGAAAAATTATTAGTATATAATAGAAAATGTAAAACAAGGCAGGATTAATGAAGAGAATAAAATATAAAATTGGAGTAATGGAAAAAGCAGGTAGAAGTAAAACTTTATCTGAGAAGCTAGTAAAAACTGCAAAAGTTGTGGGAGAAGAGATCGCCAGACAGGGTTGTGTATTAGTCACAGGTGCCTGTATGGGTGTTCCCGATGTTGCAGCTAAAGTAGCCTTAGACAAAGGAGGCTTGGTTCTTGGATTTTCTCCGGCCAAGAGCTTAAAAGAGCATGTTGAGCCACCTTTCTCTTATCCTTATCCTTCTCAAAATATGGAGTTGATTTTTACTAATTTAGATAAGATTGGCCGAAATGTTTTATCAATAATTGAGTGTGATGGAATAATATGCATTGGTGGAGGAATGGAAACTTTAAATGAATTTTCTATAGCAGCTCATGAGGGAAAGGTAATAGGAGTATTAGAGGGTTTTTGGGGATTAATAGAGAAAATTCTTCCAGAAATCGAAAATCAGGTTTCTGAAAAATCTGGTGCTGTTTTAATTAAAGATAGAAATCCAAAAAGATTGGTAAGAAGAGTAATTCAAGAAGTTGAAAAAAGAAGGAAAAAGATAAGAAAAGAAATTCCTTTAACTTTTGAAAACAAAAGAGGTGAGCAGTTAGTTGGGATACTTCATTTACCCGCAAAAGAAAAACCTCCTTTAGCAGTTTTAGTTCATGGATTTGGGCAGACCAAATCAAAAAGAAGCCTGGTAAGATTGGCCAGGTCTTTAGAAAGACAAGGAATTGCCGTTTTTCGGTTTGATTTTTCTGGATGTGGGGATTCACAGGGAGAATTGGAAAATACTACACTCAAAAGGCAGATTGAAGATTTAAATGTGGTAATGAAAGGTATTTTTAAGCAAGTAAATCTAGATAGTAGAAGAATAGCTTTTGTAGGCGAGAGTCTGGGATGTGTAGCAGCAACATTGTATTACAAAAATTATTCAGACATTTCTTTAAAGACAATGGTTTTTTGGGCTCCTGCTTTCTGTCAGAAAAAACTTATTCCAATCTGGAATTCAAAAGAACAGTTAAAAGAATGGAAGAAAAAAGGATATTTAATAGTTAAGGATAAAAAAATTGGCTTAGAATATTTGAAGGAAAATGAAAATAAAGATTATTCTTCTATTCTTTTAAAGATGCATTTACCAATTTTAGTTCTCCATGGAAAAGAAGATGAAGTGGTTCCTTTAGAGTTTTCAGAAAAATTAGCAAAAAAATATAAAAACATAAAACTGGTTAAGCTGAACACTGACCATAAATTTGAAAATTATTTTGAACAGCAAAAATTAATAAAAGAAACTGTAAGCTGGATTAAAAAATACCTTTAAAATGCTTCCCAGTTACCTTTTTCTTTCAGAAAAAGAATGGCAGAAAAGAATAGAAAAACTTTTTAAAATTTTGGAAAAGTGTGAGATTTGTTCAAGAAAATGTAAAGTTAATCGGCTTAAAGGAGAAGAAGGTTTCTGTAGATTAAAATTTTTACCTAAAGTTTCGGCTTATCATCCTCATTTTGGAGAGGAAGGGGTTTTAGTAGGAAAATATGGCTCAGGAACAATTTTTTTAACCAGTTGCAATTTAGCTTGTGTTTATTGCCAAAATTATGAAATTTCTCAACTAAGAATTGGAAAAGAGGTTTCTTTTGAAAGATTGGCTGAAATGATGCTTGAACTTCAAAGAATGGGTTGCCATAATATCAATTTTGTTACTCCAACGCCGCAAGTGCCCCAGATTGTGAAAGCAGTTTATTTGGCAGTTAAGAAAGGATTAAAAATTCCTTTGGTTTATAACACTAATAGTTATGATTCGGTTGAAGTTTTAAAGTTACTTGAAGGAATTTTTGATATTTATCTTCCTGATGCTAAATATTCGGATGATGGAATTGCTTTAAAATATTCTCAAGCCAAAAATTATTTTGAGATTATGAAAAAAGCCATCAAAGAAATGTATCGGCAGGTTGGCGATTTAAAAATAGACGAAAGAGGGATTGCCTTTAGAGGAGTTTTAGTACGCCATTTAATTTTACCCAATGATTTAGCTGGCTCTGAAAAGATTTTTCAATTTTTAGCCAAAGAGATTTCAAAAAATACTTTCTTAAACATTATGGACCAGTACTGGCCAGCCTTTAAAGCTTATAAATTCCAAGAACTTTCAAGGAGAATCAAAAAAGAGGAATTTGAAAATGTGATTTCTTTAGCTCAGAAATTTGGCTTTAAAAGGATTTATTATTAAAATTAAAATGATGACATTTTTTGGAAAAATTTTAATTTTAACCGGTATTTTGCTGGTTATTTTAGGTTTAATTTTTTCTTTCTCACCTAAAATTCCTTACTTAGGAAAATTACCTGGCGATATTTACATTAAAAAAGAGAATTTTACTTTTTATTTTCCTCTAACAACCTGTCTTTTGATTAGTATTTTTCTTTCTTTATTTTTTTATCTAGTTTCTAAGTTTTTCAAATAATTATGGAAAAGGATTTAATTTTGGAAGTGAAAAATCTTTGGGTAGAATTAGATAAACTGAAGGTTATAGAAAATCTTTCTTTTAGAGTAAAAGAAGGAGAAGTTTTAACAATTTTGGGACCTAATGGAGCAGGAAAAACGGTTCTTTTAAAAACTTTACTTGGAATTTTTCCTTATCAGGGAGAAATTATTTGGAAAAAAGGAGTAAAAATTGGGTATGTACCTCAGAGGTTACCATTCATAAAAAATATCCCAATGAGCGTAAAGGATTTTTTTGAATTGAAAGGAATTTCAGAAACTGAAATAAAGAGTATTCTAAAAGAGATAGACCTTGAAGAGGTTTTTGAAAAAGGAATAGGAAATCTTTCCTCAGGACAATTTCAAAGGGCTTTGATTGGCTGGGCTTTGGCAAGAAATCCTAATGTTTTACTTTTTGATGAACCTACTGCAGAAATTGATATTCCAGGAAAAGAAACTATCTATTCTTTAATAAAAAGATTGAAAGAAAAAAGAAATCTAACTGTTTTACTGGTTACCCATGATCTAAACATAGTTTATAAATTTTCCGATTATATAATTTGTCTGAATAAAACAGCAATTTGCCAGGGCAAGCCAGAGATAATTCTTACTCCTGAAAACTTACAAAAGCTTTATCGCCACGAAATAAAATTTTACAAACATACCCATTAAAATTATGAACTTTCAACTTATTTTAAGCTTAGTTTCAGGAATTTTTATTGGGGGAGTAGCTGGACTTTTGGGTACTTTGATGCTTTCCAAAAGAATGGCCTTGGTTGCTGGGCCTTTAGGACATTTAGCTTTACCAGGAATTGCTTTAGCTTTAATTTATAACTTTGATGTTTCCTTGGGTGCATTTCCTTTTATTATTTTAGGAATAATTTTAATATGGCTGTTTGAGATAAAAACAAAGCTACCAGTTGAAGCTTTAACTGCCATTGTTTTTGCTTTTGGAGTGGCAATTTCTTTTTTACTCTTGCCGATTGAAAAAGCAAAAACTGCATTGGTAGGAGATATTACAAAGATTTCTTTAACAGAAACACTGATGATTATTATTTTATCTATCTTAATTGTTGCCTTGGTAAAAAGGATTTATTCTAAAATAGTTTTAATCAACATTTCAGAAGACTTAGCTAAGGCAGAAAAAATTAATGTTAAAAGATATAATTTTCTCTACCTGGGAATTATTGGGATAATGGTTGCTTTAGGAGTAAAAGTAGTAGGAGGACTTTTAACTGCTGCTTTAGTAGCTATTCCTGCCTCTACTTCTAGGAACTTAAGCAGAAACTTATTTCAATACAATTCTTTAAGCATCTTTTTTGGTGCTTTTTCAGCTCTTTTTGGGATTTTACTTTTTAAGATTACTCATTTTCCGGCTGGTCCTTTGATAATTATCATTTCGACATTTTTCTTTTTAACTTCTTTAGTTTTTAAAAGATAGTAACTTTCATTTTGTTTTTTTATTGTTAAAATGAAAATATGAGATTCTTTCTTTTAGATTTGAATTATATTATTGATTCTTCTGGAAAGACAAAAGCACGCTTGTTTGGAAAGGATGAAAAAGGGAAAGTGGTAAAGTCTCTTATTGATTTTTCTCCTTATTTTTTTGTTTTGCCAGAGAAAGGAAAGGAAAAACAAGCAATAAGGGATATTGAAAAGTTACTTGCTTTGAAAAAGAAAAAGGTAGAAAAAATAGAAATTGTAAAGAAAAAATTAAATGGAAAAGAAAAAGCCCTTATTAAAATTACCTGTTTTACTCCTCCTGATACTTCAAATATAAGAGACATTGTAAAGAAGCTGGAGAAAAAAAGAGGAGGAAAAGGAACAGTCTTAGAAGAGTATCAATATTCTCTTTCTTTTTCTGATTCTTTTTTGCTTGAAAATAGGATTTATGAACCTAGTTGGGTTGAAGAAAAGAATGGAAAAATTACTTCTTCTAATATTGAAAAAGAGCCCCAACTAAAGACAATTGCCTTTGATATTGAAATTAATATTGAAAATGGAAAAGAGAAAATTATTATGATTTCTTATTTTGGAGATAATTTTAAAAAAGTAGTTACTTATAGAAAAAAAGGTAGATATCCTGATTTTGTAAAACTGGTAAAAAACGAAAAAGAACTTTTGGAAGATTTTGAAGCTACCATTAAAGAAAAAGATCCAGATATTATTCTAACTTATAATGGTGATGCTTTTGATTTCCCAATGATAAGAGAGAGAGCAAAAGAGTACAAGTTGAAATTAAAAATCGGAAGAGCTAATGATGAATTCAAGTTTTTAAGGAGAGGAAGAGCATCAGCAGCTCATATTTCAGGAAGGGTTCATGTTGATATTTTCCCTTTTGTAAATAACATTCTTTCTCCGAGTCTTGAAACTGAAGTTTTAACTTTAAATGCGGTCTCAGGTGAACTTTTAGAAGATAAAAAAATCGAAATGGATTTTCAGGAGTTGCTGGAGGCCTGGCGAAAGAAAAAAGATTTACAGAAGTTAGCCTTATATTGCCTAAAGGATTCTGAACTTACTTTTCGACTTTTCAATTTACTTTCTTCTCAAATCTTTGAACTTTCAAAAATTTCAGGTCAGCTTCTGTTTGATGTTTCAAGAATGAGCTATTCACAACTGGTAGAAAGCTTTTTAACTAAAAAAGCCCATTATTTAGGAGAGGTAATCCCCAATCAACCAAAATTTGATGAGATTTTAAGAAGAAAGCAATTTACCTTTGCTGGTGGTTATGTTAAAGAACCAATTGGGGGAATTCATAAAAACATTGCGGTGGTAGATTTTCGTTCTCTTTATCCTTCAATCATTGCTACATTCAATATTTCTCCGGAAACTTTAAATTGTTCTTGTTGTAGGGACAACGGGTTTAAGGTTCCTGAATCAAATTTTTGGTTTTGTAAAAAGAAAAAAGGATTTGTTTCTTCAGTAATTAGAGAGCTTTTGAAAGAAAGGTGGGAGATTAAAAAGAGAATGAAAAAGTTAAAAGAAGATTCAAAAAAATATCATCTTTTAAATACTCGTCAGCAGGTTGTAAAAATTATTACCAATGCTACCTATGGTTATTTTGGTTTCCCTGCTTCAAAATGGTACTGTAAGGAGTGTGCTCAGTCTGCAGCTTCATGGGGAAGAAGTTTGATTAGAAGAGTAATGGAAAAAGCAAGTGAAAATTTTGTGGTGGTTTATGGAGATACTGATTCGGCATTTTTAAAGCCAAAAGAAAAAAAGGAGAAAACTCTTAAAAAAGATATTGAAAAGTTCCTAGAAAAAATCAATAAAGCCCTACCAGGAATAATTGAGTTGGATTTGCAGGGCTTTTATAAAAGAGGAATTTTTATCCCCAGAGGTTTAATTAAAGGCACAGCAAAGAAAAGATATGCTCTTTTAGATGAAAAAGGAAAGCTCTTAATAAGGGGACTTGAAACTGTAAGAAAGGATTGGTGCAATCTGGCAAAAGAACTTCAAAGAAAAGTTTTAGAATTTGTACTTAAAAAAGAGGACATTAAAGGAGCTATTAAATATACCCAGAAAACTATTTCAAAATTGAAGTCAAGAAAGATTTCATTAAGAGATTTGGTAATTTATGAACAGTTAACCAAGCCAATTGAAAAGTATAAATCTTTATCACCTCATTTAGCCTGTGCTAAAAAAATGAAAGAAAAAGGAGAAGAAGTAGAACCTGGAACAATTATTATGTTTGTAATTTCAAAAAAGGAAGGAAAAATTTCTGACAAGGCAATTCCTTATGAGTGGGCAAAAGTTTCTGATGTTGATGTAGACTATTATATTCATCACCAGATATTACCAGCAGCATTAAGAGTTCTTTCTGTTTTTAAAGTTGAGGAAAAGGACTTAATTGTTTAAATGAAATTAAACCAGATAATTAAAGGGTTTAAAGAATTTGAAAGGTTAAAAGAAGATAAACTAAAAGGAATTTATCTTTTGCTTATTAAAGTAAAGAAAGATACTTCTATTCAAATTGGTAAATTGAGGAAAATAAGGTTTGATAAAGGAAATTATCTTTATGTTGGTTCAGCTCAAAATAACTTGAGGGCAAGGATAAAAAGACACTTTAGAAAAAATAATAAAACTAAATTCTGGCACATTGATTATTTACTTTCCAATAAAAATGTGAAAATTAAAAAGGTATTTTATAAGCTTGCAAAAAAGGAGGAAGAATGCAAAGCTGCCCGGTTAGCTTTAAAATATGGCAAGCCAATTAGAGGTTTTGGTTGCTCGGATTGTCAGTGTAGGAGTCATCTTATAAAAATTTAAGTTACTTTGATATTTTTAATTTTCTCCTTCTTGTTGCATGAAATGACTGATATACCTGTTTGAGCTGTCGATTGGTTAAATGTGTATATACCTGGGTAGTAGAAATGTTTTTATGCCCTAAAAGAGCTTGAACTGATCGAAGATCAGCTCCATTAATTAGTAAATCGGTAGCAAAAGAATGTCTTAACTTGTGAGGAGATACTCTTTTTAGAATTCCCGCTTTTCTGGCATAAAAATCTACAATTCTTTCCACTGTTCTTGGGGATACTGGGAAAAGCTTTGGGCTCACATCCTTTCTTTTGTTTAGATACTTTTTTAAGGCTTGTTTAGCTGATTCAGATAAAAAAACTAATCTTAATTGTCCTCCTTTTCCCCTGATTGTAATTTCTCCTTTATCTATATCAATATATCTTTCTAAACTACATAATTCAGATAACCTTAATCCGGTTGAAAACAAAACTTCCAAAATAGCCTTATCTCTTAAGGACTTTAGGTCGTTACCCTGAGGAGCGTCCAGCAATCTTAAAAGTTCCTGGTAATCTAAAACTTCTATTTGTCTTGGGGGAATTCTTGGAAGTTCTATTTTATCTGGAGATAAAACTTTAAAATCTCTTTTAATTAAATATTTTAAGAAATTTCTTAATGCAATTATGTAATAGGATTGGGTATTTTTTTGGAGAGGTTTTCCAGATGCAGTTTTCTTTCTGGCCAACCACAATCTAAATTCTCTTACTTTATCTTTGGTTATATCCTTTTCGGTTTTAATTTTAGAAAATTTAAAGAAGGTCTCTAGATAATGTCGGTAATTTCTTCTAGTTCTAATGGAGCGATTTTTTTCAATTTCAAGATAATCTAGATAATCTTTTAAAAGAATGTTGATATCCATGCTTAGATTCCAGCTAAAACTATGGTTAATTTTCTAATTAGTGAAGCTATGTAAGGAAAAATAAAGAATATCCAGATAGCTATAAAAATTAAACTATGTCTTAAAAGTATTTCTTTGAGCTTGTAAAATCTAACCGGTAACATTGATAAAAAGATATGGTGTCCATCAAGAGGATAAAATGGAGCCAGGTTAAAAAATGCTAAAAGCAGATTTAAAAATATTACTATAGAGCAAAGGAAAACTAATTGAGAAGAAACAATATTAAAAATTGTTAATAATCTAACCAGAAAACTGAATATTAAAGCTAGTCCAATATTTGACAGAGGTCCGGCTAATGCAGTTAACATAATTCCTTTCTTTTTATCTCTAAAATATACTGGGTTAAACGGAACTGGCTTGGCATAACCAATAACAAATGGACTTTTAAATATAATTAAAATTAAAGGTAAGATAACTGTTCCAAATGGATCTATGTGGGCAATTGGATTTAAAGTTAACCTGCCAGCATTTTTGGCCGTAGGGTCGCCCAATTTATATGCCATCAATCCATGAGAAAATTCATGAATTACTATAGCAAAATAAAGAACTATTAATTGAAAGATTAATAAAATATCCATTATGACGGAAAAAGTTTTAAGCCTTTACATTGATTATAAGTCTTAAACATTAAAGGTCAAATTAATTATTCCTACAACAGAAGATATTTATAAAACTTCTTTAGATAAATTACAGAACTAATCTGGCAAGAGAATAGCAGGTACTTAGAAAGCTTGTGGACCGATGGGGACTTGAACCCCAGACCTTCGCAGTGCAAGTGCGACGCTCTACCGCTGAGCTATCGGCCCAGTTGTTGTGCGCACGCCTAGATTCGAACTAGGGACCTCTGCTTTATCAGAGCAGCGTTCTACCCCTGAACTACGTGCGCTCTCACTAATTATTTTATTATTTTTTTTAAGTTTAATCAAGACTCTTGCCTGGTATCAGATTTAGCTTTTTAAATCGTTCCAGGTCAAATTCAATTAATCCGGTAGCTCCAGAGGTAATTTTTTTTAAACTCAAATCTAAATTCCGAATTAAAAATCTTATCGATATTGTAACTAAAGTCATCAGTATTACAAATAGCACAATTCCAGCTGAGGTAAACATAGCAGTCCAGTAGCGTTTAGAACTAACTTTTTTCATAAATTTATTGTCTAAAAAAAATTCTTCCCTTGATAGTCATAGTTATTCGACCTGAGCCGATATCTCGACTGAAACTTAAACTATCTAAGCTAATTGGAAAGTTAGAATTTTCCAGACTTACAAGAAAATCTAGAATTTTTCTAAAAACTCCGGAAAGGCTCATAACAAACTCTATTTCTCCAGGGACAGTTCTAGTACCAGCCTTTTCACTACCAAAAGAAAAACTAAAACCTACCTCATTTTGTCTGGCTAGTTCTTCTAGTTCTCGGGAAAGCTGTAATAATCTATCTTTTTCTGGTAAAGCATTTTCTAAAATACTGAATAATGTCTGAGCTTTTTCAAATTGTTTCTTAAAAGAAGCTAGGGAAGATAAAGACTGACTTTGTCTTAAAATTTCCATTCTTTGGGTCACTACTTTTCTGGCTTGGTTTTGAATATCTTTAGCTAGCCCCCATAATAAGCTGCCTAAAATCACAATTATACCAAGACTAATTGAAAGTCTTTTAATTAACTTTTTATGGAAATCCATAATGGTGTTTACAATTTAATCACAGTATCATTATAATAATACGGTATTTAAAGCTATTTAGCAAATGCCTGAAATTAAAAAAATCAATTTAACTGATAGAGATTATCCAGTTTTTCTTAGAGAGATACCCTATCCTCCATCTCCGCTTTACCTAAAAGGAGTTTTTCCAGCATCGAATTTAATAAAAATTGCCATAGTGGGGACCAGAAAACCCACTGAACTAGGGATTCATTTAGCTAAAAAAATTGCTAAAGATCTGGCTAAGCAGGGTTTGGTAATTGTTAGTGGTTTAGCTTTGGGAATTGACAGCGCAGCTCATCAAGGGTGCTTGGATGGGGGTGGACAAGCCATAGCGGTATTGGGTAGTGGTTTGGATAAAATATATCCTGTTACTAACAGAACTTTAGCTCAAAGGATTTTAAATCAAAGAGGAGCTTTAATTTCGGAATACCCCCCAGGTACTCCTGCATTACCGCATCACTTTCCAGCTCGCAATCGAATAATTAGTGGTTTATCTCAAGCAGTTGTAGTAATTGAAGCTCCTAGAAAATCTGGTGCATTAATTACAGCTAAATTTGCTTTGGAACAGAATCGGGAGGTATTTGTGGTTCCAGGACCAGCAAATCATCTTAATTATCAGGGCTCGCACTGGTTAATTAGAGAAGGAGCTAGGTTAGTTTGTACGGCAGAGCAGATTTTAGAAGATTTAAACATTAAACCATTTCAACTAAAATTAAATCAAAAGGAAAAGATTATTCTAGAAGCTATCCAGCAAAGTAAAGTTCCTTTAACAGTTGACAAGTTAGTAGAAGTTACTAAACTTGACTTTCAAGCGGTAAATAAAAGTTTAACTACCTTGCTAGTTGAAGGATTGGTTGAGGAAACCTTAGCTGGATACCAAATAAATACAAAATCAAAATGAAATAAATTGATTTTTATATTTACTATCATGGTTTTAATCATTGTTGAATCCCCAACTAAAGCTAATACTATTCAGAAACTTCTAGGAAAAAGCTACAAAGTGGTTTGTAGCTATGGTCATGTTAGAGATCTTCCTAAAAGTAAGTTAGGGATTGATATTGAGCATAACTTTGAGCCAACTTACGTTATTCCAGTTAAAGCTCGAAAAAGGGTGAATTTTTTGAAGAAAGAAAGCAAGCAGGCAGAAAAAGTTATCCTGGCTACTGACCAAGACAGAGAAGGGGAAGCAATAGCCTATCATCTAGCCCAAATCTTAGGATTAAAGAATGCTCCCAGAATTGTATTTAACGAAATTACCAAGTCAGCCATACTTACTGCTCTTAAAAATCTGGTTAAGATTAATCTGAATTTAGTAAATGCTCAGCAGAGTCGGAGAATATTAGACCGACTGGTTGGTTATAAACTATCTCCGTTTTTGTGGGAAAAAGTTGCCAGGAAGTTATCTGCCGGAAGAGTACAATCAGTAGCTTTACGATTAATTGTAGAAAGAGATCAGGAAATTAGAAATTTTAAACCTACTACTTATTTTACTATAAGTGGTATTTTACTTACTTTGGCTTCTCCAAAAAGAATTATTGAGGCTGAGTTATCTAAAATAAATAATCGGACATTACCTAAACCTGGCTTTACTGACTTAAAGAAAGTCGAAAAAATTGTTAGCGAATTAAAAACTAGAAAATTTTACCTTAAAAATTTGATTACAAAGCTGGTAAAGAAGTATCCTTTGCCACCATTTACTACCAGCACTTTAGGACAGCAGGCAGCCAAACAACTTGGATTTTCAATGAAAAAGACTATGTATCTTGCTCAAAGTCTCTATGAAAACGGATTAATCACTTATATGCGAACTGACTCAGTAAATCTTTCCAAGGAATCTTTAATTATGGCTGAAAAGTGGATTAAAAGTAATCTGGGTGAAAGGTACTTTGAACAACCTAGAATTTTTAAAACCAAAACTAAACTAGCTCAAGAAGCTCATGAGGCTATTCGGCCAACTAATGTTTTTAATACTCAACCAAGTTTAGATGCAGACCAGAAAAAACTTTATGACTTAATCTGGAGGAGATTTGTTGCTTCTCAACTTCCGCCAGCTATTTTTCAAGCAACCAGTTTAGAAATATCCAGCCTGGATGATAAGTATTTATTAAAAGCTTCAGGAAGTGTTTTAAAATTTGATGGGTTTTTAAAAATCTGGCCTAAGGAATTTCAACAAAATCAGCTTCCAGAATTAACTGAGGGAGAAAAATTAAAACTAAAGAGGACTAAGATTAATAAGCATTTAACTCAGCCTCCACCTAGATATACTGATGCTAGTTTGATTAAAGATTTGGAAAAATTTGGAATTGGTCGACCATCAACTTATGTCCCAATAATTTCAATTATTCAGGAAAGAAATTATGTTTATAAGCAACAGGGTAAATTCTATCCTACTGAAATGGGCTTATTGGTTAATAAGATACTCACTCAACATTTTCCAGAAATTGTAGATATTTCTTTTACTGCTAAATTAGAAGAGAAATTAGACTTGATTGCTCAGGGAAAACTTGATTGGCGTAAGGTAGTTGGAGATTTTTATTATCCGTTTGCTAAAAATTTGAAAGAGAAATATAAACAGGTTAAAAAAATTAAGGTAGAACAGAAAACCAACCTTATCTGTGAGAAGTGCGGTCGGCCAATGGTGATTAAAACTTCCAGATTTGGAGAGTTTTTAGCCTGTTCAGGATTTCCTAAATGTAAAAATGTTAAGCCGCTAAAGGAAAAAACTTATGGTAAGTGCCCTAAATGTAAGATTGGAGACATTGTAGAAAGAAGAGCTAAAACAGGCAAAAAGTTCTATGGTTGCTCCAGGTATCCTGAGTGTGACTGGGCTAGCTGGAAGTTAGATCAAAGTAATGAGAAGAGAGGTTAAAAATCTTTGAAATTTTTTAATGCCTGATTTAAAATATTAATAGTGATTAGTTTTGCTTGCTTTGCTCCTCATCCTCCAATAATTTTACCTGAAATTGGTTCGGCTGAAGATAGAAAGAAAGTAAAGTTAGTCATTGAAAGTCTGAAAAAGCTGGGAGAAAAGTTTAGAAAAGTAGATCCGGACTTGGTAATTATTTCTTCTCCACATCCGGATTGGGGAATAAAAGTGCCGTTATATTTTTTAATTTCAGAAAATCAGAGTTTTAAATATCAGAATTATCAATCTCCAAGTAATCTGAAAATTGAACCATCTTACCGATTTATCTATCCTGTTTTAACTACTTTGGATTCTTGCCGGCAGCATTTTGAGTGGGGAAAGAATTTAAAGATTAAGGATTACAAGCTAAAGGTGGCTTTGGTAGCTAGCGGAGATATGTCTCATTGTCTGAAGTCTGAAGGACCTTATGGTTTTCACCCAGATGGGCCAAAGTTTGATAAGGCTTTTATTGAAGCCTTAAGGAAAAAAGACCTTGAAACAATTTTTGAGTTAAACGATTTATATCCGGAAGCTGGAGAATGTGGACTCCGGTCATTTTGTTTTGTTTTAGGAATCTTAGAAGGCTCTGAATTAAACTGGCAACCAAAGATTTTAGCCTATCAAGGCCCATTTGGAGTAGGGTATTTAGTAGTAGAATTTAATCTTACTTAAACTAAGATGAGAAAACAGTTTAAAGTTTTTATTGGTTCTGACCACGCCGGATTTAAATTAAAAGAAATAATTAAAAAATATCTGGATAAATGTGGGTATAATGTTGAAGATTTGGGAAATTATTCCTTGGATCCGAATGATGACTATCCGGATTTTGCCAAAAAAGTTGCTTTAGCAGTAGCTAAAGGTAAGGGCTTAGGAATAATAATTTGTGATAGTGGAGTAGGAGTTTGTATTGTAGCTAATAAAATTAAGGGTGTTAGAGCAGTAAATGCTTATAACTTAAAGATAGCTAAAGCATCCAGAGAACATAATCATACTAATGTTTTATGTTTAGGTCAGAAATATTTAACTGTCAATTTGGCTAAAAGAATTGTTAGAACCTGGCTCAATTCAAGTTTTGATTTAGCTCCCAGGCATTGTCGTAGAGTGGATAAAATTAAAAAAATTGAACAGGAAAATCTATGAAAGAAATTATTCCGGCAATTTTAACCAACAACTTACAGGACTTAAAACAAAAGTTAGAAAAATTAGCTGGGTTGTTTAGCTGGGCTCAAATTGACCTGATGGATGGAAAATTTGTTCCAAATACTTCAATTGGTTTGGAGGAACTAGCCAGAGTTTCAATCAAACTCAATCTAGAAATTCACCTAATGGTTATGAATCCAGAAAATTTTTTTAGCCAATGTCAAAGAGTCGGAGCTAAACGGGTAGTTTTTCATCTGGAAGCTACTAAAAATCTGGATTATGTTTTAAAACAGATGGAAAGATTCAATTTTCAAAGAGGAATAGCTTTAAATCCAGAAACTCCACCTGAACAACTCAGGCCTTATCTGGATAGGTTGGATTCAGTTTTGATTTTGGGAGTTCATCCAGGATTTCAGGGACAAAAGTTTATTCCTGAAGTGTTAAAAAAAGTTGAAAAGGTAAAGAAATTGTCTCCAAAAGTAAAAATAGGAATTGATGGTGGGATTAATCTGGAGAATGTAGAGATGGTAGCTAAATTTGATCCGGATTTCTTGATTATTGGCAGTGCTTTGTTTGCAGAAAGTAATTTGAAACAAACTTTAAAAAAATTTAAACAGAAGATTCAATCAATTAAAAAATGACTTTAGAAAAATTAAAGAAGATAGCTAAATTAATCAGGTACTGGATTTTACTGGAGACTACTCAGGCTGGTTCAGGTCACTTGACTTCTTCTCTTTCAGCAGTTGAATTAATGACCGGTTTAATGTTTGGGGGTATTTTCCGATTTGATGTTAAAAACCCAAAGCATCCTAATAACGACAGATTGATTTTTTCCAAAGGTCATGCTGCTGCACTATTATATGCTTTATGGGCTATTGCTGGAGTTTTAGATGAAAAAGAATTAGAAACCTTCCGGAGATTTGATAGTTTCCTTGAGGGGCATCCAACTCCAAGATTTAAATATTGTGAAGCAGCTACTGGTTCGCTAGGTCAAGGTTTGTCTGTTGGGGTTGGAATGGCTTTAAATGCTAAATTTGACCAGCTTCCTTATCGAACTTATGTCCTTTTAGGAGACAGCGAGATGACCGAAGGTTCTAATTGGGAAGCTATCCAGGTTGCTGCTCATTATAAGCTGGATAATTTAACAGCTATCATAGATGTTAATCGACTGGGACAAACTGGAGAGACTATGTATGGTCATAATCTTAAAGCTTATCAAGAGAGAATTTCAGCTTTTGGCTGGCAAACTATTCTGGTTGATGATGGTCATTCTTTATCTCAAGTTCTTTCTGCTTACATGCGGGCATTAAAAGTCAAAGGAAAGCCCACTGCAATTTTAGCCAAAACTATTAAAGGCAAAGGAGTTAGTTTTTTAGAAAATAAAATTGGCTGGCATGGAAAAGTTTTAGATCAGGAAAAATTTGAACTGGCAGTAAGAGAGCTTGGTAAAATTGATAAACATATTCGGGCTGAAATTAAACCACCAAAGAATCTTAAGCCAGAAAAGTCAATTTCTCGAAAAATTAAGCCAGTTTTCTATCCACCAGGTACTTTACTTGCTACAAGAAAAGCTTATGGAAATGCTCTGGTTAGAATTTATCCTGGATTTCCTGAAATGGTAGTTTTAGATGCTGAGGTTTCTAATTCCACCTTTGCTCAAACTTTTAAACAAAGATACCCTCAAAGATTTTTAGAAATGTTTATTGCTGAACAAAATATGGTTGGGGTAGCTTTGGGTTTAAGTCTGCGAGGTAAAATCCCATTTGTTTCTACTTTTGGAGCTTTTTTCACCCGAGCTCATGACCAGATTAGAATGTCTCAGTACTCCAATGCAAACATCAAATTTGTTGGCTCACATGCAGGGGTTTCTATTGGTCAAGATGGACCTTCCCAAATGGGTTTAGATGATATTGCTATGTTTAGAGGAATTTTAAATAGCGTAGTTTTGTATCCAGCTGATGCAATAGCCTGTGAGAAATTGGTTGAAAAAGCAGCTAAATATCCAGGAATGGTTTATATACGTACTACCAGAAAGGATACCCCAATTATTTATTCTTTAGATGAAGAATTTTCCATTGGTGGAAGTAAGGTATTGAAAAAAAGTCGGAAAGATTTAGTTACAGTAATTGCTGCTGGTATTACTCTTTACCAAGCACTTTCCGCTTACCAGGAATTAAAGAAAAAAGGAATTTTAATTCGAGTAATTGATTTATACAGTATAAAACCAATTGATAAAAAGACTCTAATTCAATCAGCTAGGCATACTAAAGCAATAGTTACAGTAGAGGATCACTATCCTGCGGGAGGGTTAGGTGAAGCAGTAAAAACTACTCTTTCTAATGTGAATATACCGGTTTATTCGCTAGCAGTGCAGAAAATACCTAGGAGCGGCCTGCCAGAAGAGCTTTTAGATTTTGAGCAAATTTCAAAAGACACAATTGTTAGAAAGATAAAAGAAATAATTCGTAAATAAAACTTTCTATTTGTATTGGGATAGAATAATATCTAAAGCTTTTTGAGTTCTTTCCTCAACTGTTCCAGTTATTAGATAGTAATTAATTTTTTTCTGCTCTAAAAGCTGTTTAACTTCTTTAGAAATTTTATAAGTTAATTGCTTAAATATTCTCACTCCATCATCTTTAAAATCAAATTCAATTGGCAAAAAGAAATGTAAGTTATAGCTGCTAATTTCTGGTTCTACTATTTCAGTAATTCTTTTTTGGATTAGAAAATATCTTTTATTAGCTAAATAGTCGGTAGACTTTGGTTTGTATAGCTTGCTGTAAACATAGGTTAAATAACTTGCTGAGTCACAAATGATAAAATCAGGATTTTTTCTTTCTACTCTTTTTTCAATTTCAATCTGACCAATAACTATGTTAAGCTGGTCTTTAATGTCCTTTGGTGGCCCATATTGAATAATAAAGCTTCTGGCATATTCACTTACTAGTCTGGTCTGGTAGTTCTTTTGGTTAAGTTTTTTAACTAAAGATTTAGCCAGAGTGGTTTTTCCGGTGCTTGGACTGCCGACAATACAAATTTTTTTCATTATTTTAATTAAACTTTAATAGGTTAATTTTGTCAAATTGATTTACTTTTCAAAGAAAGTTTGGTATAATCAACCAAATGTTAAATCAAAAGGATTTTCTAGTTTTTTCAGTGCTTCTTTTTTTAGTTTTGTTTTTTACTTTAGGATTTTACTCTGAGGTTTTTCCTTTTTCATTCAGTTAAGTGTGGTTTAGATTTTCAAAATTACTAACAGCTTATTTTGAAGAAGATTTATGGGTTATTTACTGCTTAAGTGCTTGTTATTTAGCTTAACAATTGTTTTGGGAATTTTAAGTAGTTTAACTGATATTAAAAGACATCAGATTAAAAATTCCTTAATACTTTCTGGAATAGCAGCAGGGTTGGTAATTTATCTTATTTTTGTTACTTTTGGTAATTTAAGGTTAAGATATGACTTTTTCTTAAATTTGATAATTGCATTTACCATTAGTTTTGGGTTATATCTTTTAAGAATTTGGCCTCCTGGAGATGCTAAATTGTTTTTGCTTTTTTCATTTTTGATGCCTTTTTCTAACTCTTTTAAAATTTACCCCTCGCTTTTTTTGTTTTTTAACATTTTTATAGCTGGCGGGCTGGTGATTTTATTAAGCTTATTATTAAATTTTATTTTTTCTCCAAGACAAGCAATTAAAGCTATGATAACTAAAAAAAGTTTAAGATTTTTTTCAGAAACTTTTATAATAGTTTTTTCAATTAGCTGGTTATTCTGGTATTTACTAGAAAAACTAAATTTAAATTTTAATTTTTGGTTAATGTTCGTTCTTTACTTAATTTATCTTTCGATTTATAAAGCAATTTACAGGCTAAAAAAGATACCTCTGGCTTTAGGAATTATTTTGATTACTGGAATAAGCTTAAGGTTTTTGCTTCAAAGGCAAATATTTATTCAACCAGGTTATTTATTTTCCAGCTTAAAGTATAGTATTTTTTTTATTTTGGTTTATACCATATTTCAGGGGTCTAAAGATATATTTATGACCGGAAGAGTTCCGGTTCAAAAGCTTTCTGCCTATATGAAAGTAGCCGCTGACTTATATGATAAGCAGGGAAATTTATTGTTAAAAAAAGACACTTTACTTACTCAAGAAAATATAAAGGAATTAAAAAGGATTGTTTGGGATAAAAAGGTTGACTTTCAAACTATTCCAGTTAGAAGAATAATCCCGTTTGCGCCTTTAATGCTTCTAGGAGCAGTTTTAAGTTACACTAATTTTCTAGTTTATTTTTCAAATTTAATTCATAGATAATGGGAAGCTATCCAGAAAATATAACTATTGAAGTAACTACTGTCTGTAATCAAAGATGTGAGTTTTGTTTTTATGCTCAAAAAAAACTAAAAAATTTATTCCTTCCAAAATCTAGAATAATTGATGCTTTAAATGAAGCTAAAAAATTAAAAGTAGAAAGTATTAGATTTACTGGAGGTGAACCGCTTTTAAGAAAGGATATAGTAGATATTTTAAGTCAAACTAAGGATTTAGGATTCTATGTATTTTTAAATACCAATGCTACACTAATTAATGATGATTTGATAAGGAAAATAGAAAACAATGTAGATAATGTTTTGATTTCTCTGCCAGCAGCAAGCAAGTTGATAGCTAAAAAAATTGGTAATTCAAATATTTCTTTAAAATTAAAAAATATTAGGAAACTGGTTAGGTCACGAATTCCTCATATCAGAGTAGGGACGATTATTTCTAGATATTTGCTTAAAAATTTCAATCAGTATTTTAATTTAATTAATTACTTAGGAATAAAACGGTGGGAATTTTATAGGCCGATGATAGAAAAAAAGATACTTAAAAAACTACCAGAATATAATATTTCCAGGCAAGATATTTTGAAAGTAATGAATTTTTGCCTGTGGCTTAGAAAGAAGGGGATAGCAGCCTACATTCCCAACGCAGTTCCTTTTTGTATAACCGATGATAAAAAATTGGCTATTTACAGTTTAAAAGGAGGACAGTTTGATGATGGCAGAGAAAGATTAGTGTTGGATGTTAGAGGATACTTTAAACCGAGCTATTATATCGATATAAACCTGGGAGAAACTATAACCTCAGCTATAAATCATCCATTTATCAAAAAAGTTCATAGTGAATCCTGGCTTTCCGAAGTTTGTCAGAAATGTCCATTTGTAAACAAATGTGGAGGGGGAAGTAGATTCTGGGCTTATCAAAAGTATGGAGATTATTTTGCTAAAGACCCACTGATGAAACAATGAAGTTTGTATTTTTAAGAGATGATGATGTTTTTGAGCTGGATTGGAAACTTCGAAAATTTTGCCAGCTAATTTTAGCTCTGAAAATGCCAGTAATTTTTGGAGTAATTCCCAAAAAGATTACTCCGGCTACAGTTAATTTTTTAAATCAGTTAAAAGAAGAATATCCCGATTTAATTGATATTGTTCAGCATGGCTATCAACATAAAAATTATAGTCAAAATTCAAATTACAAATACGAGTTTGGTCCGAAAAGAACTTATCTTCAACAAAAAAACGATATTCTGGCTGGCAAAAAATTGATGGAAAAATATTTTGGTAAAAATTTTACTCCTGCTTTTATTCCTCCATTTCATGGATATAATTTAGATACTTTGAAAGTTATAAACGAACTTGGCTATAAAATCTTTTCAGCCGGAAAGAAAACTAACTTTCCAAGCAAATTTTTTTTAGATTTACCAGCTAAAATAAGTTTAAATATTTATTTAAAAAATCAGACCAGAACTTTAAATTTAAAAGAAATGATTATAAAGTTTACTAATGCTTGTTTTAACTCTAAAGTTTTGGGAATAGTTTTACATCATCAAGATTTGGATGACTTTAAATCAATTGGTAAATTTTTTAGATTTATTCAAATGAAAAGTAAGAAAAGCGAAATAAAGTTAATTAATTTTTCAGCTATACTAAAATTAAGAAAATGAAAACACTACCTATTCAAGATATCACTTTAGAAATTACTAATCGATGCAATTTGAAATGCAGGATGTGCAGTATTTGGCAAGAGAAAGAAAAAAAGTATCTTGATATAAACCAAATTAGAGATTTGGTTCTTTCTCCAGTTTTTAATAAACCAATTGGCTCAATATCTTTAACCGGAGGAGAGCCGTTTATGCATCCGGATATTGGTAAAATTTATAAGTTTTTGGTTTTATGTAAGGCCAAAAAATTAATCAGAAACATTGGAATTTATTCTAATGGCTATGATACCAGTACTATTTTAGATTTTTTAAAAGAAAATAAAAAATATCTGAGTAATTTAAGTCTTGGAATTAGTCTTGATGGAAAAGAAAAAATTCATAATTTTTTAAGAGGCAGAAATGATGCATTTCAAAAGACTCTGGATACTATTATGAAAGTATCCAGCTTATATTCGCAGGTAAATTTAGAAATAAAATTTACCATCAGTCCATATAACTTTGACCAGATTCTGGATATTTATAAGCTTTGCAGGAAAAATAATTTGTTTTTCAGTCCTAAATTTGCCGAAAGCAAGACTAAGCATTACTATCATAAGGCTGGTTCTAGTAAGCTTAAAACAAGTCTTAATTTAAATCAAAAAAGACAAGTAAAAAACGACTTATTAAAAATATTTAAAGCTGAAGGTAAACAAGAAAAGCCAGTGGTTAATCTAAAAGTTATTGCTGTATTAATTAAATTTTTGAACTATGGCCTTGATTTTATCAAGACCTGCCATACCCCATCTTTTTCCTTGTTTGTTAGCTCTAGCGCGAAAATTTTTCCTTGTGTGTATATGCCGGCATTAGTCAGTTTGAAACAGAAAAATTGGTTTAAAAAATTTGAATCAAAAAAGTATTTAGAAATAGTAAATAGAGCTCTTTCTGGTGCCTGTCCTAAATGTCTGGCTTATCACGGATTTTTAAAAGATTTTAATTTGGATTAGTTATGAAAGAAATAGATTTAATGATAAGAATTACTAATCGTTGTAATTTGGAATGTAAAATGTGCCGATTCAGGGAATCTTCTAAAATTCCTAGAATTGACCTGAGTTTTAGTCAGATAAAAAGACTGGTTTCAGGTGTTACTAGTCGATTTTTTATTAGAAATTTAACTTTGACTGGTGGAGAACCATTTTTAAATCCAGAAATTGAAAAGATTTATAAATATTTAGCAGCTCAGTGTAAAAACAATAAAATTAGAAGGTTAAAATTGTCAACTAATGGGTATTTAACCAAGAAGGTAATTCAGTTTTTGACTCAAAATAAATCCAGTATATCTAACTTATTTTTACATTTTAGTCTGGATGGTCCTTTAAAGGTTCACAATTTAATTAGGGGAAAAGATGATGCTTATCAGAAAACTGATTTAACAATAAATAAGATTAGGTTGCTTTTTCCAGAACTTAATCTAGGAGTAGGTTTTACTATCACTCCAGCTAACTATCAACATATTGAATATGTATATGAATATTGCTTAAAAAGAAATATTCAATTCTTTCCAGATATTATGGTAATAACTGACTTTGGTGTTGACTTGAGCAGAACTTTAACTAAAAGAAATAAGGATTTGAAGTCTGTTTTTTCAAAAGTTAAGGTGAAATTACCTGAGATTGAACAAATTTACACCAGAAATCAGCGAAGTCAAATAATAAAATGCTTATCTGCCATCTTAAAACAGGAAGTTAAAGAAAAGAACCGAATAGTTCAATTAAGTGAACTGGTTAGAGTGATTAAGTTAATCAGTCATGGAAAATCAATAATAAAATCATGTAAACTTCCAATGTATTTTCTTTTGGTTAGAGAAAGTGGAGATATTTTTCCTTGTCCGTATATGTGGAATTTACCAATTGCTAATTTAAATCAGGAAAATTTTGAAAAGCAAATTTTTGGAAAATTACACCTGAATATAATAAAAAGAGGACTAAAACTTAATTGTCCCAAATGTTTTGGAAATTGTGGTTACTTAGAATTAGAATAAAACTGATTAATCTTTTGAATTACATATTTGATTTCAGCTGGCTTAATTAAAGGAAAGATTGGCAGAGCCAGGCCATGTTTATGGTAGTATTTTGCTCCTGGAAAGCATTGTTTTTTGATAAATGGTTTGAAGATTTTAAATGTATAAACTGGCTCGAATTGAAATTCTGCTCCTTCAATTCCATTTCTTTCTAAAAATCTAGCCAGTTTGTCTCTTTTTTTTGCGTAGATTAGATAATTCTGCCAGATGGTCTTTTCATAAGGCTTATCTTTTATTAACTTCACTTGTTTGATTTTACTGAGGTATTTTCCATAGATTCTTGCTGAAAGTAGTTTATTTTGCTCAATCTTTTTGGCTAGCTTAGTTTTTATTTCAATAAATGGCAGTGAATTGTATGAAAAATAAGGAGTAGGTCTTTTGGTGGAAATAATCAGCTGACTGTCCAGCTTATAAAGAGTTCTTTTGTGAATTTCAGTTTTTATTTTTTTGGAGTTGAAATTTATCGCTCCTCCTTCGCCAAAAGTTGAGATAGTTTTTCTAAAATTAAAACTGAAACAGCCAATATCACCAAATGAACCAAGTTTTTTATTTTGATATTCACTCCCATGAGCCTGGCAGGCATCTTCAAGTATTTTTAAATTATGTTGCTTAGCTAATTCTAAAATCGGATAGGGATTAAGACTTTTTCCGTACATATAGGATATTATTATCACTTTGGTTTTTTTACTAATTTTTCTTTTCAGGTCTTTTAAATTTGGACTTAAATCTGGATTTATATCTATAAACACTGGCTTGGCTGAAAGACCCAGTATTGATAAAACCGTGGCTGGATGAGCGGTAACTGGTAAAATTACCTCATCATTTTTTTTAACTCCTAAAACTGACAATCCAATCCAGATACAGCTGGTTCCAGAATCAGTAAACACCGAATATTTAGTTTTGATATATTTAGCCCAAAGATTTTGAATTTGATCTAAGTATTTGTAAATATCTCTGATATCTGGATGATTTAAAATAAGCTGCTTTAGTTTTTTCTCAATAAGTGGGTAAATAGCTATATTTAATCTTTGGTGGTGATAAAAAATTTTCATAATAGAAATTGTTTGATGATATCGGTCTCATTTGCAAAAAGAGTTCTGGGGATAAAATACTGTTGCTCTGACTGAATGCTTTTAATTATGACATTAGCTATTAGTTTGGGACTTAATTGATTATAGTCCAAAATTTTAGCTCCTAAATATTTATTTAACGCTCTGGCTCTATTTAACTGCTCCGGGCTTTGTTCTAAAATTCTTTTAGTTTTCCTGATAACCTGAGGAATCAAAATCGATTTTTTGTTTAGGTACATCAGTTGAACCGAGGTATTATAGCCAACCTGACTTATAGATAAATCGCAAGCATTCAAATAGTTAAAGAAATTTTCTAAATAGGTTTCTATTTTAATTTGAGAGGAAACCTTTTTAGCTATTTTCTTAAATACTTCCAGTTCTTTTTTTGAAGAAGCTGGTCCAGCGACTATCAAAAAAATATAATTATCGGGAAGATATTGTTTAGATAAGATTGTTGAACTAATCATCTTTGGTCCGATTACTCCTCCTCCTCTGCTAACTAAAATTAATTTTTTTCCGGTAGCGCCAATTGACTTTTTTAGTTCTGATTTTGATTTGGTAATTTTAGAGTTGTACGGCAGGATAAAGCCAGTATAACTAATTTTTGAATTATAAATTTCAAAGGATAAATCGTAAATTCTTTTTAATGAAAGATTTTTTATTTCAGACCGATATTCCGATCCAAATTTTTTTGGTGTGTGAACAAGGATTTTATCATATAGTTTAAAACACTTTAACAGAATCTTAGTATTCTCCGTACTAATAAATGGATAGCCTGCACTAGAAAAAATTTTAACTCCATTGGACTTTAAAAATTTAATTAAAGGAATTAATTCAAACTGACACTCAGCCCGGGCAAAAGGAAAAAATTCAGTAATGAAAATATCCGGCTTAATCTTTTCGGCTAACCTTTTGACAAAGTAAATTCTCTGTTTAATATGCTGCTTATATAAACGAGGCTTATAGGTTGATGACTTAAAGTTGAATTTGTTATAATAGGGATGAGGTAAGTCGAACCATTTTAATTCCTTGGGAATGTTTAGATATTGTTGTTTTTTGCCTCCGTTAAAAACATAAACCCGAGCAGATTTACTAAGAATTTTAGCAATGCTAATAGTCCTGATGCTGTGTCCTAAACTTTCTTTATGAGTAAAATAAAAAAAAATTCGTTTCATAGAAGCTTAATTGTTCAATTTAATAGATTACTCCAAAACTTCAAGGAATTCAAGAATTTTAGCAAAATTAGAATTAAAAAGATAGAAGATATTCAAAAAATTCCCTTTACAACTAGAACTGATTTGGAGAGATGGCAAGTCACCGATTGCCCGGAAATTCCAGCTTTTGTTTCCTCAACTTCTGGAACTACTGCTCAGGCTAGATTTTTTTATTTATCTAGAGAGGCATATGAAAATTCTGCAAAAAGGTTTGTTAAGGCATTGAAGTCTTTGAACTTGAAACCAAAAAATGTCTTATTAAATTTAGCTGGTAAAGACCGAACTGCCTTATGGCAGGGAGTTTTAGGAGTAAGATTAGCTAATTTGATCCCGATTATTGGACCACTTCCTCAGTCGAATAATATTGATAGGATATTATTTTTAATAAAAAAGTTTAAGCCTGTAGCAATTTTTATTTCTACCGATTCATTATGGGAGTTATTTAGCCAGGTAAATGAAAAGGTGTCGGTTAATAAAATAATGTATATGGGAGCTCCACTTCCAGAAAAAGCTAAGCAAATTATTAAGCAAAAAACTGGAGCTAAATTTTTAAGTGTTTATGGATGCGAGGAAGTGGGAATGATTGGTTTAAAAGAGGAAAATAAAATTTTTTTTAATTTATTTGACCAACCGGGACTTTACATTGAAGTTTTGAATTCAAAAGGAGAAGCTAAAGAATACGGAGAAGGGGAAATTGTTATTACCGACTTGTGCAACTTTTCTACTCCGATAATTAGATATAGATTAGGAGATAAAGTAAAAATTTTTAGAAGAGGAAGTAAAAAGCTTTTAGCTCTTTTTGGAAGAGCAGACAAATATACTAAAGTTATGGGAAATGTTACCTCAATTGGTTATTTGATAAATACAGTAAAGCAAATACTCGGACATCCTAAATTCTCAATTGTTTTAACCAAAACTGAACCAGGAATAGAGGATGAAATTAAGTTAGTTTTGCCAACAACAGAAAAAAAAGACATTAAAAAATTAAACCAAATTAGAAAAGTTTTTAAAACTAATTTTAGAGCTAAAGTTAATTTAGTTTTTTCAGATAAAGCAATTCCTTTAAGGACTGGAAAGTATCAAAACTTTATTGACTTAAGAAAGTAACTTTTACTTTAAGCTGGGATAAAAGAGTTTGGTAAATAAGGCATTAATATCTACTTCAGAATTAGAACAACAACTTTTAACAAATTCATTTTTTATGTTTTTGCAGAGTTCTTGATTTTCTAATTCTCTTGCTAATGCGAAGTATCCAATGTCAGGGACTAGTGCATCAAGATATTTATCAATATCTTTTTTGCCTATCAAGCTTTCACATAAAAGTTTTCCAATTCTATTTTCTTCAGATAGATTATTGCATATTGCTGGATTCTTAGTTTTAAATCCTTCATAGAGCACAAAATAAGATTCGCATTTTAGTTTTATTTCTTCTGGTTTTGCTCCAGCTTTTTCAAGACCAATTCTACATTCTTCCATATCCTTATTTAGAATTGCATTACACAAGTGTTTATTAACTCCTTCACTTAAGTTTTCACAACTATTTGTCTGACAGGCAGAAATTAAGTCGGAAAACTCATCAGGTATCTGGTTGCAATTTTTTTGGGCAAAGTTTTTTAAAAGCTTAATTACCTGAAAAGTTCCTTCACAGTGAACAGGAGTTCTAGCACTTTGACATTGACTTATATCATTTGCCAGAAAGGCATAATATGCTGTAATTGGTGAACTTTCATTCATTAACTTTCTAATAAAGTCTTTTTTATCTTCAATAATTTTTTCGTAAGATAATTCTTCCTTAGTTCCCTTGATGGTAATATTTTTTAGGATTTGTTCTAAGGCTTTATCTTCGAGCTTACCTTCGGTAGGAGAAATTTTGCTAAATTGGGCCCGATAATAAACAAGTCCTCCCAAGCTTATTCCTAAACCAATAACTAAAATAGCGATAATTGTAATTGCCAAACCTTTTCTCATTTAGTTAATAGGAAGAATGTGAGCAGTGATTGGAGTGAGTAGTATAAACTTCATAACATCCTCCTCCAATATCTTTTGATTCTATGGAGCAACTATTACTATGACTACAACCAGCTTCAGCATTTCCAGCCTGAATTAGTCCAAGTATTGCTGCACTACCTATAGCTACCTTCAAGATATTTTCCTTGGACATTAAACCACTTTCATCCTTCAGAAAGTTTTTTAATTCTTTTTTAACTTTAGATTTTATTTTATCAGCTAGCTTCATTACTTTTATTCTATCGTAACTAATAGAAATGTCAAGTTCAATTGTGGATAACTTTTAGCTTACCCATTTTTCAAAGACTTGTTTAGCTTTCTTATCAAAAATTAACTTTTTAAAAATATATCTAAATTGAGCATCCAAGGTTTTTTTTCTAAATGTTTGATAAATTTTGACTACTGGATTTTTCTGAGTAGCCAAATTTACTACTGGACAGGTTCCGCTCCACGGGTAAAATGGAGAAGCATAGTCATAGAAATCTATCATTGAACTTTGAGCAGTATAATAAAAGTTTGGATTTTTCCCGATGTCTTGATACTTATCTTTTAATACGTTTCCAAGCTTGAACACATCTAGCCTGGTCATTCTAGCTTCATCGCAAGTGTAAATATCTCCAGTTGGGTCGTAAGCAATTTGACTTCGACCAGCTCCGCAAGGACTTTCTAAATCTACATACTTTGGATCTTTCTTTTTAAGAATCTTTTTTAGCATAATCTCAGCCATCGTTTCTTTTAGATTAATTCCTTTCTGGTTAAGTTCTAATATATAGTCCATTGCTTTCTCCCAGAATTTTATAAACTGTTCTGGTTTATAACCAATTTCATTCCATTTTTTCTTAGCTAATCCCAGAGGAGTAAGAGGTCTTAGATGAATAGTTGGAAATTTCCATTTAACATATTCATCTACTATCTGCTTATAGTAGGGAAGAGAAAGTTTAGTAATAGTTGGTAGAGCACCAATTAATGGTTTTTTCCCGGCTTGTTTGGATTGTTTTATCCATAGTTTTATTCCTGAAGTAGTTAAGTCATAACTACTTTTCCCAAGTTTGGTTGGCCGGTTCTTGTCCTGAATGAACTTAGGTCCATCAAGAGAAGTACTAATTTCAACATTGTGTTTTAGTAAAAATTCAGCTTTTTTTTTATCCAATAATGCTAAATTAGAAACTAAAGCTATAATCAAGTTTTTCTTCCTAATTTTGTTTATTTTTCTAGCATTCTCAATTAAAAACTTTACTATTTTCCAGTTAAGTAATGGTTCACCTCCTTGAATTTCAAGTTTTATATTTGGGTTTGATACACTAAACATAAATTCAAGAACCTTAACTGCAACTTGGTAATCCATCATTGGAAAGGATTGATTAGGGTTATAAGCCTGACAATATACGCAATTGTAGTTACATGCATCAGTCACTACTGCTATGTGCAATCCAGTATCTTCAAACCAGTTTTGATGAAGTAAGCGAATTTGGTTGATTAAGGACTTAATATTTTCCTCAGTTAAAATGATTTTTTCTTTAACCAGTTTCTTGAATAAATTGGAATTTTCTTCAATTTTTAAGCTATGAAGTTTTTTAAATTCTTCTAAACTTAGGTCAACCCAGGAGCCAAAAAAAGTAGTGATTAAGTATCTAGATTCAATTTTTCCGATATTATAAGGAAGAATAGTCCATAGTTTAGAGGTTTCTTTTTTCATAAATTAGAAAATTAAGCCATTCTAAAACATCAATTATATCATCGGTTTTTATTTCTATTTTTTTATTATTTATGATTTTTACTGATTCCTTAAACTCTTCAGCTGCTTTTTTAATAAGCTTTTTTGGATAAACCTGGTTGGATAGATTTAAAATAAATTTATCTTTTTTTCTTTGAATAAGATTTCTATTTCTTCGATTTACTTTTCTTTTCATTTTTTAATTCTTTAACCAGTTCTTTGGTTTGCTCATCTTTTTCTAAATCTTTCAACAGTTCTTCAATTTCTCTTTCTTCGCTTTCTTCAATTAGTCCTGGTGCAGCTGAAAATAAAGCTCGCTGAAGTATCTTTTCAACTATTCCCTTGGTTGCTTTGGCCCTGGAATAATAATGGGCGTAATTTAATAATTCATTACTAAAATCCATTCCTAGTTTTTTTAAGTTCTCTTTTTTGTTTTTAGGAATGAGAAAGATATTAATTTTTTTGTTGCCTTTATCCAGTATTAAGTAAGCTCTATCTAAAAATACATATCCAGCAGCATATACAGTATCTAGGGAATAAACTTTTAAGTCAATTGAAATTCGGGTACATTTTTGGCCGGCTAAACTGGTTATGGTAATTAAATCTTTATTCATATAAGTTTATTCAGGTGGAACTTCCTTCCATTCAAACTTGAACTTCTTACATTCTTCAACTTCTAAACATTTTTCAGTAGGTTCCTGTCCTGAGCAAGCAGTACATTCGACCGGACTGCAAATCCATTTCTGATACATTTCCTGGGGCTTGCAGTCATTTCCTCCACATTCTTGGTCTACCCAGCTGCAGGTATAATTAACATTTTTCCAGACTATGTTTTCATAACAGGAACCGTTAAGACATCCTCTTTCAATTACTTTCTGCTGGCAGATATTTCCGGCACATCGATATTCGTTGAGATATTCAGTTGTTCCACATTCTTCTTTCTTGTCTTCTACTCTACCGCAAGAATCATACCAGTATACGTCATTGTCATAGCAGTCTGTATAAGCATGAGAATAATATATACAGATCTTAAATTTAGATGGAGATATTCTTTCTGGAGGACAAGGTGGACCAGGAAAAGGACAAAGTCTTAGTTTAGTACTTGAAATTCTAGTTACAGAAAAAACATCACAATATCTAGTATCCGAAATTTTTCTTACTGGTTTATCACAAACTACTCCAGTTTCTCCACGAAGAGAATTAATCATTCCAATAATTGCTATTAATAGAAAAATTAAAAAAAGTTTTTTGGAATTCATATATTCATTATATCAAATTTAAGCTAAAAATTGAAATAAAACTAGTTCTATTTTACTTCACTAGGTGAACTTATTATAATTGATTATATGAGACATAATCAAGGACAAATAATGATAATTTGTGTGACAGTAATGGGTTCGATTTTACTGGTAGCCACAGTTATTGCCGGAATGTTGTTAAGATATCAGATTAGACAGGCTAGTGATATGGGGAACACCGTTAAAGCTATATGTGCAGCTGACACCGGAATAGAGTGGGAACTCTATAAATTGTTTAAAGACCAAGGTTACCCTAAACCGGTTTTAAGCAATGGAGCTACTTTTAGTTCTGAAACAACCACTCCAGCAGGTACAGTAGCTAGAGTTAAGTCAACCGGAGAATCTTCTAAAAATTACCGGACTTTGGAAGTAATTGTTACAAGGGAATGAATTTAAATGACTAAAGCAGAAGCAAAAAAGCGGATTGAAAAACTAAGAAAAGTTATTAATTACTATCGTTATGCTTATCATGTTTTAAACAAATCTTTAATTTCTGATGAAGCACTAGATTCCTTAAAGAAGGAACTTTTTGATTTAGAACAAAAATATCCTGATTTGATAACTCCAGATTCTCCAACTCAAAGAATAGGAGGAAAACCTTTAGAAAAGTTTAAAAAAGTGAAACATCCAGTTAAGATGCTTTCGTTTAATGATGCTTTTTCATTTGAAGATTTAAAAAACTGGTTTGAAAGATTGCAAAATTATTTAAATAGAAAAGTAAAACCAGAATTTTACTGCGAGCTAAAGCTAGATGGTCTAGCTATAGAATTAATTTATGAAAACAATATTTTAACCCGTGGTTCTACTAGAGGAGATGGAGTAATTGGTGAAGATGTTACTCAAAACTTAAAAACTATTGAAGCAATTCCACTGAGACTACTTGATCAGCCTGAGGTAATTAAAAATCTAAAGAAATGTGGATTAGAAAATGTTGCTAAAGTTTTGTCTAAAAACTGGCTTCAGAAACTTGTAGTTAGAGGAGAAGTGTTCATTACTAAAGAAAATTTCAGAAAGTTGAACAAACAGAGAATAGTCCAAGGAGTTGCTCCTTATGCTAATCCTAGAAATGTGGCTGCTGGTTCAGTCAGACAATTAGATCCAAAAATTACTGCAGAAAGGGAACTGGATTCATTTCAATACGATATCATTACTGACTTTCCGCCTTTAAACCAGCTTAAGGACTTAACTCATGAGCAGGAACATTTAATTTTAAAGTCGCTAGGATTCAAAACCAATCCTTATAATCGGAGAGTTTTTGGGCTAGATCAGGTGCTAGAGTTTAGAAATTATTGGGCCAAACATCGAGAAGAACTTCCATATGAAATTGATGGAATAGTGGTAATTTTAAATGATAACAAAATTTTTGCTGAGGCTGGAGTAGTTGGGAAAGCTCCTCGAGCGGCAATTGCTTTTAAGTTTTCTCCAAGAGAAGCAGAAACTATAGTAGAAGATGTTAAAATTCAGGTAGGAAGAACTGGAAAATTAACTCCAGTAGCAGTTCTTCGTCCAGTGGAAGTTGGTGGAGTAACCATTACTCATTCTACTTTACATAATTTTGATTTGGTTAAAAACTTAGATCTGCGAATTGGAGACACAGTGATTGTTTCTAGAGCAGGTGATGTAATTCCTCAGATAGTTAAAGTACTTAAAGAAATGAGAACCGGAAAGGAGAAAAAAGTTAAACCCCCTAAGGTTTGTCCAATTTGCGGATCTAAAGTTATTAAAGTTGGTGCTTATCATAAGTGTTCTAACAAGAATTGTGGAGCAGCTAGATTGAGATTTTTGTATTATTTTGTTTCTAAACCTGCCTTTGATATTGTTGGTCTGGGGCCAAAAATAATTAATAAGTTTTTTGATTATGGCTTAATCTCTGATGCTGCAGATTTGTTTTCTTTGAAGAAAGAAGATATTCAGGTCTTAGAAGGCTTTCAAGAAAAATCAGCTAAAAATGTTGTTGAGGAAATAGAAAAGAAAAAGAGAATTACTCTGGCTAGATTCATTTATAGCTTGGGAATCCATCAAGTTGGAGAAGAAACTGCTCAGCTACTTGCAAGAGAAGTGGTTTCAAAACTTAAACAAAAAAAGCCTGAAATTAAAATTAGCAAAATTTCAGAAATATTTAAAAGTTTCACTTTGGAACAATTAGAAAAAATAAAAGATATTGGGCCAAAAGTTGCTTCAGAAATTTATAATTGGTTTCATCAAAAATCTAATTTAGAATTTCTAAAAAAACTGGAAAGAGTTGGAGTAGAAGTGGAAGTTCCAGAGTTTTTGTATACTTCTACCTTAAAGCTTCAAGGAAAGACTTTTGTTTTAACCGGAGCTTTGAGTAAACTAACCAGAAATCAAGCTAAACAAAAAATTAGGGAACTGGGTGGAAATGTTTCTTCTTCAGTAAGCAAGAGAACCGATTATGTAGTTGTAGGAAAAAATCCAGGCTCAAAATATCAACAAGCCAGAAAGTTGGGCATAAAGATTATTTCCGAACCCGAATTTTTAAAAATGATTTCCTGAGAAACTGTCTCTATTAATCAATTTACAATTTTCAATTTCTAATTTTCAATCACTTTTCAATTTTCGACTTCCAACTTCCAACTTCCAACTTCTAACTTTTATTCGTAAATTTATTTATTATTAGCAATTGATTTTCTTGACTGACTATCTTTAATTGGTTAGTATTCTAAAAAGGTCGTTTA
>CAYRSR010000004.1:0-66915 GCA_964427275.1 uncultured Candidatus Saccharibacteria bacterium
GAAATACTACCAGTCCTAATATAGTGGTAGTTGATGATAACGGCAACGTCGGCATCGGGACGACGAGTCCGAGTGGGGAATTAGAAATTTACAAAAACAGTGGGACATCAGACTTGGTTATTAGGGGTGATGTTGCTTCGGGAAGTAGACCTGGTGCAATTTGGTTTTTTAACGACCAGAGTACAGATATGGAAGATAATGTGGCTGCCATAACAGCAGAGCAGGAAGATGCTGATGGTGGCCAGCTCAGGTTCTACACAACAGATGGTGAGACATGGAGTATAGTAGTAATAGACAAGAGCGGCAACGTCGGCATCGGGACGACGAGTCCAGGGGCGAAACTAGAGGTGAATGGAGCTATTTACGGAAAAATATATGAGGATGATCGTCCTTATTTCCGAGAACTGGTAGAAGATGGCGTCACAGCTGCCGACCTATGCCCTGAAGGTGGAACACCAACCGGTGTCGTCAGTCCTAGGAAATCACTCACTACAAAAACAGGAGAAGAAATCTGCTCTGCATATTATGGGGGTGCAAAAAGCTGTGTGAATGTACATCAGGTGGCTCCTTGTGGTTCAATAATTGGCAATTATTATCCTTATTCAGCTGAATCCTGCACTACAGATTTTTCTGGTAAGTGGGCTCCTTATTATTGGGGTAGACCGGAATATACATATTTCTATAATGTATTAGGTTCTGGTGTAGGATGTTATGGTCTAAAATATGCATGTTGTCAGTAAAAATAAAACAAAACAGGCAACATCGGCATCGGGACGACGGGACCAAATTACAAATTAGAGGTAATTGGCGCTTTCCGAGCCTCTGGTGGGTGTACTTGTTCAGATATACTTTTTGAAAAAGATAAAAAGCTACTCTGGCGAATGTTTGAAGATGAAAATGGATTGTATTTAGAAAACGCAAACACAGACAAGGTTTACAGGTTTGTTTTGCAGGAGGTAGAATAGGATACAACCCATCTCTCGAATTTTTAACCCAAATTCCTCCAAACCATCCCCATTATCGAAGTTGAACTTTGATAATGGCTGATGAATACTGACTTTTTGGGAGTTTATTCCTTAAAAACTTGAGAGATGCCTTTTAAAAATTCGAGAGATATTTCATTAAAAATTCTGGAGATAGGTTTTTAATTATTAATTCATTATCGAAGCTAGATTTTTCTTATTAACACTTTTTCACGATGGTAAAGTTTGTTAATAAGTTTTTAGATATTTGCCATCTTCTATCTTCTATCTTCTAACTTCCAACTTCCAACTTCTAACTTTTATTCGTAAATATCGTTTACTATTTAAGTAGTTTTTGTTATAATCAAATTAGGAAAATTATGAAAAAAAAGAAATCTCAGGCTTATACTGCTAAGGATATTTATGTCTTAAAGGGGTTGGAGCCGGTTAGAAAAAGACCGGCTATGTATATTGGTTCTACTGGCATTGAAGGTCTACATCATTTAATCTGGGAATGTGTAGATAATTCTATCGATGAAGCAGTAGCTGGCTATGCTAAAAATGTTCGGATAGAGTTGTTTAAAGGAGCTAGAGTTAGAGTTTCGGATGATGGTCGTGGAATACCAGTAGAGAAGCATCCTCGAACTGGAAAATCTGCTCTGGAAACTGTAATGACCATGCTCCATGCCGGGGCAAAGTTTGGAGGAAAGGTCTATAAAGTATCCGGAGGATTGCATGGGGTAGGAGTTTCCATGGTGAATGCTCTAAGTTCATATTTGAGAGCTGAAGTTTGTAGAGATGGTTTTAAGTATGCCCAGGAGTATCAATTTGGAAAGCCAAAAACCAAATTAGTTAAGGTTGGACGTTCTAAAACCACTGGTACAACTATTGAATTTGTACCCGATAATCAGATTTTTAAGGTTACCAAATTTAATTTAGATAAAATTATCAAGCATCTTCGACAGCAAGCTTATCTTACTCCAGGCCTTCGATTTCAGGTTATTGACTGGAGAGAGAAAGCTCCTTTAGTTTATGGATTTTGTTTTGAAGGTGGAGTAAAATCTTTTTTAAAGTATTTAATTGGTGAAAATCAATCTTTAGTCGAGCATCCATTTTATGTTCAAAAAATTCGGAATAACATTCAGGTTGAAGTAGCTTTGGTTTATACCAATGAAATTGAGACTGAAGAACTCAGCTTTGTTAATAACATTTATACTTCTGCAGGAGGTACTCATCTTACTGGTTTTCGTACAGCTTTGACCAAAGTTATTAATGATTTTGCCCGAAAAAATAATTACTTAAAAGAGAAAGATTCCAACTTTTCTGGCGATGATGTTCGAGAAGGTATGACTGCTATTGTCTCAGTTAGAGTTCCTGAACCTCAGTTTGAAGGACAAACCAAAGCTAAGTTGGGAACTCCAGAAGTTAGAACCGTAGTAGAGTCAGTGGTAAGTGAGTCATTTAGCGAATATTTAGAACGTTATCCAAAAGATGCGAAAAATATAATTGAGAAGTGCTTATTAACTTATAAATCCAGAAAGGCTGCTCGTATAGCCAGGGAATCAGTTTTAAAGAAAGGGGTTTTAGCTGGAGTTATTTTACCTGGAAAGTTATCTGACTGTAGTTCCAAAAAACCTGAGAATAGAGAATTATTTATTGTTGAAGGAGAAAGTGCTGGTGGTAGTGCCAAACAAGCCAGAGATAGAGAAATTCAAGCAATATTACCTTTAAGAGGAAAAATTTTAAACGTAGAAAAGGCCAGAATTGACAAGATTTTATCTAATCAGGAAATAAAAGCATTGGTTACTGCTATTGGCACCTCTATTGGTGATGTATTTAATCTTAAAGGACTACGGTATCATAAAATAATTATCATGACTGATGCTGATGTGGATGGGGCTCATATTCGAACTTTGCTTTTAACTCTATTTTATCGCTACTTTAAGCCGGTAATTGATAATGGACATCTTTACATTGCCCAGCCGCCACTTTATAAAATTCAATCTGGAAAACATATTGAATATGTTTATACTGAATCAGATAAGCAAAGAGTTATAAAAAGTTTTAATCATGAATTTTCAATACAAAGATACAAAGGATTGGGTGAGATGAATCCAGAGCAGTTATGGGAAACTACAATGAATCCAGAAACTCGAATTTTAAAGCAAGTTACTATTGAAGATGCTAAAGAGGCTGATAGATTGTTTGATATTTTAATGGGGGAAGCTGTAGCTCCCAGAAAAAGGTTCATCTTAACTTACGCTACTGCAGTGAAAAATCTAGATATATAATATGTTAAATAAGATAACCAGGTTTTTGAGAGAAAGTCGAGTAGAATTTAAAAGGGTAAACTGGCCTACCTTTAATCGTACCATGCATTATACTCTGGTAGTAGTTGGACTTAGTTTAACTTTGGCTGTTTTTCTAGGAATATTGGATTTTGTTTTTGTTTATATTTTAAGAAAATTTTTTGTTTAATATGGTTAAGTTTCCGGAAGAAACTAAAGCAAAATGGTATGCAGTTTATACTTACCCTGGTCATGAGGATGCGGTGGTAAGGTATATAAAACAAAGAGTTGAATCATTAGAAATGGAAGATAAAATTTTTGATGCAATTGTTCCCAGAGAAAAGAAGATAAAAATTGTTAGAGGAAAAAGGCAAGTGGTTGACGAAAAAATTTATCCAGGATATGTTTTAGTAAAGATGATTATGGATGAAGATTCCTGGTATGTGGTTAGAAATACGCCTAGAGTCTCGGGCTTTGTTGGATCTGATCCAAGCCATCCGACTCCATTATCTGCTCAGGAAGTAGAGAGCTTGATGGAGAGAATGGGAAAAAAAGAAGTTGAATTTGAGATTAATTTAAAACCTGGTGATACGGTAAAAATCCTTCAAGGTCCGCTAAGAGATAAGGAGGGCACTGTAGCAGAAATTGACCAAAAACAGAATAAAGTAAAAGTAAAAATTCCAATTTTTGGTAGAGAAACTACCGTAGAATTAGATGTATTGCAAGTTAAAAGGGTCTAAAATTGTATAGCACGTTTTATAGCACGTTGCATAAAACGTGGCATAATATCATGAAAGAAATTAAAACAATTCTAAAATTACAAATAAAAGCTGGGCAGGCCAATCCAGCTCCCCCGCTGGGACCAGCTTTAGCCTCGCATGGGATAAATATAGCTGATTTCTGTAATAAATTTAATCAACAAACTAAAGATTTAGGAGGTGATTTGGTTTCAGTAGAATTAAAGATTTATAAAGATCGTTCTTTTGATTTCAAAATTAAAACCCCACCAACCTCTTATTTACTAAAAAAGGCAGCTGGAATTGAAAAGGGTTCTGGAGAACCTCATAAAACTAAGGTAGGAAAAGTTACCAGAGCAGACTTAATTAAAATAGCTGAAAGAAAGTTGCCAGATTTAAACACTGATAGCATTGAACAAGCTATAAAGATTGTTGAAGGTACTGCTAAACAGATGGGAATAGAAATAATAGAAGAATAATAAATAGCAATTTCTTAAACATATGTTTATTGTTTTTGAAGGAGGAGAAGGTAGTGGAAAAACTACCCAGGTTAAACTGCTAGCTAGAAAGCTAAAACAAAATGGATATAAGGTATTGATTACTCATGAACCAGGTGGAACTGATCTTGGATTAAAAATAAGAAAACTACTTTTATTTTCCAGAAAACCAGTTGTTCCTCGAGCCGAGTTGTTTCTTTTTTTGGCTGACCGTGCCCAACATGTTGAAGAAGTGATAAGGCCAGCTTTAAAGCAGGGCAAGATTGTTATTTCGGATAGGTTTTCTGGAAGTACATTTGCTTATCAGTATTATGCTCGTCAGCTGGAAAATTTTGATGAAATTGAATTTTTAGATAAGTATGCTCGCCATGAAATCTGGCCAGATTTAACCATTCTTTTAGATGTTCCTTGCGAAGTTGGCTTAGCTAGAATTAAGAAAGACATAGCTAAAAAGAATAGTGTAAGAGATTTAACTGGTAAAAAAGGAATGAGCAGTTTTGAACTGGAATCTTTGGATTTTCATAAAAGACTAAGAGAGGGATATCTTCGTTTAGCTAAAAGGTATCACTGGAAAGTGATTGATGCAACTTTGCCAGTAGATAGAATTGCATCTCTTGTCTGGAAAGAAGTAGAAAAAATTTTATGAAATATATTCCTGTCATTGGATTGGAAATTCATTTTGAACTTAATACTAAAACTAAAATGTTTTGTTCTTGCTTGAATACTGAGGCTACTTTGCCCAATTCTAATGTTTGTCCAATTTGTCTGGGTCATCCTGGTACATTGCCAACTATTAATCCTGAAGCAGTAGAAAAGGTAATTAAAGTTGGCCTAGCTACAAATTGTCAGATTTCTGACTTTTCATTTTTTGAAAGAAAAAATTATTTTTACCCTGATTTGCCTAAAGGGTACCAGATTTCTCAATATACTTATCCATTATGTCAAAATGGTTATCTAGTGTTTAGTTCAAATTCAGATTTAAGTAAATTGGTAAAAATTAGAATTAATCGGATACATCTGGAAGAAGATACTGCTAAGTCTGTACATTTTGAAAGCTATTCTTTAATTGACTTTAATCGTGCCGGAATACCTTTAGCTGAACTGGTTACTGAACCAGAGATTAAAACTCCAAGACAAGCTAAATTATTTGCACAGGAGCTGCAGAAAATTTTAAGATACTTAGAGGTCTCTAATGCAGATATGGAAAAAGGACAAATGAGAGTTGAAGCTAATGTATCTTTGATTTCTCCTAATTCCAAAGAACTAGGAACTAAAGTTGAAATTAAAAATCTTAATTCATTTAGAGCAGTTGAAGATGGATTAAATTATGAAATTGAAAGACAATCCCAACTTCTCAATCGAGGAGAAAAAGTAATTCAAGAAACTAGAGGATGGGATGCTAAGCAACAAAAAACTTTTCCTCAGAGGAGTAAAGAATATGCTCCTGATTACAAATATTTTCCTGAACCGGATTTAATTCCTATAAAAGTAAGTCAGGTTTTAGATTTAAAGAGGATTAAAAAAACTATCCCGGAATTGCCTAGACAAAAACTAACAAGGTTTCAAAAACAATATCAGTTAACTGCAAAACAAGCTAATCAGTTAGTTGGCGATAAACAAGTTGCAGATTTTTTTGAGCAAGCTGCCTCAAAGACCAAAAATTATCAGTTATTATTTAACTACTTTACTACTGATTTGATGGGATTAATCGAGAAAAAGAAAGTTGATTTATCTGAAATAGATCCTGAATACTTATCTCAATTAATTAACCTGCTGGAAGCAAAAAAAATTAGAAGTCCCCAGGCCAAAGCAATTCTTAGTTTAATGGTGGAAACTAAAAAAAGTCCTCAACAAATCATTGAGCAGGAAAAAATTGGATTAATTAGTGATTTAGAAGAGTTAACTCAAATTGTTGAAAAGGTAATTGCCAATAATTCTAAAGCAGTTGAAGATTTTAAAAAAGGAAAGCTAACTGCCTTGCAATACTTAATAGGTCAGACAATGAAAGAAACTAAAGGACAGGTTGATCCTCAGCAAATTAAAAAAATTTTACAAGAAAAATTGACTTAAATGTTGGTTTAAATTAAGATTATAATAAATAATAAAATGAGCAATTCTGAAAAATTGAAACGAGAAAGAACTTTGGTTTTAATTAAGCCAGATGCAATAAAACGAGGGTTGGTCGGCGAAATTATTAGAAGAATAGAGCAAAGAGGACTTAAGATTGTAGCTTTAAAGATGTTTCAGCCAAACCCGGATGATTTTAAAGAACATTATCCAGAAACCGAGGAATATTTAAGGATTTTAGGTCGGAAGACCTTAGAAGATTATCGACAGTCCAATCTCGATGTTAAAAAAGAATTAGGAACTGATGATGAACTTGAGTTGGGAAAGTTGATTAGAGGTTGGCTGGTGGAGTTTATGTGCTCTGGGCCACTAATAAAAATGGTAGTAGAAGGATTACATGCAGTAAAAATGGTCAGGAAATTAGTTGGTTCTACTATGCCTGCTGATGCTGAGATGGGAACTATCCGGGGAGATTTCTCTGTGGATTCAGCTATTTTAGCTAATTCTCAAAAGAGAGCAGTTCATAATTTAGTTCATGCATCTGGAACTTTGGAAGAAGCAAAAAAAGAAATAAATTTGTGGTTTTCTCCGGAAGAAATTCAGGAATATGATTTAAAAATATGACTAAAATCGCTATCTTTTTAATTATTTTGGTAGCTGCTTTGGGAATTTGTTATTTCTATTATCGACAGAAATCTGAATTGAAATCTAAACCTTTGCCAGTTTCTACTACTAAGAAAGTGGTAATGGTTATAGCCTGGAGAGGTTTTAGAAGTGAGGAGTATTTTGAGCCCAAAAGGATTTTGGAACAAGCAGGTGTAGTAGTAAAAACAGCTTCAGTAGAAAAAGGAATTGCCAAAGGAACTGGAATAGGAAGTACCAAGATAGATTTACTGATAGGAGAAATTAATCCTCTGGACTTTGATGCAGTAATTTTTGTTGGTGGACCTCAAGCATTGCAATACCTGGATAATCAGAATTCTTATAGAATAATTAGGGAAACTGTTAAGTGTGGAAAAATTTTAGCTGCAATTTGCATATCACCTACAATTTTGGCTAAATCTGGAGTACTTCAAGGTAAAAAAGCTACAGTCTGGTATTCTGCAGTGAATAGGCAGCCAATTGAAATACTTAAAGAAAATGGGGCAAATTTTGTAGACCAGGATGTGGTTCAGGACGGAAATATAATTACTGCTAATGGTCCTGGAGCAGCCAAGAAATTTGGAAAAGCTATACTTGAAGCTCTGCGCTAATTGTTTATACTTTTTTTAACTTTAAGTACCAATTCTGAAATTGGGACTAGTTAAAATTATGATTAAAAACATCAGAAATTTTGTTATTCTTTCTCATGTTGATCATGGAAAGTCAACCTTAGCTGACCGCTTTTTGGAATTGACCAATACTATTCCAAAAGAAAAAATGATTCCCCAGTTTTTAGATAAGATGGACCTAGAAAGAAGAAGGGGAATTACCATTAAAATGCACCCAGTTCGAATGCTTTATCATAACTACATCTTAAATTTAATAGATACTCCAGGTCATGTAGATTTTTCTTACGAAGTTGAAAGAAGTTTAAAAGCAGTAGAAGGAGCAATTTTACTGGTTGATGCTACCAAGGGAATTCAAGCTCAAACTTTGTCAAATTATTATTTGGCTAAGAAAAATAATTTAACAATTATTCCAGTAGTTAATAAAATTGATTTAGTCTGTGCTAGAGTTGAAGAAACTAAGAAAGAATTAATCCAGCTTACCGGTGAAGATGAGGTGTATCTAGTTTCAGCAAAACTTGGAATCGGAGTGGAGAAATTACTTCGAGCGGTAATTGACAAAATTCCTTCACCAAAGGCAAATGAAGATACCTTTAAATCTTTAGTTTTTGATTCTTTATATGATGAGCATCGAGGGGTTGTAGTTTTTATTAGAGTTTTTAGTGGGAAGATTGGGCTTGGTCAGCAGGTAAAATTCTTGAATTCTAATGAGTTAGCTAAAGTAGTTGAATTAGGAATATTTAGACCAGAGTTTTTGCCAGTTCCAGAATTATCAGCTGGGGAAATTGGCTATTTAGCTACTGGAATAAAACAAGCCAGGAATTATTTGATTGGAGATACGCTGGTTGAGTTTAAACCTGAAATTGTAAAGCCTATTGCTGGTTACAAAAAACCTCAACCAAAAGTTTTTGCCAGTTTTTATTGTTTAAATCAGCCCATAGACAAGTTTAAGAAAGTTCTGGAAAAAATTTGTTTGACTGACCCGGCTTTTGGATTTGAACCAGAGGCATCCGAGCTGGGAAATGGGTTTCGTTGTTCTTTTTTAGGAACCCTTCATTTAGACATTATTAAGGAAAGACTAGAAGAACTTGGAATGGATTTAATAGTTTGTTCCCCATCGGTTAGATATCAGTTGATTTTAAAGTCAAGAGAAGTAATTTTTGCTGATTCTTTGGATAAATTTCCGCCAGCAGAAAAAATAAGTCAGATAAAAGAGCCATGGATAAATCTAGAAATTTTTTCTCCACCTAAGTACTTGTCAGCAATTATTGATCTAGTCAAAAAGTTTGGAGGAAATTATTTAGGTAGTGATAGTTTAGGAGAGGGAATTAGATTAAAATTTGAGCTTCCTTTGGTTTCTTTACTAAGAGGCTTTTATGATAGCTTAAAAAGCATATCTTCTGGCTTTGCTTCTCTAAGTTATAAACTAGCAGGTTACCGAGAAAATAACTTACAAAGAGTTGACATAAAAGTTGCCGACAAAATAATATCAGCGTTTTCTTTCATTGTTCCTGGTCAATTTGCCTACTTGGAAAGTAGAAAAAAATTGGTAAGATTAAAAAAAGTTATTCCAAGACAATTATTTGAAGTAAAACTTCAGGCCTGCATTGGTTCAAGAGTTATTGCTAAAGAAGTAATTAAACCCTTAAGAAAGGATGTGTTAGCTAAGCTTTATGGTGGAGATAGAACTAGAAAGAACAAATTACTGGAAAAACAAAAACTTGGTAAAAAGAAACTCAAAAAAATTGGTAAAGTAAGAATTCCTCAACAAGCTTTTTATGAAATTCTTAAATTATGAGGAAAGTTTATATTCTTAATGCTAAAGGAGAAAAGGAATTGTTTTCAAAAGCTAAAGTTTATCGTTCTTTGATAAAAACCGGTGTTAAGGCTAATATTGCTAAAGTTATTTGCAAAGAGATTGAAAAAGTTGTTTATTCTGGAATGAAAACTTCCGAAATTTTTAAAAAAGTAAGACAACTACTTAAAAGATATTCTCCTCAAACAGCTTTAAAGTACAATTTAAGGGAAGGTATGAGAAAACTTGGACCAACTGGATTTCCTTTTGAGAAATATGTTGGCAGAATTCTGGAGAGCCTTGGTTTTAAAGTGAAGCTTAATCAAAGACTGGATGGAAAATGCTTTAAAGGATATGAGATAGATTTTATAGCTCAAAATAAATATTTTTATATTGGAGAATGCAAGTACCATCAGTTTATTGGAAAAAGAGTTCATTTACCTACAATTTTAGCTTTTAAGGCAAAATTTACGGATTTAAAAAAGAAGGATTTGAAAAACAAAAGAGCAATTCCAATCTTGGTTACCAATACTAAGTTCAGTAATAACAGTATCAAATTTTCAAAATGTGCTGGGATTAAGCTACTTGGCTGGAAGTATCCTGAAAAACAAGGATTAGAAGATTTAATTGCTCAAAAAAATCTATATCCAGTTACAGTTTTGTCGATTAAAAAAGACTTACTGGATATTTTAGTGTCCGAAAAATTAATGCTGGCTCAGGATTTGTTAAAAATTGACTCTTTTAAATTCTGTAAGAAATACAAGATAAAAATAGAAAGGTTTAACCGAATTATAAAGCAAGCTAGAATGTTACTCTATGGCAAAACTTAAAAATGAATAATCTAACCGGCTTATTTTTTAAAACTTTAAATAGTGTTAAAAAGGATAAATTTTTAGTTAGTAGTGCTATTTTTTTTGGAGGCAGCCTTTTAGCAAGTGCTGGCAATTATCTTTTTCATTTTTTAATGGCTAGAATGTTAGCTATTGAAACTTATGGCGAGCTTCAATCTTTAATAGCAGTTTTTGTTATTATTGGTATTCCAGTTTCTGCTTTGTCTACTGTTTTAGTAAAATATACAGCTGACTTTAAGGCGAAGCAGCAGTTAGGTAAAGTTTTTAGCCTACTTTCTTTTTTTACTAAAAAAGCATTGTTTATTGGAATAATATTTCTAGTAGTTTTTTTAATTTTTAATGGTTATATTGCAAATTTTTTAAAGTTAACTTCTGGCTTACCAGTAATGATTTTAGCTATTAGCTTCTTGGTAGTATTTCCACGTTCCATTAACTATGGCATTATAAGAGGATTAGAAAAATTTAAATTTGCTTCAATTGTTCTTGTTGCTGAAGTTTTTTTGAAGATAGTGTTGGCAGTATTGCTGGTAAAAATAGGACTTACTTTAAATGGAGTTGTTGGCGCTGTTGTTTTGGCTGGTGTGATTAGTTATTTTATTAGTTTTTTTCCTTTGAGGTATCTATTTAAAGAGAAAAAGGAAAAAATTGAAACTAGAAAAATTTTAAAATATTTTTTCCCAACTTTTTTTATTTTGTTGTTTATAACCTTGCTTTATAATATGGATGTTGTTTTAGTTAAACACTTTTTTTCAGCTAAGACTGCTGGAGAATATGGAGCTCTGGCTGTAATTGGTCGAATTATTTTTTTTATTGGAGGGCCAATAGTATCGGTAATGTTTCCAATGACTGCTTCTGCCTATACCAGCAGAAGTAGCTCTACCAAAATTTTTAAAAAGAGTATTTTTTTGGTTAGCTTAGTTGGACTGATTGTTTTAGTTTTTTATTTTATTTTTCCAAATTTTGTTATTAAAATGTTGGTTGGCAGCAAGTTTTTAGCTATCGGCAAGTTTTTGGGTTGGTTTGGAATAGCAATGTTTTTATGTTCTTTGGTTAATCTGTTTTTGCAATATTTTCTTTCTATTGGTAAAACAAAGTGCGTTTACTTGGTAGTAACAGGAGTATTGTTGCAGGTAGTGTTGATTTCAGCTTTTCATAATAGTTTATGGCAAGTTATCTTTATAATGAATTCGGTAATGTTTTTGACATTAATGCTGTTGGTGGGGTATTATTTAAGGGTTAGTCGGCAAAAGGCTACGGTTATGAAGCCGGTATTGTGAGGTGTAAAGAGTAAGGCGTAATATGGAAAATAATCAAAATAGAAAACCAATAACAAGCTTTAGAGATTTAGAAGTTTATCAAAATACTTACAAAGCAATGCTAATAGTGATGAAAGAAATTATATCAAAATTGCCTGATTCTGAGAAGTACGATCTAAAAGACCAATTAAGTAGATCTTGTAAGGCCATCCCGCGATTAATTGCAGAAGGATATGCAAAACGGCACCAGAGAGCAGGATTTCAGAAATATTTAGATGATGCAATGGGCGAATGTAATGAAACTATTGTTAGTTTGGAACAATGTCGCGATATTTATGAGGTGGATAAAAGTTTGATTGATAGGTTAGTAGATGTTTATGACAAATCTGGAAGACAACTCTATAGATTGAGTATTGCCTGGGCTAATTTTAAAAGACGTCAAGCACGACCATTGAAGAACTAACAGTAACGAAATGTGTGTTTTGAAATCGTCAAATATTTAAAGGTTATGCTTACGAAGCCGCCAAACTTTACCGCTGAACGAAACGGGCATCGTAACCCATAAACGTTAAACAATTTGCAGTTATGAAAAAATTAATTTCAATTATAATTCCTGTTTACAACGAGGAGAAGAACATTCCTTTGGTCTATCAAGAGATATTAAAAATCTGGAGTGAATTAGAAAGTAAATATGATTATGAAATTATTTTTGTTGATGATGGAAGTCAGGATAAAAGTAGCGAAATAATAGAAAATTTGGCTGAAGTTGATAAAAAAGTTAAGTATATTCAATTTTCTCGCAATTTTGGCAAAGAAATTGCTACTTCTGCTGGAATCTATTATTCCAAAGGTGATGCAGCAATTATACTTGATGCTGATTTACAACATCCTGTAGAGTTAATTCCAAAATTTATTGAAAAATGGGAAAATGGAGTTGATATTGTTGTAGGAATCAGACAGAAGAACAAAAAAGAAGGACTAATTAAAAGAGTTGGTTCATACTGGTTTTATAAGATAATGAACCTTATTGGAGAAACTAAAATTGTTCCGCGGGCAACTGATTATCGGTTAATTGATAAAAAAGTTATTCAAGAGTTTAATCGTTTTACTGAAAGAAATAGAATCACTCGAGGATTAATTGACTGGCTGGGATTTAAAAGAGATTACATTTATTTTAAAGCTAACCAGAGAAAGTTTGGTAAAGCTAGTTATAGTTTTTTAAAATTAGTTAAACTAGCTTTGTCTAGTTTTGTGTCTTTAAGTTTATTTCCCTTGAAATTTGCCGGGTATTTAGGAATCACTATCACTTTCTTTTCTGGTATTTTTGGGGTTTTTATTTTGGTTGAGAAATATATTTTGGACGACCCTTTAAATTTAAATATTACTGGCACTGCTTCTTTAGCAGTACTGATTTTATTTCTAATTGGCATAGTTTTAAGTAGTCTGGGTTTGATAACCTTGTATATTGCTAATATTTATAGCGAAGTTCTTAATAGGCCAATTTATGTGATTAAAAAAAAGAAAAATTTTAATTTAAAAGAAGATAATAGGAAAACTAAAAATTGAATTTCTTTTTCTAGTAAAGTGCGGGTTTAAAAGAGTTTGAAGTTAAAATAATATGAAAATATTGTGGTTAACCTGGAAGGATAGAAAGCATCCACTAGCTGGGGGTGCAGAAATAGTTAATGAAGAATTGGCTAAGAGATTAACTAAAAATGGTTATGAGATTATCTTTATTGTTAGTGGATTTCCTGGTGCAGCTAAAAAAGAAATGATTAATGGTTATAAAGTAGTTCGCTTGGGAAATCGGTGGACAGTTTATTGGAGGGCATACCAATATTACAAAAAACACTTGTCTAATTGGCTAGATTTAGTAATTGATGAAATAAATACAGTTCCTTTCTTTGCAAAGTTTTACGTTAAAACGAAGAATATTTTATTCATTCATCAACTTTGTCGGGAGATTTGGTTTTATGAAATGTTCTTTCCATTGAATTTAATTGGGTATTTATTAGAGCCTGTTTATTTATGGCTTCTGCGGGATAGAAAAGTAATCACTGTTTCCGAGAGCACCAAAAAAGATTTAATAAGGTACGGTTTTAAAAAAGAAAATGTTTATGTTATTTCAGAAGGAATAGAGATTGAGCCACTAAAAAATTTACCGTCGGTTAAAGAAGTTAAAGAGAAGAATCCAACAATTTTATTTTTAGGTACACTAAGAAGAATGAAAAGACCAGAACAGGTAATTAAGGCTTTTGAACTTGTTAAAAAGAAGATAAAAAATTTAAAACTATGGATAGCTGGAGGAGGAAAAGGAAGATATTTTAAAAAGATAATGCGATTGATTAGAAACTCTAGGTATAAAAAAGATATTGTTTATTTTGGGAAAGTAAATAAAAAAAAGAAATATGAACTATTACTAAAGGCTCATTTACTTTGTGTTACTTCAGTTAAAGAAGGCTGGGGATTGGTTGTAGCTGAGGCTAATAGCCAAGGAACTCCAGCAATTGTTTACAACGTTGATGGCTTGCGGGATGCAGTGAAAGATAATAAAACTGGTATTGTTTGCCAGCAAAATACTCCTGAAAATTTAGCTCAAAACATTATTGAATTATTGAGAAATAAAGAAAAATATGATTTTTTGAGAAAAAATGCTTGGGAACTATCAAAGGAAATAACTTTTGAAAAGAGCCTAGGACAGTTTAAAAAAATTGTTGAAGAAATAAAAAATGAATAATCAACCATTAGTTTCAATAGTAATACCAACAAAAAACTCAGGAAGATTTTTAGAAAGGTGTTTAGATTCAATAAAGAAACAGACTTATAGAAACATTGAAATAATAGTTGTTGATAATAAGAGTGATGATAATACAAGAAAAGTTGCTAGAAGATATACTGATAAAGTTTTTGTAGTAGATGCAGGGGAAAGAAGTGAGCAAATAAATTTCGGCATTAAAAAAAGTAAAGGGAAGTATGTTTATAGAGTAGACTCAGATTTTATTTTAGATTCTAATGTGGTTAAAGAGGCAGTTGAAAAGTGTGAAAAAGAAGGATATGATGCAATTTGCATTCATAATACTTCAGATCCTACCGTTAGCTTTTGGGCAAGAGTAAGAAAGTTAGAAAGAGATTGTTACAAGGGTGATGAGTTAAATGTAGGGGCAAGATTTTTTAGAAAGGATATTGTTAAAGAAATTGGAGGTTTTGATGAAAGGTTAGTAGCGGCGGAAGATTATGATTTTCATAACCGGCTTTTAAAAGCAGGTTATAAAATTGGTAGAATTAAAGCGGAAGAAATTCACTTAGGGGAGCCAAAATCTTTGTGGGAAGTTGCTAAGAAACACTATTATTATGGAAAGACAATAGTCAGATTCATTGAAAAAAATAGAGGGAGGGGAATAAAGCAACTAAATCCTATAAGACCTGCTTTTATCAGACATTGGAAAGAATTCGCAAGACATCCACTTTTAACTTTCGGCTTTATAGTTTATCAGTTGGTTAAATATTTTTCAGGAGGACTAGGATATTTAAAAGCAAAATTAGGTTGTAAGGTTTATAATAAGCCAAAATAGGGCTTAGGTATAAATTTTTGAAGATAAATTAAACAAATGACCAACCAACCATTAGTTTCTGTAGTTATTCCTACATGTAATAGAGAGAGGAAGCTGACCAGACTGGTGAGTTCAATTTTAAACTCTAACTATCCTAAGAATAGATTAGAAATAATTGTAATTGATGATAATTCTACAGATGCAACATATAGGGATATCGAAAAATATCCAAATATTACAATCGTAAGGAATAACAAAAAACTTTTTCCATCAAAGTTAAGAAATATTGGGATAAGAAAGGCAACCGGAAAGTATATTCTTTTTATTGATGATGACAATGTGGTTGAAAAAGACATGATTTTGAATCTGGTTTGTTTTATGGAAAATCATAAATCTGTGGGAATAGTAGCACCCTTAATGCTATACTATGGAAGTAATCTTATTTGGTGTGCTGGAATTAAAAGGAATATGCTTACCAGCCTTACCAGTTTTTTGCTTAATGGCAAGGACTATACAAAAGTAAAGCTACCAAAGATAATAGAGTCTGATGATTTTCCAAATTGTTTTATGACCAGAAGAGATATAATTCTGAAGTATGGTATTTATTTTGATGAGATACTTTTTCCTATTCATTACGAAGAATCGGACTTTTGTCGAAAGGTTCATTCAAAAGGTTATAAAATAGTTATGTTCTCTAACGCTAAGGTTTGGCATGATGTTGGACTACCAGGAAAGCCTCATAATATATTTGATAACCAAAGCCCTCAGCGTTTATTTTACACTGCCCGTAACAGAATACTATTTCACAAAAAATATACTCCCTGGTATAAATATATCTTGTTTCTTTTCTTATTTTTACCACTTCTAACTTTCTATTATCTTTATAAAGGTATTGTATCTAATACAGAGAATAAAATCTTAAAGATAACTTCGTTCCTTAATGGTGTCTGGAAGGGCATTTTTATGTCAGTATGAAGATAGCTATAGTTTCAAAGTATGCTCCTGCTGATACTGGCGGTTTAGAATCTGTGGTAAATGGAATAATAAGTGTTATTAGAAGGTCAGGTTTTAATTTTGATATAACTGTCTTTTATCAGAGAAAAAGAAGAGGTGATAAATTTACTTCTGAAGAATATAAGTCCAAAGAGGTAATGGTGCCGGACATACCAGTTGTTTCGGAGGTTATTTATAATTTTATCTGTGGAATAAAATGTGCTTCGGGGAACTACGATATTGTACATACTCATGGTGTTACAGGTGCTGGATATGCTCTTATAAGAAGATTTATTAGAGATAAAGCCAAATTTATTCATACTTTCCATGGAATTTCTTACAAGTCTTTAGAGTGCTATGTTAAAAGATTTGGATTTCCAGGAAATGTATTGGTTCAAATCTATAGAACTATCATGTCTTACCTTGAAAAATTAGCCGGAAGGAAATGTGATGTTGCTGTTGCGGTATCTGAGGGAGTTAAAAGGGACCTGGTAAAGTATTATGGAATACCTGAAAGTAAAATAACTGTTATACATAATGCTGTTGATACAGAAGTTTTTTACCCGATGTCGAAAGATAAAGCCAAAGAGCTATTGAAGCTGGATAAGAGCAAAAAGTATATTCTTTTTGTGGGTAAAGAAGCTTTTAGAAAAGGGATGGACATAGCTATTAATGCTATGAGGTATTTAAAATTTGACAATATTGTGCTATTAATAGTAGGTCCAGCTAAGATTGACTTTAAAGAAGATAACATTATAAGCTTAGGAGAGCTTTCAAGAAAGAAAATGGTTTTTGTTTATAATACTGCAGAGGTTTTAATATTACCTTCAAGATACGAAGGGCATCCTATTACAGCCCTGGAGGCACTATCTTGCGGTCTTCCGTTGATTGTATCTAGAGAGTCAAATGTAGAGATTATTAATAAGAATCAAGGAATTGTAATTAATGAAAATAAGCCAGAATTATTTGCTACTGAAATAAAAAAGCTTTTGAAAAGTGAAGAATTAAAAGAAATGTCAAACTCGTGTCGAAAGCTAGCAGAAAAATATTCGGTTAATAATCAATACAAGAAATACTTAGAATTATATTTGAGTTTTTATGAATCAAGAAACTATTAGCTCCTGGTACAATAATTTTTATACCCGCAAAGAAGTAAATAAGAAATTGTCCCCATGGAGGCGTACAACATTTCAGCTTATCTGTGAACTAGGCTTGAAAGGTAAAATACTGGATGTTGGTTGTGGTGATGGAGGGTTGCTATTTGAACTAATTAAATCTTCAATGTTTGGTAAGGAAGATATTTATGGTATTGATATATCTAAATCTGCGATTAATATTTCACGAGCCCGATTGGGAATACCAGAGGAGCATCTTAAAACTTATGATATTGAATCTAGTGAATTACCGTTTCGGCAGGAATTTTTTGATATAGTGGTAATGAATGATGTTATAGAACATCTTCAACATCCTTTTAAGAGCTTACCTAAGACACTAAAAATGCTTAAAGTAAAAGGCCACTTAGTTATTTCTTTCCCTAATTATACAAATTTACCTTGGCTTGCACTTAGAATATTGGCAGAGAAATTAAAAAGACCGGGGTGGATAGTCCTTCAACCTGTTGACCATATATTTTTTTATAGAGGACTTAAGGATTTACTAGTTAAAAGGTTTGGTTTAAAGTTTATTACTAGCAGGGGCAGTGTCTTTTTCCCGCCGCTATTATATAAATTTGAACCTCGGATTTTCAGTTTAGTTTTGAATAAACTTGGATTAGCTTTTCTTTCATTTCACCCTGTTTTAGTTTTTAAGAAAAATGAGAAATAATACTATTATCGTAATTTCTGGTTCTTCAGGTTCGGGTAAGACAACTATATCCAGAAAACTATACTTTACCTTGTCTACTTGCGGCTTGGATGCTGTATATAGAGAGTGGGAAAATAATCCTGATGATTATTTCTTACTTAAAATACCGCTGAAGTTATTAATAAAGTTTTTTCCTAGAATACATAAATCCAATCTGGAGCGTTTGGTTCAGGGACCTAAAAACAATAAGTTTCCATTAAGGTTTAAGATATGGCCATTTTTTATCTGGTTAGATCGATTGGCCGAGATATTTTACTTGAGATTTTTTAAGCCGCATAATGTAACAGTAATTCATAGATACATTCATGGAGTATTGATTGCTCTCCTTGGATATTATGGATGGGGAAAAAATGAACTCATAGACAAGCTTTATTTTCCAAAACCAGATATTTTCATTATGTTGGATACTACACCAGAAGAGGTTATGAAGCGTGGCGCAGATTATCCGACCCTTAAAGATGCTGAATATTGGAGAAAAAATTTCCTAAATATTGCAGATAAAAATGGTTATCCAATAGTTGACTCTTCGTATGATGTAGAAACTACATTTAGAAATTGCTTAAGAGTAATTGTTTCAAGAATGATGAAAAATCAGGAAGATATGGTTCTGCACCTACTTAGTGATCCATATAACTACTACGATAGGGAATTATTAGAGAGAATAGATTTTAGAAAGCTGGATTATAATTATTTGTACTCCTATGTATTAGAACTTGGAATTGGCTTTCAGGCACTTGGCTCATTGCTTGAGTATGATATACCAGAAATATGGAGGAATAAGTTCAGTAATAAATTACTTGAACTTGAAAATTATTCCAGAAAAGTATCGAGTGCAATCAAAGAAATTCACAATCTTTTTAAGCAAAACAATATTAAATATGTAATGTTTAAGACCAATAGGCCATATAAGCATGTTTCTAGGGATATTGATATTTTGGTAGATGATTATAAGAAGGCATTTTCTGTACTTAAAAAAGATGGATGGGTTACAGACCTGGAGCAAATTCTACTTAGTGAAGTTCATTTAAAAAAAGGCAATATAGTATTGGACTTGCATGATAAAATAGAAAGGTTACCTAAGAAACTTCTTCTTGAAAATGTTATTAAAAATAAAGAAGAAATTAATATTCCAAAGCCAGAATTAGAGGTACTATCAATATTACTTGAATGTATAGAGGATTTGCAAATGGATTTAGAAGATATTCACTATATCAGGGGATTGGTTAAAGAGAATGATATAAACTGGAAGGAAGTATACAATCTTTCCAAAGTTTTAGGTGTTTATAAAAAAATAAATCAACTTCTTTCAATTGTTAGACTTAAAGACATTTTTTATTATTCTGGAAAATTAAGTAGAAAATTACCCGAGATTAAAGACTCTGGAATTGACTTTCAAAAGAGTTTAATATCTTTAGTTTATCAATTTAGATTAGCAAAAGTTAAAAAGAGATTATTATTTTTAAAATTAGCAATTAGACGCTTAATAAGCAGTCCTTTTAAGACAATTAGGGCGGGCTTTAAGAGATATATTTTTAGAAGGTAAAATTTATACATAAAACAATTAAATGATACCAATACTATCAAAATTACTGAATTGGATTAATTCTAAAGACAGGCGAGATTATTTTTTAGCTGGGATAATTATATTAGCTCTTGTTTTTTTAGAATACCGGCTACTTATCTTTGAAAGTATTAACTACATAGGAAAAGGATATTTTAAATTCTCAAAAATCCCGTTTACTTTAAAAGAATCATTTCAGTTTTTGCCCTTAATTTTAATAGATTGGGCTTCGCTTCCAGGAGGATGTGCTGTAACATTGCTAGCCGGACTTTATCATCTTTTGGGAGGATTAGCTATCTTTGCATTTATAAGAATCTACTTAAAAGACCTTTTTAAGGAAAATAATCTCTTTTTACCTGCTTTTCTTGGAACTTTATTGTTTATGTTTTATCCCTGGAACACCACAGGTGATAACTTTCCCACGTTGGTTATGGTTAGATTTTTATTTCCATTGGCCCTTCTTTGTGCATTTAAGGGTATAAAACATAATTCTACCTGTGCATTACTGCTTTCCGGAATAATAATTTCACTTGCAACTTTAGCTGACCCACGTGCTATTGTGTTTTTTATTCCAATTATTTTTTTTGTAATTTTACTGCCACATTTATTGATAAGGGAAACAGGAAATCTCAAGTTATACCTTTTTCGATTTATAGGTCTTTTAGTTATTTCTACAATTTTTTCTTCTCTTGAGATTGCATATAGAGTTTTAAAATCATTCTCAGCTGGAAAAGCAAGTATTCCTACAACAGTGGCATCTGCATTTAATCCAGATTCATTTATTCCAAATTTTAAATATGCAGATTTAATATCAACTTTTCAGGGTATTTCTTTCCTTGCAACAGGAGAACAATTTTTAAAAATTCTAAAAGAAATTCCGTTTCTTTATAACTTGTTTTTAATAGCTCCATTATTAGCAGTTGCTGTTATTTTTATGATTCTTCTCAAATATCATCGAACTCAGAAGTTGAGGGCTCATATTTTATCATTGGTTCTTTTTATATTAATAGTTATTGGACTATTTTCTAGATTGGTTCCGAATAAGTTGCCACTATTTCCAAGAATAGCTTGTAGTTTTGTAGGGTCTAAAATACCAGGTATCATAACTTCTCTATTTTTATTGTTCCGAACCGAAAGATTTTTGAATCTTTCAATGATGATTTTTTTGGGATTATCAGCTGGAATAAGCATAAAACTATTGCGGAATAGTCGAAATTCTTTCTTTAAAATACTTTTTGTTAGCGGTGTTTTAGTTTCTGTGGTAGTTGTGTGGGGTATTCCAGTTATCATGGATGGACACGGACTGGTTAATAGAGGAGGAATAATTTTTGAGATTGACGAAGAATCTTTAGCGTTGTCAAAGGTAATTAGTGATATAAAACCATACTCAGTGATAGATAAATCAATTCCTTTACAAAAAGGATCTGGCGGATTACCAAATGCACATTTCTTATCTAATGTTGAAGCTGGTGTAAAGCAATTTCTGGTAAGGTATAGCACAGAAACATCTAAAGGATTTAGAAGTCCAATTCTAATTGATAAGGATTATGATTTTTTGGCGCACTTGTTAAATCAGATGGGAGTTAAATACTTAATTTTGAATGGATATAGGGCTGAGCCAAATGACCCAGCAATGTTTAAAAAAGAACTTAACCAATCTCCCTATTTTAGATTTAGAAGTAAGTCAGGTAGTGTATATGGCTATGAAATCCAGAAAGAAATAAAACCCAAAATTGCTGATGGCCTGTTTGTTCTAGGCGGGCTGGAGGATTATCGAAAAGCATATCCGTTTTTTGAAAAACAAAACTTAGATGTTGCCCCAATATTTCTTGATGCTCCAGTAGATTTTACTGTTTTAAAAAGATTTCACTTTCCATTGCTAGTAAGTACTCATAAAACCAAAACTGACTTAATAGCAAGCTTTTGTATTTCACATAAAGACGCAGAAATACTAACTCCTGCAAAGTGGAAAACTGGAACTTGGAATAGATTTGTTCGCTGGTCTCCGGGGTACATTATGGATACAATAAGCGGAATGTGGTCTCACATACTGCCAGACCTTATAAACTATGAATGGAGTTACACCTATAGACCGGACTATGGCAATGTCTTTGTAATAAATGCTGAAAGTTCAATTTCAACCGAAGTAAATTTAAATCCCGGTAAATATAGAGTTTTGATACGTGTCTTAATGAATCCTAGAGGAGGTGTTATAAATTTAAAATTAGGAGGTTTCTCTAAGGATATTGTTACAAAATGGGATTATGATAGCAGTGAGTTTATCTGGAAAGACCTTGGAGTATATGATTTTACTGGTTCTAAACTTAAGGTCATTCTGAGAAGTTTTGAAGGGGTAAATGCAGTTAATTTAATAGTTGCTATTCCACAAAAGGATTGGGAAGAAATAACAAAGAAGGTAAAACAATTTATAAAGGAGCGTGAAATTATATATATTGTGGATCCAGAGCGACAGAGAACTAATCCTACAGATGGTTCTGTTGCAACAGAAATGAAATTACTAAAATCAGGTAGTTATAAAGCTTCATCCCTTTCTAATGTAAAGTTTGAAATAATTCAGGATTCAATACTACAGTCAAATAACCAAATTACATACTTTCAGGGTAAATATATAACCATTTCTTTTCCTAAATATAGAGATATATTGTTTTCTTCTTTTTTTGAAAAAGAAGAAGGTTTGTGGACTGATCTAGATTCTAGATTTTCAGTCTCCTATGTTAATGATGGATATGTAGGCAAATCAATTCTTGTTTCAACTACCACTCAACAACCTGGTAGCTGGAGCTGGATTAAGGGACCATTAATTGAGGTTAAACCTAATCATAAATATCAGTTTAAATCTGCTATGAAGTGGGAAAATGTTGTTCAATCTCACATATCTATTGATGGTATTAAAAAAGATGGTTCAGTTGTTAGATTGGGTCTTTTGCCTTCAGGAAAAGATGGTGAATCAGATTGGGTTGAGTATTCAACCATTAAAGAAATTCCTTCGGATATAGTAAAGGTTAGGTTTGTGCTTAATGCTGGCTGGGCTGAAAAAAGTGATAAGCCGGCTAAAACATGGTTTGATAACATATTGATAAAAAGACTGAAGACCTCAAAAAAAGGTAATCAGGCCATATTGCTTCATACTTCTGAATTAGGTCAAATTTATAATAACTCAGATTTCAAAATAGTTTCCTATAAGATTAATGAATACAACAAGACTCATAAAGGATATGATATCAGTTTGAAAGGAAGTGGTGAAAAAGTCTTGTCAATTCCAGAAATTTATGATGGCATGTGGAAATTAGAAAATTCAACATTTCAATCTATAGCTGTTCCTGTGTATTATATCCTTAATGGTTTTGCGATAAACTCCTTTGACAATCAAATTCATCATTTTACTCTTTATAACACTAAAGAAAGATTGGATAGAATATTAGAAAGTTTTTACTTTACTAGTTTAATTTTCATATTGTTTGGAATGATTGTTTTTTATTGGATTAAAAGAAGTCAATTTTTTAAATGATTCTATGAGAGAGATAAAATTAACTATCAGGATACCAGAATTACTCGAAATAAAGAAGTTTATAAAACTTCAAGTTATCAAGATTTTTAAAAGAACCAAAGAAGACATAATTAACAAGAAGGTATATACAGTTTTATTGATAGTCATTTTTGGCTTATTGTTTTGGAAATTTGCTTTTAAAGTAGCTATTTTATGGACAATCTTTTGGCTTTTTTTGTTCTATAACTGGGAAGATAGGGTTTTAGCTGGAATTGCTTTGGTTCTTTTAGTTGGTTGCCCGATATTTTTGATTACTGGAAGAAAAGTTATTGCTGAACAAATAGCAATTTATGCTTATTACTTTATAGTGATGACTGTAGCTTTGCAGATTGCAAAATTATGTGGCTTAGACAGAAGAATAAGATTGCATATTTAGTTTATACTTTTTTAGCAATTTCTATTTTATTACCCCTGTTGAAACCAGGATATATTTTCGCTATGGATATGGTTTTTACTCCTCGTTTAAGATGGCCATCAGAATTTAATTTTCCCGGTGCTGTTTTATATTTGTTAAACTTTATTTTACCCAGTCAGATTATTCAAAAAATTCTTTTGTTTTTAGTCTTGTTTTTGGGTGGTGTCGGGATGCACAAATTAGTTCCAGTAAGGAATGAGTTTGCTAAATACTTTGCCGGCATTTTTTATATTTTTAATCCATGGATTTATTCCAGGTTTTTGTATGGGCATTTATACTTATTAATTGCTTATGCTCTGATGCCATTTGTAGTTAAAACAATTTTTAAATTTTTGGACCAGATAAATTTCAAAATTGCCCTGAAGTTAAGTTTATGGCTGATTTTAATTGGTTTTATCAGTCATCATTTTATTTTTATGGCAGTTTTATTTTTTGTGATTTCTGTTCTGGTTTATATTTTAAAGAACTTAAAAGATTTGCCTAAAATTTTAGAAATTTTAAAATTTACAACTTTAATTGGATTAATTTTTTTAATTTTATCAAGCTGGTGGATTGCTCCTTATTTCAATAAAAGTTCTCCTCAAGGGCAATTTATTCAGCGGTCCATTGGTTTAAGTGACCTAAAGGCTTTTCAAACTGAACCGGATGCAAAGTATGGGGTATTACTAAATGTTTTGGCAATGTATGGCTTTTGGGGGGATAGGACCGAACAATATGTGGTTCAGAAGGATGTAGTTCGAGGCTGGTTTTGGTTATTTTTGATTATCCTAGGGCTGGTAATATTTGGCGCAATAAGTAAGTTAAAGGAATATAAGGCAATTGTTTTAATTCTAATTGGAATTATTTCCTTTGTTTTATCAGTTGGATTTGCTTATCCACCATTTAGGTTATTGATAAATTTTTTAAATCAGAATCTTTTTATTTTTAAGGGTTTTAGGGAGTCCCAGAAGTTCAGTGCTTTGTTAGTTTTAGTTTATGCTTATTTTGGAGCTTTGGGAATTAACAGCATAGTTGAAGGTTTAAAAGTTAGAAAGTTAGAAGGTTTAAAAGTTAGAAAGTTAGAAAGTTTAAAAATGTTTTTGTTAGCTTTTTTGATTATTTTGCCAATTCTTTATTCTCCAATGATGTTTTGGGGCTTTAGAGGACAGCTTTCTGTTTCTGATTATCCATCAGATTGGTTTAGGGCAAATGAAATTTTAAATCAAGACCAAGATAATTTTAAGGTTTTGTTTTTCCCCTGGCATCAATATATGTTATTTAGTTTCACTAATGGTAAAGTAATTGCCAATCCGGCACCAAATTTTTTTGATAAACCGGTTATTGCTGGTGATAATATGGAATTAGCAGAAATTTACACTCAGAGTAGAAGACCTATATCTAAATTTATTGAAAATGAAATTCTGGCTAAAAGAGAAATCATTAATAATTTAGGTCAGATACTTAAACCTCTGAGTATCAAGTATGTTATATTAGTTAAACAAGAAGATTGGCAAACCTATGGTTTTTTGGATTGGCAAACTGATTTAAAACAAATTTATGATTCTAAGCATTTAAAAATTTATCAAAATCAAAGCTGGAGATAAAATAAATGTGGAAAACTTCCTCTTGACATTACTTGAAATTTCCCTTAATTTAGGAGTAAACAAGGTCGAATACATTGGCAAGCAAATTTATGAAGCAATTACTAAAAATTAGTTGGTTGGTTGTAGTTTTACTGCTATCAAGCAATCTGGTTCTGGGCTATGGTTATGGCGGAGGACACCGGGTTGAAGATATTAGTGCTCCAGAAATTAGTCAAATAGAGGTAACTGTTTTTGCAAGTAGTGCCGAGATTAGCTGGCAAACTGATGAATCATCTATTACCTGGTTTAGTTATGGTTTAACTTCTGATTATACCGAAGAAATAAAGACTACTGACTACAGTACATCTCATTCAGTAAGCTTAACTGGCCTTTCTCCAAATACTACTTATCATTATCGAATAAAGTCAAAAGACCGACATGGAAATATGACCTCTACTTCGGATAGAACTTTTACTACCCTGGAAGAAGAAGAGGAAGTTGAAGAAGAAAAACCGCCAGTAGAAAAGCCAATCACTGAAATGACTCTACCCGAGCTTAAAGCCAAGCTGGTTGAATTAACTGAATTAGTTAATAAACTAAGGGCAAAATTATTAGCTCTGGTAGCCAAGAGAGTTGAAGAAATTCCTTCCGATTATAAATTTGTTACCGATCTTTATTATGGTCAGAGAAGTATTGATGTTAGATATCTTCAGATATTCTTGAAAAGCCAGGGTCCAGATATTTACCCTGAAGGTTTAGTTACCGGTTATTTTGGTCCATTAACTCGAAGAGCAATAATTAGATTTCAGGAGAAGTATAGAGATGAAATTTTGGCACCCTGGGGCCTGACTTATGGAACCGGTTTTGTAGGCAGAACTACTAGAGCCAAAATTAATCAGATACTGGGAAGATAAGTGATAATAAGTAATCATTGAGCTTTAAAACGGCTAATTGTTATTAACAGTTAGCCGTTTTAAATTAAGCAAACTTATGGTAAAATAATATTGTAAAGGTCGAAAACATAAAAATTATATGCTTAGAAAATTATCAGTTTTACTGATTGGAATTTCGCTGATTTTTAGTTTAGTCCCGGAAATTAATGCTCAAACAGCCGGAGAAACAAATGATACAAATTTAATGCTGGATGAGGAAGTTGGCGCTGAAGACCTGGAAATATCCGAGCCAAAGATTTTACCGGATAGCAGGTTATATTTGTTTAAAAATTTTACCAGAGCAATTAGGAGGTTTTTTACTTTCAGTTCGTTGGCTAAGGCTGAGCTGAATTTAAGATATGCTTCAGAAAAATTGATTGAAGCCGAGAAGCTAGCCCGAAAAGGAAAGAAGGATTTAGCCGAAAAAGTTTTGGAAAGATATAGCGCCAACTTTGATAAAGCAAAAGAATTACTGGAAAAACAGAAAGATAATCCCAGAGCCAGAAAGATTCTGGAAAAATTAATTGACCGGGGAATCAAGCACCAGAAAGTTTTAAGTTTAATTCAGAAAAATCTTCCCTTAAATAAATCGGGGAAAATAATAGGACTTAAAGCAAAAATAGCTAAACGATTGGGAGAATTTGGAGAAAAAGATCCCGAGAAGCTTAAAGAAATTATTGAGAAACAGAAAGGTTCAAAATTTAGAAACATTAAAAACATTCAGGTTTTACTAAGAGTAAAAGAACAAGTTCCAGAAGAAGCAAAAGATAAAATAGAAAGTGTAATTGAAAATCAATTAGAAAAACTTAAGTCCGATTTAGAAGAATTAGCTCCAGAAGAAAGAGAAAAAGTTAAATCCTATCTTCAGAATCTTTCTGGAAATGAAACCAGGTTACTTGAGGTAATTTCAAGAATAGAGAATTTAGATTTACCCGAGAAAATTCAGGAAAAACTTGGTGAAGCTAAAGAGAAAGTAATTGAAAGATTTGAAAATAGATTGAAAAAACTTGACGAACAAAATTTAGAAGATTTAAAACAAGAGTTATTTAAACCTTTGGAAGAAGCAGAATTATCTAAGCTGAAAGTAACTAAAGAGCTGATTAAAAAATTACCGGTTCAAAGAATTGAAAGAATTTTACCTGTTGAACAAAAAATTAAGCAAAAGTTTGCTAAAAAAATTGAACAGCTTTCAGCAGAAAAAAGAGAAGAATTTGTTCAAAGACTTGGTAGATATCAGGACGTTCAAGGACTAGAAATTTTAAAAGAAATTGAAGAATTTGTTCCTGAAGAAGGAAAAGATGTTTTGAAAAAAGCTAGAGAAAGAATAAAAACAAGAATCAAAAATGAACTGGAAGAAACTTCAGAATCTGACTTAGGTAGAAAAGTGCAACGAATATTTAAGAATCGTTTAGAAGGACTGGAAATAGTTGAAGAATTACCAATTTCTTCTCCGGTTAAAGAAAAGACAAAAAAGTTGTTAATTAAAGGAATAGAAAGAAAGCTTCAGAATGTAGAAGACCCCGAAGAGCTAAACCAGATTAAACAGAGATTGAAAGCTCGAAGAGCAGAGATAAAAAGCATCTCTCCCCAGTTTATCGAGAAATTGGAAAGAGCCGAGCGTACGGCTGAAGGAAGAATAACCAAAGAATTGGTTGAGAAAAAGATTGAACAGGCTAAAAAAATGTTTTCAGAATTAAAAGGGAAGGTTGAGAAATTAACTGATGAACAGAAACAACTACTTCCTAGATATCTTTTCTTAAGTTTAGAATTGATTAAAAAAGAAATAAATCAATCAGTTTCAGCTTTAGAACAAGGAAAGGTGAAGGTTGCCTTTACTACAATTCAGTCAGTTTTAGGTAGGATAAGAAGTTGTTTTGCTATGCTATTAAGGAGTTTAACAGAAGTACCACTAGTCCCCGAAAAACCACAACAGCCAGGTAAAAAAATAGTATGTCCAGCTTTATATGACCCAGTTTGTGGGATAGATGGAATAACCTATCCAAATCGATGTGTAGCAGAAAGAATTCATCGAGTGAAGGTAGCTTATCGAGGAAAATGTAGAGAACAAAAGCTAACCTGCGAGCAAAAGTGTAAGATTTTAGGTTATCTTAAAGGAACTTGTAGAAGTTATCCTATTTATCCAAGAGCAAGAAAATGTTTGGAAAATGAGATTTATGTTGGTTCTGCTGTTGATTGTCAAGCGGATACTTCTAAGTTGGGAATTGGTTATGGATGCTGTTGTTTAATTAGAAAGCCTCAAAAGAAGGTTATTGAAGTTCCTAAGCCTGGTTTTATTTCACCCGAACCAGTTCCAGTAAAGGAATTAATACCATTTTTTGAAAGACCAGTTTCTGAACCAGTTGAAGGGGAAGTAAAATCAATTAAAAAGCCAACAATAAAAGCTGAACCGATTGAAAAGAAATTGGAACTAGAACCTGAATCTTTATTAGAGTAATTTTTAGTAATTGGAAGAATCTAGCAATATGTGGTTCACCTTGAGGTGAGTTTAAGTCTTGAATTGTATTTTTAGTAAAAATATTTTAGAATAATGTCAATGATAAAATCGTTAATATTTGACTTTGGAAACGTAATTTATCCTGAAAGATGGGACTTAGTTCTGGAAAATTTTCGGGAAGAAATAGATAGAAAAATAACTTCTGAACAGTTTAAATCGGGCTTTAAAAAATTCTGGGACGAATACAAATGTGGAAGATTAAATACCCAAACTTTTTGGGCTCAGGTCTTAAGTTTTTTAAATTTAAATAATTCATTTCAGAATGTTTGCAAAGCAACTCTTTCATTTAAGCAAATTTGGAAAAGCCCAGATGAAAAAATAATTAGAATTCTTAGTAAACTAAACTGGGATCATCAGGTGTTTGGATTAACTAATTCATGCTTTGAGCTGGAAGAAAAGATAGAGCAGGTAAATAAATTATTTAAGAAGGTTTATATGTCTCACCGGGAAGGAATAGCTAAACCAAAGAAAGAATTTTACTTGAAGGTGATTGAGCAAAATCAATTAAAACCAGAGCAATGTATATTTATCGATGATAAAGAGGGAAATATTAAAGCTGCTAGGAATTTAGGAATAATTGGTATTAGGTATCAGAATCCGGAGCAACTGCAAACTGAACTTACCAGGTTTAAAATCAAAATAGTATGAATAGATTTTTTCAAATTTTTAGAATAAAGGATTTGAGAATAAAAGTTTTTAAAATTGCTTTTTTACTTTTAGTGTTTAGATTGATGGCTAATATTCCTATCCCTGGAGTTGACCCGGTTAAGCTTCAGGAATTTTTTTCAGCAAATCAATTGTTCGGGTTATTTAATGTCTTTGCTGGAGGAACTTTGAGTCAATTATCCATTATTATGCTTGGTTTGGCTCCTTATATTACTGCGGTAATCATTTTACAACTACTGACCATAATTTTTCCCAAGTTAAAAGAGATTTATTATGAACAGGGGGCTCAAGGAAGAGCTAAATTTAACAGGTATTCCAGGTATTTAACTGTTCCACTGGCTTTTATGCAAGCTTATGGTTTTTTGAACCTATTAGTAGCTCAGGGAGTGATTGATAAACCCAGCTTTCTTCCCTTAATAGTAAACATTTTAGTAATTACTGCTGGTAGCATGATACTGGTCTGGATTGGTGAGCTGATTACTGAATATAGATTGGGAAATGGAGTATCGTTACTGATTTGTGCTGGAATTGTAGCCAGGTTTCCGGCAGCAGTTAGGCAGAGCATCCTGAATTATGATCCTTCTATGATACCTACTTACTTTATATTTTTGTTAATGGCTTTAGTGGTAACTGCCGGTGTGGTTTTTGTTACTGAAGGAGAAAGAAGAATACCGGTATCTTTTGCAAAAAGAGTAAGGGGAACCAGGCTTTATGGAGGAGTTCAGACCTTTTTACCAATAAGAGTAAATCAAGCTGGAGTAATTCCAATAATTTTTGCTATTTCAGTTTTACTTTTTCCCCAGTTTATAGCTCAAGTTTCTGCTCTTTTCTCCAAAGATTTCTCAGTTAAATTAAATCAGCTGGTTAATAATTTTTATAGTAATTTATGGATTTACAGTCTAATTTATTTTGCACTGGTAGTAGTTTTTACTTACTTTTATACTGCAGTAACTTTCGATCCTGAAGAAGTTTCTAAAAATCTTCAGAAAAGTGGTGGATTTATTTTGGGGATTAGGCCAGGAGCAAGTACTACTGAATTCATTAAAAAAATTGTCAATAGAATCACTTTATTTGGGGCTATATTTTTAGGAATAGTTGCAATTCTTCCTCACTTAGTTAGAGTATTTACCGGAATAACTGGACTTACTATTGGAGGAACTGCTTTACTGATTGTAGTAGCGGTGAGTCTGGAAATTATGAAACAGGTTGACTCTCAGTTGATGATCAGGGAATATGAAGGGATACTTTAAAGCAATAGTTTTATATGGTCCTCCTGGAGCCGGAAAGGGAACTCTGGCTAATCTGTTAGCTCAAAACTATGATTTAATTCACTTTGATACTGGTAAATACCTGGAAAATTTATTGTTTTATACTGATTGGTCTAAGTTTTCAAAAAGAGAACAACTGGAGTTTAAAAAGGAAAAAGAATTATTTGAGAAAGGAATTTTATTAAGTCCGCCATTTGTGTTAAAGGTAGTTAAAAGAAGAGCCGAAAGAATTGCTAAAGCTGGATGGGGAGTTATTTTTTCTGGCTCACCACGGACTTTATTTGAGGCATTTGGCGATAAAAGAACCCTGGGACTAATCCCGGTTTTAGAAAGATTATATCAAAAGAAAAATGTTCTTGTTTTTCAATTAAAAGTAAAGCCACAAACTTCTATAAACAGGAATTTAAATAGACTAATCTGTCCAGTTTGCGGGCAAGTTCCTTTGGGCTTTTACAATAAGATTTTGGATAAATGTCCGATTTGTGGAAAGAAGATGGTAAAAAGAAGTGTAGATAGAAGCACTGAGGTAATAAAGGTGAGATTAAAAGAATATCAAAATAGAACAAAACCAATTTTAAGAGAACTTAAAAAGAAAGGTTATTCAATTAATAAAATTAATGGTGAACCTTTACCTTATCTGGTTTATCAGCAGGTCTTGAAGTTTTTATGATTAGATTAAAAACTACGCAGGATATTAAAAGGATTGCTGAATCCGGAAGAATTTTATCTGAGATTTTGTTTGAACTTTTAAGGAATTCTAAACCAGGAGTTTCACTAATTTATTTGGAGAAACTAGCCAGAAAGTTATTTAAAAAATACAAAGCCAAACCAGCATTTTTAGGATTTAAACCAGATGGGGGTCCAGCTTATCCAGCAACTATTTGTACTTCGGTAAATGAACAAGTAGTCCACGGAATACCTTCAAGATACGTCTTAAAATCTGGAGATATTTTAACCATTGATTCCGGCATAAATTATAAAAATTACTTTGCTGATGCTGCTTATACTATTGGAATTGGGAAGATATCTCCGATAGCTGAAAAATTGATAGCAGCTACTAGAAAATCTTTAGAAAATGCAATTAAACAAGCTAAACCATCTAATCGTCTTGGAGATATTGGTTTCACTATTCAGGAAACTATCGAAAATGAAGGATTTTCAGTAGTTAAAGAACTATGCGGACATGGAGTTGGGTATCAATTACATGAACAACCCCAGGTACTTAATTTTGGGCAGAAAAATAGCGGAGGGAAGCTTCTTTGTGGAATGGTTTTAGCCATTGAACCGATGGCTTGTACGGGGTGTGGTAGAGTTAAACAATTAAAAGATGGAACATTTGTAACTATCGATAATAGCTTATCGGCTCATTTTGAACAAACCATTGCAGTTACAAGGGATGGACCTATAGTCTTAACTCCTTATTTAAAGCTTTAAAATTGAACTTAGTTTTAAAAAGTTTTATAATAGTTAAAAAGTGATTAAACTTAAGGACTTTCAAAAAATAGAATTAAGAGTAGCCAGAGTTTTAGAAGCTCAAAATATTGAAAATACTCAGAAATTAATCAGATTGAAAGTTGACTTAGGAGATGAACAAAGGCAGTTGATAGCCGGATTAAGACCAGCTTATCAGGATAAAGATTTGATTGGGAAACAGGTTATAGTGTTAGTTAATTTAGAACCCAGGCCTATTTTAGGAAATTTAAGTCAGGGTATGCTTTTGGCTGCTATTGATAAAAATGGGAATCCAGTATTAATTAGTCCGGAAAGGTCAGTGGATTCAGGTGCGCAGGTGAAATAGATTATGGAGAAATTAAATAAAACTTTAGTTCATGGTTTTAAGACTTATTATTCTAGTGATGTTAAAACTGGAATAGATTATCTAAGATATGACCTGGACTATTCTGAAGCCAAGGTATTTTTTAACCAGGCTAGAATTTATGGAAGAGCAAATTTTGAAGATGATGATGATAGACAGTATGTTCTTATTCATAACTCGGATGGAAGTTACACTTTAAAGAAAAGAGGATATTAAATTATGGTTCCAAGTTACCTGGATAAAATAGCTAAAATTTTAAGAGTAAGAAGGGATTTTATGGTTGAGTTTGAACAAAAGCTTAATCAAGCATCTGGAAAATCTGGCATGCTTTATTCTTTAATGGAGGAAAATCAACGATTGATGAGAAATAGACTGGATGAACTTGGAATTGGAATGAAGTCTCCAGCAATCAAAATATACGATAGTTTAGTTTCTAAGTTAGAAGAAACTGCACTTAGAATTATGGAAACCAATAAATCAGTGATTGAGTTAGCTAAACAAATTCATAAGTTTAACAGAAGTTTTTATTTGAAACCTGATTCAGCTAAAAAGCTTTTAATTCAAAATCCTCCTCCCAGAGTATTATCAGCTTTGAAATACTCTTCGGTAGAACAAATGTTAAAAAAAGAAAGCTGGAAAGAAGTTTTTTGTGCAGTCAGGTTTTTGGAGACCAGAAAATGGATGAATCAAGTTTTTTTAAGAGACTATCGAAATTTAACTTTAAATGATTTTGAAATAAGGGATACTGAATTAATCCAGCTTTCTCAAAAATGGGTTGAGATTTTAAAGAAATCAATCTCTAAGTCATACCATAATATTTCACATCTTAAAGAATTAGGCTTAATATATTTGCTTCCTTTAAAGCTGAGAATTTCAGCAGAGACTTTAAGAAACTTAGCTTTAATTATTCACTATGCCTACGAAGTTGAATTTTATAGTAAGATATTTGAGAAAATTTCAAGAGAAGAAAGCTTTGGGGAAAATTTAGCTAAATTGTTAATTGCCAGAGCAAGACCAACATTACCGAAACCTAAATATGGACATCTTTCATTTTTGATTGTACAAAAGTATCTGTCCAGAATTAATGAGAATGATAGGCGATTGTTTTTACCTCATGTTAGTACAGAAGCTTTATTCTGGGATCAAGCTGAAAGTGATTTAGCTAAAATTAAAGGATTAGGATTCTGGAAAGATTTAAACTGGGTTGGTGATTTCTTTCCAACTGATACCAGCAAAGAAACTTTGGTTAGTTTTAACTTAGTAGATAACCTAATGAGTATGACTAAAGGTGAACAAATGAGCAGGTATTTATTCCATCATCAGGAAGCTTTATGGAATAAGATATTTATTTCATATTTTGGAGAAGAAAAGGCTGAAAACTTAATTGAACAGAACATAGTTAAAGGGTGGTTTGAAGTATAATTATGTCTAAGGTAATTTTAGAGATAAGAGCTGGAGCAGGTGGCGAGGAGGCAGCCTTATTTGCTGCTGATTTATATCGAATGTATCAGAAGTATGGAGAAAAAAAAGGCTGGAAATTTTTAGTTTTGGATTTGAATCAAAGTTCACTTGGTGGATATAAGAGTTTAATTGCTCAGGTAAGCGGGGAAGGAGTAGAACAGGATTTAAAATATGAGTCAGGAGTTCATCGGGTTCAAAGAGTTCCTCTAACTGAAAAGTCTGGAAGAATTCATACTTCCACTGCTTCAGTGGCGGTTTTACCCTTTGTTTCTCCAGAAAAGATAAAGATTAATCCCCAGGATTTGGAAATTTCTTTTTTTCGTTCTTCCGGTCCGGGAGGACAGAGAGTGAATAAAGTAGAGACTGCAGTAAGAATAGTTCACAAGCCATCTGGAATTGTAGTTTCTTCTCAAGCTGGAAGATCTCAATTGCAAAATAGGGAACAAGCTCTGGAGATTTTAAGAGCAAAACTTTATCAAAGACAAAAACAGGAAATTGAACAGAAAACTTCAGAAATCAGAAGAAAGCAGATTGGTTCAATGCAAAGAGCTGAGAAAATTAGAACTTATAATTTTCCTCAGAATCGAATAACTGACCATCGAATTGGTAAAAAATGGCATAATCTGGAAAGTATTCTAGATGGAGATTTAGAGCCAGTTATAGAAGCATTAAAAAAATATTTCAAAGATACTGAATAAACCGTGCCTGTACTAACTAAATTAGAACTTGTTGGGTTTAAATCTTTTGCTAGTAAGACTGTTCTGGAATTTCCTAAAAATATTACAGCTATTGTAGGTCCGAATGGTTCTGGGAAGTCAAATATTACCGATGCAATCTGTTGGGTTTTAGGTGAGAGAGAAGCAAAGCATCTACGTGGAGAAAGGCTGGAAAATTTAATATTTGCTGGCACTAGACAAAGACCAGCCAGTTCTCTAGCAAAGGTTTCAATTCATTTTGAAAATAGCTCTGGCTTTTTACCTTTAGATTTTAAAGAGGTTAATCTGGTTAGAAAGGTTGATCGTTCCAATACTTCTGAATTTTTCATTAATCATGAAAAAGTAACTTTAAATCAACTTTTAGAAATTTTAGCTAAAGCTAGACTAGGTCCTCGTGGGTTAACTGTGGTTAGACAGGGACAGACAGATGTGTTTATTGCCAGTTTACCAGAACAAAGGAGAGAAATAATTGAAGAATTTTTAGGACTTAAACAATTCAGGATTAAAAAAAATAAAGCTGAACTACGACTTAAAAGTACTCAGAATAACATAGAAAGGGCCAAGGCTGTTTTTGAAGAGCTAAAATCTAGATTAAGAGTGCTTCGGCATCAGGCTAATTTATGGGAAAGAAGAAAAAAATTAGAACAACAACTAAAAGAATATCAAGATGTTTATTTTGCTTATGAACTAAAAAAACTTAAAGATAAATTTAGGCAAATTGAACCAGAATATCAGGATATTCAGCAAAAAATTAGTTACTATAAGCAGGAAATTAAAAAACTGGAAGAGAAAGCCAGACAATTAAATCAACCAAAATTTATCAGTGAAAAGTTGAACAGTTTAGAAAAGCAAGAAAAATTATTACTGGACGAACAATCTAAACTTCAAAAAAGACTGTGGCAGCTGGAAGCTGAATTAAAGAGAGAAATTGATCCTAAAGTCTTAGCAAGTTTAATTTCTCGTGTTAAACAAACTATCAAAGATTGTCTGAAACTAGATGACTTAAAAAGATTAAAGAAGAATTTACTTATATTACTTCAAGAAATCGAACACCAAACTAAATCAACTCAATATAAAAGTCAACTTAAACAATTGAGTAATCAGACCATTGAACAAATTAATCAGCTTAAACAGGAGTTTTTAAAATTGAAACAAGATAAGAAAAAGCTAATTTTAGCTCAACAGGAGTATAGTAATAAGATTAGAGATATTTATGAAGCTATGAATCAACAAAGAGAGAAGTTAAATATCTTACTGACTGAGGAAAATAGACCAATGCTGGAAAAAGAAAGGTTGAATGTGGAGCTGGAAAATTTAAGAAATAGAATTATCCAGGCTGGAAGAAATCTACAGCAAGTTGAGAATCTTAGTGTTCCTGTAAATCTAGATATCGATCATTTGGAAAGAAAGATTTCCAGATTAACTCAGAAAATTTTGAGTATTGGAGAAGTGGACCAGCTTATTTTAAAGGAAAAACAGCAGGCTGAAGAGAAATTTAATTTTTTGAATGAACAGTTAAATGATTTAGAAAAGACCTCTGCTGATTTGAAAATTTTGATAAAACAGCTAGAGCAGAAAATTCAGTTAGATTTCGAGAATAACTTAAATTCAATAAATGAACAGTTAAAAGATTATTTTAGGTTACTTTTTGGAGGGGGGAAAATTAAACTCTTTTTAGATGAACAGGGTGGAATTGATATTAGCTTGAGATTACCCAGGAAAAAATTCGGTGGCTTAAAAAGTTTATCTGGTGGAGAAAAAAGCTTGGTATCTCTGGCTATTTTGTTTTCTTTAATTTCTATTTCCCCTCCACCATTTTTAGTTTTGGATGAAGTTGACGCAGCGCTGGATGAGCAAAATGTTTTACGTTTTACTCGGCTAGTAAAGCAGGCTTCATTAAATACTCAGTTTATTATTATTACTCATAATCGAGCTACTATGGAAATAGCTGACCTGCTATACGGTGTTTCTATGGGAAAAGACGGAGCGTCTAAAGTATTGAGCTTGAAACTTGAATCATAAATTTATTATAATAAGCTAGATGTTATCAATTAGATTTTATCCAGTAGGGAGAAAACATCAGCGGAGTTATAGGATAGTAGTGGACGAAAAAAGGTCCAAGCTTAAAGGGAAATTTATAGAGGACTTAGGTTGGTATAATCCATTTACCAAGCAGTATTCCTTAAAACAGGATAGGTTGAAATTTTTTTTGGGTCACGGTGCTCAGCCAAGTGATACAGTATATAATCTTTTAGTTAGAGCTGGAGTAATTAAAGGAAAAAAGAGACCAGTGCACAAAAAGAAGAAAGTCAAAGAAGAGACTTCAAAGAAAGAAGTTAAAGCTGAGTCAGAAAAGATTACAGAATCTAGCCAGCCTACTCAGGAAACTAAGTCAGAGGAAGTTAAAGAGGCTACTTAATTTCAATTGAATGGGTTGACATTAGGTAACTAGATAGTTATTATTAAGAATGCAGATATTTTAGAATTAAAAGGTCGAAGAGAATAATATTCCTAAATACTGCATGGGACAGAAAAAGCCAGACCAAGAATTTCTGGAATTTGTAGTTAAGTCTATTGTTCAACATCCTGAGGATGTAAAAGTGGAAAGGAAGGTTGACGAAATGGGAGTATTGCTTTCGCTGAAAGTTAATCCTCAAGATATGGGCACTGTAATTGGTCGACAGGGAGCTACTGCTATAGCTATTCGATCTTTGTTGCGGGTGGTTGGTCAGAAGAACCATGCTCGAATAAATTTGAAGATTGAAGAGCCAGCTAAAGTTGCTAAAAAGGAGGAGTCGGAAAAAGAATCTTCCTCAGAATAAAGTTAATAGGCTTAAATATCTTCTATTATACTTCCCGTTAGTTTACCAGTGGTAGGCTAGCGGGATTTAATTTTTATGATTTACTTTGAAATTGTTAGTTTATTTCCTCAAGTTTTTAAAGATTATTTCAATCAGTCTATAATTAAGAGAGCCCAGGGAAATAAACTAATTAAAATAACAGTTTACAACTTAAGAGATTACACTAAAGATAAACATAAAAAAGTTGATGATTGTCCTTACGGGGGAGGTCCGGGCATGGTTATTAAGGTTGAACCTCTAGCTCGGGCAATTACTACTATTCTAGCAACCAAGCCTAAAATTAAAAAAAATAAAACCAAAATAGTTTTATTTTCTCCAGCCGGAAGACAGTTTGATAATGAAATTGCTCGAAATTTGGCCACAAATTATCAGCGGATTATTTTAATTTGTGGTCGTTATGAGGGTATAGATCAGAGAATTGAAAAAGTAATTAGAGATTTAGGTTATAAAATTCAGGAAATTTCAATTGGACCATATGTATTATCTGGAGGGGAAATTCCGGCTATGGTTTTAGTTGATTGTGTTTGCAGGCATATTAAAGGAGTGCTGGGAAAGTTCCAATCTTTAGAAGAAGAAAGATTAGGGGTAGGAGTTCCGGTTTATACTCATCCAGAGGTTTTTATTTGGAAAGGAAAGAAATATAGAGTACCTAAAGTCTTACTTTCTGGTCATCATCAAAAGATAGAAGAATGGAGAAAAAAACATCGGAGAGTAGTTGTTAAGTCCTGATTTGTTTACAATTTTGCATTTTTGGTGAAGTATTTTTACTCTCTTGACAAAATTAACTGTGATTGTATGATTTAGGCAGAACTTTAAAAAAAGAAGAGGTGAATTTTTGAAATAAGTCTGTGATCAAGTAAAACAAAGGAGGTGAGAATGCTTCAAGGTATCATTAAAAGGATTTTTAAGAAAACCAAAGAAAAAACTAAAGTAGTTGATGCTTTGATAAGGACTTACATAGACAAAGGATGGCTTGATGAAGCTGAAGAAGCGATCGAGTTGGGGGCTTCTCGTGATGCAATTGATCTTTTGATACGAGCCTACATTCAAAAAGGAGGATGGTGGCTTTACAGAGCTAGAGGATTAATTAAAAGATTGAAAGCTTCCAAGGGGGTAATTGATTTTCTAGTGAAGACTTATCTGGACAATGATAGACTTTCTGAAGCTATTGAAGCTGTTAAAGAATTTGGGGCTTCTCAAGAAATAATCAATTCTCTGACAGGAGCCCATATTAGCATAGGTAGACTTTATGAAGCTATTGAAGCTGCCAAACTAGGAGCTTCTAAAAAGGTAGTTGAATTTTTAGTAAAAATCTGCATTCAGAGAAAGCAGGTTTTTTTAGCTAAGAAAGCTGCCAGACTGATAGGAAGAAGTCTTACAATTCAGGAAATCAGAGAGCTTCTGTAATAAAACAATATTGAGGGTAGTTTTAAAGCTACCCTCTTTTTAGAAGTTTATTTTGCTCGGTTAAAAATTTTTTAGTTGTCTTTAAATCAAATAGGTTTTATTGCTTTGCATTTTTAGCTGATTTAATTTATAATTTTTAGGTATGATTCAAAAGAAACCTAGTCCAGAGATTTTTGCTGAAATGTGCAAAGCTGGCTTACTTTATGGATGTCTTAAGAGTCAAACTCATTCTGGTACCAAGCCATTTATTGTTGGCAACTTTAATAACATTGAGATAATTGATTTAGAAATTACTCTGAATCACTTAAATGATTTAGTCAGTTTCTTAAAGGATAAGATTTACCCCTCAAAGAGTGAACCAGCCTTAATCCTTCTAGTTGGGACTACTCCACCAGCTATCAAAGAAGTGAAAGAATTTGCCCAGCAGTACAAATTTCCCTATATTACTAACAAATGGATAGCTGGTACTCTTACCAATTTCAATCAGATTAGGAAAAGAATTGATTATTATTTGGAATACAAACAAAAAATAGAAAAAGGGGAACTAAAAAAGTATACTAAAAAAGAGAGATTAAAGATGGAAAGGGAATTTTTAAAGCTAAAACAGAACTTTGAAAGTTTGGTTGCCTTGAGTAGATTACCGGATATTTTATTTGTGGTTAATCCATTTCAGCATAAGATAGCGGTTTGTGAAGCAAATAAGATGAATATACCTGTAGTCGGAATAGTTGGAACTAATTTTAATCTTAAAAGATTTGCCTATCCAGTGTTGGCCAACGATTGTTCAAGGGAGAGTATAAGCTGGATTTTTAGTTATATTAGAAAAAACCTTAAAGAAGGCAGAAAAAAACGGTCTAAAAAGAAAACTGAATCAAAATAAAAAATGGCTGAAATTAATCAAATTAAAAAACTAAGAGAGGAAACTGGAGCTGGAGTAATGTCCTGCAAGAAAGCAATTGACCAGGCTAAAGGCGACTATCAAAAAGCTAAACAACTAATCAAAAAATGGGGACTTCTGAAGGCCAAGGAAAAATCTGAGGGTTCAGCTAATGTTGGATATATTACCAGTTATGTTCACCAAGATAGTAGAATTGGGGTGTTAGTGGAGCTATGGTGTCAGACTGATTTTGTGGCTCGTAATTCTATGTTTCAAAAGTTGGCTCATGAAATAGCATTGCAAATTGCAGCAATGAATCCCAAGGATCTAGATGAACTACTAGAACAACAATACATTAGGGACCCAAGTAAGACCATCGAAGAACTAATTAATGAAAACATTGCAGTGCTGAAGGAAAAAATCCGAATAGGAAGATTCTGTAGGTATGAAGTTTAACTTAAAGTGAATTTATGCATGGCTATCCTTATCCGTTTATCTTAAGAATGATTGCTTATTTTTCTCTAATAGTACTGATTTACATTTTTGTTAGAGCAGCAGTACGGAAGAAAGAAGAAATTAACTTACCAAAGAAAGAAATTAAATCCCTCGGTAGCTTTGAGATATTAGAAAAAATGGATAAGGTAGCGGATTTCTGGATTGAAAAAATACTTAGAAGAGCCAGATTGATTTTGATGAAGATAAATAATAAAATAACTCTGAAGCTTCAAGAATTTAAAACAAAAGACAGACATTGAAGTTAATCCGGGCAGGTGGCAGAGTGGACAAATGCATTGGTCTGTAAAACCAACGCCTTTAATGGCTTCGTAGGTTCGAATCCTACCCTGCCCACAAAAGAACTTTAAAGTTGTAAAGGGCGATTATTGTTATTAAATTTTAAAATGTACAAAGTAAATAAAGAAAAGTGCGTTGGATGTCAGTCTTGTGTTCAGGCTTGTCCTGGAGCAATTAAGATAGGAGAAGATGGTAAAGCGGAAATAATTGACCAGGAGAAGTTGGAGAAGTGTGGTGGAGAAAGTGTTTGTCCACTAGGAGCAATTGAGAAAACTGAATCTCAAGAAAATGATTAGATTGACTGATTTGAACTTTGAAAAGGAAATTCAAAGTACAAATAAGCCAGTTTTAGTTGATTTTTGGGCAACTTGGTGCTATCCTTGTAGTGTTCTTAGCCCAATTTTAGAGAAATTAGCTAAGGAGTATCAGGATGAATTGATATTGGCTAAAGTGAATATTGCTGAAGCTCCAATGATTTCTGAAAAGCTTGGAATTGACCAGATTCCAACTGTAATTTTGTTTAAGAATGGAAAACCGATTAGTGGGTTTATTGGAGTAAGGCCTGAGCCAGTAATAAGAGAGTGGTTAAGAAAGATGTTGAGAGAATCTAAAAATAATTATGCCGAGAGTAAAAACTCAAACTAAAAAGAATGAGTTGAAAGAAATTATTGAATGGCTTGAGAACTATGCGAAGAAGAATGGCTTTAGATTAAATCCTAATAGAGCAATAGTAGAAAAATTAGCAAGAGGCCTTTTAATCAATCAGAAAAAATATGGAGCTAGATATTGTCCTTGTAGGAGAATTACCGGAAATTTAAAGGAAGATCGATTTAAAATTTGTCCCTGTAAATGGCATCGAGAAGAAATTAAGAAATATGGTCATTGTTTTTGTGGATTGTTTTTTAAATAGTTCTTTGAAATTTTGCCGGTATAGCTCAGTGGCTAGAGCAACGCTCTTGTAAAGCGTAGGTCGGGGGTTCAAATCCCTCTACCGGCTCCAGAACAGCAATTCAGTAAATTATTGCCTGAGTAGCTCAGTTGGTTAGAGCACGTCTCTGGTAATGACGAGGTCGTGAGTTCGAATCTCACCTCAGGCTCATAGTGTGGAATAAATACAAAAATGAAAAACATTACAATTTACAATTTTCAATTTCTAATTTTCAATCAATTATCAATGAATTAATTTTCAAATTAATTAAACTAATTGAAAATTCAATGAAAATTGAAAATTGATAATTGAAAATTGATTATTTATTATGGCTCAATACAAAACAAAACAAACTATGGTTAAGTTGAGATGTTCAGAATGCAAGCGAATTAATTATTATACTAGAAGGAATAAGAAAACTACCGAAAAGTTACAATTGAGAAAGTATTGTAAATGGTGTAGAAAGCACACTTTACATAAAGAAACCAAGTGATATAAGTATATATTGAGATTAGGGGCGTGGTGAAGTGGCATCGCGGAAGTCTCCAAAACTTCAGTCGGGGGTTCGATTCCTCCCGCCCCTGCCAGGTAGAAATCTCCTCTAAAGTTTATTAGAATTTTTATAACTTTAAGCCGATTTTAGCTTTTATTTGGTTTAGTCTTTTAGTGGCTATTTTTCTGGCTTGAATAGAACCAGTTTTGAATATTTTTAATACTTTTTGATTGGTAATTTTTTTTCGATTTTGTCGATAAGGTTTAAACGAATTGTTAATTAGTTTAGATAACTCTAACTTGAATTCAGCATATCCTTTTCCTTTAAATTCCTCTTCCAGACTGCTAATCGGTTTTCCAGATAATGCTGAGTATATGGTTAATAAGTTACTGATACCTGGCTTGGTTTTAGAATCGTATTTAATTTCTCTTCCTGAATCGGTAACTGCTGATTTAATTTTTCGATAAATTTCTGATTTAGAGTCCTTTAAAAATAAGCATCCTTCCGCTTGAGATTTAGACATCTTTGAACTTGGATCAGTTAAGCTCAAAATTTTTGGAGCAGTAGTTAAGACTGGTTCTGGTAGATTAAATGTTTTTCCAAATTCGGAATTGAATTTTTGGGCAATATCTCTAACAAATTCCAGGTGTTGTAATTGATCTTTTCCTACTGGAACATATTTGGCATTATATAGTAAAATGTCGGCGGCCATTAAGCTGGGATAAGCAAACAGGCCAGCATTTACCTGAACTGACTCTTTAGCCTTTTGCTTAAATTGAGTCATTCTGGTTAATTGTCCAAATGGGGACAAACATTGAATGATCCAACCAAGTTCTAGATGTTCGGGGACTAATGATTGAATGAATAAAATAGATTTTTTCGGATTAAGTCCAACAGCCAAATAATCTTTTCCTAATTCAATAATTCGGTTAGTTAGTTTTTTAGTTTCAGTTCCCTTAAAATTAGTGGTAATTGCATGGTAATCAGCAATGAAGAATAGACAGTTGTATTTTTCTGAATTTTGAAGTTCCACAAAGTTTTTTAAAGCCCCCAGGTAATTTCCCAGGTGTAGAGCTTCGGTTGGTCTTATTCCTGAAATTAGAATAGGCTTCATACTTCTACTACTGTTGCAACAACCATTGGTCTTTTTCTAGTTTTTTTGTAGAGGAAATTCTCAATTTGTTGCCTAACCAGAGTTTTAAAATAATCTAAATCTAGTGGCTTATAGGTTGGCAATCGTTTTAAAATCTGTCTAACTCGTTGTTTAATTTCATCTACAAGTTCTTTGTTAGCTCTCAAATAAATAAATCCTCTGGAAATTACATCCGGATTTTTAACTAAATTAGTAGTTCCTCGTTTAATTGTAGAAACAATTACCACTATTCCTCCTTGAGCAAGTAACTTCCTGTCTCTAAGTACTATATCTTTCATTTTTTCTACAGTTAAGCCATCTACAATTGAGTAACTTGATGGAATTGTTTCCATAGTAAACTTAATACTTTCAGGGAATAAATTCAAAACTTCGCCATTTGCTGGAAGGAATATATTTGATTCGGGAATATCGCATTCAATACCTATTTGCCGATTTAATGCTCTCATATAATACGAGCCATGAATTGGAACAAAAAATCTTGGCTTGGTATTTTTGATTATTAATCTAAGTTCCTCTCTAGGAGCATGGCCCCCGGAATGAATGTCTAAAACCTTTACACAGTATATTTTAACCTTTTGTTTAGCTAGTTTATCCTTTAAATATTCAATATTTCTTTCATTTCCCGGAATAATTGAGGAAGAAAAAACTACCGTATCCTGCTTGGGTTTAATTTTTATCCATCGGTGTTCGCTATTAGCAATTCGCATTAAATTAGCAGTTGGTTCTCCCTGAGCGCCGGTAACTAAAAGAACTAACTTATTATCAGGATATCTATTAACCAGGCTTTTTGGAATAATTAATTCTTCGGGAATTTTTAAGTAACCCAGGCGTTGAGCAATCTTTACATTATCTTCCATAGTTCTTCCGCTGATAGATACTTTTCGATGATGTTTTATTGCCAGTTTCAGGATAGTATCAATTCTTGAAATCAATGAAGCAAAAGTAGCTACAATTATTCGTCCTGGTGACTTTTTAAATATCTCATCTAGATTTTTAACTACTTCTTCTTCTGGCACGGAATATCCTTCAACTTCAGCATTTGTGCTTTCTAAGAATAATGTATGAATATCTTGATTAAAAACATGCTGGTATTTTTTAAGGCTATTTTTCAAGTCTGATTCTAAATATTTTTTCCGATGTGGTAGCTTGAATTCAGCAAAATGAACCAGCTTTCCTATCGGGGTGTTCAATATAAATCCAAAGGTATCTGGAATACTGTGAATCACTTCGAAAAATTCAATTTGGAAATACTTAGATAATTTTATTTTTTGTTTATCCTGAACTATTACAAATTTTAATTCTGACTTACTGTCAAATTCTTCTTGTCTCTTTAGAATTATCTCTTTAGTTAACCTACCACAATAAATCGGTGGATTTCCAATTTTATCCATCAAATAAGGTATTGCTCCAATATGGTCGTAATGACCATGAGTTATAACCAGTGCCCGAATATCTTCTTTTTTTTCTTCTAGGTAAGAAACATTTGGCAGAATATAGTCAACTCCAGGTGTTTCTTCGTCTGGAAATTGCAGACCTAAATCAACCACGATTATTTCATTTTTATATTCAAAAAACATACAATTCCTACCGACTTCTTCCAGTCCACCTAATCCAGCCCAACGTAGAGGTAATTTATTTTTTGGTTCAACCATAGTAAATTTAAAATGTGAATACAAAAGTGGAAAATATCACAATTTACAATTTTCAATTTCTAATTTTCAATCAATTATCAATGAGTCAATTTTCAAACAAATTAAAAACAAATTAAAAATTGAAAATTCAATGAAAATTGAAAATTGATAATTGAAAATTGATTAATATCAATTTTGATTTGTAATTTTGATTTTTGATTTTTTAGTTTTAAATTTACTATGTGCCGGAGGAGAGATTTGAACTCTCACGCTTTTTTAAAGCACAGAGCCCTGAACTCTGCGTGTCTACCAGTTCCACCACTCCGGCATCTAATTTGTTAATAAATTTCTTTTTTCATTTCATCAATAATTTTAGTTTCCCATGGATTTATTTTTTGAAGTTCAGCTAACTTTAAACTTAATTTTTCAGCCAGGTTACAACTAAATAGAATTCTATTCAATCCTCGTCCTCTAATTGGTAAGGTGATGTATTTAATTTTTTGGCGATTGAACAATTTTTTTACAAACTTAATTTGTTTTTTTACTATTTGATGGTCGGATTTATCTTCGATTAATAAAACTATAAATTCTCTAAAATTATCTTGATTTAAAGCCACAATTTCATTGTGGGTTAGTTCAGGAAAGAAATTACAAAATGCTGCTTTTTTTGAAGTTTCATTGAGATGAATTTTGAATAAATAAACCAGTGCTGAATTTTTAAAACTACTATAGATTAGTACTTTTTTGGTGTCAATTTTTTGAGCAATTTTTCTTATTACTGACTCGGATGGTGAACTTGATTTTGCCGATATTTTAACTGATTTAAGATATTTTTTCAACTGTTTGTTTAGCTTTAATGTTTGGATTAGAGTTTTGAGCATTAATGGAACTGCCTGGCGAGGAACCAGATTATCTTTTGGGATAATAACTAATGGAGTTTTTTGTTTTAAGGCAATTTTTTTGAGTTTTCCTCCAGTGGTAATAACTACTGCTAGTGATTTGGCTTTTAGAAAACTAGTTATAGTTTCTCTTGTATTACCAGAAAAGGAAATGAAAATGTTTAAGGGACTTGAAAAAGTAGCTTTATAAATCGGGTATTTTTGCACCTCAACTGGTAAAGGGAAGTTTATTTCATCTAATAATAGCTTGGCTAAGTTGCCTACTATCCCTGAGCCACCCATTCCAACAATTATCAAACTATCAGGATTAAAAGATTTAAGTTTGACTTGATTTAAGATTTCCATAAATTTTTAGCTAACTTAAGAAAACTCTAGTGGTATTAATATACCAATTCTGAATTTTTTTAAATCGGTTAGATGGCTCAACTAACTTAGTCTGATTGAACCCTTTTAGTTTTTGAGTGGTTACATAAATATATTTTGGAGAAAAGAGGAATATTGCTGGCTTATCTTCAGAAATAATGGAAATTAGAGATTTAAATTTTTCCTTTCTTTCTTGGGATTGCAAGTCCTTACGGATTTCTTCTATTAACTCATCTACTTCAGGGTTACTGTATAAAGAGAGGTTTAGTCCCGGACTAAATTTTTCAGAGGAATGCCAGAATGGAAACAGGTCCATGTTGGGAACTGGCCGAATTCCAAATAATAGCATTTGGTAATCCCTTGTCTCTATTGCCAGTTTAATTTGCTGAAGATTTACGACATTTAAGTTTAGCTTTATTCCAATTTTTTCCCATTGACTTTTAATCTGCTTGGCAGTTTCTAATAAGAAATCAATTTCAGGAACTAGTAAACTAAATTCCAGGCTTTGATCCAAATTGTCAAACGATTCTTTTTTATCTTCATTTTGAATTGAAACATAATTTGAAAAGCCTGGAACTGTAGGATTGTTTATTTCCAATGCTTGATTGAATAGTACTTTATCGATAATAACTTTTTTATTTAAGTTATTGGCCAGATATTTTCTAAGTTTCTTTTGATTTAAGGAAGGCTGAGTATGAAAGTTAAAGAAAACTGCATAGTAATCTGGAAGAATAATTGAGTGAACCGACTTTTTAGTTTTTAGTTCAGTTAGGTTAATTGGAGCGATTGTTCCAAATCCATCAATTTCTCGCTGGTTAAAAGCCTGAATTAATTCAGATTTAGCTTGATAGAATTTAAAGATAAGTTTATTGAGATATGGTTGCCGCTGGTTGTAAAATGGATTTCGAATTAAGTGATATTCCTCAATAAAACCAAATTTATTCTTTTTAAGATGGTCAAATTTAAACGGACCATTTCCAATCGGAGCTAGATTATATTCTGATAGAGAAATATTTTGAGGAGGGATTTTGCCAAAAATATGCTTGGGAAGAATATATAACCTGGAAAGATTATCTAAAAAGAATGAATAGGGTTCAGGAAGTGTAAACTCAACTTTAAGCTGACTTATTCTTTTCACTTTTACATATTGCCAGCTTGAAAACAACGGAGAGTTGGTTTTGGGATTTTGAATGAGATTAACAGTAAAAATTACATCATCAGCAGTTAAAGGCATTGAATCACTCCATTTTAAGTTTTGTTGTAATTGAATAGTGTATTGCTTATCCTGTTTGACCTGGTAGTTTTCAGCTAAATCTAACAGATTAAGATAGATTAGTGAGGAAATATCTTTATCTGGAGAGTCTAAGGATATTATTGGATTAATTATCTTGGGTTGTCCGATTATTCCTTCTCTAAATTCTCCTCCTTCTTTTGCAATAGGCTTAGTGTTTCTTTCCCAGAATAAAAGTAGGGATGTAGCTGAACTGGTTAGAAATATTATTAGCATTCCCCAGAAAATTAAGCGTTCTGGCTTTTTAAAATTGTTAAAAATTTTTAAAAGGTTTTTCATTTAAATTTCAAAAACTTTAAAGTTTGCTTATTTAATTAGTAGATTGAGTAAGGCTAGAATGATAAAGATAGAAATCAAACCGGCAGTTAAATAAAAAACAAGTTTTTCTAATCCTCTTTTGGCTGAGTAAGCAACTTCTGATGTTCCACCAAATATTCCGGATAATCCTGAGGAACGTTCCTGTAGAAGTATTAGTACTATTATAACTATTGCTACCAATGCTTGTAAAATATTTAGGAAATTCATTTTGATTAGAGTTTACTCAATAGACTAATTAACACATTAGTTAAGCTTACTAGTAGAGTAGTAATGACTAGCGGTGCTATTCCTTCAATGCTGATAGTAGTAGAAAAGATATCTAAAATATATAACAACAAAGTATTTAAAATCAAGGAAAAAGTTCCTGCCGAAAATATCATCAAAGGAAAGAATACGATTTTCAATAAAGGCTTGACCAGTACATTTAGTAGTGCAAAAATCAGGCTTATTTTGGCCAGGTCAACGAAATTTCCGGAAATAGTAAACCCGGTAATAAGGTGGTTTGCAATCAAAAATGCTAAAAAGTTAGCCAGGCTAAGAAATATAAATTTTGAGATAATCTTCATTTTAAATTAAAGTTGATAAAAGACTGGTTCCATCCATATCTTCAGGAACAGGAATGTGCATTAACTCTAAGATAGTTGGGACAACATCTGAAATAATTCCTGAAATTCTAGTTTCACCTGCAGCAGTTTCAGTCTTAAATCTTTTTCCAATTAGGTAAAATGGAACTGGATTAGTAGTGTGATCAGTTAAAGGGACTCCAGTGAATGGATCTCGCATTTTTTCCATGTTTCCATGATCCGAAGTAATTAGCATTATAGTATTTTCTTTTTCAATTACTTCCTGGTATATTTTAGATAGTTGCTGGTCTATAATCTTTGCTACTTCTATTCCGGCTTTAAAATCTCCGCTATGACCAATTATATCTGGATTGGCATAATTTGCAACTATAAAATCGTAAATTCTTTCTTTAATTGAAGAAATAACCCTATTTGTAATTTCATTAGCTCTGAGTTGTGGGAATTCTTGAGGCCTGGGAACATCTAAAGATGGAATAGTGATACGATATTCATTAGCAAATGGCTTTCTGATATATCCATTGAAGAATACAGCTAGATTATCATATTTTTGGCTTTCGGTGATTTTCAGTTGAATTTTATTATGGTCAGCTAAAATTTTAGACAAGGGATTTTTGATTTGTTGGGGTGGGAAGACAACAGGCAGGTTAAATCTTTTGTCGTACTCTGTGAAAGTTACAACTTTTAAACTGTCAATCTTTTTAGTTTTGATAGGGCAATAATCTGGGAGTGCAAATGGGAAGGTAATCTGCCTGGAAACATCTTCTCTGAAATTAAAGAAAATTATAGCATCGTTTTCTTTAACTGGCTGTTTGAGTAAGGTAGGAGGAACAAATTGGTCGGATAAATTTCGACTGTAGATGTTATCGATAAGTTGTTCGGGAGTTAAATCACTTTTTTTAGTTTCGCCAATTAGGATTTTATAAACTCTTTCAGTTCTTTCCCAATTTTCTGATTGGTCCAGTGCATAATATCTACCTGATAAACTAGCTATTTCTCCAGGTAGCTTTTCCTGCTCAAGAATCCTTTTTAGTTTGATTAGTAACTGTTTAGCCGACTTTGGTGGAGAATCAATACCATCAGTAAATAGATGCAGGTATACTGAATTAACCTGCTGCTGTTTAGCTAGATGAAGTAGGGCGGTTAAATGGTCCATATGAGAGCAGGAATAACCAGCAGTTAACAATCCTACCAGATGAACTGCTGATGAATACTTTTTAGAGTGATTAAAAGCATTAATTAAAACCTGATTTTCAAAGAAGGTTTTATTTTTTATAGCTAATGAGATTCTGGGGTAATGCTGGTAGATTATTTTTCCGGTTCCCAGGCATAGGTATCCAACTTCGCTGTTACCTTTTTCTTCCCAGGGAAGACCAACTGCAATTCCAGAAGCCTTTAGCGCGGTATGGGGAAATTCTTTTTCAATCTTTTTAAAAAAAGGAAGATTAGCTATATAAATTGGATTACTCCTATTCTTTTCTCCAACTCCCCACCCTTCCAGAATTAATAGAACTATAGTTTGCTTCATTGAGAGGTTTGAGAGGTAATTATATCTATATCTCTTTGAATTGACCTGGCTCTTTCAATTACTCTATCGCCATATCCCCATAGATGTCTTTGCCATCTTGAACCAGCGTAATATTTAGCAGCAGCAATTCTTTCGTTTCTAATTCCTCCTTTGTCCGCTCCGGCATCCTTTAAATATAAAGCTGTAGCTAGAAAAGCATCAGCGTTATTCCAGGGAGAAGGAGGATATCGCTTAGTGATTTTAGCTATTCTATCTTTATAGTGTATCCAGGTAGATGGTAAGAACTGAGCTGGTCCCATTGCTCCACCATAGTATCCATCTTGATTTGGGCAGGATACTTTTACTATATTTGGGTTTAAGTTTAATTCCCTAACAATTTTTAAGAAATGGGGAATGTCTCTTTTAGGATGCATAGCAGTTTTATAATTACACTTTCCGACGTTTTTTCCTAAAGCCGATTCCTGATCCAGTACTGCTAGAATTAAGGCAGCTCTTACTCCGGTAGCCTTTTCAGCCATAGAGGCCAATTTATAAGCAGTTTCAAAGTCTAACTCTTCTCCACCAAGTAATTTAAATATTTGACTTCTAATTTCAGCTGCGGTTTTCTTGGTTTGGGTTAGTATTTTTTGATAAACTTTTTCTTTTCCTTGTGTAACCTTTAATAATCTATTTTTTTCTAATTGCTTATTGATTAGTTTTGTTTTTTGGTATTCTCGATACTTTTTTAATTCTCTAATATCTCCTGACTCCTTTGCAAGTTCCTGTTGCTGGAAAATTAACTCTTGTTTAGATTGATTTATTTTTTTTAAGTTAATTTTTAAGCTTTGCTGAATTGCTAATATATTATTGATACTGCTGAAAAAATCTGAAATATTAGAGTTAGTTAGAAGTATTTCTACTAAACCGCGGTGGTCATTTTCGTGAAGAATCTGTAAGGCAGTAGATAAAGCCTGGTGATTAAGCTGGATAATTGCTTCTAAATCTGAAATTTTTGACTGAATATCTTCAATTTCCTTATTGATGCTAGCCAGATTAAGATTAATTGCCTGTATTTTCAGATTAAGTTGTTTTTCCTGAATTTCTAATTGTTCAATTTGATTTTTGAGAGTTCGTTTTTGATGTCTGAATTGCTTTATTTTTTGTTCATAGTTTTCAATTTCCTTTTCAAGCTGTTGTAACTGATTTTCTAGTTCAAGCCGGGTTAAATTTTTTGTGGAAGTCTGGGAAGTTGCCAGAATTAACGAAGAAATCATTTTATTTCCAGGCTTTATTGGAGCTATAATCAGTATAAGTATTAAAATAGCAATAGAAAAACTTTTTAGAATGTAACTTATTTTTAAAAGAAGAATACTATTGGCTTTTTTTAGCATCATTTGTAATCTCAGATTCTTTTTTTTCTTTAGCTTCTTCTATTTTTTTCTCTTTTTTGACTTCAGTTTCTTCTGCTACCTCAGCTGGTTTCTCTTCTTCTATCTTTTCTTCTTCAATTGGCTTTAAAATGACCACCAGAGTATCCGGCTCTTGATTAACCTGGCAGCCCGGAGGAATCTTCAGATCCTTTATGCTGATACTGCCTCCTACTTTCTTTAATTTGGATAAGTCTACTTCAATTTTTGAAGGAATATTTTCTAATTTTCCTTTTAGTTCAATTTCTTTAAGTAGTTTAATTAAATTACCTTGTTTAATTAAACTTTCTACCTTTGATTCGTTAATAAATTCCAAAGGAATGGTTAATTCTACTTCTTCTCCTTTTTTAATGTGATAAAAATCTACACATAAAAATTCGCCACTAATTGGGTGAACTTGGTAATCATAAATTAAAACCGGATATTTCTTATCGTTTACAACCAGATTGATTACTGTGCTGGTTGAAGCCTGAGTTAATATTTTTTTAAAATCTTTACTGTTTATACTCAGGTGAATGTTTTTAATGTCAGGACCGTAAAGTTCAGCTGGAATAAGCTCTTGCTCTCGCAACTTTTTTACTTTTTTACCAAGAATATTTCTGACCTGAGCTTTGAGTTCCATAGTAAATGTAAAATTAAAAAATCAAAATTCAAAATGATTTAATGTTAAAATTTATAAATTGAAAATTGAAAATTGATTTTTGTATTTTATTGTCTGGCGCGTTTTCTTCTCTGTTCGAATTTTTCTACTCTTTTAGCAGTATCTACAATCTTTTTTTCTCCGGTGTAAAATGGATGGCAGTTACTGCAAATTTCTATTTTCATTTCTGGCTTGGTAGATCCAACTACAAAAACCTTTCCACAACTGCATTTTACCTTAGCTTCAGGATAATATTTTGGATGGATGTTTTTTTTCATAAACTTCATTATAAGCATATTTTAATGATTGACAAGATTACTTGCAAAAATTAAAGACCTTGACAAGAATATAGAAAAATGATATTTAGTTTGTTAACGGATATGGAGATAATGTAAAATCTGGGGTGTCTTAAAGTTTATTAGTAACTTGAAAATTTAATAAGGTTAGAAGGAGGTTTTAGTAATGAGAAAATGCTTGGTTTTTGATGGTGATGATACTTTATGGTTCAATGCTTATAAGTATCACCTGCCAATGATTAAGTGTCTGGAAATTATCTGTAAGGAATTAAAAGAAAAAAGTGTTCATCCATTGGAACTACTTAAGCTTCACAACCATATTGACAAAGAAATGGTAGCTAAGGCTGGATTTAAGAAAGACAGGTTTCCTTTAAGTTTTGTAAAAACTTATAGGAGAATATGCAAGGAAAGGAATTTAATTCCTGAAAGAAGAGTTGAACAAAAGCTACTTAGCAAAGCTTATAAGTTTGCAATTCCTCCTTTTCCTTTAGTAAAAGGAGCAAGGAAAGTTTTAAGGAAGTTAAAGAAGCGAGGGTATTATCTGGTACTTCTTACAGCAGGAGATAGAAAGTTACAGAAAGAAAAAATAAGATATAATAGCTTGGAAAGATATTTTGACCAAATTATTATTACTCCACTGAATAAGAAAGAAAAATTGAAAAAGCTGGCTAAAAAATTTGGCAAGGAAAATGTCTGGATGATTGGAAATTCTAAAAAGTCAGATATAAAAGCAGCGTTACAAATTCCAGTTAAAGCAATCTATATTCCCTGTTTTACCTGGGACTATGAGGATGTTGAACTGGATAAAAAGCTTTATAGAAAGTATGTGATAGAATGTCGGAATTTGGTTCAACTCCTGGAAATTTTTTAATCAAGTATTGAAGGTAAAAGGAGGAGGTTTAATGAAACTAAATAAAATGGTAGTGTTGTTTGATCCATTTTTGAATGCCGGTAAGCCACTTGTTTGTATACCTTTTAATGTTGAAAGAAAATTAATTGAACTGAATGGTAAAAGGATGCTTTTAAAGGATGCAGTTAGAGAAATTAAAAAGGAAGTAAAGAAAATGGGTGAAGCTTGTGATGCTAAAATAGTAGTTCAGTCTGATAGGATTATTCTGAGAGTTATTGAATGGAAATTAACCGGTAGTACATGGCGAATAGGCCGAATTTATAAGTGCGTACTACTTAGATATCATCAGGATTAAATATTTCTTTTTATCAGCCCGGTTAAAGCCGGGCTTTTTTACAGTTTGTTCTATCTAGGGACTCTGTAGCTGTAGCTGGAATAAATTTTATTATGTTTTTAACTTCGCTTATTTTAAACTTTCCTTGGATAAACTTTTCAATTACCCAGAGATTAGTCTTGCAGTGTTTAGTAATCCTTGAAACTGAAATTGTGCTACTTTCAGAAGCTAAACTTATATATGGTAAAATCTGATCAGCTAAATATCTATCCAGTGTAGCATTAGATTCAAATTCTTCCAAAAATTGCATTGCTACCTCTTTTCCTACTTGTTCAGCTGGTTTTCCTATCTTTCCCAGATTATCTGAACCAATCACTGTATTTTCAAACCAGCCAACAATATTTATCTGACTTCCGGTACTCAGGCTGGGATAATATTCGACTTGAGTTTCAATGTTAGAAGTTATTTTTTCGATTATTGATTTTGCTGAATTTAGTTGTCTCTCGGCTACTTGATTGTGTTTTAATTTAATTGATGCTCCAGAAATTATTTGAATTTTTTTTAACTTTCCACGCTCAATTAAGTTAAGAGGAAGGATTTTAGAAACAGGACTGATTTTAACTCTTACTTTTGCTCCTCCTTCAGGATAGAATCCCCGGTTTAAAATCTTAATGTCAATATCTTTGATGCCCAACTTAGACAGAATTTCAAGCAACACTAACCTAGTATAATCAATAGTTGGAGCAAAGAATGTATCAGTTGCTCCACCATCAAAAGTTACAATTACCGGAGTTTGCTTTTTTGATGAATTAGCAAACAGTGCCGGTAGCATTAAGGTTTGAAGAATTAAGGTAATACTTCCGGCAGTAGGGATTTTTATGGTTAGTTCCCTGGCTTTGGTCTCTCCGGGGTAAAAAAATATTTCTTCAGAATTAAGCTTATCTCCAATTAGTCTTGTATTACATAGCTTAGCTAAAGACCTTATTCCAAGGAGATGTTGAGTTTTAAGCCCAGGTTTTGGTCTATTTTTTCTAATATTTTTTATGTGACAAGGAATTTTTAAAACTGCTGAAAGTGAGCAAGCAGTTCTTAATATTTGTCCTCCCCCTTCCAAATATGAGCCATCAATCTCTATCATGGTGATAACTTTAAAAAGAGTAGTTAGGAGTGACTTAGTAAGTCTTTTCTGGTTAGAAATCCTGGACCAACAGTAGTATTTGGCATAACCAAACTTCTTTTTCCTAATAAAGTTCCTGGCATAGTGACTGCATTACAACCAAGCTTTGAATAATCACCTATTGCTGCTCCAAATTTTTTGAGTCCGGTAGCAATTCCTTCAACATAAATCTCTTTATAGTTTAATTTTAAGTTGGCTAATTTAACTCCAGCTCCTAAATTTACATTGTTTCCGATTATACTATCACCAACGTAATTAAAATGTGCCATTCTGGAGTTATCAAGCACAATTGACTTTTTAAGTTCACAGCAATGTCCAATTAAGCAATTTCGACCAATAATTGCTGGGCCTCTAATTTTGCTAAAGGCTAAAATTTTACTATTTTCACCAATAATTACCTTTCCAGAAATTTTAACCGGTTGTTCAATTTTTACTCCTTTTTCAGAATAAATATTAGATTGAAGCTGATTGACTTTAAAAAATTGCTCTATAAACTCTTCTAGCTTAATTAAAACCTGCCAGGGATACTTGCACGATTCAAAAACCTGTTTCAAGAAAAAGTCATCCAGTGTAAAAAAATTTTCTGGCTTTAAAATTTTCTTCATTACCTAATAGTTTATTTTAATTAACTTTGAATGTAAAGTTAGGGATTGACAGGATTTTAAAATTGTGATATAAGCTCTTGGGTAACTTAAAAATCATATATGGCTAATAATTGACTAAAAGGAGGTGATTTAAGTGAAGATTGATGGCTGGAGAATTGGAAAGGTATTTGGAATTGAGCTGAGATTACACTGGAGCGTGTTTCTACTAGCTGGCTTGATTGCCTGGAGTTTAGCTACAAGAATTCCCGCTGTAGTTCCCGGGATTCCAGTAATTTATCGCTGGCTGAGTGGAGTTATTGCTGGCCTGGGTTTAATTTTTTCAATTGTCTGGCATGAGCTAGCTCATTCAAGAATGGCTATTCACTATGGGTTAAGGCCCAGGAAAATAACCTTATTTCTATTTGGGGGAGCAGCTGAATTTGAAAAGGAGGAGTTTAAATCTCCAAAAGAGGAATTTTTCATCTCAGTTGTAGGACCGATTTCAAGTTTGGTTTTTGCTGGAATATGTTATGGTCTGGCTTTAATTTTAGAGGCAATTAATTTTCCGACAGGTCTGGTATATTTTAAGTTAGCTACCATCCTGAGTTTATCCTGGCTGACTGTAATTAATTTTGTTTTGGCAGTATTTAATCTCTTTCCAGTTTTCCCAATGGATGGGGGAAGAGTACTTAGAGCAGTAATCTGGAAATTTAATCATGACATTGTAAAAGCTACTAAAATATCAGTAAAATTAGCTAAAATCTTTGGAGTAATTCTGGTGTTGATTGGCTATTTAATAGGAGGGATAGGAAATCTTCTCTGGATTGGATTGATTGTCTGGTTTTTTATTATACCAGCTGCAGAACAAGAGTATTTGGCAACTAGAATAAAATACGATCCAGATTTTAGAGAGAAAGTTAGGGAAATGATAAAAGAGAGATATCAAAAAGAGCTAGAAGAACTTGAAAAGTTAATCAAAGATAATTAAAAATTTACCCCGCTAGGTTAACGACAATCTGGCGGGGTTTAATTTTTATTGAAATTTATTATCATTAAACTAAAAATGGAAAAATATATTTTATCTATTAAAAGCTATATATTGGTTTCTTCTATAGTATTTTTAGCTGGGATAATATTGGGTTATTTACTCAGTTACTTTTTCCCCAATGATGTTCAAGTAGTTGTTGACCACTTAAAAAAGGCTTTTGAACCATTAGCCCAATGGCATCCAATTCACAAGTTCATATTTGTATTTTTAAATAATGTTTCTACCTGTTTTTTAGTGATTTTATTGGGAATTGTATTTGGAATAGTTCCAATATTCAGTTGCTTGCTTAATGGAGAAATTTTAGGAGTTTTAGCTTACCTGTATCCTCAAAATTTTTTGATCAAAGTTCTGCCCCATGGAATTATTGAAATTCCGGCATTTATTTTGGCTGTTGCCTGTGGTATAAAAATAGGGAAGTTGGCCTTAGTTAAAATTTTAAAAAGGAAAAAATCAATTAATTTTAGATTAGAATTTACTCTAACTATTAGAGTATTGATGAAAATTATTGTTCCAGCCTTAATAATTGCAGCAGCTATAGAAATATTTATCACTCCCTACTTAGTAGATATAATAAGCTTATGAAACTAGTTGGATTCAAAAAGTTGCTACAGGATTCCTTAAATCTGTACCGGAAGAACTTTAAAGATTTACTAATAATATCGACTTTGTTTTTTGGTATTCCGGCTATGCTGGGAGGTTTGGTTGGCGTAGAGCCAGCTGAACTTTCAAAATTTTATTGGCCAGAATTGAAAGGTCTATTTCAAAATGCAATATTTGTTTTACCTCTAAGGCAGTTTGTAATAGTTATTTTGCTTGCTTTTTTAATGAATAACTTTGGAACCGCTTTAATTGTGTCTTATCTAAAGCACTATCAGATTAACCAATCCTTTAAAGAAACTTTATCCAAGTATGGCTTCTTTTTATGGACGTCTTTACTTTCGGGGATAATTATCAGTCTTGGAGTACTAGTTTTTATAATTCCTGGAGTTTTAGCTTATGTCTTTTTCATTCTTTCTAACTATTTGGTCATTTACGAAAATAAAGTCGGAATTGATGCTTTAATTGAAAGTGCAAGACTGGTTAAAAAATGCTTTACAGGAATAGCTTTGAGAATTCTTGGTCTAATTTCTATCTTATTTTTGTTTTCAGCTGGTTTAAGTTTCATTCCCTATCTTGGAAATATAGTTTTTAGCGTTCTTTTAATTCCATTCTCAATAATTTACTACTATTTAATCTACAACCAATTAAAGAAAGTAATTATTTCTTAATTAGCTTTTTTAATAGTGAACTTTCTCCTATTCTTATTTTTTTTGGATCTAAATCAATATCTCCATCAGTTCTTCCCGAGGTTGCTGAAAGCAACTCGGTTAAGTTTTCAGGCCTTACTCCACCAGCTATTTTCACTCCCCGGCTAAAATTTTCCCTCATTATTTTTAAATGCTCTGACTTTGCTCCAAATTTACCAAATCCGGTTGAGGTTTTAATGAAATCAACTTTTAATTTCTCGGCTATCTGGCAGGCAGTTTTTATTTGTTGATTATCCAGCTGACAGTTTTCAAAAATTAGCTTTAATAAACCATTATATCTGTGAACTAAGTCAACTATTGCTTCAATCTCTTTTTCTACATATTCTAAGTCTTTTTGTTTTAATCTTTCATAGTTTAATACCATATCAATCTCCTGGGCTCCATCTTCTAGAGCTAGTCTGGTTTCAGCTAGCTTAAACTTAGTAGAATACCAGCTTCCATCTGGAAAACCAACTACAGAAGCTATAACTACTTTTTTTTGATGTTCATCTAAAAATTTTTTAGCCCAGCTCACATCTTCAGGGCGGACGCATATAGCATAAGGTAGATATTTAAAGTTAATTGTCTCGTTTAGAAATGAATAAAACTCTTCCTTTCTTTTAGATGGAGCATCAATTCCGGAATTTCTATAAGCTTCGGAGCGATTTAGGAAAGTATGGTCACAAATCGAGGCAATGTCCTCTAAAGAGATTTTACTAATTTGCTTTAGCTTTGAATCGGATTGATTCATCTTCGATGAAGAGGGTAATAGGATTCTTTGAATCCTTTCCTAATTTTCTTGGGTAATTTTACTGGTTTCCCGTTATGTTCAGCAATCCATCTTTGTTTCCCCTGTAAGGGTTCAAAAATATCTCTGGTAGGTGCTTTTTCTTTTTTGCTTTTTCTTTTTTAGTCATTGGTCTAATACTAGTGAATTACTATTAAAAAATCAAGGTATTGACATTTGGATTTAAATGATGTATTTTAACTAAAAATTTGTTCTTTGATAAAAAGGAGGTTGGTAGAATGAATTTAAAGCAGTTAAAGAAAGAAATTAGTAAGATTAAAATTAGATGGGAGGATAAGGATAGGGTTAGAGAAAAATTACTAGTTCTGGGTCGGAAGGTAATCAGGCTTTCCGGCAAGGCAATAAAGTTTATTCATAATGGTAACTTAACTAAAGCTGGAGAGTTAATAGAAGAGGCCAAATCTTTGAATTTAGCTGCACGCAAGCTTTCTAGAGAATATTCTGACCTGTATTATAATTATACCAAAAATGCTCAAAAGGAGCTGGTGGAAGCGGTAGCTCTAATTTCAATTTTGACTGATAGAAATATTCCTACTCGGGATGAATTAAAAGTGGAATGTACTGCATATGCTAATGGGTTAGGAGAAGTAATTGGAGAGTTAAGGAGATATGTTTTAAATTGTTTAAATGAGGGACAATCTGAAAAAGCTCAACAAATTTTTGATTTGATGCAGGAAATCTTTAATATTCTGACAACATTGAATGTTTTCCCATCTAAGATTAATGGTGGTTTTCGAAGGACAATAGATGTAGCTAGAAATTTGATTGTAAAGACAAAGGAATATTTTTAATAACTTAAGGCAGCTGAAAAGCTGCCTTTTTAATTTTAAAAAAATAAAATTTATGCTATACTAGAATAGTGTACATGAAAAAAAGGAGAGTTAAAAAACCCTTTTCAGATTTTTGGTACAAAAAATATTTGTCTTCTAGAGATTTTTTGATTATAGAAAATAGTTTTCAAAGAGAACAACAACAAAAGCAGGAAACCATATTTTCTCTAGGGAATGGATTTATCTGTTGTAGGGGAACTTTAGAAGAAACTCCGGTTGGTTGTAATCCAGGAACTTATTGGTCTGGTATATATGATCAGCAAGGAGTGCAAGTTACCGAGATTGTAAATCTTCCCAATCCATTTAAATTTAAAATTAAAGTTAATGGATTAAAATTAAATGTTTCTGAAGGATATTTAAAACACCAAAGGATTTTAGATTTAAAAAAATGCGCATTGTTTCGAAAGACTATATTTGATATAAAAAGTCAGCGATTTGATTTCCAGTCCTTAAGGTTTTTAAGTAAATCAAATCCTCATTTAGGTGCATTTCAAATATTGTTTACTCCTTTAACTGGCGATGTAACACTTGAAGTAGAAAACTTTATTGATTCTCAAGTTGTAAATCAAAATTCCAAAGTTTGTCATTTTGAGGTATTAAAATCAATTTCCAGAAAGAACTATGAGTTGTTGCATATTAAAACTCTAGAAGATAGGTATTCGGTCTGCTATGCAGCAGCATTAAAGATTAAAAAACAAAATCAGGAACATTTAAATTCTAACAAGCTTTTAAGGTTTAAACTTAAAAAAGGAGAAACTATTAGTTTTACTAAGTTTTTCTCGATTTATACAACCAGAGAAACTGCAGCTAAAAATCTGGAAGTTTTTGCCAAAGATGACTTAAAGGAAGCTTTAAATACTGGCTTTGAGGAATTATTTTCTCGACATATTAAATTCTGGAATAAAATCTGGAAAGAGTCGGATTTAAAAATAACTGGGCCATTAAATATCCAGAGAGCTTTAAGGTTTAATATTTATCAACATCTGATAGCTGTAGATGAAAGAAATCCTGATATTGGCATACCAGCCAAGGGGTTGACTGGTGAAGGATACAAAGGGCATATTTTCTGGGATGCTGAAATATTTAATTTACCATTTTTTGTATTTAATGCTCCGCAAATAGCTAAGAACTTACTGATTTATAGGTACAGTTGCCTAAAAGAAGCCAAAAAAAGAGCTAAAGATATGGGGTATCAGGGAGCTTTGTTTGGCTGGGAAACAGCTGATAGCGGAAGTGACTGCACTCCCTCCGGAATTCAGGGTGAAGAGATACTTACAGGTAAGTATGAACAGCATATTTCTGGCGATGTTGCCTTTGGTGTTTACAATTACTTTCGGGCAACTGGTGATGAGCAGTTTATGCTGGACTATGGTCTGGAAATTATTTTTGAAACCGCTCGATTTTGGGCTTCCAGATTAACCAGAGGAAAGGACAATTTTTATCACTTAAGTCAAATAATGGGACCAGATGAATTCCATTTAATTGTGAATGATAACACTTATACCAATTACCTGGCTAAGTGGAATCTATCTATTGCCAGTAGTTTATATAGACAGTTTCTTTTTCACAATCAGTTTGAAAAGGTTGTTAAAAAAATTGGATTGACAAAAGCAGAAATTGAAGAATGGAATAAAAAAGCTGGAAATATTTTTATTAGTAAAAGACAGGACAGTTTGATTTTTGATAGCTTTAAAAATTACTCCCGGAAAAAGTATCTTCCAATTAAAAAGAGAAATGAACTGGGATTACCACTTAAGCCGGAACTGAGCTTGAAACAACTTGGCAAAACCCAGTTAATCAAACAGCCAGATGTAGTTATGCTATTTTATCTATTTCCAGAACAGTTTGACTTTAAAACTATAAAATCCAACTTTGAATTTTATGAGCAAAGAACTGTTCATCATTCTTCTCTTTCTGCACCTATCTCTTCTTTGGTAGCTTTATATAGTAAAGATTATTCCAAAGCTAAGTATTACTTTTTATTAAGTCTTTTTTGCGATTTAAAAGATTTTTATAAAAATACTGTTTCAGGAGTTCATATGGCTTCTTGTGGAGGAGTTTGGCAGGTTATATTTCGCGGATTTTTAGGAGCAAGGTTTAAAAATGGAAGTTTGGAATTTTGTTCAAATGTTCCTAATTATTTGAAGTCGATAAAAATGAGGTTTAAGTTTAAAGGTAGAAATTTTGAAATTAAAGCGACTTCAAAAAAGCTAAAAATAAAGTCTTTAAGTAAACTACCAGTCAAAATTGAATCTAAAAAGAATTTTGCCAGAATTAGCGTTTCTTGACCCATTTTTAAATCAGCTTTATAATTCTAGTATATGAACATCTACGATTTAATAATTATTGGAGGAGGTCCAGCTGGAATTACTGCTGGCATTTATGCTGCTAGGCAAAAGCTCAATACATTGTTGATTACCAAAAGTTTTGGTGGCCAGGTAAACAGAAAAGCAGTAGCCATTGAGAATTATCCTGGTTTTGAAAAAATCTCCGGGAGTGATTTGATAACAAAGTTTGAACAGCAGTTAAGAAAAACTGGAATAGAAATTAGACGAGACGCAGTGGTAAAGGTTAGTTGGCTGAAGCAAGAGTTTTTAGTAGAAACCAAGACCAAAAATCAATTTAAATCTAAAGCGGTAATTGTTGCTTCTGGTGCAGATCCCAGACCACTGGAAGTTCCTGGAGAAAAAGAATTCATTGGAAAAGGGGTAAGCTATTGTACTGCCTGTGATGCTCCTTTATATCGAGATAAAACTGTGGCAGTAATTGGTGGGGGGAATTCTGGATTTGAAGCAGCAATTGCATTAGCTAATTGGGCTAAGCACATTTATATCCTAGAATTTCTATCTCAGGTTTCAGCTGATGAAATTAATCAAGAGTTAGTTCAAAAAACTGGAAAAGTGGATGTAATTACTAATGCCAAAGTGGTTGAAATAAAAGGTGATGAATTTGTAAATTCAATTGTTTACCAAGACCGTGAAACCGGACAATCTAATAGCCTTTCTTTGGATGGAGTATTTATTGAAATTGGTTCTCAGCCAGCTACTTCATTTGTAAAGGACCTGGTAGATTTTAACTCTAGGGATGAAATTAAAATCGATCCATTTACTAACCAGGCTAAAACTCCAGGATTGTTTGCTGCTGGAGATGTAACTGAAGTTAAATATAAACAAATTGTAATTGCCTGCAGTGAAGGTGCAAAAGCTGCTCTTAGCGCTGATAAATATATAAAAAAGTTACTTAGTTAAAGGTCGAAAAAGTTGAATTGTCAAAATATTATGAAAGTTTTAAAATTTGGAGCTAGCTGGTGTGAAGGTTGCAAGGTGATGAAACCAAGGTGGGAAGAAATTGAAAAAGAATATCCCTGGCTGGAAACTAAATTCATTAGTATTGATGAACACCCAGAAGCAATGAAAGAATACAAAATTATGAGTCTACCAACTGCTATATTTTTGGATAAACAAAATCAGGAAATAGCCAGGTTTTCAGGAGAAGTAGAAAAAGAAGTATTGATAAAAGCAATTTTAGAAAATAAGGACAAATAAAATCAACTTCAGATGAACAATTCTAAAAATGATTATATTAGATTGTCTCCTTCTACTTTAAACCTGTTTTTAGAATGCAAAAGGTGTTTCTGGCTTCAGGTAAATAAAGGAATTCATCGACCCACAAGCCCTTTTTCATCTTTACCTGGTGGAATGGATGGGGTAATTAAGAAATATTTTGATAAATACCGATTATTAAATACTTTACCTCCTGAAATCAAAGGAAAAGTTGTTGGTAGCTTGATGACTGAACTAGAATTACTTAATCAGTGGAGAAACTGGTATACTGGACTAAAGTATATTGATTCAACTAGAAAAGGAATTCTAATTGGAGCTTTAGATGATTGTCTCAAAGATGGCAAATACTATATTCCAGTTGATTATAAAACCAGAGGTTACCCGCCTTCTCAAAATAGTTCAGAAGAATATTATCAACATCAATTAAATTGTTATACTTTCTTATTGAAGCAAAATGGTTATCCGGTAAAGAATTTTGCTTATCTAATTTATTATTATCCCAGGCAAGTTAAAGAGAATGGAATAGTTGAATTTAATGTGGAGCCAATAAGAATCAAGACCTACCCCGAGCAGGCTAAAAAAGTTTTTGAACAAGCTCTTGATTTATTGAAAGGTGACTTGCCAGAAAAACACTCCAAATGCTCTTATTGCAATTGGGCTGGAGATGTTTCTGGATTTGAATAAAAGGTCGGCTAAAATACAATAATTAATGAAACTTACCAGTCCAGCATTTAAAAATAACCAAAATATTCCTGAAAAGTATACCTGCGATGGAGAAAATTTAAGCCCGCCTTTGTTTATATCTGATATTCCGGTAGGTACTGAAAGCCTGGTTTTAATTGTAGATGATCCCGATGCTCCATCAGGATGCTTTGTTCATTGGACGTTATGGAATATTTCACCCCAAACTACAGAAATTCCAGAAGGCAAGATACCTGAGAATGCGATTGAGGGAATAACTGATTTTGGAAAACCTGGTTATGGTGGTCCTTGTCCTCCTTCTGGGATCCATCGATATTTTTTTAAGATTTATGCTTTAGATACCAGACTAGAGCTTGATTCCTCAGCAACTAAAGAGGATATTGAAGAAGTAATGGAAGGACATATTCTGGAGAAAGCCGAGTTAATTGGTTTATACCAGCGTAAGTAGATTAAATATTTTTTTTGTGGTAAAATTAAATTGATGATTAATATTGAAATTAAAGTTCGGCAATTATCTAAAACTAATACCACTACAACTTTTGAGGTAAATATCATTACTGGAGAAACTCAAACTAAACACCTGGTTTACTTAGATAATGCTGATTATCAGGAGTTAACTGCTGGTAAGATAACTCCCGAGGAATTGGTTAGAAAAACAATGGAATTCTTACTTCAAAAGAAACCTAAAGAGTCAATTTTAAGAGAGCTTGATATTGGTCAGATATCTGGCTACCTTCCTGAGTATCCAGAGCAAGTTAAAGAGTGGCTGAAAGATTTACCTGCGACCGAAGATGATTTGTCTTCAACCAGATAGTTCGGAAAGGTCGGAATAATTTATCTGCTAAATGGATCGAGAAGAAAAAATTAAACTGGCTATTTTTTTAACCGGGCTTCTAGCTGCTGGCAGTTTAGCTTCTCAAAAAGGAGTTAAACCAGTTGGACTTTCTGATTATGCCTGGGGGTACTTGTTTAAGAATTGCTACCAGGGAGTAAATGAAATGATTAAAATGGCTGATGAAATGGACTCTAGCTCGAAACCTAAATCTAAAAAAACTTAATTGTCTACGTAGTTTAAAATGAGTCAGGTTTTACTTATCTTCACAGGGTTAGGATTGTTTGTGTTTGGTTTGATACGGCTGAGCCAGGAAATGCAGATGATAATTAATGTTAGAATCAGGAAGTACATTAAACAGGTAATTAAGCGGCCTTTTCAAGGGGTAATTTTGGGCAGTATTGTTACTGCTCTTTTTCAAAGCAGTGGCGCTACTACGGTTTTAACGGTGGGTATGGTTAGTGCTGGCTTGTTTAGTTTCTTTAATTCACTGGGGGTGATTTTGGGAGCTGACATAGGAACTACTATTACTGCTCAATTAGTGGCATTTAGAATTACTACCATTTCTCCAGTTTTTGTAATATTAGGAATTATAATCTGGCTTTTAGCCAGAAATATCAAATGGAAAAGAACTGGTGAAGTAGTATTTTATTTTGGCTTGCTGTTTTTCGGGTTATTAATAATGAGTCAAAATTTAACTCCTTTAAAAAACAATCAATTGTTTATAAATTTTATTCAACAGGCTAAAAATCCACTATTAGGAATATTTGGTGGACTAATTTTTACTGGAATAACTCAAAGCAGTTCAGTTACTACTAGTATTTTAGTTCTTCTAGGACAAAAGGGATTAATAACTATTAGAAGTGCTTTTCCAGTAGTTTTGGGAGCTAATATTGGCAGCACCTTTATTACATTACTAGCTAGTTTAAAAGCAAATATTAGTGGCAAGAAAGTTGCCCTGGCTCATTTTTTGTTTAAGTTTTTGGCAGTAATCATGTTTTTTCCATTTATTTCAATGTTTGCTAACTTTCTGGAAAACTTGTGGTCATCAAATGTAGCTCAACAGGTTGCCGGTGGACATTTTCTGTTTAATTTAATATTAGCTGGCGTGTTTTTAGGTTTACTTAAGCCATTTGCTAACCTGATAAACAGGTTAGTTCCTGGCGGTGAAGAAACTTTACCATTGTGGCCAGAGTACCTGGATAGAAGCTATCTAACCAGACCAGATTTGGCTGTTCCAGCGGTAAGAAAGGAACTTGCCAGAGGTCTAAAATTGACCAAGCAGATGTTTTTAGATAGTAGTAGTATAATTTTTGAGTTCAGAAATTCACTAGCCCAGAAGGTTTTTTATATGGAATCAGTGATAGACAATCTGCAGGCTGAAATTATGCAGTTTTTAAATTCTATCTCAGCAAAGTCGCTTACTCCAAAAGACTCCATTACCATAATTTATTATGCAGCAATAACTGACAAGGTTGAAAGGATTGGAGATCACTCAACTAATTTAGCTAATCTGGCTTTGCATAAGGACCAAAGTAAAATTGAATTTGGCTTAGAAACAAAATCAGCTATCAGTCATCTTAAAGATTTGGTATTAGAGAATCTAAATGATACAATTCTTCTTCTGGAAGAAAAGAATTTAAATTTAATTCAAAGGATTATTTCCAGAGAAGATAAGATTAATAAAGAGATTGAACAGGTTAAACAAAAGCAGTTGAAGAAGTTTTATCTACAGGCTGAATTGGTAGTAGCCGGTTTTATTTTTAATGATATATTGATTAATCTGGAAAGAATATCTGACCATTGCGAATACATAGCCAGGCATTTAAAGGAAATAATCTAAAATTTTTAATGTTGAAGTCAAAACATAATTTCATTGTTATTGGATTAGGCGGCTCAATAATAGTTCCTGGAAAAATACAGATAGATTTTCTTAAAAAGTTTAGGAAACTTATTTTGACACTTATAAAACAAGGACACCGGTTTGTGATAGTAACCGGAGGAGGAAATATTGCCAGAAATTACGTTCAGTCTGCGGTTAAAATTTGTAAAGTATCTACTCAAGATAAGGACTGGTTGGGAATACAGGCTACCAGAATCAATGCTTATCTTCTGAAAGCTATGTTTACAAATAAGTGTTGTCCGATAGTTTTGGATTGCCCGGATAAAAGGGTTAATCTGAAAAAATATTCAATATATATTGGTTCTGGTTGGAAACCGGGTTTTTCTACTGACTATGATACAATTCTTTTAGCTAAAAAGTTTAGAGCAGAAAAAATTATTTTTGCTACTGATGTTTCCCATGTTTATGAGAAAGATATTCGAAAGTATCCTCAAGCTAAGCCAATGAAAAGAATTACCTGGAAAGATTATCGAAAATTAATCAGTTCAAAATGGAGACCAGGAATGAAAGTTCCGGTTGATCCGGTAGCTGCAAAGTTAGCTCAAAAATTGAAATACAAAGTAATTATAACCAAAGGAAACAATTTAGGTAATTTAAAAAATATAATTGAGAATAAAAAATTTAAAGGAACAATAATCGAATAATTAGCAACCATCTTTCAATTTTCAATTTTCAACCTTCATTGGATCTGTTGACTTTGTAAGTCAATAGATTAGATAGAACTACTTTCATAATAAGGTAGTTGTGTACTTATTAACATTTTTCACGATCGCGAAATTTGTTAATAGGATTTTAGATATTTGCCATCTATCAATTTTCAATCACTTTCCAGCTTCCAACTTCCAACTTCTAACTTTTATTCGTAAATTCGTTGATTTTCTTGACTGACTATCTTTAATTGGTTAGTATTCTAAAAAGGTCGTTTA
>CAYRSR010000005.1:0-56689 GCA_964427275.1 uncultured Candidatus Saccharibacteria bacterium
ATAGTTAGTCAAGAAAATCAACGAATTTGCGAATAAAAGTTAGAAGTTGGAAGTTAGAAGTTGGAAGTTGATTGATAACAAAAATATCCGAAACTTATTAACAAATTTCGCGATCGTGAAAAATGTTAATAAGTACACAACTACCTTATTATGAAAGTAGTTCTATCTAATCTATTGACTTACAAAGTCGATAGATGAAAATTGAACTGACAAATTTTAGTTTAAAAAAAATTACGTAATTTATTACGTAATTTATTACGTAATTTTTTGCTCCGCACCATTTTTGTTACAAAGGTGGTACGGGGTTAAGGTTTAGAAATTATTTTGACCAGCTCCTGCTTAACAATTTCAGATTCATTCCAGGGAATTTTTTTATGATTAATATGAATATAAGATTCAGAACCTTTACCGGTTAAAATCACTATATCTCCAGGTTTAGCCAAAGATAGAGTCTTTTGAATAGCTTTTTTTCTATCCAGAATTTCATAAATGTTAGTAGCTGGAAATTTGGCAGGAATTCCAGATTTTATATCCGATAAGATCCGAAAAGGGCTTTCATCATAAGGATCCTCATTAGTTAAAATTATTTGCCGGCAATATTTAGCTGCAATTTTTCCCATTTCTGGTCTTTTCCACTTATCTCTTCCACCCCCAGCACAACCCAACAAGCAGATCAGCTTTCCGTTAGCTTCTGGCCTCAAGTTAACAATTGCTTGATAAGCTTTTTTTAAGCTGTCCGGAGTATGAGCATAGTCAATAATTACCATAAATGGTTCCTTTTGAATTACTTCCATCCTACCCGGAGTTCCTGGAAATTTCTCAATTGCCTCCTTAATTAACTTGTCACTTATTCCTACTTCCTTAACAAAAGCTCTAGCAGCAGCAATGTTTTCAGGAAAAATAAAACTAGAGCCTGATAACAAAAAACTGGGTATTTTATCTTTAGAAAACAGAACAATTTTAGTATTTTGATTTTTTACTGCCTCAATGAAATGTTTAGCATTTAGGTCATCTTGATTAATAAAAAACAACCTATGTGGATGTTTGATGTTTGATGTTGGATGTTGGATGTTAGATGTTGGATGTTTGATGTTGGATGTTGGATGTTTGATGGTTGATAAGTTTTTCACGTAAGTAAAAAATTTAAGCTTTGCTTGCTTGTATTTTTCAAATCCTCCATGAGCTTCAATATGTTCAGGTGCTAAATTTAAAAACATTGCAGCATTCCAATTAATAAATCTGTGTCGGTGTTGAATAATTCCTTGAGAAGTAACTTCAATTAGAATAAAATCACAATTTTGATTTACTGCTTTCCTTAAAAACCTTTGAATGAAAAATCTACCTGGCATGGTAGTATCAGTTAAATTTTTAACTTTTTTATTGCCAATTTTTATCCATTCTGAAGAAATCAAAGCAGTCTTATAGCCGGCTTTTTCTAAAATAAAGCTGATTAAATCTAAGACACTAGTTTTTCCCTTAGTTCCAGTTACTCCTAAAATAAACTTTTTCCTGGAAGGAAAGCCAAATAAGATATTCCCCAAAAAAGCAAGTAAATAATGATAAACTGAAAAAATAAATCTTAATTTCTTTCTCATCTTTTGGATAAAACTTTTAAAGCCTGTCTTATTGCCGACTTCAAATCCAAATCTGCTGGAATCTGTTTCAAAACTCGACTAATCTCAGTTTTAGAATATCCCAAATTAAGTAAAGCTTGTTTTAATTCTCGATAACTATTATCTTTTCTCTTTTGACTGGATTTAAACTTAGAACCGAGTTCTAAAATAATTCTTTGAGCTCCTTTTTTACTTAATCCAGAAACTTGAGACAAAAACTCTGAATCTCCACTACTTACAGCTGTCAAAATTCTTTTTACTTCAGCCAGGCTTAAAATTTTTAAAGCCAATTTTGGTCCAATTCCACTAACTGACCTAAGTGAATTAAATAAATCTCTTTGTTTCTCGGTTAAAAACCCGTATATCTCAAAACTACTTTCTTCGTGATGAACAAAAACAAAACAAAAAACCTTTACTATTTTTCCAATTTTAGGAAGTCTTTTAATGTCTATTTCTGGAAAGAAAATTTTAAACCCACCCAAAGTATTCTCAATAACAATAAAATTTTTTCCTTTTTCTATTAATTTTCCTTTAAGAAAATGGAACATAACTTATTCTGACTCTGGATGATAAATAATTTTATTTTTTACCCGCAAGTCAATATAATTTAAGCTGGAAAAATCTTTCTGAGAAAAGAACTCTTTAATTAATTTACAAAAATCTTTAAACTTAAATTCCAAATTCAGGTAAATTTTTGGTCCAGAAGTTAAAACTTCTACCTCTCTGAGTTCCTCGGGCTTAATGTTTATATTAATAATCGGTAAGTCAGAATTTTTTAATTCTTTTAGATAAAACAAAAAATTTTCGATTAATTTCTCCTGTTCAAAAACTAAGCTACCCAGTTTGATTGGACAATCACGATAATCAGTTACATTAATCAAGACTTGTCCTTTAGCTTTGGGAGCTAAATCAAACAAAACTCCCTGATTGTCAAACCAGAAGCAATCAGAAGTTTCAGGTTTGCACAAAATTCCATAAGGTTTTCTGAGCTCCACCTGCAAGCTTACCTGTTTCTTTCTAAAGTCTCTTAATATTTTAAATTTCGAAACTTGAGGAATAAAAAAATTTGATTCTATATACTCAGACCAGAATAACAAATTCCCTGGACCAACTAAGGATAACCACGGGTTACCCAAGCCAACCAGTATTGCTTTATCCTTAATGCGGCTTTTAAAATGGTCATTTAATTGCTGGTTTAATCCAATTACACTTAAACTATTCACCTTGAAAACATCGGTATAAAAAATCAAATAAAAACCGGAAACTAAAATAACAATTAAAATAAAAACTAGAATAATTAACTTAGGCATTTAAGATACGGTTTTAAAACCGGAGGAAATTCAAAGTCTTTATTAGCAGTCTGGTAATTTTCAATTATAGATACAATAATTCGACCCATTGCAAAAACAGTTCCATTTATAGTATGAACAAAATCAGTTTTATCCTTTTCTCTATACTTAATATTTAGCCTTCTTGCTTGATAATCAGTACAATTTGAGGTTGAATGAGTTTCAATGTATCTATTTTCGGATGGAATGTAAGCTTCTATGTCATACTTTTGAGCTGCTGTTTGGCCAAGATCAGCAGTACAAATAGAGATTACTCGATAAGGAATATTAAGCTCCTGCATTAAGGCTTCTTCTAAAGCCAGGAAAAACTTATGCTCTAATCTCGATTTAGAAGGCAAGCAAAAACTAAACATTTCTAGTTTATCAAATTGGTGAACCCTGATTATTCCTTTAGTATCTTTTCCATAAGAACCTGCTTCTCTTCTAAAACAAGTAGAAAAACCAAGATATCTTTTAGGCAAGTCGGATTTTTTAAAAATTTCGTTTTGATGCCTTGCTCCAATCGACTGTTCAGATGTTCCAACCAAATAAAGATTATCCTTTTCTATATGATAAACTTCTTCTTTGCCCCAGTCTAAATACCCCATTCCCTGCATTGACCTAAAATTCAACATTACTGGAGGCAATATTGGATAAAACTCTTTAGCAGATACTCTCAATCTATTTTTTTGAATCACCCTGGTTAAAAATTTTCGATTAGTAAGTTTACTAATCACAAAATTTATTAAAGCAAATTCCAAAATTGCTGCCTTTCCCAGTAATGAGCCAAATCTAGTTCCAGAGGTTTTTACCGACCGCTCAATATCTATAACATTTAATCTCTGTCCAATTTCTAGATAGGAAGATGGCTTAAAATTAAGTTTTCTTGGTTGCCCAACCCTTTTTATCTCTAGATTATCCAGTTCTGACTTTCCAATTGGAACTTCTTTTAAATGTAAATTTGGAATCAAGTATAATCTTTGCATTCTTTCTAGCTCTAATTCTCTCTTTTCCTTTTCCAGTTTCTTTAAACGTTGTTTTAGTAATTGAGCTTTTAGAATTAAATCCTTAGACTTAGTTTTACTTAGTTGCTTAGAAACTATATTCCGCTGAGCTCTCAAGTTATCAACTGCTTTAGTTTTTTCCCGCCAATCCTGGTCTATACTTAAAAATCTGTCTACTAACTTCGGAGAATATCCTCGTTCTTCAAGATTCTTTTTTATCAGTTCAGGATTGTTGCGAATTAAATCTACATCTAACATATTATTTAGATTTTAATACTGGAAAGCTAATCACTTCTCTAATTGAATGACTATCAACTATTAAGGCTACTAGCCTATCAATTCCAATTCCTACTCCTGCTGCTGGAGGCATTCCATATTCTAAAGCCTCCAGAAAATTTTCATCTAGATTTTTTTGTTTACTCATTCTTTTTCTCTGTTCAAGCGGATTATTTAATTCAGTATAACCATTGGCCAATTCTATTCCGCCAATATACAACTGAAACCTTTCTACCAATTCCGGATTATCCGGCTTAGATTTAGCTAAAGGAGAAATTGATTTAGGATGATCAATTATAAAAGTTGGGTCAATTAAATTTGGCTTCACTTTTTTAGATAAAATTTGATCTGGTTCTCCTTTTTGATGCGGAGCATATCGCTTGATAGCTTCATTAAAAGTTAAAGTTTGCCAGTTATTAATATCAATACTCTTTTTCTGATAAACCAGTTTGTTCGGTTTAAACTGTTTAAACAACTTAGTTAAAACATTCTTAGTAAATTTCATTAAAAATTTGTAATCCTTATAGGCCCAATATAATTCCAGCATAGTAAATTCTGGATAATGCACCCTATCAATTCCTTCATTTCTAAAGTTCTTACCTAGTTCAAAAATCTTTTCAAATCCAGCAACCAATAACCTTTTTAAATAAAGTTCTGGAGCAATTCTTAAATAAACATCTTGCCCCAAAGCTTGCCATCGAGTCTTAAACGGACGAGCTTTAGCTCCTCCAGCAACTGGTTGAAGAATTGGAGTTTGAACCTCCTGAAATCCGTATTGATGTAAAATTTTAGTTAAACTACTAATTATCTTACTCCGGGTCACCAAAAAGTTTTTAGCAGATGGATTTAAAATAAAATCCAGTTCTCTATGCCTTAACCTCTTTTCGATATCCTTTAAACCATACCAGCTTTGGGGTAATGGTCTTAAACTTTTACTTATAAGTCTGGCTTGATTTGCCAGTAAGCTTTTCTCCCTAGTTTTGGTTTTAAACAATCTACCTTTAGCCCACAGAAAATCACCAATATCTATGCAATCAGCTAGTAGTTCAAACTCGGAGGTTAAATCTTTCTTAAGAACTAGCTGAATTCTTGAATCAAAATCCTTCAAATCTACAAAAATTATCTTACCTTGATTCCTGAGTCCTACTATTCTTCCGACTAACTTTAAAGTTTTCTTACTAGCAAGCCATTCTTCAAATTTATCAATAGCTTTTTTGATGGAAATCCTCGGTCCTATTCGGTTGGGATAAGCAGAATAAAATTTCTGGTACCGCTCTAACTTCTGAAGTCGGTACTTAATTATATCATCAAGCATCATATAGTTTATTATAACCACTACCAGTTCTAAAGCAAATTTTACAAGACTTGCTATAAAATTTACTTAACTAATTGAAATAATTTTATAGATAATCTTTCGCCGAGGAGTTTTTACTTCAACCTGTTCTCCTTTGGCTTTACCTAATAAAGCACTTCCTAAAGGAGATTGAATTGAAATCAAGCCTTTTTCAGGATTAGCTTCTCCAGAACCAACTAATGTAAAAATTAGTTTATTTTTATTATTTAGTTGTTGAAGCTTAATTGTAGACCCAATCTCAACTTTTTTGTTGTTTTTAGGTTTGCGAATAATCTTAGCATTCCTTATCAACATCTTTATCTCAGAAATTCGTTGTTCCAGCCGAATTTTATCCTGCTTAGCTACTATATAATCGGCATTCTCAGAAAGGTCTCCTAAAGCCTTAGCATCCTCCAATCTTTTAGCAATTTTTGCTCTTTCAACAGTTTGCAAAAATTCCAGTTCCTTTTTTAATTCATTTAATCTTTTCCGAGTTAAATAAATTTCGCTCATGTTATTAATTAAGGAATAATTATAACTATTAAATTTAAAAATGCAACTGTAAAAAAGCTAGCAGGATGAAATGATTACTTTGTTATATTTAGTTTTATTTTTCCCAAAAATAGATTAAAATTTAATAGTCATGAAAATTTTAGCTATTGAAACTAGTTGTGATGAAACTGCAATTGCTTTAATGAAAGCAACTGGTAAAATTGAAAATCTTCAATTTAAAATTCTAAAAAGTGTAGTCCTCTCTCAAGTGAAAATTCACCGGCCATATGGAGGAATAGTTCCATACCTGGCTAAAAGAGAACATCTTAAAAACCTGCCTATACTTTTCAAAAGTCTTAAATCTGAAGTCAGTAATCTAGAACCTGATTTAATAGCTGTAACAGTTGGACCTGGGTTAGAGCCATGCTTATGGCAAGGAATAAACTTTGCTAAAACTTTATTGGAAGACATAAAAAAAGAGAAATCACAAACAAAATTAATTGGAGTCAATCATTTAGAAGGTCATCTTTACTCGTTTCTATTAGAACAAAAGAAGATAAATTTTCCTGCTGTTGCTTTAATTGTTTCAGGTGGTCATACTATTTTACTATTAATGAAAAATTTAATTCATTTTAAAAAACTTGGAGAAACTCGAGATGATGCAGCAGGAGAAGCATTTGATAAAGTTGGAAGACTAATTGGTTTAAAGTATCCAGCTGGTCCAGAGATTGAAAAATTAGCCAAAAAAGGAAAAACCATAATCAATTTTCCCAGACCAATGATTAATCAAAAAAACTATGATTTTAGCTTTTCTGGATTAAAAACTGCAGTTTATTATTTTTTAAAAAAACAACCTAACTTAAGTTACCAAAAAAAAGCAGATATAGCAATTTCAGTTCAAAAAGCTATAATTGAGGTACTAACCTTTAAAACCATTAGGGCAGTAAAGGAATTCAAGACTAAGTCAGTCATTTTAACCGGAGGAGTAGCTGCAAATAAAGCTTTGAGAAATAAACTCAAAAAGGAAGCTAAAAAAATTAATTGTCAGTTTTATGTTCCAAAACTAGAGTTTTGTACTGACAATGCAGTTATGATTGCTATAGCTGGCTATATAAACTATCTAATTGGAAAATCCTATCCATTAAAAGCAAACGGATATTTACCAATTAAAATTAATTAGTTAAAATTAATAAGCTATGGAAAAATCTTACAATCCAAAACTGGTAGAAGAAAAAATTTACAAGTTCTGGTTAAAAACTAAGTATTTTAATCCAGATAAGCTCCCTAAGACTTACAAATCCAAGCCTTATTTTACTACTCTACTTCCACCACCCAATATCACCGGTTCTTTACACTTAGGTCATGCTTTAAATTCCACCATTATTGATATTTTAATTAGATATAATCGATTAAATGGTAAAAGAGCAGTTTGTTTACCAGGAACCGACCATGCTGGAATAGCTACTCAAAATGTAGTTGAAAAAAAGCTTAAACAACAAAATCAAACCAGGTTCGATATCGGTCGAGAAAAGTTTATCCAGTTAGTTTGGAAATGGAAAAATAAATACGGAGAAATAATTTTAGAACAATTAAAAAAGTTAGGATTGTCAGCTGACTTTTCCAGAAACAGATTCACCATGGATGAGAAATATTCCAAGCAAGTTCAGCAAGCATTTGTCCATTACTTTAAAAAAGGACTAATCTATCGAAAAAAAAGAGTAATAAACTGGTGTCCTAGATGTCAAACTTCGCTTTCAGATTTAGAGTTAAAATACCGACAAGAAAAAACTAAATTATATTATCTCCGCTATCCTATTCAATCAAAAGCAAATAAAGCCTATGTAGTGGTAGCTACTACCAGGCCAGAAACTATGCTTGGAGATACTGCAGTAGCAGTAAATCCTAAAGACAAAAGATATCAAAAACTTATTGGTAAAGCAGTAATATTACCATTAGTAAATCGAAAAATAAAAATAATTGCTGAGCCAAGAGTTGACCCAGAATTTGGTACTGGAGCAGTCAAAGTAACCCCAGCTCACGACTTACTTGACGCCGAAATAGGAGAAAAAAATAACCTTGAAGTAATTCAGGTAATAAATCAACAAGGTAGAATGAATGAAAATGCTCTAAATTACCAAGGTCAATCTACTCAGGAGGCTAGAGTAAATATAGTTAAAGACTTACAAAAACAAGGCTTAATTGAAAAAATTGAACCTTACACACATAATGTAGCCGTATGTTACCGCTGTGAAACTAAAATTGAACCAATACCTTCTTTACAATGGTTTCTAAAGATGGATGATTTAGCTAAGCTAGCAAAATCAGCAGTTAAATCTGGACAAGTAAAGATTATTCCAAAAAGGTTTGAAAAAATATACTTTGATTGGCTTAATAACATCAAAGATTGGTGTATTTCCAGACAAATCTGGTGGGGACACCGATTACCTGTTTGGTTCTGCCAAAAAAATCAAGATAAATTTGTAACATCTCTTAAAAAACCAAAAACTTGTCCTTTCTGTAAAAAGTGTAATATGCAACAGTCAAATGAAGTACTGGATACCTGGTTTTCTTCAGCTCTCTGGCCATTTGCAGGACTATCAAAGCCCGACTTAAAAAAATTCTATCCTTCAGACACTTTAGTTACAGCTAGGGATATTATTAACCTGTGGGTAGCTAGAATGATTTTTTCCGGATTGGAATTTCAACAGAAAAAGCCTTTTTCTAAAGTTTTTATTCATCCAACTATTCTAACTAAGGAAGGTAAAAGAATGTCAAAAAGTCTAGGAACTGGAATAGATCCTTTAAACCTGATTGAAAATTTTGGAGCAGATGCTCTCCGCTTTGGAATTATCTGGCAAGTTGGTACTGCTCAGGATATCCACTGGGATGAAACTGCAGTAGTTGCTGGAAAGAAACTTAACAATAAAATCTGGAATGCAGCTAGGTTTGTTTTACAACAATTATCAAAACATCCAAAAACATCTAATACTTGTTTGAATTTGTCTTCACTAACTAAAGCTGATAAATCCATTCTTTCTGAATTAAGAAAAACTAAAAAGGTAGTGAAAAAATACATTGAAAATTTTCAATTTGGTTTTGCTTTACGTCAGATATATCAATTTTTCTGGCATAAATTCTGTGATAAATATATTGAAACTTCCAAAATCCAAATTCGTAATCCCAAAACCAGCAAGTCAACCAAAAAAGTTCTCCTTTATGTTTTAAAAGAAACCCTTAAAATTCTTCACCCATTCATTCCATTTATCACCGAAGAAATTTACCAGAAATTACCAAAATCATTGAGAAAAAGAAGTTTAATGATCGAAAGTTTAAATGACTAAAATTCTTTTGGTTCTAATTTTGGGAATCTCACCCTGTTTAATCTGGCTTAGTTACTTTTTAAAAAAAGATCCCAGGCCTGAACCAAGATATTTACTATTACTCACCTTTTTAATTGGAGCAGCATTTATTTTTCCAACCATTTGTGCTGAACTTTTACTAAAAGATATTTTGAATTTTCTAAAGATAAGACAGGTATTATTTGCTTCAGTATTTTTGTTTGCTTTAATTGAAGAAATCTTTAAATTTTCTGCTGCCTATCTAACTGTCAGAAACCACAAAGAATTGGATGAACCAGTAGACCCAATGATATATTGCATTACTGCCGGATTAGGTTTTGCTGCTGCCGAAAATTTTTCTCTAATCCACCGTTTATCCTTCAGTGAGTTTGCACCTGTCAGCGAAGTAATGGGAACTAATTTACTAAGATTCCTAGGAGCTATTTTACTACATGGTTTAACTGCTGGAATTACCGGTTACTTCTGGGCTAAAGGAATAATTAAAAGTCAAATTTATTCAACTTTACCTTTAGGAATTTCAATAGCAGCATTGTTTCATTCTACGTTTAATTACTTAATAATTAAATTTTCTTCTATTACAATTATCTGGGCTCTATTATTTTTATTCATTCCAGCCACTTTAGTGGGGATTGGCTTTAAAAAATTAATATGCTATAATTTCTTTAAAGAAGGTCGAAAAAGTTAATAAAAAACAAAACCAAGCTATGGTAGCTGAAAAAGAAAAGAAAGAATTTTTTGGTAAGAAGATTGAACAAAACGAAATTGAGGGAGAACTTGCCGTTGATGTTTATCAGAATGAGAATGAGTTTGTTATTCAGTCATTAATAGCTGGAGTTCGGCAAGAAGACTTAGAAATTAATATTACCGATGAGAGTGTAAGTATTAAAGGTAAGCGGGAAAGACCAGCTCAGATCCCAAAGGAAAATTATCTTTACCAAGAGTGCTTCTGGGGACCATTTTCCAGATCCATAATTCTCCCACAGAAAATTGATTCTACCAAAGCAAGTGCCAATCTTTCCAAAACCGGGATTTTGACCATTCGCTTGCCTAAATTAGCCAAGGGACAACCAAGAAAGTTAGAAATAACTATTGAATCTTAAAGCCTTAGCCATATTTGCCAGTACAATCATCGGAGTAGGTATCTTCGGCTTACCCTATGTTGCCGTTAAGATTGGTTTCTTGCCCTTTATCTTATACTTTTTAATTACAAGTTTGGTAGTAATCGGGCTTAATATCTTATTAGGAAAGATAAGTCTGGGAACTAAAACGAAAGCTAGAATTCCTGGCTATGTAGCAAAATACCTGGGTAAAAAATGGGGTTACTTCTGCTTATTAGTTTCTGGCTTGGCTTTAATTGGAGCTTTAACTTCTTATCTAATTATTGGTGGAAGATTTATTGGTCTCTTACTTTCAATTCCTGAGCTTTTAGCTGTATTAATCTATTTTAGCCTTGGCTCATTTTTGATTTTTAGAGGAATTCGAGCAATCGCTTTGGTAGAACTTTTATTACTAATTCTTCTAACTCTAATTTTATTTGGCTTTCTATTTAAATCTATACCTACCTTTAAACTACATAACTTAACCTGGTTCAATTCTTTGGCTCTCTGGCCAATTGGAGCAATAATCTTTTCTTTATGGGGATTAGCTTTAGTTCCTGAAATAAAAGAAATGGTTAAAAGTCAAAAAAAATTAAATTTAGTAATTATTTCAGGTATAATTATTGCAGTAATATACTACTTGATATTTAGCTTTATTATCGTTGGAATCTGCGGAGAAAATACACCTGAAGATGCCTTATCTGGTCTAGACTCTTATCCTACCTTTCAAACTGCAATGTTAATATTTGGCATTTTAACTACCTTTACTTCTTTCATTTCCCTAGGACTAACTTTAAAAAAGATTCTCTGGTACGACTTTGGAATTCCAAAAAATTTTTCCTGGATTTTAAGTTGTTTTATCCCACTGGCACTATACTTGGCTGGCTTAAAAAGTTTTATTGCTTTAATTAGCGTTACTGGCGGTATATTTTTAGCCTCAGAAGGAATATTAGTACTGTTTACCTACTTAAGTTTTAAAAAACAATCCAGAGTTAATCTTTACTTTAAACAAAAATTTAAGAATCCTGCCCGTCATCGCCTATGGCTCAGACCTTGGCAGGCGAGTGGATAACTTTATAGTAAACCTTAGGCAGAATTTTTAAAGCTAGCCAAAATCCCAAGCCACCAACCAAAAAGCCACCTAGTATATCAACTATCCAGTGAGCTCCAATAGCTACCCGAGATAAACCCATTAAAAAAACTATCAGAAAGGAAAAAATGCCCCATCTTTTATTAAGGAAAAAAATTAATAAACTAACTGGAAACCAGAAACTGACATGTCTAGAAGGAAAAGAATTAGATTTTGAGACTGCAATCAAAGGAGGAATATTTAAAGTTACAAATGGTCTGGGTGAATAATAAAAAAATCTAATGGTTTCAGTAATTATTCCAGCAGAAATAATTAGAGATAATGTAAGTAAACCAAATATTAAAACTTTCTGATAAAAATCTCTCCTAAAAGTTAGACAGAACAAGATAACTAACAACAACAAAGGAAGAAATTGACTCAAAAATAGTATTCCTTTAATTAGAGGAAATCTTTCAGCTAAAAGAGTAAACTTTAAAAACATTAAACAAAAGGTCAAAACTTAACTTAAGGTTAAGGTTATCTAGTAGTAAATGGAAGCAATCCTAAATATCTAGCTCTCTTGATAGCTTTAGTCAACCTTCTTTGATGTTTAGCACAAACTCCAGTATGTTTGGGATTAATTATTTTGCCCTGGGCAGAAATGAACCTTTTTAGTAAATCAACTTGTTTATAATCAATATCCTTATAATTTTGTGAGCAAAACAAACACTGCTTCATACCAACTTATTTTTAAAATGGTAAATCTTCTTCGCTTATTTCCTCTTCTTTTAACTCTACTTCCGGAAGTTCTTTCTCAGAGCCAGACTCTAAATTTTCAGTTTCTAATTTTGAACTGGAACTATCTAGATTTTGAGCTTCAGATTTCAGACTTTGAACTATCTTTGGACCGAGTTGCAGACGTTCACAAATTATTTCAGTTCTCCAGCGGTTATTGCCTTGCTGATCTTGAAACTTACGAGTTTGTAATCTTCCCTCTATCAGCACCATGCTTCCCTTCTTTAAAAACTGATTAACTATTTCAGCAGTTCTGCCCCAGGTAACCACATTGTGATATTGAACATCTGTTCTGGTTACTCCATCTTTATCTTTAAATACCCGATTAGTTGCAACAGAAAAACTAGCCACTGGAATACCATTTGTGGTGCTCCGGAGTTGAGGGTCAGCAGTTAAATTGCCTAATATAAATACTTTGTTCAAATACATAATTTTTTATTCGCTCATTTTTCTAATTTCATCTTCAATTGCCTCATTAGTTAAAATTTTTCTTTCAAATTCTAGCCTAGATTTACCTGGGGCAGATTGAGAAGTCTTCATTTCTTGAATAAGACCTAATTTTTTAATTATCAAAAACCGTAATACTTCCGGACATTTAATAAGTTTAGCTCTTAGTTGCCCAATTAAATCTGGTTTCCCCTCAAACTGCAAGTAGCCAAAATAACCAGTTTTCAATTTTTGAATTGGATAAGCTAAATCAATTTTTTGCAGAGTTCCTTCATTTGTAATAGTTAACCCCTGTTGTTTTAAAAGCTGAAAAACAGGAGTAACATCCTCTTTTTTTAAAATAAAGGCCAGTTCGTAATTTCTAATCATATTTTCCATTACCAATATAATTAATAAAAATTCTTTGTCAAGTAATGGTTTTTACTTTGATTCAGAAAATTTAGAACGACCGATAGTTGGAATAAGATGTCCGATAATAATATTTTCTTTCAGGCCTTTTAGTTCATCCTTTTCGCCTGATAATGCAGCTTTTACTAAAGCTGAAGCGGTTTCCTGAAAAGATGCTGCTGAAAGAAAACTTCTGGTAGTTAAAGCAACTTTACTGATACCTTTAATTAATTGCTTGCCTTTAGCTGGCTTTCCATTCAGTTTTCTAACTCTTTGATTTTCTTTTTTGAACTGTAATCTTTCAACAATATCTCCAATTACAAAGTTTGTGTCTCCTGGATCAGTTATCAGAATCCTGGAAAGCATTTTTCTGACTATAATTTCAATATGCTTATCATTAATGGATACTCCTTCAGAAGTATAAACTTTTTGAATTTCATTAACAATATATCTAACCACTTCCCTTTCAGATTTTAATTCAAATAATTCTTTAATATCTATTGAGCCCTCGCAGAGCTGTTGTCCTTTAATTACCTTTTCGCCCTCTTTTACCAATAATAAATTCTGGCCTGGAATCTTATACTTCTTAATTTTCCCCTCAGCAGTTTTTAGTTTAATCTCAGTAAATAATTTTTGAGGCTTAATTTCTTCAACTTCTCCATCTACTTCAGCTAAGATTGCTTTTCCTTTAGGAGTTCTAGCTTCAAAAATTTCTTCTACTCTAGGAAGACCATAAGTAATGTCAGTTCCAGCCACTCCACCGGAATGAAAAGTCCGCAGAACCAATTGAGTACCTGGTTCTCCAATTGACTGAGCAGCAATTATTCCAACTGCAACACCAACTTCAACTGGCTTGTTATTTCCCAAGTCATAACCATAACACTTACTGCAAATTCCCTCGCTACTATTACAGGTAATCGGCGAGCGAACTTCAACTGATTTAATTTTTTTATTTTGGTCAATCAATTCAGCCTTCTTTCGGTCAATAATCTCTCCAGCTTTAACTATTACTTTTTTACCTACTTTTATGTCTTTAAGTGCAGTTCTAGAAAATAGCCTATCCTTAAATGAGTAACCAAATTTCTCTCCATCCTCTCTAAATATTTCAATACCTCTGGTAGTATGACAATCTTTTTCAGTAATAATTAAATCTTGAGCTACGTCAACTAGGCGTCTGGTCAAATACCCAGCCTGAGCGGTTTTCAATGCAGTGTCAGTAACTCCTTTTCTAGCTCCATGAGTGGCAGTAAAATATTCTAAAACATCAAATCCTTCTCCATATGAAGAAGTAATTGGTAGTTCAATTATTCTATTTTGAGGGCCCTGTACCAGTCCTTTTATTCCTGTCATCTGGTTAATTGGTTCCCAGGAACCCCTGGATCCAGAGTCAGTAATTTGAAATACTGGATTGTCTTTAGGAAAAGAAAGTTTGACCAAATGATTTATTTGTTGAGTAGCCTTACTCCAGATTTCAATAATCCTAGCTCTCTTTTCTTCAGCAGTAAGTAGCCCTTGATTAAATTGCCTTTCTACAGCTTCAACTTCCCTTTCAGCATCAGCTATTATTTTTGACTTCTGCTTTGGAGAAACCAAATCATCTATTCCCCAGCTTATCCCTGAAATTGTTGAATACCTAAAACCAATATCCTTGATTTGATCTAAATAATCAGGAGCATTTTCAATTCCTACTGTCTCAATAATTTCTCTGGTAAGCTCAGAAAGAGCTTTTTTAGTTAAAGTTTTATTAACAAACTCTAGCTCTTTTGGCAGGCACTGATTAAACAGTACTCTACCATAAGTAGTCTGAACTAGCTTATTTCTAATTGGTACTTTAATTGGTGAATGTAGAGTAATCTGACCTTGTTCAAAAGCCAGTTTTAGCTCTTTGATTCCTGAAAAAACTTTTGTTTTCCCAGAACCCTCCTTAGTTAAATAATAACAACCCAAAACCATATCCTGCGAAGGATCAACTATTGGCCGGCCATTAGCTGGTTTCAAAAGATTTTTAGCCGAAAACATAATTTCGGCAGCTTCTTTTTGAGCTAGTTCAGACAAAGGTAAGTGAACCGCCATTTGATCTCCATCAAAGTCAGCATTAAAAGCTCGACAGACCATAGCTGGAATCTGAATAGACAAGTCCTCAATTAACCTGGGACAAAATGCCTGAATCCCCAACCGGTGCAAGGTTGGAGCGCGATTAAGTAAAACAAACTTGGATTTAATAATTTCTTCTAAAATAGCCCAAATTTCAGGAGTTTCTTGTTCAATTAATCGATTGGCAGTTTTAACATTATAAGCTAATTCCCGTTCAATAATTTTATGAATCACATAAGGCCGACATAGTTCCAAAGCCATTTTCTTAGGTAAACCACACTCTCTTAACTTTAGATCTGGCCCAGCTACAATTACTGACCTTCCTGAATAATCAACTCGTTTTCCTAGAAGATTCTGGCGAAATCTTCCTTTCTTTCCTTTCAAAATATCAGCCAGAGATTTCAACGGACGATGCTGTCTGGAAAGATAAGTTGAGCCAGTTCTGGCTGAATTATCAATTAAAGCATCTACTGCTTCCTGTAACATTCTTTTTTCATTAGCAATGATAGCCTGAGGAGCTTTTAGTTCAATTAGCTCTTTAAGCCGATTATTTCTGGTAATTACCCTTCGATACAGATCATTAATATCTGATGAGGCATATCGTCCACCATCTAAAGCCACCATTGGACGAAGATCTGGAGGAAGAACTGGTAAAACAGTTAAAATCATCCATTCTGGACGAACTCCTGCCTTAAGCATATTCCCTACTAGATTATATCGTCTGGAAAGCTTCTTCCTTCTCCCTTTACTTTCAGTAGCTTTCAATTCTTCTAATAGTTCTTTCCGTAGTTTCTTTAAATCTATTTTCTCTAAAAGTTTTCTAATGGTTTCAGCGCCCTGCCCAGCTTCAAATACCTGTTTAAAATGCTTATTAAGCCAAATGTATCTATCTTCAGATAAAACAGTTCCAACTTTTAAAGTTTTAATTTGCTGAATTAATATTGCCTTTTCCTGTTCAGATATCTTCTTTTTAACTAAACTTTCAATGGCCTGTTTTCTCCTGGATTCATCCACAGAAGTTACCAGATAAGATGCGTAATAAATAACTTCCTCCAGTTTATCTGATGGGATATCTAAAATTAAACCAATCCTGGAAGGAATATTTTTAAAAAACCAGATGTGAGCTACTGGCGTAGCTAATTTTATATATCCCATTCTCTCTCTTCTTACTCGCGAATGAGTAACTTCTACTCCACAACGTTCACAAATAACTCCCTTGTACCTGGGCCCCTTATACTTTCCACAGTAGCACTGGTAGTCTCTAGTGGGGCCAAAGATTCTTTCAGAAAATAGTCCATCTCTCTCTGGACGTTGAGTTCGATAATTTATAGTCTCCGGCTTAATTACTTCTCCCCCTCCTCTCTTTCCGAAAGTCTTAAATAAAGTTTTTTCAGCATAACACCAATCCAAAATCTGCTCCGGAGACGCTAAAGTTAATTTTATTGACTTAATCTCATCTCCCTTTTTCTCAATATCAACATTTAATACCAAACTTTTTAGCTCACAAACCAGAACTTTAAATGAAGCTGGAACCAGAAGTTTTTTAATCTTTTCACCTTTAATTATTGATTCAAATGCAGCAGTTCGACCAGGCACATCATCTGATTTGATAGTCAACATCTCCTGAAGAGTATGGGCAGCCCCATAACCTTCCAAAGCCCAAACTTCCATTTCCCCAAACCTTTGTCCGCCCATTCTTGCTTTTCCTCCTAAGGGTTGTTGAGTAATTAAAGAATAAGGTCCAGTAGATCGCATGTGAATTTTATCCTCCACCAGGTGATTCAGTTTCATCATATAAATAAAGCCAACAGTAACTTTCTGTTCAAAGGGCTCTCCAGTTCTACCATCATATAGAGTTACTTTTCCAGATTCCGGAAGTCCAGCTTTCTTAAGTTCCATTTTAATATTCTTACTTTTAGCTCCTACAAATATTGGAGTAATAGCCTGATAATTTAATTTTTTCGCCGCCCATCCTAAATGGGTTTCCAGAACTTGCCCGAGATTCATTCGCGAGGCTATACTCAATGGATTAAGTATAATATCTACTGGAGTTCCATCTTCTAGATAAGGCATATCTTCAATTGGTCTAACCTGTGAAACTACTCCCTTATTACCATGACGACCAGCCAACTTATCTCCTGCTTGAATATTTCTCCACTGGGCTAATCTAACTCTAATCCTCTTCAGTACCCCTGGTTCTAGTTGATCTCCTTTTTCCCTGGAATAAACTTTTACTCCCACTATCTTGCCGCGTTTTCCATAAGGCAAGGTTAGAGAAGTATTCTTAACTTCTATAGATTCTTTACCAAAAATAGCTTGAAGTAATTTTTCCTCAGAAGTAAGTTCTCTCTCACCTTTAGGAGAAATTTTTCCTACCAAAATATCTCCTCCAAATACTTCAGTACCAATTCTAACTATCCCTTCTTCATCTAAGTTAGCCAATTTTTCTTCGGCAACATTTGGAATATCTGGAGTAGTCTCTTCTGGTCCTAAATTAGTATCTCTGACATCACAATAGAAATCCTCAATGTGAATTGAAGTAAATTTATCGTCTCTAACCAGTCTTTCAGAAATAACTACAGCATCTTCAAAATTAGCCCCATAATAAGGTATAAAAGCCACCAGTAAATTTTGACCAAGTGATAAACATCCATCCTTAATGGCATAACTATCAGTTAAATACTGTCCTTTTTTAACTTTCTGCCCCGGCTCAACTTTAATCTGTTGAGAGATACAGGTATACTGGTTACTTAATTTAAATTTATCCACTTTAAATTCATAGATCTTACCTGATTTACCTTTCAAAATAATAGCTTGCTGATCTGCCTTGAGTATCTTTCCATCTTCTGGAGAAATGATTACTTGCCTGGAGTCTCTAGCTATTTTTGTTTCTATTCCAGTAGCTACAAGTGGTGGTTGTGAAGTTAACAATGGAACTGCTTGTCTCTGCATATTAGAGCCCATCAAAGCTCGATTAGCTTCATCGTGTTCTAGAAATGGAATAGCTGAAGTAGCCAAACTAAACGGTTGATAACAAGATACATCTATAAACTCTATTTCTGATTTCTTGAATAATCCTGGTCTGCCACCCTTTCTAGCTTTTACTCTAGCAGGAATAATCTCATTTTGTTGATTGATTGGTATTCCAAACATGGCAATAACATGCTTTTCTTCTTCAATCGCATCAAGCCAGACTACCTGATTGGTTACTTTTCCATCCTTTACTTTAAAATAGGGAGTTTCCAAAAAGCCTAGTTTATTAATCCTGGCAAAGCTGGCTAATTTATTTACCAGACCGATATTAGTTCCTTCAGGAGTTTGAATAGGACAAATTCTTCCATAGTAAGAACTTTGCACATCTCTTACTTCAAAACCAGCCCTTTCTCTGGTTAGACCTCCAGGACCCATAACCGAAAGTAATCTCTTGTGTTCCAGTTCTGCCAAAGGATTAACTTGATCCATAAACTGAGAAAGCGAACATAAGGCAAAAAAACCGTCTACCAGACTAGTTAAGACTTTGGGATTTATGAGTTGAGCTGGAACTAAACTAGTTTTTTCCAGAGTAGACATCCGGTCTTGAATAGCTCTCCTTAATCTTCCAAACCCGACTCTCAACTTACTTTGAATTAGCTCTCCCACTGGCCTAATCCTTCTATTTCCAAGATGATCAATATCATCTGGCTCGGCACCAGGATTTTCATTCAGGTTAATAATTTCCCTGACTATAGTCGTTAAGTCTTCTAGGTCTAGTAGTCTTGAAGCTTTATTTTTAAACCCTAGTCTTTGGTTAAGTTTATACCTACCTACATCGAATAAATCATATCGCTCGGTGGAAAAAAACATTGATTCAACTAAGGATTTAGCATTTTCAACAGTAGCCAGGTCACTTGGGCGCAATCTTCGATAAATTTCTACAAAAGCAGTGGCTTTGTTTTTAGCAGCATCTCGATTCAAAGTCGGTTTAATCTTTTCACCTAAAGCTGCCAAAATTTCCTTATCAGTTTCCAGCCCAAAAGCTCTTAGTAAGTCAGTAACTGGAATTTTTCTTTTTTTATCTATTCTTACCCAGATTGAAGAATCCGGATTGGTTTCAAACTCCAACCAGGAACCTTTAGATGGAATTAACTTAGCTCCAAACAATTTTTTTCCTTTAAATACATTAGCGGTAAAATATACTCCTGGAGAACGAATCAACTGAGATACTACTACTCGCTCAACTCCATTGATGATAAAAGTACCTCGGTCAGTCATTAAAGGATAATCACCAAAATAAACAGATTGGGTAACAGTCTTTTTGGTTAGATGATTAACTAATTTAAGTTTAACTTTAAGTGAGGATACATAACTTTGTTCTCTATGTTTACTTTCTTCCTCAGAAAATTTTGGAGCATCAAACTTATAACTCAAATAGTGAAGTTCTAGTTCTTTTCCAGAGGGATCTTTAACCGGAAAAAATTCTTCAAATAACTCTTTCCAACCTTGAGTCTTAAGCCAGTTAAATGAGTTAAGCTGAAACTCAAATAAGCCCTTGGGCTCAAGAATTGGACCATTATAAGAGGAGAAATTTTTAGTAGTGTTGAACATTAACGGTATAAGTACCGATTATAATTATGCTGCTTTAAAGTCTTGGAAAAAATAGTTTTTTTAGTACCTTTAGCTGATAGATAATAAAGATAATCATTCGGAATAGGAGAAATTGCTGCCTCTAAACTTTCCAATCCGAAATTAGCTATTGGGAAAGGAGGTAATCCCAGGTTACGATAAGTATTATACAGAGATTTTATCTGAAAATCAGTTTTTCTTAAATTAAGTAAATCTGGCTGACAAGTCAAGAACCTTTTTCCACACTTAATATAAACTACTGTGGCATCTACCTGCAATGGAATTTTTTGGTTCAATCGATTTAACAAAACTCCCGCTACCAATTTTTTATCTTTTAAAGTAATTACCTCTTTCTCTAGTAAAGAAGCTAAAATTAAGATATTAAACCAATCCCGGCGATTACTAATCCTAGGCCAAACCTTGTCCTGAAAATTATCCAGAAATTTTCTAAGCACATCCTCAATTGAACAGTCTAGCCTGAAATAATAAGTGTCCGGATATAAAAATCCTTCCAGGTTATTAACCTGCTTAAGGAAAGGATATTTCTTCTTTAAATTACTTTTTTCAAGACTGAAATTCAATAACTCATTTGGGAAAATTATTCCTTCAGAAGCCAGAATTTCATCTATATCAGCCAGGGTAGCTCCTTTAGGAATAAAAACTAGCTTTTGCCGATACCGACCTTTAGATAAAACTCTAGCAATCTTTGAAGCAGGCATATTAGAATCTAATTCGTAAATTCCCGGCTTGAACTTAAAAGCTGTACCAGAAAATATAGCTTGAAGTTTAAAAGCAAAAGCTGATTGAACTATTCCTCGCTCAAGTAAATCTACAGCAATTTTTCTTACTCCATCACCCTGGTTTACTCGATACTTAATCAGACGATTTTTTCCAGCGGGTAATAAATTAGAATAAAACCAGCCAGCAAGTAAACAAATAATAGCCAAAACTAAGGCTGTTGCCATTATTAATCGGAACTTATAAAAAAAATTGTATAAAAATCCTTTTTTAATCAAAGGCTTAGTATTAAAAATAAGTTTCGAGCCTAGCTATTATGCCCAAAAGTAAGCAATTTGTCAATAGGCTGGATCCCCCATAACTAACTAATGGTAGAGTAGTTCCAACTACCGGAAACAACCCAAGACTTGAACCAACATTTATAAAAAAATGAATTGAAAAGACTATCATAGCTCCCAGACAAAGAAATCTTTCCTGGTTAGAAAAGCTTCTGAGTCCAATTCTAGAGATTCTCCAAACCAAAGCTAAATAGGTCAGAATTAATCCAATTCCAGCTATTATCCCCCATTCTTCAATTATGGCGCTAAAAATAAAATCAGTTTGAGCTTCTGGAAGGAATCCTAGTTGTACCTGAGTACCTTGTCTAAATCCCTTACCAAAAAATCCGGCCGAACCTATAGCTACTTTGGATTGAATGACATTATAACTTGCACCTAAAGGATCTCTATAAGGAAATAGAAAACTAATTATCCGACTTTTTTGATAAGGCTTAAGGAGAAAAACAAAGCTAATAGTAAAAATCAAAACAAAAACTATCAGACCAATTAAAATCCTGCTAGCTTTTAATCCACTAGACAATAAAAATCCACCCCAAATGCCAGTCAAAATTAAAACCGTTCCTAAATCTGGCTGGAGTAATACTAATCCACCTGGAACAGCCAAAAATAAAAAGGAAATAAAAATGTTTTTAAATCTAGATGCCTCAAAATGACGTTTGGTAAAAAAACTAGCTAAAAGAAAAATTAGAGACAATTTAGCTAGTTCGCTAGTCTGGAAATTGAAATTTCCAATTTTTAACCAGCTTTTTACTCCCCGAATTGGAGTAGAGAATAAGGTTAATAAAAGTAAAAAGATTGTTAAGCCATAAAAACCAAAAATAAACCAGTTTTGAGTAAACAACCACTTCCAGTTTACTTTCAAACTAAGAAACATTAAACCCAAACCAATCACAGCATGTAGAAGTTGTAGTTTAAATCGATGAATATCTGTACTGAACAGTGAAATTAAGCCTGCTGATATCAAAACAACTACACAAAGAATTAAAATCTGATCAATTCTTTTCATTATGTAATCAAGTATTTACCATCTGGCTTCAACAAAAATCTCGGTAGTTAAAGACTCAAGATTAAACCTTGGTTTTGTCTCTTTAGTAATCAAATAATTAACATAATCTCTAGTAGATTTTCCAAAATAACCAGTTCCGGAACTAAGGCCAAGTGGCTTAAGAATCTCATCTGAATGGAGTTCCTGAAACTTTTTAACTGCTATCTTTGTTAAGTAGCCAAAGTATTCAGTCTCATTACCAGGAGAACCTGGACCACTTTCAGCAACTCTGGTTAAAGGGTTTTGATTTAAAAACTTTTGTAACTCCTTAACCTGAGGACTTCTGGAACCTAATTTCAGATCTTGATTGAAAACTAATTTTGGTTTAGGTTCCTCTTTAATTTGAGTAAGTTCCACTGGAATAATTACAATAAAATCTCTTTTATCTCCAGCTTCAATTTCATTAAAAAAGCTGTTTGAAGCTCCAATTAACTTTCCTTCCTTAAATAAACCAACAATTATCTTCACATCTTTCAGACTTAAGCCTTCTCGATTTAAAATCTTTCCTTGAACATAAATTTTTTTACCTTGCCTGGTTTTAACTATAGAAACAGCTTCTATTCTTGGAGAAAGCCTATCAGATTTTTCAAACCGGGCTTCCTCAATACTTAGGTTTACAAAACTAACATCCTTTGTTGAAATAGTTACAGCTGGAATAATCACATACTTACGTTGACCAGGATAAATAAAGGAACTTGCTTCCACGCTTTTTAAAAGCGTCCCAAATGACCCAAATATATCAAGTTTATAATTAAACTCAGCTAGAGCGTTTAAATTAGGATTTACAATCTCACCTAAAAGAGTAAGCTTGTTGGGTAAGGTAGTATAATCAAACCAGCTTACTTTCAATGGTTTAAACTGAATTTCTGACTCTGGCTTTGGTTTTGGTTTCCTTAAAGGAAGGTAAACCAATGTAAAAATTAGACCAAAAAAGAAAAGAAAAAAGAATATATAAATTAACTGTTTAATCCTTCGATTCACAGTAGTAAAAATAAAAACCTCATCAAGTGTTTACTAAACTAAGAAAGCATTAAAGTATTTAAAATAAAACAAACAATAAAAATTAATGGTTCCTGGCAAACCTTACTTTCACTCCGAAGAATTATCATCAGGGTCATGTACTTTCACTTCTCTGTTCGGAATGGAAAGAGGTGGGTCATACATGACTAAATCACCAGGAACCAAAATTATTTAAAAACCACTTAGATGTGGGGGTAAAATAAACTATTAGTACTCCTCAGCTCAATCCATTACTGGACTTACACTTGGAGCCTATCAACCTCATAGTCTTTGAGGAGTATAAGCTACCTAATCTTGGGAATGGCTTCGTGCTTAGATGCTTTCAGCACTTATCCATACCAAACATAGCTACCCGGCGATTGGTCTGGTGACCAAGCCGGTAGACCAGAGGTTTGGTCAACCCGGTCCTCTCGTACTAGGGTCAACTTCCCTCAGGTAGCTAAGCGCTGGCAGTAGATAGAGACCAACCTGTCTCACGACGGTTTGAACCCAGCTCACGTACCCTTTTAATTGGCGAACAGCCAAACCCTTGGAACCTTGTTCAGCTCCAGGATAGGATGAGCCGACATCGAGGTGCCGAGCAGGGCCGTCGATGTGGACTCTTGGGCCCTACCAGCCTGTTATCCCCGGGGTAACTTTTATCCGATATCTCTGGCCTTTCTACCAAGAGCCATCGGGTCGCTAAGCTCGACTTTCGTCCCGGCGCGGAATGTCCTCCTTGCCGTCAAGCCGGCTTATGCCTTTGCACTTCCAGTCCGATTTCCATCCGGACTAAGCCGACCTTTAGACTCCTCCATTACTCTTTAGGAGGAGGCTGCCCCAGCCAAACTGTCAGCCAAACACTGTCCTCTAGTAGTTATTACCAGAGTTAGGTTCCGAAAACTAGAAGATGGGTGTTTCATTGGCGGCTCCATCCCAACCGGAATTGGGACTTCACAGCCTCCCCACTACGCTACGCATCTAGTTTTTGAAACCAATGTTAAGCCACAGTAAAGCTCCCGGGGTCTTTTCGTCCCACTGCCAGTATCCCGCATCTTCACGGGAATTGTATTTTCATCGAGCACCTCTTCGAGACAGTCTCCCAGTCGTTAAGTCTTTCATGCACTCCGGAACTTACCCGGAAAGGAATTGCGCTACCTTAGAACAGTCAGAGTTACTGCTGACATTGACGAGGGCTTCAGTCGCTCAGCCTATGGAAACCATAGACCAGCAACATTAACCTTCTCGCATCGGTCAGACCTCAGCCCCTATACATCCTATTACTAGTTAGCAGGGACCTGTGTTTTTGGTAAACAGTCACCAGGAGAACTTTCGCTGCACCCGCCTAAATTTCAAAGAAATTTAGACGGGAGGGCATCTCCCGAAGTTACGCCCGCTTTCTTGCCGAGTTCCTTGAAGAGGTTTCACTCGTTCCCCTTAAGCTACTCGCCTCACCTACCTGTGTCGGTTTGCGGTACGGTTCCTCCAGGATTATCCTTAGAAGTTTTTCCTGGAAGGCTCTTCGACCGAGTTTCCTAAGTAAAACTTAGGATCCCACCAAGGTCCAAGAGTTCCCAAAAAGGGACCTTCAATAGATTTGCTATTGAAGCTCTTTTAACCTCAGTGAAGCTAAACCATTAAAGCTCCCGGTCTTATTTCCTTCGTCACTCCATCGGATCCTGAAGGAGGGCCGGAATATTAACCGGCTGTCCATCAGCTGCGGCTTTCGCCATGACCTTAGGACCGCCTAACCCTCCGTTGATTTCCATTGCGGAGGAAACCTTAGGTTTACGGGGTCTACCGTTCTCAGGTAGATTGCGATTACTCATGCCAACATTCTCTCTTCCCTTCGCTCCACCCTAACTCGCGTCAGGGCTTCAGTGCAAAGGAAATGCTCTCCTACCCCCCACTCAATTATAAAAATTAAGTAGGGCCGTGGCTTCGGTACTTTACTTAGCCCCGTGAATTTTAGGTGCTCCTTACCCTTACCATCACTTTAAAAGCTCTGGTAATCGAATAGTGAGTTGTTACACACTCTTTAAAGGATGGCTACTTCTAAGCCAACCTCCTATCTGTCTAAGGTAAGGAACTTCCTTTGAGACACTCAGTAAAAATTTAGGGACCTTAGCCTACGGTCAGGGCTGTTCCCCTCTCGACTACGGAGCTTATCCCCCGTAGTCTGACTGCCTTGTTTTTCCCTGACGATATTCGGAGTTTAACTGAAAGGCCGGAAAAAATTCCTTTACCTTTCAACTAGTGCTCTACCCTCGTCAGGACTTTACAAGACGCTAGCCCTAAAGCTATTTCGGAGAGAACCAGCTATTTCCAGGCTCGATTAGCTTTTCACTACTTACCTCAGCTCATCTAAGAGTTTTGCAAGGCTCACTAGTGCGGGCCTCCCCCAGTATTTCTACTGGGTTCACCCTGGCCAAGGTAAGCTCGCCTGGTTTCGGGTCCTCCAGTATCGCTCTTGGTCGCGCTATTCACGCTCGCTTTCACTCCGCCTTCGTCTCAGAGAGACTTAGACAAAGCAATACTGGAAACTCGTTGGCTCATTCTTCAATAGGCACAGTGTCACCCAGCCCCACTTTTGCTCTACAATCCCTCTGCGAAAAAGTCTAAAGGACTTTTTCGCCCCAGATTATCAAGATTAAATATTGATAATTTTAACTTTATCTGAGATTGTAAAGCAAAAGTGGGGCTGGGCTCCACCTCTTTGTCGGTAGGTGGTTTCAGGTTCTATTTCACCGGCCTCCCGGCCTACTTTTCACCTTTCCCTCACGGTACTAGTTCACTATCGATCACCAGGTGTATTTAGCCTTGGGAGGTAGTTCTCCCAGCTTCCTCTAGAATTTTCATATTCTAGAGTACTCAAGATAAAAACTGGAGAGATAATTAGCTTTCGCTTACGGGGCTATCACCCTCTATGGCTCAACTTTCCAGTTGATTCAGCTAGCTAATTATTTTGTAACTCTCCTAGCTGATCTTCTTCTTTCTTCAATGAAGAAAGAAGAAGACCTGCTAAACGTTTTTATCTTACAACCATCACCTAGTATACCAAAAAGCATACTAGATGATTTTGGGCTGTTTCCTGTTCGCTCGCCGCTACTAAGGAAATAACTTTTGTTTTCTTTTCCTCTGGGTACTAAGATGGTTCAGTTCCCCAGGTTCGCCATTCTGCCACTCGGCAGAATCGCCTTTGTTTATCACAAAGGCGGGTTTCCCCATTCGGAAATCCCCGGATCACAGATTGCTAGACATCTCCCCGAGGCTTATCGCAGTCACGCCACGTCCTTCATCGCCACCTGATGTCAGGGCATCCACCACCTACCTTAATTTTACCCCCACATCTAAGAGGCTTTTATCTACCTTAATTTTAACTTTTAAAGAACTTCTTTTCAGATATAAAAACCCGCCTTCTCAAGCTTAAGTTAACTAAGTCTATTTTGAAAGCGGGCTCTACAGCAACTAATTCAACCAAGCACCCGCTTCAGCAAGCTTTTCTCATACTAATATTATAATAAGGAATCAAATAAAAATGTCAACCCTGTACCAAATTTAAAATTTAAAAATCAAAAATTAAAATGGCAGTTAAAAATTTAAAATTGGCAAATTTCAAAATTACACCAAGCCATAGTTAAATTTAAAATGTAAATATCAAAAATCAAAATGACAATTTAAAATTCAAAATGATTTAATGTTAAAATTTATAAATTGGTAATTGAAAATTGATTGAAAATTAGAAATTAAAAATTGAAAATGATAGATGGCAAATATCTAAAATCTTATTAACAAATTTCACGATCGTGAAAAATGTTAATAAGAAAAATTTAGCTTCAATAATGAACCAATAATTTAAAACTAGTATTTATCAACCATTATGGAAGTCAACCATTATGGAAGTTCAACTCCCATAATTGGGAGGAATAAACTCCCAAAAGTCAGTATTTATCAGCCATTATAGGAGTCGAACTTCCATAATGGGATTGTCTTGAAAAGATTTGGTTTAAAAATTTGAGAGATGGATTTTGGTTATTTTTCCTCAGGTTCTTCTATTTTTTCTAAACGAATATCTTCATAACCTCTGCGCTTGCCAACAATTTGGTAATCAAAGCAAGCATTGGATTTACCATTATTTACTTCTTTAACCACAAAATAATTTTTATTTCTTTCAGCTATATAAACACCATTACAATCATCTAATAAGCTAATAAAGACCATATATGGCTCTTTTTCGCTTATTGCTTCAGCAAAAATAGGATCTAATTCTATTTTGGCTGTTCCATTTTTTAATTGACTTGAGCCAAAATCAGAAAACCAATGTTCAGTAGCCTCTTGAGAATAAAAGGCAAATCTACCAAAAGAAGTATCAGCAGCCGAAGATTTAGAAGTAGCGTAAAAAGAACCATTGACATAGAGCTTGTAACTACCCGGATTCGTCGTCCCGATGCCGACGTTGCCGGAAGAATCAACAACTTAATTCTCTATGCTTTGCGTTACATTATGGAAGCTACAGACAATCTGGCCTCGCAATAATCTGAATTTCCTTCACAAGAAGAATATATAGTTCCCCCATCTACTTTCTTCCATTGCACTTTGATAGTATGTGCTCCAGCACTTAAATTTCCAACATAATGCAGATTTACATTATGCTGATCACCAGTATCCATTATTCTAACATGAGTTCGTGCAACTACTGCCCCATCAATTGTAATACGAAAATTATGCCTACCACTCTCACTTCGACATGTTACATCTGTATATAAAATTATCACATCCCCTCCAGTCCAAGTTGAGGGGATAGATATTGTCATATCAGGCACATCAGTCCAACTTGTGCTTGTAGTCGCTGCCTGTGAAGTTCTGAAAACTGATAATGCTAACCTGGAACTCCCTGGGAGAACCTTCTCAGAAACTTTAAGATTCCCTACTACCTCCAACTTTACCCCCGGACTCGTCGTCCCGATGCCGACGTTGCCACTGCCTTTTATAACGAAAAGACTTTGTGGTGAATAGTCAGTGTTGTCCACAACTTTAAACAACTCCTTACTGTCGCTTGTATCCTCAGTATTCTCTACAATAAGTCCGTAACCATTTGCGTTTTGTTGCCTAATCCTCGCAACCCAACCAGTTATATTTTCGTAGACTGATAGCTTATTGGGTGGACTTGTCGTCCCAATGCCAACATTACCTGGAAAAGAATAGTCTCCTCCCCCAGTATTGGAACCAAATTCACCTGCAGAAACATTAGCCGCTGAAACAGTTCCACCAGTATAAGTGGTTAAATCAAATTCATTTCCTGAAGAGTCTTTAAAATATAATTTGCCATCATCAGCCTTAACATAAACTTTTCCATAACCAGTAGTAGCCGAAGGAGGAGTAGAAACTTCATCTAAACTCAATACACCTTCTACAGTTAATTTTTCATTAGCTGAATTAGTTCCTATTCCAACATTTCCATCAGATTTAATAAAAATAGTTTGAGCTGGAGCATTTTCTTCTGAACCAATTACACCAGCTCCTTCAGGAGGATTCTGAGCTGGGTTACTAAAACCAGAAATAATAACTACCGCAATTAGAGAAGCAATCACCCCAACTAAAATAGAAATCAATAATTTAGTAACTTTATCCATACTGACTTATTATAAAATAAAAAACTAATAGATGCAAAGAGAGTAAGTTTTAATTTATGGTCTTACTACCAATATTCCTTCTACCTTAGCCTGACAGGTTTTACAGTAAAACTTAAACTTTCCTGCTTTTACAGCCTGAAATTCAATAACTTTAATTTCATCTGCTGCAGCTGTTTGGGACATACTATAATCAGGAATAGTTAAGTCGTAAGTTTTATCTTTAGCAGTAAAATCAATATGGACAATGTCATTTTTATTTACAATTATTTTACTCGGCAAATATTCATCATTATTAGCAGTAATATCAAAAGAACGAAGCTTAGATGCTACTCCAGGAACAGCCTCAACAGAAACTTTAGGAATAGCGATTTCAACCGATTCTGGCTTCTCACCTGGTTCAGGAACTTTTATTCGTTTAAGTTCCAGTAACTCTTTCATTTGAAAAGAGGATTTGAAGGGTTGAACTTGAACCAAATCAGATCTTAGTCTAATAACTTTAGTAATTAAACCAACAACAATTAGAATGACTAATGATAAGCCCAGTAAACTAATTAAAACCTTTTTTTGATTCATAGTTAAATATTAGTTAAATCGTTAAAGTTAACTTTCTTTTTGGAAGTAAAGAATAAACTTTTTTATTTATTTCTATTAGTACTGGAGAAGTTTCAGATTGACTTAAAAACAAGCTAATTTTTTTCCGAGTTAGAGACAAATTAATACGTTTTCCCTGGTATGAAAAATCAAACTTTAGTTTTTGCCATTTTTGAGGAAGGCGGGGATTAATTCTTACTTTATCTTCTAGAAGCTTGACACCGGCAAAACCACGAATAACTAAATCAATTGAACCTCCCATAGTACCGATATGAATTCCTTCTTGAGTAGTTCCCTGTTGGATATCACAAATATCTGAACTTAAAACTTTTTGAAACCAATCCCAGCTCTGTTTTGGTTGATTTAAAATAATGGAGATAAAACCATGAACTATTGGACTTAAAGTTGAGCCATGGCTGGTTCTCTTCAAATAATAATTATAATTTTTTCTCAACAATTTCAGATTAAAGTAATAACCTAGTCGTTTAAATAATTCGATTATCTCATCTAAGGGTAAAAGATAGAAAATCATTAATGCGTCAGCCTGTTTGATAATTTTATACTCATCCGGAGATTTCCCTTCTGCTTTCAAAATTCTATCCATTCTCTGAATGTTTCCATATTTCCGCCGATATCTGGCTAGATTTAACTCTTTTAATTTGAAATAACCATCAAATTGAGAAATAATTCCATCTTTATTTATTATTAGCTTCATTTTCCTGCTAATCTCATCCCATTTTTTAAGTTCTGATTCAGTTAAATTTAATTTATCTAAAATTCTTTTTCTAGCTGATGGAGGTAAAATTTCTAGAACTTTTTCAGCTTTAATTAAAGTCCAGGCAATCATTAAGTTAGTATACGCATTATCCTTTAAGCCCGGAGTTTTTGAGTCTGGATATTTTTCATGAAATTCATCCGGTCCCATCACTTTTCTAGTATGATACCGCTTATCTTTTGAATCATAATAAACTAAACTTGCTGCAAACCTAGCTATAGAAAGTAGCATTTCGGCACCATAATTTACCAAAAAGTCCAAATCAGCAGTTCGATTCCAGTGCTGCCAAACGTTATAGGCAATGGCAAAGGAAACATGTCTCTGATATCTACTATAATCTGGACCCCACCTTCCTGAAATTGGATTAAGATGCCAGGGTTGAGTTCTTTCCTCTCCAGTAGAACCACTATTCCAGGGAAACATTGCCCCACGATAGCCATTTTCTCTGGCATATTTTCTGGCCGCATCTAAACGTCGGTATCTATATAAAAGCAAAGCTTTAGCAACTTCAGGGAGATTGAAATCATAAAACGGTAAGGCAAAAATCTCGTCCCAAAATATTAATCCCCGATAAGATTCTCCATGTAATCCCCTAGCTGGCAGTCCTGCATCAATGTTTTTATTATGAATTGATGCTGTTTGAAGAAGATGAAATATATGCAATCGAATCACTTTCTGAGAAAAATTGTCTCCGACTATCTGAATATCGCACTTTTTCCACAAATCTTTCCAGGTTTCTTGATGAGATTTAAATAGTTCTGAAAATCTTTTAGTCTGCTTAACTGAATTTATTGCTGAAACAACTAGATCTTTTTCTTTATCTCTAGAAGTATAAATTGAAACAATTTTTTCAATCAGATAAGATTGCTTTGGTTTAGCCAGAAAACTAAATTGCCGACTAACTTTTTCTGGTTGCAAAACAGAATAACTACTCTTAGCTCTAGCAGGTTGACCATTAATGTACAGCTGAGTTCTAGCTGCTTCAGCAATAACAATTTTTGAATTTTTAGTAATCATAGCCAGATACATTCCATTCTTTTCAAATTTTCCAAATTTAAAAGGTAAAAGATGTTTAGAATTTAGCTGACGATATCTTTCCACTCCAGTATTTTCCACACTACCATCCAAGGTTGAATTCACAGTTATCACCTGCTCATAATTCTGAGGAATAATCTCATAACTAATTGCACCAAGATGAGGGTATTTCATATGAACAATTCTTTTAATATTAATATCAGTTATCTGATTATACTTATCTTTCAATCTGAGTTCCCAGTTAAGAAATCCTTCTTTAAAATTTAAAGTTTGATTAAATTTTAATGTTTTGGTATTTAATAAGTTAATCCAATCTCCGGTTCCAATTTTAAACTCTAATTTAATCCAGTTAGGACAATTAACCATAGATTCATTAATTATGGTCCTGCCGGCAATCTTAGTAGAAAGTTCATTATAAACTCCAGCCAAGTAAGTTCCTGGATAATGAATATCAGAAGCATCGGCTTCGCAAAGTGCTCCACGAGTAGCAAAATAGCCATTCCCCAAAACACAAAGAGCTTCTCTTAACTTCTGTTTTTTTGGATTAAAACTTTTATAAACCAAACTCCAGGTAGAACTCATAACAACTTTTGAAACAATTCTTGAACCTGCTTAGGAGATGAAACTCTAAAATCTGCTGCCGAAGCTCTTGGTTTTTCTGAGACTAAAATTCCAGTTCCCCTGGTTCTGATTATTCTAAAAGCGTCTTCATCAGTAACATCGTCACCAACATAGATTACACTAAAGTCTCTAAAAGATATATTTAAAGTGGACATAATCCACTTAATTGCTTTTCCTTTGTTCCAATCAACATTTGGTAAAAGCTCAAAAACTTTTTTCCCCGACATTAATCTTAAACCAGGATTGGTTTTAACTATATTTTTAACTATATCTCCAATTATATCTAGATATTTTTCTTGCTTCACCAATCGATAATGAATCGCCAAACTAAACTTTTTTTCTTCAATTATTAAGCCAGGAATACCCAACAATTCAGATTTAAGACCTTTAGCTAGTTTAGAAATTGTTGGAGCTATTTTTTCAGCCGATGGATGAATCATAGATAAGTCTCTTCCTTTAATGTCAAATCCATGACTTCCAGCATAAAAAATACCAGGAATTTTTACCAGGTTTTCTACATCTTTTCTTTCTCTGCCACTTACTATTGCAACTACATAATGCTTGGATAACTCTTTTAATGTATCTCTCATTGACTCCGATAGCAAAGCCAGTTCCGGTCGACTAACTATTGGAGTCAAAGTTCCATCATAATCCAGGAAAAAAACCGGCTTTCGATTATTTAAAGCTAACTTAAAACTTCGCTCGTAGCTTGAATTTACTAAAATTTTATCAACTAAAAGATTTCCTAAATCTCTTGGTTTTTCCCAGAATTTAAACAGGTCAGCCGGTTTTAAGTTAAACCAACTTTTAATCCAGGCTACATTAATATCTGACAGGTCAGTTACGACAATATCAGCTCCACAGTTCAGTAATTCTGACTGATTATTTTCCCTGGCCACTCCTATCACCAATCCAAAACCGCCGTTTCTGCCGGCTTCTACTCCGGAGGAGCTATCCTCTACAACTGCTAATTCAGCTGGGGCTATTCCCAGGTTATTTGCTGCAGTGACAAAAATATCCGATTCAGGTTTACCTTTAAGATTAAGTTTAGAAGAAACTAATCCATCTACTATTGTAGAAAATAAATCAGTAATTCCCAAGCTTTCTAAAATAAAACTGCCGTTTTTAGAAGAAGTAGCCAGTCCAACTTTTAAATTGTTCCTCTTAAGCTGGTTAATAAAATCAATCGAAGAGGGAAAAACTTCAGCACCTTCAGTTTGAATTATTCTTCTAAATAAAACATTTTTACGATTTCCAATTCCACAAATCGTTTCCTTGTCAGGGTCATCTTGAGAAGTTCCATAAGGAAGTCTTATACCTCTGGAATTTAAAAAACTTTTTACACCCTCATATCTTGGCTTACCATCTACGTAATCCAAATAATCCTTTTTTGTAAATGGCCTGAATGGTAAATTTAATTTTTTCAAATAATCTTCAAAAGTTGATTTCCAGGCTCGAAAGTGAACTGAAGCAGTTTTGGTAATTACTCCATCTAGGTCAAAGATTACTCCCTTAAAATTCATATTGATAAAATTAGCTGAAAATAAAGCAGAAAACTACCCAGTCCTAAAAACAGAACTGGGTAGCTTTCTACCACAATCTTCTAGAAACCTTTTCTTATTTTTCTTCTCATTGGTCTGGCTTCAGCTACTTTAATATTTCTTCCTTCAAATTCTTTTCCATCAAACATCTCAATAGCTTTTTTAGCTTCTTGTTCTGTAGACATTTCTACAAACCCAAATCCTCTTGACCGCCCAGAAAACTTATCTTTGATAATACTTACTGAACTTACCATACCAGCTTTGGAAAATAGTTCTTTGAGAGTATCTTCTGTAGTTTGATAAGAAAGACCTCCCACATAAAGTCTTTTTTCCATTCTAGTAGTAAAATAAATTAGTTAATTTATCTGCTCCAACTCTCTTATTGCTAAGATCTAAAGAGCACGACCTTTCAGCAAAACTGCCAATTTTAATTTTAAAATACTATACTTTGATGTCAATGACTTAAACTAAATTGTATCCAATTTACCATTCAAAATAATTGGCTGCATTGCTTTAATTTCAGTTCGATAAGGAACGTCAGGAATTGGATTTAGTAAAAATATTTTTTTTCCCAACACATAAGCAAAACCCATTTCTAAAAAAGTATTTCCACCAATATAGTTTTTAACTCCATCTTTATCCAGATTCACAACTAATATCGCATCAGCTTTCTTTATTTTATTAAAATAATACTTTAAAACATCTAGCTTTATAGCTCTTTTAAAAATTTCTCCAGTTTTCTTTTCGTTCAAAATCTGTTTTAAGCTCACCTTGCCGTTTAAAATCATTTTAGAAACCTTAGGTATAGTTACTTGATGACCTAAATTTCTGAGTTTGATAGCTATCTTTTCAATTTGATAAGTAAAATCTAAACTACCGCAAATAACAATCTTCATAAATCTATTGTAGGTATCCAATTACTGCTAGTTGGACTAAAAGCTTTTTATCCCGACGATAGGAAAAATATTTGTTTTTGCAACTGTAGGTACAAACTGGACTTACTTCAATGTTATGACTTTTCAATCTTGAATTTATTAACTGAATTCTGGCTATTTTCTTTAGATCTAAAAAGACTTGTTTACCTTTAAACATTAAAGCTGCCCCATATTTTTTAAACTTATTATAAACATCTGATTTTACTTCAAAATGATTTTGGCATATTCCTGGCCCAATTCCAGCTAAAATATTCTCTGGATTAGTTTTAAATTCCCGAATCATTTTAGCTACTGCCTTGGATAGAATATTTCTGGCTAATCCTCTCCAGCCACAGTGAATTAGTCCAACTGCTTTATTTTCTAAATCAAATAAAAAAACCGGCAGACAGTCGGCTACAGTTATGCCTAAAAAGGTATTTTTTGATTTAGTTAATAAACCATCAACTCCAGGAATAACTTCACCTCTATCTTTTTTAAATACAATTGAAATTTTGGACTGGTGAACTAATTGAGCAAGTACCAAATTTTTTGGAGAAATCTTTAATTTCTTTAAAAATCTATTCCTATTTTCAAAAAAATTAGAATTCATTGCCCCATCAGCTTTGGTAGATAAGCCTAAAACCAAACCGGGAAATTTTTGAAAAATAGAAAACACCATATAAAAATGATACTAATCAATTTTCAATTATCAATTTTCAATTTTCATTGAATTTTCAATTTTTCAACATCCAACTTCTAACTTTTAACTTTTAACTTTTATTTGTAAATTCGTTGATTATTAGCAATTTGTAGATTGGCATAATATATTTACATTTTACATTTACTATATTTGGTATATTCCATTGTATCCTCGATCAGTCTTGGAAATTTTTATGAAAATCAACTGAATAATTCTAGCATTTTGCTTCATTTTAATTGGATTTTCTACTTTTAAGACAAACTCAGATTCTCCAGAAAATCCAGCATCCCACACTCCCGAAATAGTATAGGCTCCCATCCTTAATAAAGAACTTCGAGGAAAACCAATTCCTATTATATCTAAAGGTAAATTCAATCTCTCATTAGTTCTTATCTTATACGCTCCTGGAGAAAGATCCCACCAGCCAAACTTATCCTCAGGATTTTCCTTTTTTGGTAATATTTCTTCAACTTCGGATAACTTTCTTTGTTTATTAGAAAAATCTAAACTTCCTTCAGTTTCAAATCTAAATATTTTTCCAACAGTTAAATCAAAACCATTAGGAGTAAGTTGATAATCCAGATTAATATAATTTTCTATCAGCTTGTTTTTTTCAATTAGGTTCTTAATCTGCTTTTGGTTTAACATAAAATTATTTACTTCTTTGATAAATCCCGATTAACTCAGCTTTTTCAATAATACTATTTTTTATAGCTTTTTTTAAATCTTCAAATTTTGCTTTAGGCGATAATTTCAGTTTCTTGTCTAAAGCATAAACCTTAAACCTATATCGATGAACTTTTTGGGGAGCTGGGCAAGGACCACAATACCCAATCATATCAAAATCATTAATTCCTTCTACTGCTGGATAGGGAATAAGTTTTTCTTTAATTCTTACTTTTCTAGCCCATTTTGGAGGAATATTCCAGATTATCCAGTGAATTTTATTTTTAACCGCATCTAAATCCTCCATAACTAAAACTAAACTGATAGCTGATTTAGGAATTTCAGTAATAATCAAAGGTGGATTTACGCTCTCTCCATCACAACTATATTTTTTAGGAATTGGCTGTAAATGATTAAATGCAGAACTTTTAATTTTCATAATTGGTTAATTTTTTAAAATCATTGATTATTTTTCGATGGTCAAATCCAATCTTTTTTGGTAGCTTATTCAAAGAAAAATATTTAAACTGACTGGCTTCAAAATTTAATTTAATCTTACCACTGATTCTTTTCAGAACATAGGCTATAGAGACACTATGATAACGAGGATCTCTGCTTGGGTTTGAATAAACCCCTAAAAGCCTTTTTATTCTAATTTTTATTCCTAACTCTTCTTTTATTTCCCTTACTATTGCTTGTTCAACCGTCTCTCCATACTTTACCTTCCCACCTGGTAAAACCCAAAAATCTTTAAATGGATAAATCGCTCTCTTTAATAGAATAATTTTTCTATCTTCTATAATCAATCCATCTACAGACAAAACCGGGCTCATAATTTTATTCTAGTAATTTTCAAATAAAAAACAAATACATTAACATAACCAATGAAAAAGAAAAAGGTGCGGTTTCCCGCACCTCATTTTAATCAATTTCTTTAATTGACTCAATTAATTTTTCAAGTTGCTGGTTTTTTGTTTCAAGAGGTTTCAAACTAATTGTCTTATCTAGTGCACGCCTACGCAAAAATCCCACACAGGCTATTTGATTCCAATCAATAAAAATCACTTGCTTAACTCTAGGATGCTTCAGAATTGTCTTAATTAGTTTAGCTCTTAGCTTGGCTCGAGTATTAGATGGAGGATTTTTTTCAGCTCTGCTAATTTCAGCATCAATAACCAATCTTCTAATTTTCCCCTGGTTAAGTAACTTATAATAGATCCCTAATTCAGGATTTAGGAGATGATACAGCCAGGCTAAATTTCGAACCTCTTTACTCCCTAAGCTCAGTCCTCTTTTGGCCTGGTAAGTTCGAATTAGTTTCTGTTTAATACACCAATCAAGTTCAGTTCCACACAACTCTGGATCAGCAGATAATTTTCTAAGTTTATCTTCCCATTCAATCATCACTATCTTTTGCTCTTTAGTTGGTCGAGCTACCTGCTTAAAAAATATCCTAGCTTGATTGTAGTACCATTCCTGTAGATTGATTGCAGTAAATCTTTTTTTATTACTCAATCTCACCGTTTTCTTACATTTCGGGTCACTGGAAATTTTCCAGATTGCCCTAACTGGCTTTTGCAAGCTCGGAACTTTCTTCAAAAACCTAGCTTCAATCATTTGCAAAACAATATCAGTAGTACCAAACTTTAAAAAAGTAGAAACATCAGCTAAGTTCGCATCACCCAGAATCAAATGAAGGCGTCCTGCTTTTTTAGTGTTAATAATTGCTCTTTGTGCAGTAGTACAATCACCAGTCACCTGGGTAATAAAAGCTGCTCTCTGAGAAATGTGATACTCAAATCTACCACCAATTCTCTCAATATTGCCAGCACCGCATAAGATCTGCCGACTTACTAGAAATGGAACTAAACATTTCACCAAATACCAGAACTCAGATGCATACTCCCACAAAAATTGAGGCAGAATAGAATAATTTTCGTGAGCTCCAGAGGTGGAATCATCATTTCTGCTACTCTTCAGTATCTGAGCTACTCGTCCTATCTTTTTAAGCACAATTCTATCACCAGCTCGGTCATAAACTAGTAAATCTCTGATAGTTGCACATTCTGGAGTTGCATATTCTACCAAATCTCGATCCAGGTACAATCTAGCTCCATTTAGAATGAACTGGCAAACTATTTCTGGATCATCCTTGATAATCTGAACATATTTTGGTGTGTTACCTAAAATTTTTTGTTCTTCCTTTTCAACTATCCGGTACTCACTTTCTAATCCAAAAATTCTTTTCATTTAAATCACCTCCGATTTTGCTAATAAACCATATACTTAAGCTTCAAATAGCCGTGTTTATACTAACATTTTTTTAAAATAAGTCAAGTAAAGTAAAAACCCCGCTAGTTCCTAGCGGGGTTAATTTGAAGTATTATTGCCCCTCTTTTTTATCTCTATTGCGATATTGCTTTTCTTTAACCTCTTTCACTATCTTATCAATTTCGTCTATATCATCATCTTTCAAAAAATCCTCGTCAAGGGGCTCAAATGGTTTAACTGGCTGCTCATGGGGAGGTCTTTCTTCTCTCTTTTGACCATTCAATTTTAAAATTTTAGTCATAATTTTACCTCCTCTGAAATTTTTTATCTCTGCTTTGAATCCCCACCTCAAACCTGATTTCTTGACCTTCCGGAGTTAAAACCTTTTTAAGAATATCAATAGCAGTTTCAATGTCCAGTTCCTCAAATCTTCGATCAGCCAGATGCTGCTTAATTTTCTGTTCCAGGCTTGAATAAGTCTCATCAGTTCCAGCTAAAACAGCATAAGAACTCTCTATCTGAGTCAATATCCCACTGGGAGAAACCACAAATATCTTATCCTGCTCTGGAGTTGAATTAACTTCAGCTAGTAAAAACTTTACACAAATAGGGAATCTTTTTGGGTCAATATAAATTTTCCGAATTAAGCTCCCTAGTACTAAAGCTAAACTGTCAACATGGACATCTTCTTCAGAATACTGAAGAACATGAGTGCTAACCAGCTTAACTGCAATATCCTGAATTCCCTCCAGACCAGGAATTCTTACTGAACCAACTCCTTTAAAATCAGTAAATTCACCAATTCCTCCAAATACAATCTTGGAAGATACTGGCCAAATTTTTTTTCTAGTGCCGGCACTTTCAGTTACCAGTACTAATCCATCTCTGGTTGAAGCTGCTACAATTGGTCTTGATTTACTCAGTTTTTCTCGAATAAGCTCATCTTTTTGAATTAGCACTTCTCTTAAATTATAGCTGAACATTTTTATCACCCTCCTCAATTTTGCTTATTTTTTCTGAATCAATTTCAACTATCTCATCCTCGATGATATAAACCAGCTTTACTTTTCCAGTCTGAGGGTTTCTCTGATAAGCTAAATTTAAAGCAGCTACTGCAATCTTTACTGCCTGAAATTTGGATAATTCCTCATTCCAGTTGCTATCCAGATAAGTTAAAGCCTGTTGACTACCGCTACCAACTGCTAAATATTTCACTTCATATCTTGCTCCAAGATAATCGTAACCATAAATCTTATTTCTAGACGCATAAATAGGCAGGACTACTATACCGGCAGAAGCTAATGGAGCAAACTTAGCCAGAATTCTAGAAACTAAGTTAGCCTTTCCTTCAAAGGACAACCGGTGAGTCTGAGTTCGATTGTAAATATCAACCTCAGCTCTAAGAAATCTGATTAACTCCATAGCTGGAGCTACACTACCAGCTACTGCAATTACACTATCTTCATCAATCTTAAACAGTTTCTTAAAGTTCTCCGAGCCAATAAGAGTTGGGTTAAAACACATTCGGCAATCTCCAGCTACTACTACACCATTCTTATATTTCAGAGCTAAAATAGTAGTTCCATGTAAAATATCCCGTTCTTTAACTGACTGTTTACTCAAGCCAGCAAAGCTTCTCACATATTCCTGGATTTCCTTTTCTAATTTCATTTTTTTCACCTCCTTAATTCCTGAATTTTTTTCCAAAATTCAGTTTCCTTTTCTTTTCCAACTAGAGGATTCATTAAATAAATTAACCGATAGTCTCCTATACTTAACCCGCTACTAGCTAAACTTTCCCGATTAAAGCGATACTCAATAATCTCCCAATCCTTTACCATCTCTGAAGCATATCCAGCTACCTTTCCTCTAAGATAAGCCCGAGTATTCTCTGGAGGATAAACCATTCGCTGCCTGATTAAGTCTTCACTAACTATTTGCTTTATTTTTCCACGCTTTTCTAAAATTAAGTAGAGTCCCTTTTCAGGATTTAGATCATGGTAAGCAATGTCTATTGCTTTCAGTTTACCGCTATTCAGAGATAGATTATTTCTCTGTCCTATTCTTTTCAGTAAGTATTTTTTGGTTATCCAGTCTAGATACCCAACTAGTGAATCTGGTTGTTTTAACTGATTCAATATAAACTGCCAGTGAGCCAAAATTTCTTTTTCTTCCTGGCTAAAGTTACCATACTCTCTAGCTTTATTCAGGTACCAATACTGAATATCCAGAGCAGAAACCTCTCGTCCGTTTATCGTGCCAATCTTAGCTGCAAAATTTCGAGAAACTTGTTTAATAGCCTTAACCGGATCAATTATTTTCGGAGCTTCTTTGATAAAGTCATCTTCTAGCATTGACAGAACTATACTGGTAGTTCCAACTCGAAGATATAAACTCCAATCACATAGATTAGCATCTCCTAAAATCAGATGTAACCTGGCAAACTTTTCTGGATCAGCATGGGGCTCATCTCTAGTATTGATGATATTCCTGTTCGAGGTGGTTGAAGATCCGATAACCCGAGTAATAAAGTCAGCTCTTTGAGAAACCTGGTAAATTGATTTCATTTTCTCAAAGATATTTCCTCTTTCAATTCCAATCTTCCCAGCTCCACATAAAATCTGACGACTCACTAAAAATGGAATTAACTTCTTCTGAAAATCTGAATCCATCATTAACCGATTAAAAGCACTCCTTTTTAAAAGATAGTTCTCATGAGAACCCCAGGAGGCACCCTGTCGATTAGAATTATCTTTCAACACGATTATTCTTTCATTCAATATCTGAGAAACTTTCTCGGCTGCTTTTTGAACCAGCAAGTTTCCAGCTTTGTCTGCAGCAATCAAATCCTCAACAGTTGCACACTCTGGAGTAGAATACTCCAGATGAGGATAATCTACATAAATTCTAGCTCCGTTTGGCAAAAATAAGCTTCCTTCTTTAATCTCCTCTTTCCTTCTATTCAACTCTCTTTCTGCTTGAGAAGTTGAGCCTTCCCACTTAAGCTTCTGGTTAGCGCCAATTCTGAAAAAATCCCGAATCACTTTGAGAAATAAATTGAACTCCTTAATATCAGCCCCCTTATCAGTTCCTTTTTTCTGAGGAACTATTATCGACCATTCAGTTTCAATTCCAAAAACTCTTTTAATCATCTCGAACACCTCCATTCTTTTCTAATCAAAAAGTTTTCAAGTAACCAGCTTAAATAGTACCACTTGTTTTAATTTTGTCAAGCCTTAAAACTAAAAATCCCGCCACTTGAACATGGCGGGATTAATTTTAAAAATTATACTACACCTTCAGTAATATCCTTTGTTTGAAGCTTACCTTTAATTTTTTTAATCCTTTTTTCTTCAATCAAACTTTTTACCTTAACTGGAGTCTTGCCAGGACGAAATACAAACTCCTGTTTTAAAGCATGAATGTCAACAAGGTGCTTATTTTCCTGATATAACTCGGTAATAACTTCAATTAGTTCCTCAGGGTTAATTTCTGGATCAACTTCCGGCCTGGCTCCCTGTTTCACCCAGCGTCTTATTGCATTAGCTTTTAGCCTATCAACAATTGCCTTAATCAAGCTTCCAGAAATGAAATCTCGAAAGTATAGCTTCTCTTTCGAACCATCATTGTAGGTAACCTCCATGAATTCAGTATCTTCAGTTTTACTGAAAATAAACTTAGCTGCTTTTGTTGCCATCTGGTCAATAGTTTTTCTGATACTCTGGTTCTCTGGTCCTTTAATAGGTAAGTCAGGAGTAAGATAGATCTTAAATATCTCTTTTATTCCCTGTTTATCTGGTCTTCCAATCTCCATCTTAAGTTCTAGTCTTCCTTCACGAATAACTGCAGGGTCAATCATATCCGGCCGGTTAGTTGCTCCAAGAATTAAGATATTGGAAGTATCACCCATACCATCTACCAGAGCATTAAACTGAGAAACATAATCAATGTTTACATCAGAACTCTTTCTTAATCCCCTGGTAGAAAGAAAGGCTTCAATTTCATCAAAAAATAGCACTACCGGAAATCCTTGTTTGCTCTTTTCTTTTGCTTGCTTAAACAATTCTCTAAGCATTCTCTCTGTTTCTCCAACCCATTTTGATTGAAGTTGAGGCCCGGCTATGTATAAAAAGTATCCTTTATAGTCTGTTCTTCCTAGCTTTCTAGCAAACAATTTACTGAGATAATTGGCTAAAGCTTTTCCAATTAGAGTCTTTCCACAGCCAGGAGGACCAACCAACAGTCCACCTTTCACTGCAGGAAGCTTTAACCTTTTAAATTTTTCCCGATAAACTATTGGCCATACAAAACTTCGTTTAATTTTTTCAATCTGCTTCTTTAACCCACCAATCTGTTCAAAAGTAACCTCTGGAACTTTTTCCAGTTCTAACTCGGATAATTCTTGCTCAGTCTTTTTTACCTTTTCCAGCACCAGATTGTAGTTGGGATCAAAGCGAACTTTGTCTCCAGCCTTAATTTTCCCTTCCAGATCAGGAATCAAGTAGGCTACTTTAGTTCCCATATGGTCTCCAATCAGCACTCTTTTTTTATCCAAAACCTGTCGAACCACAGAGACCATTCCTTCAGATAAAATATCCTCACCAGTTGCCTGAATAATATTCATTTGTTGGTTAAGCAGAACTTCCTGTCCAGGCCTGAGCCTTTGAAATAATCCCGAGTCAGCTGTATTAACCACAAAACACTGTCCACTGCATTTTACAGCTACTTTTTGATTAGCAAGTTTTTTAATTACTCTTCCAATGCGCCATGGAACTTCAGCTAAACGCTGATATTTCTCTCTAAGTAGCTTGTACATAGCAATCAATTGTGCCAGCTGAGCATCTTTTTCGCTAACTTCTCTTTTTAGAGATTCAATTTTAGCTCTGGCTTGATTCAGCTGCTGTTCGAAATATCGCCTTATTTCTTCAATTTCCTTCTGGTACTTTTCTTGCTGTTGTTTCAGTATCCTTCTCCACCTGGCTTCTAACCTGGCTTTAATTTCTTTCAGCTTTCTCTCCAAAGCTTTCTTTTCTTGATTTAACTTTTCTTTCATTTCCACCTCCTATTCTTTATCCAATATTTAAAAGTTAATGAACAACCAAGCTTAAGATAATAGAAAAATTTTATTTTGTCAACCCCCTGCATTGAAATAAACTTATGTGCTAAAATTAATTTTGATGATTGAAGCTGGAGACTTAGAAAAAGGATTAATCATAAAAGTTGATAAGCAGCTATTTAAGGTTTTGGATTATGAATTTATGAAAATGGGAAGAGGAATTGCCCATGTCAAGGCAAGTTTAAAAAATTTAAAAACCGGGAACATAATCAAAAAAACCTTTCGTTCAACTGAAAGATTGGAAGAAGTTGAGTTATCTTACCAGTCAGCAACTTTTCTTTATAAAGATAGGAAATCAGCAGTATTTTTAAGAGATGGCAAAAGAATATCCTTTCCATTAGAAGAAATCGGTGATAAAGTTTACTACTTGACTGAAAGATTAGAAGTAAAAATAATTTACCTTGATGAAACACCTTATTCCATTGAATTACCGATAAAAGTTGACCTCAAAGTAATTGATACTCCCCCTTACATTAAAGGAGCTACAGTAGCTTCTAACACTAAGTTAGCAACTTTAGAAACCGGATTAAAGGTAAAAGTTCCAATGTTTATTAAGCCAGGTGATGTTATTAGGGTAAATACTGAAACCGGTGAATATACTGAAAGAATAAAATGACTAAAAATACCTTGGTTTGGAAGTTTCAGAAACAATGAGTGATATAAGTATCTGGAAAAAGAAAATAGAGCTAGCCAAACAGAGTTTAAGGCCAGACGATGCCTGGATAATTTACACCGCTGAACAAAAAGACCAGACTTTTGAGCTTTTTGGTTTACAACCGGTAGCCGCAACGGTGCTTATAATTTCTAAAAAGCTTACTTACCTAATTTGTGGTAAACTTGATTTTTCAAATGTTCCAAATATTTTTGATAAATCTGAATTTTGGGCTGAAAGCGAAGAATTTAAGAAAAAATTTTTCCAGGCCATTCAGCAAATAAATCCAAGAAATATATTTTTAAATTATAGTAAGAGTGATATTCAAGCAGATTTTCTTGGACATGGGAGCTACTTAAATTTAATCCGATTGATTAGAAAATCAAAAGTAAGAGCCAAAATCAATTCAGCTCTACACTTAATTTACAGGTTATTCAACAAGAAAACACCTGAAGAAATAAAAAGAATAAGCAAGGCAGCAAAAATTAGCCACCAGATAATTTTAAAGGCATTTTCCCAATTAAAGACCGGAATGACCGAAATTGATATTTATAACTTAATTCATAAATTGGTTGAAAACTATCCAGAAAAACTGGAATTTGCCTGGGCTGAATCTATGTGCCCAATTGTACTCATTGGCAAAAGAATTGGAAAAACCGAAAATGCCCACAGTAAGCCAACCAGAACTAGATTAAAACCTGGAAATATGATTTATGTTGATTTTGGCCTGAGATACAAAGGATATGGTTCTGACATTCAGAGAGCAGCTTATATGTTGAAACCAAAAGAGAATTTTCCTCCAGCTGAAATCCAGAGAAGATTTGATACTACAATCAAGTCCATAAATGCGGCAGCTAAAGCTTTAGTTCCTAAAAAAACCGGCAAAGAAGTTGATCTGGTAGCCAGGAAAGTGATTATAGATACAGGATATCCTGAATATGAGCATGGCACCGGGCATCCAATTGGTAAATTTGCCCACTCCCCAGGACCTTCACTCAGTAAACATTCAAAAAAAGCAAATATTGAGATAGAAGAAGGATATGTATTTACCATTGAACCAAGAATCACTTTACCGAATGGATGCTCTATAGAGGAAGATGTAATAGTAACCAAAAATGGAGCAAAGTTTTTATCTCCCAGACAAACTAAGCTTTTTTTAATTAAAGCTAGTTAATGTATTCTATCTCTTTGTTCTTTAAGGAAGTATCTCCATTGAGCAATAAATTCAACAAAAGTTCGAAATGGAACTTCAACCAGTAAGTTAAAGATTATCCCAACTATGTTGATTTTTCTCCATTTAGAAGACAACCACTTTCCCAAATGAAGTACCGGCAAAGCAAATTGTGAAAAAAAGCTATCTATAAAAGTAGCTTTGGTTTCAATCACATGTAATTCTTTTGCTCTTTCTCTGATAATTGTTCCAGTATAAGCAATCAAAGCAGTAAATATAACCAGAATTAAATAAGAAAGTGGAGGAAAATTAAACAGATAAGCCAAAAAAACCACTATTCCCCAGGATATTAGAAAACTTAAGGTAAATAGAAACTTAAGAATAATTTTAACTATTAGCGAACTTTCCGGGTAAACATCTATTTCGTGAACTTCAGCTTCATTTGTACCGTAGCAAATTCTTTTTACTTCTTCTATGACTAATTTAAGATTTTCCTCTGGAGGCAGTTTAATAGTTCCAACCAAAAAAAACATCAATAGAGTTGGTCCAAATATATCAAATAACCTGGCCCAGGGATTTAGAAAACCAATTCCGGTCAATTTAACAAATGGAATTTCAATTAAATAAAGTGCAAATACATTAGTTAAAAATACTGAAATGGTAGCATATAAAGCTGCTCTGTAGGACCTAGTTTTTAAAGTTGAAAGTCGCTTAAGATAAGCCTGGGCAGTTAAACTTTCCAGAGTTTTTGAATCGGCTATTTTTTCATCAATATCCTCAAAATTTTCTCTAATAATATCTCCCAGTAATAGAAACGGTGTATCGTATCTTTCACAAAGCTTATAAAACTTGCCGGCTAGCGGGTGATTTAAAATACTTTCAAACTCATCTAAAATGCTGTAAAATTTTTGGCTTACTTCAGATAATTCTGCTTTAGAGATTTCAAACCAATTTGAGTACTTCTTTTTTAGAAGGTTGTAGTAAATAACCGAGCTATCAAATTTAAATAAGGCCTGTTGTATTGCAACATAAAGAAGGGTTTCTTTCTTAGACTCATCAATTATTTTTTTATCCAGTGCTCTTTTTCCCAATCTTATCTTTTCTCTCATTAAGCTTTGCATGCATTCAATCAGAATATCGGCCCGCTGATAAGAAAATGGATCAAGAATTTGTTCAATTTCACAGCTAGCAATTTGAAAAATTGGTAGTTGAACTTCAGCTTCAGTCTTCCCGCTTGGAACTGGAGGTAAATGATCTAGAATAAATTTGTACTTGTTAATTGCATTTTGTACTAACTTAATTTTTGACTTCGGGATATAGTCATTTGGAAAATGTCCTCCGCTAACCAATTCTAAAACAAATGGTTCAGCATCCAGTTCATTTAAATAAAACCTTCTTTTTAAAATTCTTTCAACAGCAATTCGACGCATCAAATGTTCTTCCTTCCAATCTACTACTCTTCTAATTTTCTCATAACCGGTAGCTAAAGCAGTAACTACTTCATCTGCATGCACGGTAGGCTCCTCTAATGGGGCTTCCAGTTTTCTTTTCCAGGTTCGATATTTTTCAATTAAAGATTCAACAGCAGGAGTTAGTCCAGCCATACTTATATAATTATAAGTCCTTTAGTTAATAATTTGAAGCTAAAATAATCACAGTAAATAAAATATGAGCCAGAGAATTCTCTGGCTCATTGTGGTGTGGCAGGTAATAAGCCGGATTCTGTATCTCGATGGCAATTCATCTGGGCTCTGGATTACTCCAGAGCTCAAGCGGCACCCCCAATACCACTCCAATTCAAAGCAATACCGGGTACGGCCTTACACTCGGGTAAGAATTTAGCCGTTTCACCTTAATAATTTCTCATTAAGCTTGTCCCAGAGGGACATCTAAATTCTCACGAATTTAGACGTCTCTGTTCGCATCTCTCGGCCTGATAAAAGATATCAAGCCGGGTGGGTGTTACCCACTACCCTGCTCTCCATTTAAACCTAACCGGTTTAAATGAAGGAGTGTCCGGACTTTCCTCCCTGCCTCAAAAATTTGAGACAGAGCTGCCATCTTCCTGCCACACCACGGTGGAGATAATAAAACATTTTGTGATTTTAGTCAAGTTCCTTACACTTTGAAAAAAAGAAAGGGAGTAGAACTTTTTAACTCTACTCCCTTTGTTAACTACATTTTTAGCCTGGAAAAAATTTGTAGGGTTTAGAATCTAAAGGTCTCTACTACCACAGGAGGGCGAACCCCACGAGTTACTCTCACTATTGACCCAACATTGATCGAGCATCGGTATATCCAGCAGCACGACATCCGGCACCATATCTCTCTCATCATAGCTACAACGGGAACCAGTAGCCTGGACGTAGTGATGTTTAAGCACATTAGTGTGAACACAGAGCGCAATAATTTCAGCAGCAGTAAGGGGGGATCTCGGCTGTTCTTCGAGAATTTTTTCTGCCTCTTTTGGGCTCTTTCCAACAAGCCTCCTACCATCCTCAATATCATAGATGTAGTAGGGTTTATCTGGAGTTTTAATCTTATCGGTAATACTAGTAACAACTACTGGATCCAGATGAACGTAGCCCCGCTTGTCACCATTTCGTACCATAGCCATCAGATCATAGAAACTCCGATAGGTTTGTGGAATAACTGGAATGAATGGAATATGTCCATTTTCAAAAGCAATTTTACTTGCTTTCGAGAGTACCGAACTTTTCTGTGCAACAAGCAATCCAATAATCTGGTCAGGGCAGCCGCGATCCCATAGGACTTGAATCTGGCTATCAAACAATTTCTCTAAGACTTCATACTTGGGTTTCTTTGCTTCAACTACCAGCCGATTTTTGGCTTCTTTGATTGCTTTATCAATATCTTTGTCTGAAATACCTTTGAAAAGTGACACTAACTTATCAACCAACTTATCCTCTTTACCCATCTTCACCTCCTTTTTCAAGTTTTTCCAGAAATATTTGTTAATGTTCAAGCCAGTTTATTTTTACTGTTGGGAAAGGTATAACACAATATGTTATATTTGTCAAGCCCTTGTAAGACAGGTATGTTTTGATAAGTATGATTTTCGCAGGCTATCTCAATAAGGAGGTTTTATTTAAAGAAGTCAATTTAAAGTTAAAATCTTTAAGTCTTCTTTTTTAGTTATAATCAGTACTTAACCAATTATCTGGCATCTTAAAAAAGAAAGGGAGTAGAACTTTTTAACTCTACTCCCTTTGTTAATCCTTTAGGTAGCCTGCAAAAAAGTTGCAGGACTTAAAACAAAAGCCACGATTTTTGCTGTTCACTTCCAAATCTATTCCGTGTAAAATTTTTATTCCATTATGACCTGTTTTTAGATTATTTATTTTAAGCTTAAAATTAAGTTACCGTACTTCAGAAAAAATAAAAATTAATCTTTGTTTTAATTCAGGAATAATTTTTCGGTAATTAGAAGGCAAAAATTTTACTAAATCAAGATAAATTTTCTTTTCTGGATAATTTTTGATTTTTTCCAAGAAAAACTTCTTGTGGAATTCTAAATTTACTGTTTTTAGTTTTTTTTTCAAAAGTTTTTTGTTTATTAAAACTCCTTTATCTAAAAGATACCACAAATCAAAAATATCTCTTCCTTTTCCTCGCCAAAGAAAAGCCCTGATTTTTTCAACTAAAATTTCTTCTTCTTTTTGGCAGGAAACCAAAGAGAAAAAATTAACCGGAAATTTTGTTTTTAAAGAAAGAATGTTTGGCTCAAGAAAAGTTCTCTCTAAAGAAAAATCCAACCTTATTGTTTGAGGAAATTTTAAGAACTTACTTTCATATTTTAACCTAAATCTTAATGAGTTTTTTCCCCGATAAATAAAACTTAAACTTGATTCTGGAACTTCAATTTGAAATTTTTTTATTATCTCTTTTAAAAAGTTTTTAATTTTCTTTTCAGAAAGAGTGGTTGAAAAGTCCAAATCTTCTGAAAACCTTGGAGATTTATAAAATAAATGAAGGCAAGTCCCTCCTTTAAAATAAATTTTCTCAGCCAACTTTTCTTTGTAAAGATAATTTAAAAACAAAATCTGGAGATACTCCCGAAATATAGTAAACCTGTCAATCTTAAAATACTGGGAAAGTTGTTCTAACTGGGTTTTACTTATCATAATTTATAAAAACTTTTTCAATTTTTCTTGCTTGGTTTCTTTTAAAAGAGAAAAAAACTTCTTTTTATTTATCAAACTTAGGTCAAAATCATCTTTTTCAAATCTTCTCAATCCCTTTGAACAAAAATAAAGATAATCAAAAAACGCTTTTTCTTTAGAGGCAATTAAAAATTTTTCTTTTTTTTCATAATCAAAAAACAATTTGGGTTTGATATGAGAATAAAAAAATTCTTTATCGAGTGTTTTTATGATTTTTGTTTTTTTAAGAGTGACTGAAGTAACTTGATAAGGAAACTGGGTAATAATTCCATAAAAAGACAAAGCTGATTCTAAAGAAATATAAGAAGGAGAATATAAAAAATTGGCAATTTGAAAATCATCGCTTTCTGAAAAAACAAAGAGATATTTCTTTTTAATCAATCTTTTTAAAATTCCTTTTTTGGTTAATCTTTCTAAAATTTTAGAGGCGGTATTTTCTTTTTTAATCTGAAAAAATTTTTTAAAATCAGAAAAAGTAAAAAGAGAAATTCCTTCTTCCTTTAGTTTTTTAATAATTATTGTTTGAGATAACGATTCCTTCATCAGTATAATATTATACAATTTCTGTCATTGTGTCAAATAGCTGTCAAAATGTAATTATCTTATACAGCTGAGAATTTTCGAAGATTATCTCAATAAGGAGGTTTTATTTAAAGAAGTCAATTTAAAGTTAAAATCTTTAAGTCTTCTTTTTTAGTTATAATCAGTACTTAACCAATTATCTGGCATCTTAAAAAAGAAAGGGAGTAGAACTTTTTAACTCTACTCCCTTTATTAACTACATTTTTAGCCTGGAAAAAATTTTGTAGGGTTTAGAACCTAAAGGTCTCTACTACCACAGAAGGGCGAACCCCAGCGTTCATCCCGAGTATCGACAAGGCCCCATCCGAGGACTGGCATACCACCATGTAGGAAAATAGCTGGTATTCCGTCGTCTGACTTGTTATAACAGGAACCAGCAGCCTTGATATAGTGATGTCTAAGTACATCAGTATGAATGGTAAGTGCTATAGCTTCGACAGTAGTAAGTGGAGACCTTAACTGCTTTTTAAGGATTTTTTCTGCATCCATCGGACTCTTTCCAAGAAAAGCTCTACCATCCTCAACATCATAGATATAATAAGGCCTACCTGGAGTCTTAACCTTATCAGTAATATCTGCTGGATCCAGCTGGGTGTAGCCCCACTCGTTACCATTTCGTACCATGGCTATCAGATCATACAAGGTCCTGTACCTCTGTGGAATAACCGGAATAAATGGAATATGTCCATTCTCAAAAGCCATTTTACTTGCTTTCGAGAGTACCGAACTTTTCTTTGCAACAAATAGCCTAACAATCTGTTCAGGACAACTAAGATTCCGCAAAGTTTGAATCTGAGTGTCAAATAATCTCTCTAAGTCTTTATACTTGAGCTTATTTGATTCAACCGCCAACTTATCCTTACTCTTACCCATTTTCACCTCCTTTTTTTCAAGTTTTTTCAGAAATATTTGTTAATGTTCAAGCCAGTTTATTCTTACTGTTACAGAAGGTATAACATAACATGTTACATTTGTCAAATCTTTGTAAGATAGGTATATTTTTGATTAAGTATGATTTCCACAAGCTACCTCAATAGAAGATTTCATTTAAAGAGGTTCCTATAAAATTAGATTCTTTAAGTCTTTTTTCCTATGCTTATGTTCAGCTAATACTTTTTTAACCAGCTTATCGGCTGGTTTATTTTCTTTTCGGGAGATATAAATAAAATCCACTTTTTTGAAGTCCTGTTTTAAGTTCCAAATTTCAATAAATAAAGGGAAAAGTTCCCGATGTTTAATTTTATAAGTTCCATTTAGTTGATTTACTATTAACTTGCTATCTGAACGAATCTCAACTTCAGTTTGTCTGGTTTTAGTTTTACCTATTAATCTCTTTAATTTATTTAATCCAAAAATCACTGCTTGATATTCAGCAATATTGTTAGTAGTTTCTCCAATAAACTTAGAATAGTTTTTGACTTCTGACTTTAAATTTTGAATCTTAACAACTATTCCAATTGCTGCCGGGCCAGGATTTCCAATTGAACCACCATCAGTATTAATAATAACTCTGCTCATATTTTCAAGATTTTATTAATGTAAATTTTTACTCAGACATATTTTAATCTTTTCTAAGTCGTTATATCTAGCCTGAAAGCCAGCAGCTTTAGGATGACCTCCAAAGTTTAAAAATAGATTAGAGCATTTCCTGAACAATTTAACTAGATGATAACCGTCTGAAGGGGCCCTAGCTGAAACTCTGACCAGTCCATTTTTATCCTTTCCTCCGTGAACTAAAGCTATTCGATTAAACTTATTAGCTAGTCTTTCAGCTATAGCTCCATTAACTCCAGAGGTAGCATGAGGTAAATGATGCTCTACTAAAGTTAATTTTGATTCTTCCAGCTTAATTGTTTTACTAAATTCATCAATTTTTTGATAAATATTTTGATGAAACCTAATAAGCTCATCGGTCAACTTATCTAACTTCGATTCGTCGTTTAACACAAATATTTGATAAAAATTGTTCTGTAAGCCATTTCTTAAAGGAAAATTGAAGTAACTTCTTAGCTTGTCCCAGCTTTTCCCTGGTTTTTTAGCTAATTTAGCCAACTTTATTTTGGACAATAAAATTTTTAATCCTATCCTCTTTCTCTGATTTATTCTTTCAATTCCTTTAATAATCACTTTCTTGTTCTCAGAATTTAGTTCAATTTTGTCAGCAATACTCCCAAGAGCAACCAGATCACTAAACTGTTCATCAGGATTAATTGCCTTAGCTACTTCATAACATAATTGAACCGCTGCTTTCTTTAACGAGTGATGAAACAGCACCGGCGGAGGACTGGTATATAAATGATGGTCAATAACTATAACCTCCATTCCATTACTTAAAGCAAAATTTATCTTTTCTACTTCAGTTATACCCATATCAACAATTACAATTAATTTATTCCCATTAGAAATTAGCTTATGAATAATTTTTTGATCCATTCTTCCAGAAGGATCAAGAATTAACTGAAGATTTTTAAATCCAAGGTTTTTAAGTGTTTGATAAACAATTGTAGCTCCAGAAATTCCGTCAGTATCATAATCTCCCCAAACTGCAACCTTCTGATCCTCTTTTTTGGCCAGAAAAATTCTTTCAGCTATTCTTTTTAAGTTATTTTTCATTATTTTAAAGCTTCAATACCAGGCAGTTTTTTTCCGCTTAGATATTCCAGCATAGCTCCTCCACCAGTAGAAATAAAACTAAACCTATTTTCCAGATTTAATTTTGAAATGAAATCTGTAGTTTCTCCTCCCCCAATTAAGCTAAAAGCTTTAGATTTAGCAATAGCTTTCGCTATGCTTTTAGTACCTTCGGTAAATTTTTTATCCTCAATTTTTCCTAAAGGTCCATTCCAGATAATAGTTTTAGTTTGGCTAATAAATTTAGAATAGTAATTAATTGTAAAAGGTCCAATATCAAGAATTTTCTGATCCTTCATTTTAACATCTCTTGGTAAAAGGATTTTTTCAGGATAATCAGTAAGAACTTTAGAAGCAAAATCAAGCTTTTTTTCATCATATAAAGACTTTTTTAGAGGATAACCAAGAACTTTAAGAAAGGTATTAGCCACACCTCCACCAAGCATAAACCATCTAGCTTTATCAATAAAATACTTTATCATTCCTATTTTATCTTCAACCTTAGCTCCTCCAATAATTAGCAAGAGAGGGTTTTTATATTTATTCATCACTAAATCTAAGTTTTTAATTTCCTGCTCTAATCTTAAGCCAGCATAAGCTGGCAAATAATCAGTTATAGCAACTACTGAAGCATTTTTTCGATGAGATACTGCAAAAGCATCATTAACATAAATATCTCCAAGGTTAGCTAATTTTTTAGCCAGTTTTTTATCATTACTTTTCTCACCTTCAAAAAATCTTAAGTTTTCCAATAGAAAAATTCTATTTAAAGAATTCCGGTAGTCAAAATCAAAAATTTTATCAAAATCAACAAATTTTACTTTTTTAGAAAGCAATTCAGATAAAATTCTAGCAGCTGGCTTAAGAGAAAATTCCCTAAAACCTGAAATTTTAACTCCCAAATCTAATGGCTTAGGCCTACCCAAATGACTTAAAATTATAACTTTTGCATCATTTTTCAGTAAAAACTTAATTGAAGGCAAAATTGCTTTTATTCTGAAAGATTTCCTGGATATTTTTTTGACATTTAAATCAATTCTTAGTAGAGCAATTTTTCCTTTTAATTTAGATTTGGATAAATTTTTTAAGTATTTCATGTCTAGTATAAAAATTTTAGTTTATTTAAAAGAACTTGTAAACTTGCTTGTGATATCAATAATTTTTTGAAACTCTTTAATCTTCAAGCTAGCCCCACCAACCAAAAAACCCTGAATTGATTCGTACCCTAAAAATTTTTCAACATTTTTAGAATTTACTGAACCACCATAAATAGTTTTAAAGTTTAAGATTGGAAATCCAGAATCAAAAACCACTTTTCTTACATACTGATGAACCTGATCAGCCTCATCAGGCTGACAAAAAACTCCAGTACCAATTGCCCAGACTGGCTCATAAGCAAAAATAAATTCTTTAATCTTTGATTTGTAATTCCTAATTTCCTTTAAGCCTTTTTGAAGTTGATTTTTAATTACCTTTTTAACTAAACCTCTTTTTCTTTGCTTCAAAGTTTCTCCAATACACAAAATTGGAGTTAGATTATTACTTAAAACGGCTTTAATCTTTTTGCTGATTAGCTCGTCGGTTTCTCCAAAATATTTTCTTCTTTCAGAATGTCCAATAATAACGTATTTCACTTTTAGTCCTTTAAGCATCCTGGCAGAAATTTCACCAGTGTATGCACCCTGATTTTCAAAATGACAATTTTGAGCCCCTAATGCTATTCTGGAGTCTATTAAGCTTCTTAGTTTCTCAAGATATAAAAATGGGGGACAAATAGCTATATCGACATTTAGCCTTGGCTGAAGATTCTTCCAAGATGATAAATTTGGACAATTCATTTTCCAATTAGCTACAACCAATCTTTTATTTTTTAACTTACTTTTTTTCATACAGCTTTAGTGCATTTTTAGCTGCTTCAACTTCAGCTTCATACTTGGAAAATCCCCTACCCTCACTAACCATTTTTTGACCTACAAATAACCCTACTCTAAATTCCCTTCGATGAGCTGGGCCAGATTCTTCTAACACTTCGTAATGTGGAGTAATTTTAAATTTCCCTTGAATAATTTCCTGAAAAAGGCTTTTGGGATCCTGATAATATTTTTTTTGAATTATTTCTGGTAGGCAAACAAGTAAGTACTTTTCAATAAATTCTTTGCAGTGCTGATAGCCCTGGTCCAAATAAATTGCCCCAATTATAGCTTCAATTGCATTTCCCAAAATATGATTTTTAGCCTTTCCTTCTTGCATACGCTCTCCCCTGGACAAAAAAACTAGTTTATCCAGGTTCAACTTTCGAGCCAACTGAGATAGCCTGTGAATATTAATCAGCGATGCCCGCAACATTGTTAGCTCTCCTTCAGATTTTTCAGGAAATTTTTTATAAAGATACTCGCTAACAACCAATTCCAGTACCGCATCCCCCAGAAATTCCAGCCTTTCATTATGAGGACCCCAGTTTGGATGTTCATTTAAGTAGGAACGATGAGTTAATGCTTGTTTAAGTAATTCTTTATTCTTAAATTCTATTCCAATTAATTTTTCAAGCTCCAAAAAATTTGACATAAACTAAATAAGAAATTTTACTTACCTGGCTGAGATTGTTTTTCTTTGTCTTTTGTGCTTTGCATTTGTTTATATACTGCCCCCATTACACCATTAATAAATCTTCCCGAAGTTAAGCCTCCAAAGTTTTTAGCCAGTTCAATTGCTTCATTTATAGCAACCTTAGGTGGAACTTCTTCTTTGTCTCCATACACAAGCTCATATAATCCAATTCTTAAAACATTTCTATCTATTAGGGCAATTCTTTCAATCGGCCACTGTGGAGCAAATTTTTCAATCATCTTATCTATTGAGTCTAAGTGAGTAATTATTCCTTTAAGGAGCTTCCAGGGAAAAGTAGTATCCAGGCCAGGCCCAAAATTCTTTAGGTTTCTTTCCATAATAGCTATCAGGTCTTTTTTCTTCTGATAAAAGTCCCATTCAAAAAGTGATTGTAAAACAATTGAACGAGCCAACTGCCTGGAAGCCATAATTTAGTCTAAAATTTGCTTTTTATTTTGCACCACACTGAGGACACTTTCGATGAGGAAGTTTAGGCACTCCACACTTTTTACAGGGAACCACTGGTAGCTTCTCTAAGCGAAGAATTAATCCCCTTCTCTTTCTAACCCTAGATTTTGATTTTCTCTTTTTTGGTAAAGCCATTAGTGGAATTATAAAAGAACATTTTATTAAAATCAACAATTGATTTACAATATGTTATGCCAATCTACAAATTGCTAATAATCAACGAATTTACGAATAAAAGTTAGAAGTTGGAAGTTAGAAGTTGAAAGTTGGAAATTGATTGATAACAAAAATATCCGAAACTTATTAACAAATTTCACGATCGTGAAAAGTGTTAATAAGAAAAATCTAATTGAAAATTGAACTGATTAAGTTTTAGTTCAAAAAAAATTACGTAATCTATTACGTAATTTTTTGGATTCTTTTAAAAAATATATGGACTTCGCAAGTCCTTATATCACCAACTAGGATTAATTAAAACCGCTATTAATATAAAACAACATTCTAACATTCTGCAGGATGTTAGAATGTTTAATTTTATTACTAAAGTTTAACTCCGATAATCGAAAATAACTACCTGTTTATCTAGTTACTTTCTCCAGTAAAAATTTGTAAATTTCACCAGTTTTTTGATTTTCTAAATACAGTCCATTTTCATCCTCAAACATTCGCCAGAGTGGCTCACCATCTTTTTTAAAGAGTATATCGCCTGTATGATAACTGTGTGCTGACACAGTACCTTCCACATCTAACTTATACTGTGGACTCGTTGTGCCGATGCCGACGTTGCCGGTTCTTGTAACTAAAAACCTAGGTGTTCCCAGCACGTTGTCATCCCAGGCCCCAAAAATACATGAACCATCATTAGCAATTACATTAAGTGTAGCGGTGAGACTAGGAGTACCATTACCAATTTTTAATTTCGATTGGGAGTCATCTCCAACTCCTTTATCTCTAATTTCCAGATTTGCCCCCGGATTCGTCGTCCCGATGCCGACGTTGCCGTTTTCTTGTATTCTAAACAACTCAGTCCCACTGTCTCCCGGACTCGTAGTATCTTTTACAACTCTAAACGCTTGACTTGCTGAATTGTTATTAGCATCAATGCCTATATGCAACCCACCATCTGTAATTATTACACCATCGCCTACTCCCTCATCACCAAGTTCAAGGTTTGACCCTGTTGTCCCAGAAACGCCTGTAGCTATGTGCAATTTACTTCCCGGACTCGTTGTCCCAATGCCGACGTTGCCGCCATTTTGCATAAGTTGCAATTCATCATTGGCCATATCAAAGGTTAAAAAGTTTGTAGAGTCTGGTGAAGGATCAGCAAAGGAAAACTGATTGGTATCTACTTGGATAAGTTCTACGTCCCCAGTTGGAAAAGTCCATCGTTGTCCATCACCACTAATCTCTAATTTTCTTCCTGGCCCTGTCGTCCCGATGCCGACGTTGCCATTGCTATCTATTACCAAATCTCCTCCAAGATATGTTCTTTCAATATGAAGGGAGTCGTCT
>CAYRSR010000006.1:0-49619 GCA_964427275.1 uncultured Candidatus Saccharibacteria bacterium
GATTGGAACAAAAATCTCTATAATAGGTGGCTGTGGATGCTTAAGCCCTTACTGAAACAAAAGCCCGCAGGCTATCCCAGCTGGATGAGAAGTAATCTCTGGAAATTAAAAGATTTAATTACTTTTCTAAGCTCCTGGAGTGAATTAAGACATGATACAATTTTATATGTAAAACAAAGTTATACCTGGGCAGTAGGTACTCTTAAAGCTACTGGTATATTGCCGATTGAAGCTAAATATTACGGCTACGTTGAACCAAATCCTGAATTATTTACTAAAGCAAAATACTTGGTGAATTACCTTGATAGTGGCTTAAGAAAACAGGGAGTAATTACTCCGGAGGTATCTATTGCATTAAAACAAAGCTCGGAAATGATGGAGAAATTAAGATTAATAGCTGAAAAAGAATTACAGAAAGAAAGGTTAACTGAATCAGATTACAATTATATTAAAAATATTGACCGGGAATTTAAACAGATTTTAGAAAAACTTGCTTCAGCTTTAACCATTACTACCGGAGAACCAGGAAAAGGTAAAAAACTAGAAAGTTCAGTTCAGGAAAAGAAAGGTGCTTTTAAAACCTCAATAATTGCTGATGTTCATACTGATACAAACAGTAAAAACGTCTTAGAAGTTGGAACTGGAAAGATTGACTGGCTTCTGGTAGCTCACAAATCTAAACAGGGGAGAATAGGAATAGCAGTTGGGCCAATGTTTAGTTATTATGAATTTTCCTGGCCAATGAAGGATAGATTAACTGATGAAAAATGGAGAACTGAAGTTTTAGACAAGATAGAAAGACCAATCTGGTATCAAGAAACCGAAATAGAATCTTCAAATTATCCTTATATTTTGAAGTAAAACAAAAGCAACCCAAAAAATGGGTTGCTTTTGTGATCTTGGTTAATTCTTTTTACTCTTCTACTTCTTCTGTTTCTTTCTCTTCTTCTGTTTTACTTAAAGCAACGATTCTTTTTATTTCCTTAACAATATCTACGAGTTTCCTATGAGTTTCGCGGAGATACTGATTTGCTTCTTTAATAAACTGGTGCGCCTACTTAAAGAGCTTGTTAGCATCAGCTAGACTGGAGATTGCCTGATACTTTTCTCTTGCTTTTTCTCTTTTATTCTTAGCTATTTCAATTTTTTGATTGAAGTCAGCCAGCCATGCTTCAAGCTGAGAAGTATCTTTATCAGCAGCCTTTAATTCATCTATTTTTGCAGCAATCTTTGAAGAGATATTCTCAAACCTTTCAATTACCCAGTCTAATCTTGCTCCCCAGATTTGACCGATGATTTTCTTTACAAAAATCCTGTGATTTCTCCAGTAATCTCTGATTTCTTTTGCTTTTTCTCTTATCTGAGAAGGTAATGCTGTAGCGATTTCTGATTTTTTATCTTCAAGCCAGTTAATATCTTTTTCAATCTCGGCTACAATTGCTTGCCTTTCGCTTTCTGGTAAAGAAGGCTTATTAGAAACCCAGTTTTTCAAAGACTCTAGCTTTCTGATTAAAACATCCACTGTTCTGCTCAAAAAGGCTCGAGCCTTCTTTTCGTAATCTGCTTTATTTTCAACATTTCTGAATTGTTTATATTTTCTTCTAGTATTCAGAAATTGTTGACGAGCTGTCTTCCACCAGTTTACTTCTTTAAAGTATTGCTGACGAGCAGCTTGATATTTAGCTCTGGCTTCCTGATGTCTCTCTTTTAACCCTTTGGCAAAAGCAACTGAAGAGAATAATCCCAGAATTATTGCACCAACCAAAAAGTAAACTATGAATTTACTTAGTTTTTTTGTAGTTTTTTCCATATTCACCTTTAAATTTTTATTTTGCAAGGCCTGATAAAGAAGTATCCAATTCATCTAGTGAGGTATCTTCCTCAAATCCTTCCAAATCAGTTAAATCGTTTAAAATCCCTTCTAGTTCAGTTGAAAGTTCCTTTTCAGTACTTTCTATATCACTAATATCAATTGCTGGAGTTGAGGGTAGTTCTTTTTCTGAAGGTGTTTCCTCAGTTAAAGCTGATAAGTCTTCTTTTAAGGTGTCTAAACTTTTATCTTCTGCTACTGTTTCAAGCTCTGAAATATCTTTCAAGAGAGCATCGATTTCAGGAGCTATTTTTTCAATGTCCGAAATCTCTGGGATACCCTTAACTTCCAAAGCTGGCTTTTTAATTTCAGAAAGTTCGGTTACTTCTGACTTCTGAGAATACCAGTAAACTCCAATTACTACAGCGACAATTACTACTAATCCAATTAAGAGGTATACTACTTGCATTGACATGAGCTCAGCTTTCTTGTGTAGAAATTAAGTGTCGACCTTTCAATACAAATTGTAGCAAAATTAAAGAAATATTGTCAAAAAGAAAGCTTAAAATCTTGCTTGTTGACTTATTTTAAAATTAGATTAAAATTACCAGGGTTCCTTAACAAAAAATTGAGCTTTGGTAGATAACTAAAGAAAGGAGGTGTTGTGAACCGGTTAGTAAAGGCAATGCGAGACATTGCAAATCGGCTAATAAAGATAATACTTGGAATTAATCTTGGTATGTTAGGAATTGCCATTATTGCAGTTATAGGTAGGTCATCTATTAACTTACCCAGCACCAAAATGTCGGGTTTTTTGTTTTCCGTCTCTATTTCTTTTTATTAAGCTAGAGAATGTTGGTAAATTGAAAGTACCAAATACATATTTCTTGGGCCACGAAAAATGAAAATTATTTAGTAATTTTCATCTCGTGGCACCGCGATGAAAAAGTCAAAAAACTTTTTCATTTTGCGGTGCTGCGGGGCTTGGATTCGAACCAAGATTAACGGCTCCAAAGGCCGCTGTCCTACCATTAGACGACCCCGCAATCTAAAAATTACCATCCTTCCATTATAGCAATCTCAAGCGGAATAATTGGAAACTGGCTATATCTCATCTGAGAATAAGCATTAATTAGTGACTTCAAAAGCTTTAAATGTTTTGGTTCTATCATTTTGGCTTGTTCAATCATTTCTGCTAATATTTTTCCAGGAACCTGTTCAGAGAAAATTTTCTTTAACTCTGGCTGATATTTTAATGCTGCAACTTTTCTCAGGTAAATAATTAAATCTTTACAAAACCTGACCAGATCATAACCTCCTTCTTTTATTTCCTCCAACTTCAATAAGGCTGTCTTTTTATCTCCGGTTAACAAAAGTTTAGAAAATTTAACTAATTCAGTCAAGATTATTTTGCCAATCATTTGCTCAACATCTTTCACAGTTATCCTTCTGTCAGAAAGAGAACTAAGTTGATCTAGTAAGCATTCAGCATCCCTAATGCTTCCTTCAGCTGAAGTAGATATAAATTCAATTGCTTGGGGCTCAATATCAATTTTTTCCTGTTTGGCAATGTACTCAATTTTTTTCTGAATTTCAGACAATGGAATTCTTTTAAAATGAAACTGCTGAGTTCTGGAAATAATAGTTAAAGGAACCTTAGAAAATTCGGTAGTAGCTAAAATGAACATAGCATGTTCAGGAGGTTCTTCTAAGACTTTTAACAAAGCATTAAAAGCTTCATTGGTTAGTTGATGAACTTCGTCAATTATAAATACTTTCTTTTTAAGTACTGTTGGAACAGCTTTAATATTTTCTTTTAAATTTCTGATTTCATCAATTCCTCGATTAGAGCCAGCATCTATTTCAATCAGGTCTAAACATTTTCCAGAATTAATCTCCTTGCAATTAGCACATTTATTACAGGGTTCGCCCAGTTTAGCAAATTCTTTGTCTTTTTCCCTAGTCAAACAATTTACTACCTTAGCAACGATTCTAGCGGTACTGGTTTTACCAGTTCCTCTGGGACCAGAAAATAAATAAGCCTGAGATATTTTTCCGGTAATAGCAGCATTTTTCAGGATTCTGGTTATCATCTCCTGACCAACTACCTGATCAAAGGTTTGAGGTCTATATTTTCGATAAAAAGTAGTAATCATCAAAAAAATTATATTTCAAATAGACTAAATGTCAAAGTTTAAATAAAATCAGGACTGGCTTAGCCAGTCCTGAAATTTTTCCACTTGTTAGAATAAACTATTTTTCCTTGCTCTAAATCAAAAAATTTGAGCCAGAATGGAGCATAATAATTCATTACTGAAAAATAGTTGGACAATCCCTCATAATCATCAGCTCCAAACAAATGCCCAATTTCGTGAATTAGAGTCTTATCTTTATACCAACTACGCTTTATTACCGCATAATTTCCAAGAAAGTAAGCCATACCACCAGTAGAGAAATCATACGGCTTGCCAGCAAATCCAATTACTAGATCAAAATCTGATTGGGGAGTCACTGGAAATTCAAATTTCAACCAGCCTAAAAACACTTTCAAGCTTTTAACTCGATACTCCAACAAAACAATTTCCTGAATATAAAATTCAATTTTAAACTGCTTTCTAAACTGTTCTGAGGCAGCATTTACCAAATCTTTTATTCTTTGAGAATAATTTCTAATTCGCTGATAACTTTTATCCACTACTATTTTTAATCCTATCCTTCTAACCGGTTCGCACTCATCAGCAAAAGTTTTCTCCAGATTAAAAATTTTTGCAATTATCCAGCTTATTGGGCCAAGTAAAATCTCTATTCCAGTTAATCCCCAAACAACACCCAAAACAATCAACCCAACAGTCAACCAATCATACTCCATCTCAACCTCCTTTTAATTACCACCATTTAATTACCACCATTACTGCCAATACCTTATTTTCAAGTAACCGGGTTAATTCAATCACATTTTGGCCAAATTGTCAAGATTTTAGTTAATATTAGTTAATATTTGATATTAAACTATTTTTGATTTAATATAGATAAAAAATGAATATCTTAGGCTTGGATATCGGGGCAACCAAAATCTATTACTTGGTTTATAACTATCCCCAAAAAAGAATAATTTACCAAAATAAACTTGTTTACCCGGATTTAACTAGAAATAGCTTTGAAACTGTAATTGACAAAATTAAGGCAGAAACTAAAAAATTTAATTATTCGAAAGTTGGAATAGGAGTAGCTGGAAAAGTAAAAAACAATCGGATAATTTATTTTCCAAATTTTCCAGCTCTTTTAAATCTTAATTTCAAAAAATATTTTCCCATAGAAAGAATTTATTTTGAAAATGATGCAAATTGCTTTAGTTTAGCCGAAGCAAAGATTGGAGCAGGGAAAAAGTATAATCTAATAGTCGGATTTACCTTAGGAACCGGATTTGGAAGTGGAATAATTTTTAACCAGAAGATTTATCATGGAGCCTTTTTGGGGGGAGGGGAGATGGGGCACACTATAGTGGATATGCAAAAAATGCAGGAACTAGAAGATTATTGCTCAGCAAAATTTTTTAAGAGTAAAAGTGTTAATCCCGAAATTGAAGAAAACAAAGCTAAAGCTGGAAATAAAAAATCTATAAAGATTTTTGAAGAATATGGAAAAAATCTGGGAATAGCCATAGCAAACATAGTTAATATTTTAGACCCTGAAGCAGTTATTTTAGGTGGAGGAATTTCTAAAGCTTATTCACTGTTTATTTCCCAGGCTAAAAAAACTGCTAAAAAACTGATTGCTTATCCAGAATCAAGGAAAGTGAAAATTCTAAAATCAAAGCTAGGTAAAGCTGCTGGTGCCCTAGGGGCAGTTTTAATATGTCTAGAAGAATAAAAGGATTGATTCAAATTGGATTAGTAATTGTTATTTTGATGCCAGTTTACTTTTTATTTTTTCAAAAATCATACCTGGTAGAGGTTCCTGGAAGACAACCAAAGCTAGTCAGAATATTTGAATTCAATCCACAAAAATTTGTTTATTACAACTTTATCGAAGATATTGAAAAGCAAAAGCCTCTAAAAAATCCTCCTGCTAAAATTAAGGCAGTTTATTTTACCGCTTTTTCTGCTGGAAATCCCAACAAAATCAACTACTTGATTAACCTGGCAGATAAAACTGAAATTAATGCGGTAGTTATAGATATTAAAGATTATTCTGGATATATTGCTTATCCAATTGAACTTGACGAAGTTAACAGATATCAGACCAGAAAAATAACAATTCCCAGAATAAACAGCTTAATCAAAAGACTTCATGACCGGGGGATATATTTAATTGCTAGGATAACTGTTTTTCAAGACCCGGCATTAGCTAAAGCGAGACCCGATCTGACAATTAAGGATTTATCCGGGAAATTATATCAGGATAAAAAAGATTTATTCTGGGTTGATCCATCCAGTCAGGAAGTCTGGGATTATATTCTAAAAATTGCAATTGAAGCTAAATCTAGAGGATTTGACGAGTTAAATTTTGACTACGTTAGATTTCCAGCTGAAAATTCTCAAAATTTGGTTTTCCCGTTCTGGGATAGAAAAACTTCAAAGCGTCAAGTAATTAAAAGTTTTTTTGAGTATCTGTCTACCAATTTAAAAAAAGAAGGAAATGAAATTAAGATTTCAGCAGATTTATTTGGACAAACTATGGTAAGTCAAGATGATTCAGGAATTGGCCAGATAATTGAAGATGCTTTTCCTTACTTTGATTATATCTGTCCAATGCTTTATCCTTCCCATTTTAACAGTGGATTCTTAGGTTTTGAAAATCCGGCTGAATATCCCTATGAGGTAGTTAAATATTCAATGGAAGTTGGCTTAAAACGTTTATCAGATTTTTTGTCAACTCATCCGCAGTTTTCGACTAAAATTCGTCCCTGGATTCAGGATTTCGACTTAGGGGCAATATATGATCAGGAAATGGTTAATAAGCAAATAAAAGCGATAACAGATTCCAACCCCAATTCAGGCTGGATGCTCTGGAGCCCAAGAAATATCTACAGTTTGTAAAATTCACATTTAATACCTTCTAAAGCTAGAATTGAATATTTTTTACCTATTTTTTATAATAAAAATAAATGTATGATTGGCTATGAATTACAACTAGAAGAATTTTCAGGACCTTTTGAAAAACTAGCTGAATTAATAGAACAGAATAAGTTAGATATCACTCAGATTAGCTTAGCTAAAATTACTTCTGACTTTTTAGAATACATAACCAAAGTTGAAAAGGAACAGCCATCCCTACTAGCTGATTTTTTGAAAGTAGCTTCTAAGCTCTTGTTAATCAAATCCAAAGTTATTTTGCCCGATTTAATTCTAACTGAGCAGGAAGAACAAGAAATTAAAGACTTACAAAATCGAGTAGCCTTCTTTCAGCAATTCAGGTCAGCTGAAAAACTTTTTCGTAAATACTGGAATCCGGCTGGGGCTATGTTTGAAAGAGAATATCTAAGTAACTTTAAAGCATCATTCTATCCTCAAAAAGATTTATCGACAGAAAAGCTAAGACAAGCTCTAGTCGACTTAACTAAAGAACTAACTCAACTTTTAAAACAAAATCAATTAAGTCAAAAACTTAAATTAAATAAGGTAAATTTTCAGGAAAAGATTAAAGAAATTTTAAGATTAATAAAACTTAAAAGATCATCCTTGGAGTTTAATCAGTTAGTTAAAAAACGCTCCAGGGCTGAAATTATAGTTTGCTTTCTGGTTATTCTTCAGTTAATTAGAAAAGAAATAATCAAAGTAACTCAGACCAGGCCTTTTTCACCTATAACCATAATGCAATGTTAGCTAAAGATCTTCAAAAATTAACTAAGTCTCTGGAAGCATTGTTGTTTGTTTATGGAAAGCCAATAAAATTATCTAAGGTTAAAAAGATTTTAAAAATTGATTCAGAAACGCTAAATCAAGCTATTTTTAATTTAGAACAGAACTTAGAAAAAAACTCTGGACTCTGTCTATTAAAAAATAATGACCAGCTTCAATTGATAACCAGGTCTGAGTTCTCAAGTTTAATTCAAAAGATTTTAAAGCAAGAAATTAGAGAAAATCTAAGTCCTGCAGCTTTAGAAACTCTATCAATCATTGCTTACCATCCCAATTTAACTAAGGCAGAAATAGACTACGTTCGTGGTGTTAACTGTGCTTATATCTTAAGGAACCTACTAATTAGAGGATTAATTGAAAAATTTCCTAATTCTAAAAACACTTATTCCTACAAAGTCAGCACCAATTTGCTTAAGTATCTTGGAATTAAATCAGTAAAAGACTTACCCAATTATCAACATTATTTTCAGTTAATAAATGATTTTGTAAAACATGAGAAATAGTTTGCTTTCAATACTATTGGTAATGGTAGTTTTTCTTTCAATAGTTTTGTCCAAATATATATTTACTTCAAGTAAAATCTTGAAGGTAAATCTAGAACAGCAAGCAAGGACAACAAAGTTAGAGAAAATTAGCCAACCAAAGTCTTTTAATTTTCCTAGTCCATTGATACTTTCACCACTTCAGTCAAGCAGGCAAAAAATAAATCTTCCAGATATTGAAAGCTATAATCTTGAAGCTAAGCTTGCCAGTTTAGAATTTGATTTTCCAAAAAGTCCAGGTATTCATCTAAATTTCCCAAGTGAGTCAGAAGCAATTTTAGTTACCAGCTTAGATAAAAATCAGGACTATCTGAAATACCACATTTATAAGCGCTGGCCAATTGCATCTTTAACCAAGTTAATGACTGCAATAATAGCTAAGGAAAAACTAGTTCCTGATAGACAAATTGTTATATCCACCAAGGCTGAACAAACCTATGGAAACCGCGCAAATATCAAAGCTGGACAAAAATATTCAGTTAAACAACTAATAAATATAATGTTGATTTGTTCCTCAAATGATGCTGCAGTGGCTCTTTCTGAGACCAGAGAAGATTTTGTGGATTTAATGAATAAAAAAGCCAAGGAACTAAACTTAAACCAGACCAAATTTGTAGAACCAACAGGTCTTTCTCCAGAAAACTTCTCATCAGCTAGTGATCTCAAAAAATTGGTTCGGTATATTCAGGCTCATCACTCAGAAATTTTAGAAATAGGCAAAAAAGACAATATTCAAATTAAACAGCCCAAGGGATTAAAAAATTTCATCAATATTAACAAACTTAGAAAAATTGAGAACTTTATTGGTGGAAAAACTGGCTATATTGATGAATCTAAAGAAAATGCTATATCAATATTTCAGTTGAATGGAGAAAAAATTCTAGTTATTGTGCTTGGAGCAAATGATAGATACAAGCAAACTAAAGATCTTTTTGCCTGGTTGAAACAATACAAGCTATGCAATTCTATCAGTCAGGTAAGTTCTAGAATCTTCAAGTAAAGATGGCTAAGGCTGGAGAAATAGTTTTCCAAATAATTAGAATGCTAATAATTTCAACTGCTTCCTTTTCTATAGCTATTTTTTTAATGCCAGTTCTAATAAAATTTACCAGAAAAATAGGGTTGATTAAGAGAAATATTCGCGACAGTAAATCCGCTCCAATCTTTTCCAAACTTCACCAACACAAAAAAAATACCCCTACTGCTGGAGGAATAATAATTTGGTTTACAGTAATCTTTTTGGCCTTAATTCTTTTAATTCTAAGTAAATACCTTGGTGGAATATTCAGTTATTTTAATTTTATAGATAGAGCTCAAACTTACCTTCCACTAGCTACTTTACTAATTTGTGGAGTAATAGGATTATTTGATGATATATTAGGTGCAATGCAAATTGGCCCTGGTGGTGGAGGACTTAGAATTGGAATAAAAATAATCCTTTATACCTTAGTAGCAGTCCTGGGAGCCTGGTGGTTTTACTTTCGTCTAGACTGGACTGTACTTTATGTTCCATTTTTAGGATATATTCAGATTGGCTGGTTTTATATTCCACTATTTATATTTATTATTGTTGCTTCCAGTTTTTCAGCCAATGAAACTGATGGTTTAGATGGATTAGCTGGTGGAGTTTTATTCTTCAGTTTCGCAAGCCTAATAGTAGTTTCGTTGGTGCTTCATCGATATCATCTGGCAGTCTTTGAGGCTAGTATTTTGGGAGCTCTACTGGCATTTCTCTGGTATAATATTTATCCGGCTAAAATTTTTATGGGAGATACTGGCTCCATGGCACTGGGAACAACTCTAGGAATTATTGCTATGTTAACTAATACTGCATTATTCCTGCCTTTCTTTGGTTTAATCCTAGTAATCGAGTCACTATCAGTAATTATTCAAACTATCAGTAAAAAAGTTTTTCATCGAAAAATATTTCTCTCCACTCCAATCCATCACCACTTTGAAGCTTTAGGCTGGCCGGAAGCTCAGATAACTATGAGGTTCTGGATAATCTCAGCAGTCTCAAGTGGACTGGGAATAATCCTATTTTTTCTTTCTAGATTCTTGTAAAAATGCTATAATTATTAGTAATGAAAAAAATTGACCATCTCTTTGTTAGTCTAGTGTTTTTATTGGTTATTCTTGGACTAATAGCTTTAACCAGTGCCTCATCAGAACTAGGTCAAGTTAGGTTTCAAGATAGTTACTTTTATTTGAAGCATCAATTAATATTTGGATTGTCATTAGGATTTTTAGGATTCTTAATCGCTACCAAAATTAACTATCACTACTGGCACAAAATAAGTTTTTTTATTTTATTATTTAACATTCTTTTGTTAATTCTAACACTAACTCCTCTGGGAGTTTCATCTGGAGGGGCTAGTCGCTGGCTTAGAATTGGAAAAATAAGCTTTCAACCGGGAGAGACAATTAAATTTACTTATCTAATTTACCTAGCTGCCTGGCTAACTGAAAAAAATAGAACTAAAAAATTTAGCAAAGGTTTCCTACCTTTTACAATTATTACTGCCTTAATTATAGTTTTACTCCTGGCTCAACCCTCTACCAGTACTGCCTTAATAGTTCTAATGACTGGGCTGGCAGTTTATTTTCTAAGAGGTGCCAGCTCTAAATTTATTTTAGAAACAATTCTTTTAGGAGTAGTTGGTTTTGGATTAGTCATTTATTTTACTCCTTACCGTCTTCAAAGAATAATTGCTTTTCTTTATCCTCAGATTGATCCTCAGGGTTCCAGTTATCATTTATCTCAAAGTTTATTAGCTATTAGAGAAGGCGGCTTGTTTGGAGTAGGTCTTAGTAAGCTTAGTAGTAAAATATATTATCTTCCAGAACAAATTGGAGATTCAATATTTTCTGTAATTGCTCATGAAGCTGGGTTTATAGGAGCTACTTTAATAATCTTTCTTTTCTTAATGTTAGTTCAGAGATGTTTGTGGATTGGTAAAAAAGCAAGAGATGTATTTGGAAAATTACTATCCTCAGGATTTGGCCTTTTAGTGGGAATTCAAGCTTTTATTCACATTGCCTGTAATTCAGGAATAATACCCTATACTGGTTTACCACTTCCATTTATAAGCTATGGAGGAACAGCAATGGTAAGTTTCTTAACTATAAGTGGTATTATTACTAATATCTCCAAGCATATCAAATCATGACTAAAACACTAAGAATATTATTTACTGGAGGAGGAACTGGTGGTCATATCTTTCCACTAGTGGCTGTGATTGAAGAAATTTATCGAGTTTCCTTTGAAAAAGGATTAACATTAAAAATGAAATATATTGGACCAAAAAGTGCCTGGGTTAACGAATTTATTAAAAGAGGAGTTAAAGTAGAACCAATCTTGGGAGCAAAAATTCGTAGGTATTTTTCTGTGGCCAACTTGCTAGATTTCATTAAGTTTCCACTTAGCTTACTTCAGGCTTTATTTAAGCTTTTGCTATTTATGCCAGATATTGTTTTCTCAAAGGGAGGAGAAACAAGCTTTGCAGTAGTTCTAGCGGCAAAATTTTATAGAATTCCAGTATTTATTCATGAATCTGATGCTATTCCTGGACTGGCTAATACCTGGGCTTCTAAATTTGCAGAAAAGATTTTTATATCTTTTAAGCGAGCATCCAGATACTTTCCACAATCAAAAATTGAACTAGTGGGAAATCCAATTCGAAGATCATTGATTTCTGATATTCCAGACCAGGCTACTGCTAAAAAAATGTTAAACATCCCACCAGAACAGCCTTTAATCTTATTCTTAGGAGGCTCACAGGGAGCTTCAAAAATAAATAGTTTCGTAGTATCCAATCTAGTAGAAATTCTGAATGTTGGTTATGTAACACATCAAACCGGACAAGACCATATTCAACTAATAAAAAACGAAACTGAACAAATTTTAAGTAAACAAAGCGAATTCTATAAACAACGTTATCGAGCAGTTGGTTTCTTAACAGTTGACAATCTAAAATTAAATTTAGCTGCTGCAGACTTAGTAGTTTCCAGAGCTGGTTCAGGAGCAATTTTTGAAATAGCTGCATTTTCAAAGCCTTCTATTCTCATTCCATTAAGCAGTTCGGCTAGAAATCATCAGCAACTAAATGCACTGGACTATGCTGAAACCGGAGCAGCTATTGTCATAACTGAAGCCAACCTGAAACAATCAATCTTTTTAACTCAAGTCAATAAAATTTTAAATACTCCACTAAAACAGAAAATGATTCAATCAGCTAAAGGCTTTTCTAAGCCAGATAGTGCTAAAATTATTGCCGAGTGCATATTAGCCTATATTAATCCATGAGAAAAAAAGGAGTTAGAGTCAGAATAGCACCTTCGCCTACTGGTTTTCTCCATTTAGGTGGAGCTAGAACTGCTTTATTTAACTGGCTGTGGGCCAGAAAACACAATGGAAAATTTATATTGAGAATAGAAGACACTGATGTAGCCAGATGTAAAAAAGAATTTGAGGAAGACATTATTGACAATTTAACCTGGCTGGGATTAACCTGGGATGAAGGACCATATCGTCAAAGTGAGAGGTTAAATATTTATAAAAAATACCTAAAGAGGCTTCTGGATAAAAAGCAAGCATACCTATGTTACTGTACTAAAGAAGAATTGGAAAGTTATAAGCAGGCTATGGCTTCTCTTGAGATTCTTCCGAGCTTTGAAGAATGGTGTAAACAAAAAAAGCCTGGTCCAGGAAGATCACCAGTGATATTTTTAAAAATACCAAGAACTAAAGTTAAAATAAATGACTTAGTTCGGGGAGAGGTAAAATTTGATACCTCGCTTATGAGCGACATAATTATTGCCAAGGGAGTAAACTCTCCACTTTATAACCTAACTGTAGTAATTGATGATTATGAAATGGGAATAACTCAGGTAATTCGGGGCGAAGACCATTTACCCAATACACCCAAACAAATAATTCTTCAAAAGTACTTAGGTTTTTCAACCCCTAACTATGCTCACTTACCTTTGCTCCTTTCCTCAAAGGGTAAAAAACTTTCCAAAAGAGAGATGCCGGTATCTATTCGTAATTACCGAGAACAAGGTTATTTAAAAGAAGCTCTAATCAATTTCATGGCATTCCTGGGCTGGCATCCTAAAGATGAAAAGTATGTTTTATCAATAGAAGAACTAATCGAGAAATTTGATTTAGCAGATGTTCAAAAAAGTGGAGCAATTGTAGACTTAGAAAAATTAAACTGGTTTAACTCTAAGTATATTTCCAAGCTTTCAATTCAGGAATTGTTTAACCGCTTAATTCCTTATATTCCAAAATCCTGGTTAAAAAACAAGTCAAAACTGCTAAAAATCATTAAAATTGAACAGTCCAGACTAAAGAAACTTTCAGATTTTAAGCAGCTAGTTAGTTTCTTTTACCAACTTCCTGATTATGATGCCAAATTATTAATCTGGAAAGATTCTTCTGTGGAAAGTATTTTAACCAACCTTTATCTAATTAAAAATTGTTTTGCCCAAATTAGACTAAAAGATTTTAAAATTGAAGTACTAGAACCATTAGTTAATGAAATAGCAAACCAGCAGGGTAGGGGAGAGACTTTCTGGCCCTTAAGAGTAGCTGTTTCAGGTTTAGCTTCTTCTCCACCTCCATTAGAAATTATAGGCATTTTGGGAAAATCTGAAACAATTCATAGAATAAAACAGGCAATTGATAAACTAGAACAATATCTAAAACTTAAACAATAATAATGAATAGAACATTTTTAAAAGTAATTTCACTAGTTTTAGTAACTTCTGTAATTGGCTGCTCGGTTTTATCCGAAACTACAGCTGATAAACCAGTTCAAGAGATTCAAGATTCTCCAAAGACTCTCCGGGAAAAAATTGCTGAAAAAAATAAACAACTTAAAATTATTCAGGAACAAAAAAAGAGAGTTCTTTCTAATCTAGAGAAATTAGGTCAAGAAAAAAGGTCACTGAATTGGGAAATTAAAACAAACAACTATCAAATTAATCAACTTAATCTAGAAATAAAATCAAGTGAAATCCAAATTGAAAAGCTAAAGCTGGAGATAGAATCGTTAAAAAAGGAAATAGCTGATTTAGATAAACAGCTGGATTTAAAAAAACAGGCTATCAAGGAGCTTTTGCAACAACTTCAACAGAATGATCAGCAAAGTCTATTGATTATATTCTTGAAAAATCAAACTCTGGCTGAAAATACTCTGGAAATACAGAGAATAATTGATTTCAATTACAAGCTCTTTTCTCAACTTTTTGAACTTAGAAATCTACGAAGAGAAAAAATTAATAGAGTTAACCAGATCTCTGCTAAACAAAAGGAAGAAGAATGGGAAAACTTTAATCTTAGAAATAGAAAGCTAATTGTTCTGGATCAAAAAAGATACAATCAAATACTTCTTGAAAAAACCAAAAATCAAGAAAGGCTTTATCAGAAACAACTACAAGTATTGAAAAAAATATATGAACAGACCAGTCGGGAAATTGAACAAATTGAAAAAGAATTACGTAAAAAGATTGATCCGAAACTTTTACCTCAACCTCGACCAGGTGTATTACTAAAGCCAGTAAATGGACCTTTAACTCAAGGATATGGCTATACTAAATTTGCTCGCACTCATTACAAGCAACATCGTCATAATGGAATTGACATTGGAGCTCCAATTGGCACTCCGATTAGAGCAGCTGAAGAAGGGAAGGTAATTGCAATTGGAAATCAAGACAAATATTGCTGGGGCGGAGCTTATGGTAAGTTTGTAGCCATAGAACACCCTAATAACCTGGTTACCCTTTATGCTCATTTAGCTAGACAAATTGTAAAGGAGGGTGATATAATAAAAAAAGGGCAGGTAATTGGTTATGTGGGAAATACCGGATATTCTACTGGACCTCATCTGCACTTTGGGGTTTATGCCGGCCCAACTTTTTATATAGGACCAAGTACTTCCTGTGGCCCAATGCCATACGGTGGTGATTTAAATCCACTAGATTACATTGAAATATGACTGAATATAAAAAAATTTTGATAGCAGGCTTAATAATAGCGTTAGGAGTTTCATTAATTCAAAGCTGTCAAGCTGAGCAGACAACTTCCTCTTTACTAGTTCCTCCCGAAATAAAACAGCTTAGAAACAAATCAACTGAAATTTTCCAAAAAGTCTTTGATTCAATTAAAAATCCAGAGCAAAGTCAGGGCTTCATAAGAGAAGTTATTCAAACCGGGAAAAAACTATTTAAAGTAGTTGGAAAAGCACTGGTCTGGATTTTAGAAAAGTTAGTCAACTTAATTAAAAGAGGAGTAGAGACAATTTAGGGGATAAGTGTAGAGAGTATGTCGCACAAGATATATTTTACGACATACTCCAAGTCCACTCCCCCAATAACTCAATGTAATGTACTACCAAGACAAAGAACAATTCAAACAGCTAAATGGCTATACCATTAATGGAGTGTGGTATCCTCGAGTAACTAAAATTGTAGAAATAAAAGCCAAGCCAGCTCTGTATAGATTCTATGGAGAAGCAGAAACTTTTGCCGATGGTGAAAGAATTAAAAGAAACTCAGCTGTTCAAGGAACTCTAATTCACAATACTGTAGAAAAAATACTGGTTGGAGAGTCCCCGGAAATCGATCCAGCTATTTTGCCAGCTATTCAAGCATTTAAACAATTTTTAAATCAAACTAAGATTCAAGTTATACCTGAATTTGTAGAAAGAAGAATAATAAACCATCAGGAAGGCTACGCTGGAACTATTGATGCTCTGGCGATAATTGATAATAAACTGGGAATCCTGGATTTAAAAACTTCCCAGGCAATTTACCGAGATTATAATCTTCAAACTGCAGCCTACTTTGGTGCTTTAAAGCCGCAAATTCCAGAACTTTCTACTCGCTGGATTTTAAGAATTGATCAAATTCAGGTTTGTAAAAAATGTGGAGCAATTTTGAGAAATAAAGGTGGTAGAAAAAAGATTAGAGGTGAGAAAAACAATGAAGATTGTAAGCATCTCTGGTCAGAAATTAAAGGTGATATCGAGCTAAAAGAATTCCCTTATCGGAAGGAAGATTACCAGGCTTTTTTAGCTGCTAAAAAACTCTGGGAATGGGAAAATGAATACTGGCTTAAAAAAATTGGCTACTTATAAGACCCCTTTTAATTACTGCTGTGCTTTTCAATAATAATTGGAGCAGTTTTACTCTGTAAAGCGAATAAATAACCTAATCCAAAACTTAAAGAAATAATTAAAAATAAAAGAAAAAAAAGAACAATCTCTTTTTTGTGTTGAAAGATAAAATTCTTCAGTCTTGACATCATACCAGATATAAGTTTAAAATATAAAAACTAAAAAGTAAACTTTACTATGGCTCATACAAAAGCAAAAGGTAGTACTCAACTGGGTCGTGATTCCAGGCCTAAATATTTAGGAATAAAAAGAGCTGATGGGCAAAAAGTAAAGCTGGGAGAAGTATTAGTTAAACAACGAGGAACTAAATATTTCCCTGGCTTAAATGTCAAAAGAGGTAGAGATGATACCCTTTATTCACTAAAAGCCGGAAGAGTTAAATTCACTACTAGAAAAAGAATCAGATTTGATGGAAAAAGAAAATTTGTTAAAGTAGTGAACGTACTTTAATTTTAAGCTTAGCTTTTACCCCCTGTCCTAAATCAACTTCAACTTGATATTCCCCTAGTTTTTTAATTGGTGATTCTAAATTCACTTTAAACTCTTTAAAGTCTCTTTCAGTTAATTGTTTTTCAATCATTTTTTGATTTATTGAACCAAATATCTTACCACTCTCCCCTACTCTGACAGGAAATTCTAAAACAATTTGCTCTATTTTTTCAGCCAGTTGTTTTAATCTGGAAATCTGCTCCTGCTTTCTCTGTTGGTAAATCTTAATCTGTTGACTTAGTCGTTTTAAATTTTCAGGTGTAGCTAATTCAGCTAGTCTTCGAGGAAAAAGATAATTTCTAGCATAACCATCTTTAACCGTTTTAATTTCAAACTTCTTTCCCAAATTTTCTATATCTTGTAACAAAATTACTTTCATAGATTATTAAGAATCTCTATGGCCTTATCTAGTTGAGGATCTTTATTTTGTTTGATGTCTTTCTCGGTAAGTTTTACTTCAATATCCGGGACAATACCTTTCTCATTGATACATTCTCCACTTGGTAAAATCCACTCAGCTACCGAAATTTTCAACTTTGATTCATCCAGCGATCTGATTTGCTGAACTGTTCCTTTGCCAAAAGTCTTTTCGCCAACCAGTTTTGCCCGGTGATGATCCCTTAACGCTCCAGCCAAAATTTCTGAAGCAGAAGCTGAACCCTGATTTATTAATACTACTAAAGGATAATCTTTAAGGATTGGTTCTCGAGAAGTCCTAAATTCTTGTTCATGTTTATCTGAAAATCTTTCCTTCACTACCAGACTATTTTTTTCTAAGAAAAACCCAGCTAAATCTACCGAAGTTTCAAGGTATCCTCCAGGATTATTTCGCAGGTCAAGAATTATTCCTTTTGGCTGTTTAGAAGTTATAGCCCGGGCAGCCTGATAAAACTTTCTATATGCTTTCTGATTAAAACTTTTTAGCCGGATATAGGCCGCCTTATCTTTCATTTCCCAATCCAAGGTTGGAATAATAATTGTGTCTCTGATAATTGGAAACTTTTTAGGCGATGACCATCCTTCCCGCATTATAGTTAAAACTACCGCTTCTCCTTTCGGACCTCTGATTTTTCGAACTGCCTCTTCTAAAGTAATGCCCCTGGTAGACTCACCATCTATTTCTACAATCTTATCATTACTTCTTAATCCGGCTCTATCTGCTGGTGTTCCTGATAAAGGAGCAATTATAGTTAATTGATGCTCTCGAATACCAATCTCAATTCCTACTCCCCCAAAGCTTCCTCTTAAATCTTCACTCAAAATTTTGGCCTGCTCTGGAGTTAAAAGGACAGTATAAGGATCTTTAAATGCACTGGCTAGTCCTCGTATTGCTCCATATAGTAAGTCTAAATCGGTTACTTGATCACTTTTATAATGTTGCTTTTTCAAGGCCTTCCAGGCTTCCCAGAATAATGAAAAATCAGCATCAATTTCTGGTGTATCTCTGTAAATAATTACAGCTTCAGATTGCTGCTTTCCAAGTTTAAATCCCAAAAAATAACCTGAACCACCTATAACTCCGACTACTACAACTATCGCCAAAACTCTTATTAGAATTTTAATCTTTTTTTTCATTTAAATTTGAATTCCATCAACCTGGTATATTTAGCTCCATTTTTATCTAGATTAGATTGCATTAAATCAATACTTTTTCCATAAAAGCCAATATCAGTTCCAGTCTGAATCTCCGGAAGATTTGGCTTTCCATACTTAGGAAGCCTAACCAGAGTAAGATGAGCATTAAAATTTCGACAATCCAAACGAAATCTTACCCCATATTCTATTAATCGGTTCTCCAAATATTTCTTAATCTTAGCTAAATCTTTGGAGGTCTGTTCTGTACCAATAAGCCAGACCATATAGGGATGTTTCTCAGGGCCATAGTTCATTTCTTTGAAATTTATTTTAGGTGAAGAAAAATTTAAAGCAGTATCTTGAATAGCTTGCTTGATGCCAGTTAAGCTATTTTCTGGTTGATTACCTAAAAAACACAAAGTAAGATGCCAGTTTTCAGCCGGAACAAAGTTAGCTTTAGTTCTAAACTTTGGCTTAATCCTATCAACTAATTTTGCAACTTTTAATTGAACATCCTGTGGTAAGTTTATAGCTATAAATAACCTCATGGCTTTATTATAACTCAAAATTTTTACTTTGCCAAATTGTCTATTTTATCTTCTAATTAACTATCTTCTATGTTAAAATAGATATTGGATGCCAAAACTAGCCAGAGAATATTTAAAAAAACTCACTCAGCGGAAGAAAAAGTCAAGAGTGTATTATCCATTTCAATCAATAGGCTTAGCTTTAGCTAGAATATTAGAAGATGAGTCGCATAAGTCCTTGTATATAAAACTAGCTAAGCAATACGACAATCAAAAACTTTTGAGAATTGCAAGAAGTGTAGCTGAAAGAAAAAAAATAAAAAATAAAGGAGGTTACTTTATGGCTGTACTATTCAAAGAATTAGATAAAGCTAAAATTTACACTATCAAAGACGAATTTCAGAAGAAGTTTTTAACTACTAAAACTAAACCGTTTGATTTCAATCAGTATTCCAAGAAAGAAATCAGGGAAATAGTAAATAAGATGAGAAAGATTATGGTCAGAAATGATGGTGTCGGACTTTCAGCTAACCAAATCGGTATACCCTACAGTTTTTTTGTAGCTCTACTTCCTTACCCTAAGGAAAAACCAAAATTTTATGCAATATTTAACCCAAGAATTGTTGCCCATTCTAAAGAGAAGGAACTAATGCTAGAAGGATGCTTATCTATTCCAGGAACCTGGGGACTAGTTGAAAGGTATAAAAAAGTAACTTTAGAGGGTCTGGATAAAAATCAAAAAAGTATCAAAATAAAAGCCCAGGGATTACTAGCCCAGATTTTCCAACATGAAGTTGATCACTTAAATGGAATTTTATTTACCAGTAAAGCAAAAAAGATTTTAACTAAAGAATCGTTAGAAAAGATTAAAAATAAAAAACTATGAAATACGTATTTTTTGGAAATACTAGATTTGCTGCTATAGTTTTAGAAAAACTAATTCAATACAAGCTCTTCCCTGCTCTATTAATTTGTAGACCAGACAAACCAGCTGGAAGAAAACTGGCCATTTCTCAATGTTCGACTAAAAAAGTTGCACTAGAATATAACATTCCCATTCTTCAACCAGAGATATTAACCTTTGGATTAATGTCTAAACTTAAAGAATACCGGGCTAATTTCTTTTTGATTGTAGCATATCATAAAATTCTTGCTGAAGAGATACTTTCAATTCCTGCTTATGGCAGTTTAGGACTTCACCCATCTTTGCTACCAAAGTATCGAGGTCCTTCACCTATTCGTTCAGCTATACTTTATGGAGAGAAGGAGTTTGGTGTAAGTTTATTTTTAGTTGACCAAGAAATCGATCATGGACCAATTATTAAACAAGCAAAAATTAAAATGGAAAATGCTAAGTACTTAGAACTAGAAGAAAAACTAGCTGAGCTAGGTGCAAATTTAATCATAAATGTAGTACCTGATTATCTAGAAGGCAAGGTTAAACCGGTTCCACAGCCAGAAACTCTATCTTACACTAAAAAATTTACTACTGCCGATGGTTATGTCGACCTAGAAAAACAACCTCCCGTACTTATTGAAAGAAAGATAAGAGCACTAAATCCTAATCCTGGAGTATTTACTTTTCTAACTGTGAGCCAAATCCAGGAAATACTAGGATATGCAATTAGAGGATTACCAAACCAAATCAAAAGAGTAAAATTACTGGAAGCTAAGCTTGAAAACAACAAACTAAGACTACTAAAAATCCAGGTAGAAGGAAAAAAACCTGCCGTAGTTGATAAAATAATCGAATAAATCTTGGTTGAAAATTAAATGTCGTTTGATATAATTTCATAGCCTATTTGCGGGGTCGTCTAACGGTAGGACGGTGGACTCTGGATCCATCAATCTTGGTTCGAATCCAAGCCCCGCAGCACCGCAAAATGAAAAAGTTTTTTGACTTTTTCATCGCGGTGCCACGAGATGAAAATTACTAAATAATTTTCATTTTTCGTGGCCCAAGAAATATGTATTTTGTTTATCTTCTTGAAAATCAAAATGATAAAAGTTGGTATATTGGTTTAACTTCAAATTTAAAACGACGCATTCAAGAACATAAAGAAGGTAAGGGCGGCAGAACTACTAAATTAAAGAAAAATTGGAAACTGATATACTTTGAAGGGTATTTAAATAAAAGAGATGCAATTGGTAGAGAAAAATTTCTCAAAGGAGGCTCAGGAAGAAAATATCTCAAAAAACAATTAAAATATTATTTTTCATCTTGAACGCGGTTCGAGGGACCAAAACAGACCCCAAGGGTCTATTTTGAGTGGGTTTAATTTGTGCAGCCAATTTGAACAATACAAGCTCTAATTTTTAAGGAAGGATTAGCAGACAGGAGTAAAGCCCCGCCTGCTACATTTTATCTTTTTAAATTTCTTTTCTTTGATTTATGCATAAGATTCGGTAAAATGATAGTGAAAGTTCGAGAAGGTTTAGTTCTTGAGCCAATCTAATACTAAAACCTTGTATTTTTGTACTTTACAAATCATCTAATGGGCTGCCAATTTCTTTTAATTTCTAGATTGAAACTTTAATATCAGAAACTTGTAAAATCTAAGAACTTTTCTATTATACTTATAATTAAGTCTTTGATAGTTTTGTAGTTAAGTGTTTATATTAACACATTCACATGCAAAAAGATTAATATACATTGAAACAAAGCTTAATACTTGGAAGTGCGCTTAAAACTTGTTGTGCGAAATTCACTCCACTCTGAGCGCTGGTAATAAAAAATGAAAAATCAATACTTCGGTGATATAAGAGATTTATTCAAATACGACTTATGCTTAGAGTTATTGGTTAATACACCAATTAACAAATTCCTCTTTATTCCAATGTTAACACCAAATGATGAAAGAAAAGATGGTAATCGCATTAATTATAAAAAGGCCAAAGCTGGACTACTTAGAAGAAATCTGGTTGAATTTCTACAAAAGTGTATAAAAGAAGAAAAGCGAGACATCTCAATACTGGAAAACTTCTTTAAAAAATTCAACAGAAAAAGAAAAAATTTAACAACAATTAACCACAAAATAAAGCTTTGCATTTACAAAAAAAACGAGTATTTTACCAATAAAAATCGATTGGAATACTTTCAGAACATCCCATTTAAGTTTTTAAAGGAGACACTTATCCTTGTTGACCCCGATAATGGATTAGAGGTTAAATCTAAATCTAACCCAGAAAAGTATCTTCTTTATTCAGAATTAAAGATACTTTACAAAAAAATGGATGATAAATCTATATTAGTAGTTTTTCAATTTATCCCTCGGATTAAGCGGTTCATATATTTTCATACAATATCTCAAAAAATAAAAACTAATTTAGGAAGCAATTCAAAAGTATTATTTATTTCTGATAATCAAATAGTATTTTTTATTATCTTAAAACATAAAACATTATATACAAATGTAAGGTCAGTACTAAGTCATTATGCAAAAATTTATGAACTTATTTTTGGCGAGAGATAAAAAAATAAGAGGGAAAGTTGATATAGTGATAGGTGGTCAATATGGAAGTGAGGGAAAGGGTAAAGTAATAAGTTATCTTTCCAAGGAATATGATATATGCATCCGCACAGGCGGACCCAATGCTGGCCACACTGTTCTCATTAATGGTAAGAAATATAAACTTAGATGCTTACCATCCTGTTTTTTGAATAAAAAAACTCTTCTTCTAATAGGTCCTGGAGCAGTGATAGATCCGGAAATTTTTCTAAACGAAATTAATTTATTGGACATAGAAAAGAACCGAGTTTTTATAGACTACAGGGCTGGTATTATCGAAAAAAGACATAAACAGGAAGAGTCAGAAATAAGGAAAACCATAGGGTCAACTGGTCAGGGTGTTGGAGCAGCTCTTATAAATCGAATAAGACGAGATGGAACATTCAAATTAGTTAAGGATTTCAACAAACTAAGCGAATTTTTAACAGATACAGTAGAGCTTGTTAATAAAGGAGTAAATAAAGGTAAAAGAGTTCTTGTAGAAGGCACTCAAGGTTTTGGTTTAAGTTTATTCCATGGTAAATATCCATATGTTACAAGTAGGGATACTACAGCCCAAGCTTTTCTCTCAGAATGTGGAATCTCACCTAAGTTAGTTGATCAGATTTTTTTAGTAATTAGAAGTTATCCTATTAGAGTCGCAGGTAATTCTGGTCCACTTTATAAAGAAATATCATGGAAAGTAGTAACTAACGAATCTGGTTCAACTTCTCCAATTATTGAAAAAACCACAGTTACTCAAAAAGTCAGAAGAGTTGGAAGATTTAATATGAAATTGATAAAGCAAGCTGTAATGGTTAACAGACCTACTCAAATAGCTCTAAATTTTATTGATTATGTCTCTTCTAAAGACCGAGGAAAGAGAAAATACGAAGATTTGACAGAAAAAAGTCAAAAATTTATTAAAGAAATAGAAAAAGAAACTAATGTGCCTGTAACTCTAATTGGAACAGGTCCAGATACTTATGATATTATTGATAGAAGGAAGGATATAACAAATGTCTAAATAACAACATCCAGTTTTTACTATGCACTGGAAGCTCAAATTGTGTTTTCATGTAATCTCACATATGCTAGATATATTAGGTATAATTTACTCGAAGTCATAAGAATATAAAGGTCAATAGATTTACAAAAAGTATGATAATTGTAGACGTAGAAACAACAGGTCTTAACCCAAAAAGACATTCAATAGTAAGCATTGGCGCTATAGATTTTTCTAATCCTGAAAATCAATTTTACCAAGAATGTAGGATTTGGGATGGTGCGGAAATATCGAAGGAAGCACTGGAGATAAACGGTTTTTCAGAGAAAGAAATCAAAAACTTAAATAAAAGAAGTCTAGAAGAAATTATTAAAGATTTTTTAAAGTGGGTTAGCAAGATTAATGAGAGAACGCTAGCTGGAGAAAATCCAGCATTCGACCTAAATTTCTTAAAAGCTTCATGTGAGAGATATAATATTACCTGGTCTCTGGGTTATAGAACAATTGATTTACATTCTTTATGCTATATTCATTATCTGAGGCGCGGTTTAATCCCTCCAGAAAAAGATAAAAAAAGTAATCTAAACCTGGATACAATTTTAAAGTATGTTGGATTACCAGCTGAACCAAAACCACATAATGCTTTGACAGGTGCAAAAATGGAAGCAGAAGCATTTTCAAGACTTGTATATGGAAAAAATCTTTTGAACGAATTTAACAATTATCCAATTCCACACTTCTTATATCAGAACTTCAGATAATCACATTGTATAGTTAATGAGTAGAAATTTTGAAATAGAAGGTTTTAATGCGTTATAATACAGTAAATTTTAATACTAGGTTGTTTTTAATCCTTAACATTTAATGTATTTGAGGTAGGTAACATTATTAATGAGCCAAAAGGAGATTAAAAAAACAGTTAGAATATTTGCATTAGCCTCATTTTTAAATGATTTAGGTTCTGATATGATTTATCCAATTTGGCCATTGTTTGTAACATCTGTTTTAGGTGCACCGATGTCTGCACTTGGCTTCATAGATGGTTTAGGTAAAGCAATTGTTTCAATCTCACAAGCCGTTTCAGGTTATATCTCCGACAAAATTAGAAAAAGAAAGGTTTTTATTTGGATAGGCTATTTGTTTGGATCGCTATCAAGAGTTGGTTATGCAATATCTTCAACTTGGCAATATTTAATCCCATTTAGAATCCTGGATAGAGCCGGAAAAATAAGAAGTGCTCCAAGAGATGCTATCATTGCTGATATTTCTACAAAAGAAAACAGAGGTAAGAACTTTGGATTACTCCGAGCCATGGATAATCTTGGTGCTGTCTGTGGTATTATATTTTGTATTTTATTTTTTAGGGTATTGGGATATAGAAATCTGTTTCTACTAGCAGCAATACCATCAATAATTGGCGCATTATTAATCCTCTATTTGATAAAAGAAAAAAAGCCAACAAGTGTTAGAATCTATAAAGAACTTTCTCTAAAAGATTTAGATAAGAATTTTAAGTTATTCCTTTTACTAAGTTCTTTCTTTGCTTTAGGTTCTTTTAGCTACTCTTTCTTGCTGATATACGCAAAGGAATTTGGTTTTCAGACAGCATTCGTGCCTGTATTGTACCTTATATTTACAGCCGTTGCCTCTATTTTTTCTATACCTTTTGGAAAACTATCGGATAAGATTGGCAGAAAACAAGTATTAATATTATCTTACGTCTTTTGGGGATTGGTGTGTTTGAGTTTTATCTTTCTTCAAAGTCGTTTGGCAATTATTTTAACATTTGTCCTATATGGTTTGCATAGAGGAGCATTAGAGCCAATCCAAAAAACATTTGTATCAGAATTATCTCCAGCAAAATACAGAGCCAGTAGTTTGGGTGGTTTTCAGATGGTTATCGGTCTATGTGCTTTACCTGCTTCTCTTATTGCTGGCATACTCTGGGATAAAATAAGTATGTTTACACCACTCTATTTTTCACTAACTTTAACTACCCTATCGATAATAATGTTGACATTTGTAAAGGAAAACAAGAATGATTAAAAAATAACATGCTGCGAAGTCAACTTTAGATAAAAGACCTTGTTACAACTCAAGTTATTCTAACTCTAACCTATTTAACTGTAAGACGTCAAACAGAAATATTTTTTGTCATCACAATAATGGTGACTTTTATAAAAGCGGCAAAAAATAACTTTTGAAAATAAATTCTACTCCTAAGGTACTACAACTTAAATCCTCCAAATATAGCTTTATTTCTTCTGGTAAACAATTTACTTCTTTAACTTCAAATTGAAGTTTTTTATCTTCAAGTACTTTTCTTAATTTTTTATTAAAGAAATCTTTTGGTTTCTTTTTGTAATCCACACCAAAAAATAACCAGTGTTTCTTGTTATCAAAGTGAAAATCACAATAAATTTTACCATTTAATCTTGAAAACATTGCATGAAATCTTCCATCTGGTTGTTCCAGTTTAGCAGAAAAATAATTGTTTTCCCTTGTTAATTTAAATCCCAATGACTCAAAAATCTCTATTATCTTGTTTTCTGTTGTATCAATATATAGATCCATAAGTCCAGTATCAAAACTCAAAATTTTTTAAGCTTTTAATCTTAAAACTATTAAAAATCCGGTATGAGCAACCATTCGATCTTTTAGCCGAAGACTTTTCCCTTTTTTCTGCCATTCTCTTTGAAGAGTTTCATAAATTCCATCAACCAAAAAATTCTATTCTACCCTTTCAATCCTATCAATTAATCTGAAAACCTGTATAACCGTTGGTAGCCAGCAAAGAAGAATTCCTCCAGGTTTTAAAGTTTTTTTGACTTGAGAAAGTACTTTCCATGGCTCAGGTAAGTCCAAAATAGCCCTATCAAAATCTCTCTCTACTATCCCCTTCTCTATTTTTCTTCTCTTTAAAATAAGCTTCCTAATTTTTTCTTTGTTTTTCTCAAAAAAATTTTTTTCAAATTAAATGAACGAAAAACTATTCTTTCTTTTAACCCTGTTGCACTTCCAACAGCAAACTTTTTCTACCAAAAACTTGGTCATAAAAAAGATACTAAGGTCTGTCTACATTATAACAGAAAATTTTTGAAAGTTTTATAGGAAAACTTAAAAGGTTGCCAATTTTAAAAAATTTTTAGCTAGCAAAACCTCCATTTTTTAGATACCATGAAATCTTTTTTGCATTTTTTTCCTGCTCTTTCCAATTACCATAAATGATACCTTCAGGAAGCAATTTTTTTATTATCCTTTGAATAGATTTACCAACTCTTCCTGCAGATTTTCCTGCAAAAGGTGTCTGAACCAATGGCATAAATGCGTGTGCATGTATTCTTGCTCCTAACTTTACTAAATCGCTTATAACTTTTACTGTCGACTCAATATCTTCTTTAGTCTCCCCTGGTAAGCCAAAAATAAAATCTACATTTGCTTTAAGACCTGTTTTTAAAGTCAATTTTACTGCTCTTTGTATGTATCTTTTACAACAGAAAACACACGCTAAGTTATCAAAATTGCACCAGCAATCATTAAAATTATAGCAAGCAACTTTAAGAGGATAGTTAACTTTCTAACTTCTTCCTTTAAAATTTCAGGATAAAAAATACTTAAAATTACCGAAAATAACAAAACAAAAAGCAGTTGAATTGAAGATAAAGCATTTACCAAAGTCACCGGTCCAACTGCCGTAGCAATCGTAATCAATAACACACTGCCTGTATTTAGTGATTCATTTAAAAACATTGTCCCAATAACTTTTTTTCTATATTTCCTTAGAGCAGAAATAATACCAGGAAAAGTAAAGAATACTGGAATTAAGCCAAGAGCTGCTCCAATTCTTGTATAGGAAAATATTGTCCAAAAATCAGCAAAATTAAGAAGATATTTTGTAATAACTGCATTCAAGGACAATATTAAGGAGGCAAAAACCATAAACCAAAAGGCTTTTCCAAAGCTAAGCTTTATAAAATTCCTTGAAGAGATAAAAATTGCACCAGCTACTAAAAGAAATATCCCAAGATATTTTATTGGAGTAAAAATTTCTTCAAGAAATATCCATGCAAAAACTAGAATAAACAAGGGAGTTAAATAAAACAAAGGTACAACTCTTGAGATTTCTTCTATTTTTACAGCTTTGAAATAAAAGGCAATTGCTAGAATGTAGAAAATTCCAGCAATAAAAGATAAACCAATATTGAAAAAAGATAGTTTGGCAAAGCCATGAAACAGATATATAAGAAAGCTTGTAAGTAAACCAACAGTACCAAGAATTATCACTGGAACAATTGGCTCTTTAACCCATTTTGTAAGAATGTATTTTTCTACTATATTCACAACTGCCCAGATTAAAGCTGCTAAAGTTGAAAATAATACCCAGGACATAAAACATTCACACTACCTAAAAGTTCAAGAAGTTTTCTAAACAAGTTTTTAAAGGTTTGAAGAGTTTTGGTTTTTAATTTGTTCTTCAATAAAGTGCTTGATTGAACGGTCGTAGGTTTTTTCTCCTTCTTTTGAGAAAAAGCATGCCGGTAATTCCCCTCTCTGCCAGTGATATCTAATACACTCACAACAAATTCCCTTCCTTGGGCAATTAGGCCAGGTACATGGGCAATTTTTTAAATTTTCTTCTCTTTTGCATTCCATGCTTTTACTTTATCAAAAAATTCTTTGTTTGTCTATAGAATAAAGTTTTTAATTTCAATTTGATTTAAAAAATCAGTTTGAATTCCTTTTCTGCTATAATAGTTATATGACCTGGTTTATCCTTGCAATAGTAGGAGCATTTTTTAATGCCAGTTACTACGCACTAATTAAGAAGAACCTACAAGATATCAATCAGTATGTTCTTTCAGCAGGTGTTTTCCTTATTTCTTTTATTTTCCTTTCTATAGTTTCGATTCTAAAAGGACTTCCGAAAATTGACCCTGCATTTTATCCTTCCGTTTTTATCACTGGTATATTAAATTTCATTGCAGTTATACTTTATTTTAAAGCCTTAAAAATAACTGATTTATCTATTGCTATTCCAATGATATCCTTTACTCCAGCATTTTTAATCCTAACCTCTTTTCTTTTGTTAAAAGAATTTCCAACAATACCCGGGTTAGGTGGTATTTTCCTAATTGTTATTGGTTCTTACATCTTGAACACAACCAAAAATACCACAAAATTACTTAACCCAGTTAAATCAATTGTTACCATTCAGGGCACTTTATATATGCTTATTGTTGCATTCTTATTCAGTATTTCTGCTAACTACGGCAAGCTGGTAGTACAAAACTCCGACCCAATCTTCGGGTCAGCAGTGATATTTTTGCTTTTGGGAATTTCGTTTTTAATCATCAGCTTAGCTAAAGCAAGAAGTGAACTGATAAATTCAAGAAAGTATTTAAGTAAATTTTTACTAACCGGGATAATTCATTCTTTCTCTACTGTAGCTATAAATACTGCTTTTACAATGCAAATAGTTCCTTATGTAATTTCGTTAAAACGGTTAAGTATTTTGTTTAGTGTATTTTATGGTGGGATTTTATTCAAAGAAAAAAATATTCTTAGAAGAAGTATAGGTGCTGCTACAATGCTTGCTGGAGCGATTCTAATTATTTTATTTTAAGTAAAACTTTTTGGCTATATTTAATTGAGCTTATTTTGTTTATTTATTCTCAAGTTTTTCTTATCTTTAAAATTCAAGACTTTTTACTATAATCAAAATGTAGAGCATTCTAAAATGATAATTCCAAGTCAGGTAAAAAATTTATTTGAAAGGCAGTCGCTAGTTGCCTTTGGTACAGCAAGTAAAGATGGAAATCCAAATGTTGTACCAATATTCTGGAAAAAAATCCTTAACGGTGAAACAATTTTACTGGTCGATAACTTTATGAAAATGAGCAAAACAAATCTTTTAGAAAATAGCAAAGTTTGTATTTCTTTGTGGGATTCAAAAACAGGAGAAGCCTATAAAATTAAAGGAATAGCTAAGTATCATACTGAAGGCCCAATTTATGAGGAAGGTAAAAGACTTATCCAATCAAAGGAACCTCAAAGAGTACCCAAAGGAGTAGTTGAAATTAAAGTAACCGAAATTTACACCATAAAGCCGGGGCCAGAAGCAGGCAAAAAGCTAAATATTAAATAACTAATTCAAGATTGTCATAAGCTACAGTTATTTTTAGTTTATTTTCCTTTGCCAATTTATCCAATTTTTTTCGTGCTTCTTTAATATCTTTAAAAAACCAGCTACCAAAATGCAAAAATACAATGTGAGAAGTAAACTTTTTAAACAGATTAATTAAATTTGGAACTCCGGTATGACCATAAATCTTTCCAGTTTTTTTGTCTTTTCTAACCAGTCCTCCTTTGCGATAATAACTTGCCTCAGTAATTACTAAATCTAAATTTTTAAACAAATGATGATATTTCTTTTCAATCCAGACCATGTCTCCAGTATAAAGGAATCTTTTATTCTTTTTTTCCACCAAATAAGCTACCGAGTCAACAATTTTACTATGAAAAGTAGGAATAGGAGTAAACTTATAGGAATTAACCTTAATTGGCTTTCCTGGTTTTAAATTTTCAGGGCTATAAATTGGAATCTTTATTTTTATTCTTTTTTCCGGTTCCCTTACAAAAAAAGCATGGTCAGGATGAAAATGAGTAATAAATATATATTTCGGCTTGTATTTTAAAAACTTTTCCTCTCCTAAATCCAAAAGTATTTTTCCATCTAATAGTATTCCAGAATGATTAAAATGGCGAGGACTAGATGTCTCAATTTCACCTCTAGTTCCAAGAATTTTAATCTTCATTTTAATCTTCTACACAGCGACCAGATACACACTTCAATGGCAAGTAACAGTAAGGATAATATCTTTTTTCTCTACAGCAAGGACCATACTTATACCCACAATCCACCTTGGTTATAAACACCTGAGTTACTATTAAAAATCTATTTACTTTAACAATTCCAACTCCAGCTTGATTAAAACCGGGATTTAAAATATTTCTTCGATGTCCCGGGCTTTCCATCCAGCCAGATATAATTTTTGACTTGACCTCTTCTGGCTTAATCCATTTAATTTCAGCCCAATTAATTTTTGGTTGAGTTTTAACAAATTCTTTCCTTTCATCAATTTGTTGCTTGATAAACTCAACTTTCTCAGTTTCAGTTTTTTTAGAAAGTATCGACTCCAGATCCATTTTTTGAAATCTTTTAATTTGATGATTTTCACACGGACTGGTTTCCCCTAAATAATACCTATTGGCTACTTCTAAAATTGCAATATTTTCAGCTGAACTACTGAAATAAAATATTCCTTGATTATTCAACCGGTCATTACAATAAAGTCCTGAATTTAATCCCTGATGGTGAATTATCGGGATAGGACAAATATCCGGAGCAGTTAGTTCTTTATTTTCTTGAGCTAAATTTTGACTATGTTGCCTGGCTACTTTTGCAATATCATCATTCCAGATTAAACTTGGTAAGTTATTTAATTTTCTTTGCTGATTAACCAGTTCGTGAATTTCTCTTTCTAACTGAGTTAAAGGATAATTCAGAATACTGGTAGATTTAAAGATGGTCTTAAACATTCCTGTCTTACTCCAAGGACCACAACCCTCTAAATCTATGTCTTCACAAGCTCTAACTCTCCAGAAGTAACTAGTGTTGTAATCTAGCTTTCCAGAAGGAATCTGAACAAAATTATCTTTAGAAATCCCGGTTAACTTCCCGATAATTTCCCATTGGTAAATGTTTGCATTCTTAACTTTAGACCATTCTAATTTAGGAGTTATAGAAACAGACTCCGAATTTACTGGAAAAATTATTTCAGGAGAAGAAAGCTTTAGTTCTTTTTTTTGATTGCAAAAAACATTAAGTTTAGCTCTGGTAGTTGGCCCAACGAATCCAGTCCCATGCTTTATATTCCAGGGAGTTAAAATTTCTTCAGCATATTTTTCCTGAAATCTAATTACTGCTTGCCTAGTAAGATTTCCAAAATATCCAGTAACCAATCCTTCTGGATAAATGGTTTTATCCATTTTTAAACATTCCTGCAATTTTTTAACCTCAATTCCATAGTCACCGAATTTTAAATTTCTAGAAAAATAGTAAAATTCTGAAGCTTCCTGTCTAATTTCAGCCAGACGGTTTTGTAAGGAAGTTACTTGTTGTTGAATAATTTTAAGCTGATTAATCAGTTCATCTAAAATAGCTCCCTTAACAGTCAGTCCTAAAACACACCAGGCTACAATTAAAACTAAAACTACGCCTCTTTTTATCTGAATTTTAGGCATCTAAACTCTGTTTAATATATATGAGGCAGATTAATGTCTTTTATCATTTTAATATCAGTCGGATTGGATACATCCAAAATTCTAACTTTGTCAGCTGACAGAATTAAATAAACCTGATTTTCCTGAATGTAAAAATTCGGTGACTTAAGTTTGAACTTAGGTTTGTATTTACCAACCTCTTGAGGTAACTTTGTATCAGAAACATCAAATATCTGCAAACCTTTCTCAACATCAACTAAATAAACATAATCCTCCTTAACTTTCATGGTAGCTGAAGTTTCAAATGCATATCTTCTTAAAAACTCACCCTTAAGCTTACCCAATTTAACTAGACTAGTCGGCTTGGAAATGTCGTATATGGTAAGGTAGTCAATCCAGCCAAGTCCTTCCTTAGTTTCTTTAGTAATGTAATCCATCTGGTAAATTCGACTTTTGACTGCTTGAGATAAAGTTGGGGTATTTGCAATTTGAACTGTCTTAACTAAAGCTGGCTTAGCTGGATTAACGATATCTAGAATATTGAAATAATACTTCTGATTAAAGTAAGTTATGACATAGAGATAATGGTTATCTCTTCCGATAATTTGTTTAACTGAACCATTTAACTTAAAGTAGCCTTGATCTATCGGCAAATTAAGATCAGAAATATCTATTAGATGAATACCCTTCTCCCCTACTGGCTGATAAACATAACTTAAATTGGCATCTTTATAAATGTAAACATTTAAACTTTGCTTGGTTGAATCAAGAAGTATATGACCGGATTTAACTGGTAAGTCAGGATTGGATAAATCAATTATATCAATCCGGTTATCAAAATTAGCTTCCAGCCGAGGATTTAAAATTATTGAATGAACCAAAAGTTTTTTATCAGATTCAAAAACAATCTTGCTACCATCTATTATAGTTCCAATTAAACAATATCCCAGAAAACTTTCTGTTGCTGGGTCAAAACTATATAACCCTTTGGTAGTTAGAAAATAATATTTATTGTTCTGTATGGTTAGGTCAATTGGATGTTCATCTTTAGCCAATAAAATTTTTGGTGCTGGTTTTGATGGAACAGTAGAAATTTCAGCTGGCTGTTTAAAAGATCTTAAAATTAAACCAGTTAAAGTTATAGCAATTACAATTAAAACCAAACCTAAAATAATTCGGTAATCAATTTTTCTCTCCGGTATCTTGTGCTTCAATCCTGAAACTATCTTTTGAGGAAAGGTTTTTTTACTATCCTCCTTAAAAGACTGCTTATCTGCTGATTTCTTCAAACTTAATTTTGATTCTGGTACTTTTTCCACTGATTTCATTTTAACCTATTTCCCTACTCTTGTAAAACATTAAAAAGCTTTGTAAACTAGATAATGTATGAAGATAAGAAATATTGGAATTATTACTAGCGGTGGTGATTGTGGTGGTTTGAATGCAGTAATTAAAGGTGCTGCTCAAATGTGCAATTCGAAAAAAATTGGTTGTTTTGTCATTCCCAATGGATATGCCGGCCTTTATAACTTAGTAGAATTCGAAAAGCTTACCAAACTAACTCTTTCCAGAATCGACTCAATAGAAGTTTATCTAGCTGGTTCAGAAGCAGGTCATTCCAGAGTAAAAATTGGAAAGATAGAAGACAAACAAAAGTATAACCGAATCAAGCAAGGATTAAAAAAATTCAATATAGATGGATTGGTAATTAGTGGTGGTGATGATACCGGGTCTGTAATGGTAGACTTGGTTAAAAGGAAAATTAGATGCGTTCATGTTCCTAAAACCATGGATTTAGACCTTCAAACTTATTCAGTTGGAGGAGATTCCGCAATAAACCGAATTGCCTCTTATGCTCAGGAAATTAAAACTACCGGTCGTTCTCACAATCGAATTATAGTACTAGAAGTTTTTGGAAGATATACCGGACACACCGCATTCAGAGGAGGAGTTGGAGCAGATGCCGATGCAATATTAATTCCAGAAATACCAGTTGATTTTGACATTCTTTACCAGCACCTAAAACAAAGATATATTCAAAGAGTTAAACAAAGTGATGTTCATGCCGGAACTTACCTGATTGTAGTTGCTGAAGGATTAAAGGATGCTTCTGGAAAGGAATTAGTAGATGAATCCGCTCCAGTTGATGCTTTTGGACATAAAAAATTAGCTGGGGCAGGAAAATATGTAAAACAGGAAATTGAGAAAAGACTAAAAAGCGATCCCGAAATAAAAGAGTTTATGAGAGAAGTAAAAATGTATGTTCCAAAAATTTATGAGATACCTGAAGTTAGGGTAGTATCTCCAGGACATTTAATTCGTTCCGGCTTTTCTTCTGCTTATGATGTAAACTTTGGAAGAGAAGCTGGTGCAGCTGCAGTGACTCTACTTCTAAAAGGAATAACTGGAGTAACTATAGTAGGAGTTTATCAAAATCAAATTAGATATACTCCTACCAACCAGGTTATTAAAACTAAGCCAGTAGATTTAAGAATGGTAAGTTTATATGAAAATCTGGGAGTGTGCTTTGGTCGAAAGCCTAAACTGGCAAAATTTAACCTTAAAAAAGTAGCCGGTAAAATAGACCGAATCTTATATTCTTAATGGAATTACTCTGGTGGATAATAGTTTTTATAGTTTCTTTAGTACTATTGGTTAAAGGTGCTGATTGGTTAGTTGATAGTAGCGAAAAAATTGGATTAATTGTTGGCTTTTCTCCTTTTGTAGTTGGAGTAACTATAGTAGCGTTAGGAACATCTTTGCCAGAATTGGCTACATCCATTGCAGCAGTTGTAAAAAATACCACTGAAGTAGTCAGTGCAAATGTAGTTGGTTCAAATATAGCTAATATCTTGCTGGTGCTTGGAATTTCAGCATTAGCTGCTGGAAAATTAATAATCAGCCGAAGTTTAATTGATATAGATCTTCCTCTGGTATTAATGAGTTCATTTTTATTCCTAGGAACAGCCTGGGATAAAGTAATAAATCGGAAAGAAGGAATCCTACTTCTAATCGCTTTTTTGGTGTACTTAGTTTATACAATTCTTCAACGAAAAGGAAAGGAAGAAGCCAAAGAAGTTTCAATTTTATCAGCTAGAGTAATGAAAGAAAGAGAAAAAATAGAAAAACAAACCCAAAAAACCAAGCCAGAATTTAGCTGGAAAATAATTTTATTTTTAGGACTTGGAATTATAGGGTTAACTCTAGGAGCTAAATATACAATTGAATCTACTATTAAAATTTCAGATATTTTAAAAATTGCTCCATCAATAATAGCTATTACCGCTATTGCCGTTGGTACTTCTTTACCAGAATTAATAGTTTCAGCAAGGTCAGCCAGAAAGGGTAAGCATGAAATAGCAGTGGGAAATGTTTTAGGTTCCAATATATTTAATGTATTGTTAGTTATAGGAATTCCTGCCCTGATTAAAAACTTAGCCATTGACCACCAAACTCTAAGTTTAGGAATGCCAGTATTTATTATTGCCACTTTATTTTTCGTAATCTCTGGAATTTCCCAGCGATTTCACAAGTGGGAAGGAGCAATGTATTTAGTAATCTATATCTTCTTTATCGGAAAATTATTTAACCTGTTTTAAATCCTAATAATTAACAACCTTATTACCTACTTGACTTTTTAAAAGATAAATGGTATTACTAATTGTCGGTAGTACATTGAAAATCAAAGATAGTAGGAAAAAGAAAGGAGGACGAAGTGATAGTAGTTGTAACGCCTGAAATGATGATTCCAGAGTTTCCAGAATCTGCTCGCGGAGCTAATTTTCGAGGCGGCTTGGGAATTTTAAGTGGTGACATTATGGTCGGATTAGCAAAAGGAAAGGTAGAAGCAGTTGGTATCATTCCACTTTATAAGTTTCACTGGATGACTCATGAAAAGATTGACTACAGTAATACTTTGATCCTTTTTGAACTAAAAGTTAATGGTAAACTCATAAAAGTAAGAGAAATTCAACGAGGTGGATGCAAGGTTTTTGGTCTGGAATCAAATATTTTTAACATCCTGTATGTAGCCGATCGCTGGCAAAGATTTCAACAGGAAGTACTACTTGGTCATGCTGTAGCGGCAGTATTAAAGAGATTAAACATAAAACCAGATATTGTTTGGCTTCAGGAAGGTCATACTGTGGTAACCATTCCAGCGCTGAAAAAGGATCCATATTTTGCCGAGACAAAATTTCTATTTACAACTCATACCCCAGCACCCGAAGGAATGGAAAAGTTTCCTGGCGACAACAACTGGTTTAATGAATTAAAAATTGATCAAAAAATATATCACTCCATTTTTGTTAGAAATGGAGTGATAGATATGACTCGAGCTGCGATGATACTAGCCGATGCTGTCAACGCTGTAAGTTTAGAACATATGGAAGTGGTAAAAAAGATGTTTCCAGAGTTTGCTTCTAAAATTATCGGAATTAGAAACGGCTCAGATAGAGATTTATGGCTCTCACCTCACCTGAAGGAACTTAATGAAGAATTTAGTCTATCAACATTTCTGAATGCTCAGCAATCTGCTAAAAAAGATCTTCTTCGATTTCTTGTAGAAAAGACAGGTATTAGATTTGACCTTCAAAAGCCAGTACTGGGATGGGTTAGAAGAATAGCATGGTACAAGCAACAGTACCCTATTCTTGCTCCCATCATTAAGGCTATTTGTGCAGAAAGAGGAGAAAGGATTGATACTCCCCTAGGTAAACTTGAAGGATTAGGATTTCAAGTTTTTTCGGCTGGTAGAGCTCATGAAAGCGATAGCACCTGTCTTGGCTGGATGGCAGAATTCCAAAACTGGATGGATAATCCATTGCTTAGTGGTAAGTTTATCTTCCTGCCAGAATACAGTTTCAAGCTTTTAAGGCTTGGTGCTCAGGGATGTGATGTATGGCTTTCATGTCCACTTCCAGAGTGGGAAGCATGTGGAACAAGCGACCAACGAGCTGCCATCAATGGTAGAGTAAACTTGACTACAAAGGCTGGTGGAGCAAAAGAGTATATAGTTGAAGGAAATAACGGATTCTTTATCGAACCCTATGAACCTAGAACAGTTTATAACAAGTTAAAGATTATTTCCGATTTATACTACACCTGGATTGAAAAGAATGGAAAGCAGTGGCCGAACATATGTAGAGCTTCCTTTGAAGCTGGTAAAAGTCTTGACATCTTGCCAATGATTGAAAAGTACAAAAAAATTTTTGAAAGTCTCAAATAAAAGAATAAACAAAAGCGGCGGAGAATCAATCAAGATTCAAAGCCGCTTTTTTTATAGTCCCAAAAAAAGCTTGGCTATTTCAAAGTAAATAAAAATACCAATGACATCAATTATGGTAGTAATTAGTGGACCGCTCATCAGAGCTGGGTCCACTTTTAACTTCTTAAATATTATTGGCAAACTAGCTCCAATTATTGCCGATATAAAAATCGTCACCCCAATAGATACTCCAACTGCAATACTCAATAGCCAGTTTGGCTGCTGAAAAAACACCCTAATCATCCCAACCAGAGCCAAAATTGCTCCAATAAAAAGTCCCAATATGGATTCCCTCCAGATTATTTTAAGAAAATCTTTAGCTTTAATTTCCCCAAGTGCTAAGCTTCTAATAATCAATACTGCCGATTGAGTTCCAGCATTCCCTCCAGTGCCAATTAAAATTGGAACAAAGAAACTTAAAGCTACCCAGCTCTGAATTGTATTTCCATATTTTTGCATAACCAGGCCTGAAATTGATTCCAGAACAACTAAAACTATTAACCAGAAGCTTCTTTTCCAAACCAGGCTAAAAAATCCAGCTTCAATATAGGGTTTCTCCACCGGTAAAACCGCTGATATTCTTTCAAAATCCTCAGTGGCTTCTTTCTCTAAAACATCAACTAAATCATCAAAAGTAACAATTCCTAAAAGCTTATTTTCTCTATCAACTACTGGTAGAGCAATTAAGTCATATTTTTTAAAGAGATCTACTGCTTTTTCCTTATCAGCAAAAACATTAATTTTTACTACTTTAGGTGACATTAGCTGAGAAACCTTAGCTTCTGGATCAGCCAAAACCAGGTTTTTCAACGATACTACTCCTTTAAGTCGCTTTTGTTTATCTAAAACATAACATTGGTAAATAGTCTCTCTTTTTACACCTACTTTTCGAATGTGCTCTAAAGCCTGCTTTACATTCATATCTTCGGTAAGTTGCACAAAATCAGGAGTAAGTTCTCTACCTACCGAATTTTCAGGATAATTGAGAATCTCTATTGCTATTCTGCGTTTATCTGGACTTAAAAAGTTTAGAAACTTTTTAACTAACTTTGCTGGTAACTCTTCAAATAATTCAGTTCTTTCATCTGGAGACATTTGATTCAAAATAGTCTTGATCTCCTGGCTGGTTAAGCTACTTAACAATTCTTCCTGTTCTTCTATTGGTAAAGATTCAAAAACGTCTGTAGCCAAAGCCTGAGGAATCATCCGAAAAATAAACAACTTATAAGTAGATTTGGATAAGCTGGAAATTAGCTCAACTATATCTTCAGGGTCTCTGGGAAGCAATTTTTTAATCTCAAAAAACTGCTTTTTTTCAATCAATTTTTCAATTTTTAAAACTAACTTTTCTAGCATATTTATCTTCAACCTATTGAATTATTAAGAAAATAACTTACTTCTGTCAACAGGTTTTTCAATCTTTAATTCGATATTTAATAATCGTACAGAGAGCAATTATCCCATCAAAAAGAGTAATTTTTTTACCTTCAGAAAACTTCCTGGGATAATAGTGAATAGGGACTTCTTTTATAGGATAACCAGATTTTAGAATTTTGGCAGTAACTTCTTCGCAGAACTCAAAACCATTCGATTTAAGTTTAATATTTTTCAGAATATCAGTCCGAAAAAGCTTGTATCCAGTGGTAATATCAGTAAGCTTTGAACCAAATAATAAATTTAAAAAGATAGTAAGAAACTTCCCGCCCCAAAAATACAAAAGATAACCCCTATTTTTGTTTCCTAAATTTCGTGAACCATAGACAACCGGATGATTTTTATCAATGGCACCTAAAAGTACTTGATAATCATTCGGGTCATATTCTAAATCAGCATCCTGAATTAAAACAAAATCACCGGTTACTTTTTTTAATGCGGTTTTAATAGCAGCTCCTTTCCCTGAATTCTTGGAATGTCGCAAAAGAACAAAATTATATTTCTTTCTCAAACTTTTTAATATCTTTTCGGTTCCATCATTTGAACCATCATCAACTACAATAATTTCTTTCCGGTACTGAAAAGTCGGAGCAGTAACTACTCGCTTAATTACTTCTTCAACTGTAGCCTTTTCATTGAAAACTGGAATAATAATACTTAGCTTTTTCATTTTATTTCAATTAATTTTTTAACATCGATAATAAAATCCTTAACAAATTGATTTTCAGGCTCAATTATAAGAGCTTTATTTAAATAATTTAAAGCAGAATTAAAATCTTCCTGTTTAACTGCAATCTTGGCAAGTAAGATAAGTATATCTGCATTCAAACCAGCATAATCCAGGTATTTTTCCAGAATCTCTCTGGCTGACTTGTAATCCTTCTTCTCAAGGTAAATACTCACTAAAGCATTATAAGAAAAGGTAAAGCCTGGATCTAGTTTAATAGCAGTATGATAATTTTCTATAGCTAAATCTTTTTTATTCATATGTCTGTAAGCATTACCCAGGTTGTGATAGGCAACTGGATTAAAAGGATCCAGGTTGATTGCTCTTTTGTATAGCATTTCTGCTTGCTTATAATTACCCAAATCATCATAAGTCATACCAAGGTTGTTTATAACCCGATAGCTTTGAGGTGCATATTTGAGAGTATAAGTATAAAAAGTAATCGGATCTTTCCAGATAGTATTTTGCTTGACAGTCAGAACTGAAAAGAAAATTAAATAAACAAAAAAGATTGATAGAAAAGTTTTTTTCAAAGAATATCTTTTACCAATCTCTAATCCTATCCAAATTAAACTTAAAAAAATACCAACAAGAGGAAGGTACAACCAGTGTTCATAAAGTAAGCCGGAAATCGGAACAACAAGATTTGAAGTTGGAGCTAAACCAATAAAAAACCATAAAATTCCAAAACTAAAAACTGAAAATTGTCTGAATTGCACAAAAGCTAAAGTAAGCAAGCTCAAGAAAAGTAAGCCTCCAAAGATTACTGAAAAAGAATTTAATGATGTAGCAATCTCAACAGTTCTTTCCATATGAAGATTAAAAGGCCAGAAAAGAAGTCTAAAATAAACAGTTAAAACTCGAAAAAAAGTAAACAAGCGAACATAAAAATTTGAAGTAAAAATATTTTCCTCATTATAAAGATTAAAAGTATTTTTAAAGTTAAGAACAGTAGCTCTAAGTAGAATATAGGCACCAGCTAAAACAAAAAAGAACCAGATTGTTTTTCCAATTTTCTTTAATTTATCTTTAAAAGAAAGCTCTTCATTTTGAGCTAAAAAGTAAAAATCAACAATAAAAATAAAAGCTGGCATTACAATAGCAGTTTCTTTAGACATTAAAGCTAATACATACATCAAAACTGCTAAAAGATATGATGTATTTTTCAATAAAGTTTTTTGAAAAATTCGAGATTTAAGATAAAAAAGAATTCCTGAAAACATAAAAAATACTGAAAGAGAATCGCCTAATCCTGAAACATAAGTAACTGCCTCGGTTTGAAGCGGATGAACTAAAAATACTAAAGCTGTAAGAACTGCCAGCCAGTAACTTTTAAAAATCAAAAGAAGGATAAAAAACAAAAGAGTGGCATCAATAATATGAAATGAAGTATTAACAAAATGATATCCAGGTGCCCAATCCTTAAATAGATGCCATTCTACCGAAAAGGTTAACAATAACATTGGTCTCCAGTAATCACTTAACAAACCTGCTCCTGAAATTAAATTCTCTGAAAAATACCTTCCAATGTATTTCCAGTTTTTTACATAGTTATTATTAAGAATAATATCATTGTCATCCCAGAACATCTGATTAGAAAAACTATTTACATATAAGCCAAAACCTACTATTAAAAAAAGCAAAATAGCCACATAACTTTCATACTCAATCAAATAATTTCTATAAAACTTTTTTATAGTTAATTTTTGCATAATATTAATGAGCCTTAAACACTAAAAACTTGTAGCCATAGAAATTCCAGAGACTTCCTAATAGAATGGCAATTGTTGCCCCAATATTTGCCCATAGCTTAAAACGGATTCCAAATTTTGGACCAAAAACATTAACTATTAAAGAAGCAACACTTATATGGATTAAAAGACCAGTAATGGCTATCATTAAAAATTGAATAAACTCTTTGAATGTATTCTTGACTTCTCTTTTTTGAAAAGTCCAGAATTTATTCCAAAAATAACTATTGCAAGTAGCAGTAACAAACGATACACTCTTAAAAACTGGATAAAATAATCCATAAGTTATTCCAGAACTCCACATTAAAAGGTTTAAAATTCCTAAGTCAATGAATGCACTTAAAGTGCCGACTAAGCTAAATTTATAAAACTGAAAGGCTAAAAAAATTTTTTGACTCAAAAGCTTAGTGATTAAAAACCCAAAAATAACTAAAACAGGTAAAATTAAGGGCAAAAATTTAATTAATGAAACAAAGTTCCATCCAATGTAATTAGAAATGCCAATAATTAGCCAGGCATCAATCTCAGCAATAATAAAGCTAACTAAAATATCAAATTTATTCATAATAAAATTAAGTATAACATATCTTTTATTGGGCTTTAATACTCTTGTTCTCTACTCTACTTTAATTTTAAATTCTGACAATTTGGTGGTAAAATACTTCTTGGTTGCTGAGAATAAAGATATATGAACAAATTCAACAAATCTTTCACTCTTATTGAGCTTTTAATTATTGTAGCTATTTTAGTAATAACAACGTGGGCCAATTGATTATGCTGGTCAAACCCCTGACTTATTAATTGGAGCAGACCCGGGAAGCGATTCACCTAGTACACCTGAATCTGGCTTTTACTTCGACGGTGTTATTGATGAAGTTAGAGTTTACAATCGGGCTTTATCAGCTGCAGAGATAAAATTACACTACCTGGCCGGAAAGTAAACTAGCTCCAGTCATGATTTTCTACCTTTCATGACAATTACTATAATCAAAATACACTCCAACCTGTTACAGCCAGTATTATTGACTACTTTTTTTAGCTATTTCAGGCTGATTTTATCAAAATAACTCCAATAGATCAGATCTTATTTCTTCTAACCAAAACTTTACCTTGAATAATTTTATCAGCTGGCTTTCCGTGAATTAATGTTTCTCTAGCAAATTGCTGTTTACATTTTGGACATTTTAAATCCCCACTAGTAAAATCCTGGATAATTTTGTTTTTATAACATTTAATTAAATGTCCCGGGCTTTGTTTATAGTACTTATATAAGAGAGTTTTACATTTAGCACAGTAAACTTTAATAATTCTGCCCTTGCTCATAATTGTCTTTTAAGTTAATTTTTTAAAAGTTCTTTATTTTTTGAACTAAATTTTGATAAATTTGAAAGTCTTTTTCAGAAAATAAAACAAAAATTACCTCTTTTATAGTGTTATTTTCTTTAAGAAATTTTACAACTTCACTTATTGCAATTGGTGCTGCCTCTTTAATCGGAAAGCCATAAGCACCGGTAGAAATTGAAGGAAAGGCAATTGTTTTAACTTTATACTTTGCTGCTAATTTTAAAGAATTTCTATAACAAGAAGCTAATTTTTCTTTCTCGCCCTGCTTACCTCCTCGCCAGATAGATCCAACAGTATGAATTATATACTTTACCGGTAAATTATATCCTTTGGTAATTTTTGCCTCGCCAGTTTTACAACCATTTAATTTTCTGCATTCTTCCAGTAATTTCGGCCCAGCTGCCCTGTGAATAGCACCATCAACTCCACCGCCACCAAGTAGAGTAGGATTAGCAGCATTAACGATTGCATCACACTTTATTTTAGTAATATCACCCTTTACAACTTTTATTTTCATCAAATTCGTTACTTAGCTTTCTCTCCAACTAATATCATGTTAGTTGGAGGAAAATCAACAGGTTTTAAACCTTCTTTACCTAATTCACATAATTCTACCGCTCCTTTATACCGATTCTCAATTATCCAGGGATTAGAAAATACTTTAGAGCCACTAACTATTTTAAAACCTACTTTTTTTAATTCCTCCACCCATTCAGAGAAACTCCAGAATCCAAACTCCTCTTTAAGTTCACTTTCCCAGTTAGTCAGATAGTCCTTCTTACTCATAAATTCGTAAGCATCTTTTAAACTTAGCTTTATGAATTCTCCTTCAGGCAAATTAACAATCTTGAATTTTACTTTATATCTAAATTCCCTAGCAAATTTAAAAAATCTAGCTTTAGTAGAAAGAGTTTTAATATTTCCAGTACTTTTTCCATCAGTTGAACAGAGTTTCATTAAAACTTTTTTATTTTTATTCTCTGGTCCAACCACATCTCTGATTATAATTCTCCCTTTAAAAGCTAATTGTTTGAAAGTGTTTCTTAACAATTTTCTTAAAGCAGATTTTCCAAGATAAGAATAAATTTCATGTAAAACTGAAGAATAAATAAAAGTATTAATTGAATTGGCTTTAAAATTTTGAGCAAGGATATTTCTTCGATAGAAGAAAACAAATTCATGAGGATACTTCTGACTCCGACAATATTCATAAAACTTTCTAACCGCTTCTATCCCGATAATATCTGATTCTCTAAAATCTTTAGCTATTAATTTTATTAAACTTCCGGTACCACAGCCAGCATCTGCAATCTTACCCGGTACAATAAATGGCTTAATATCGGCATACTTAAGTTTAACAATAGCATCCATTTGTCTGGCATATTCTTCATATTCCCTGGTCTCGGTAATTTTCCCCTCTTCGGTTAGCAAAGAATCGTTGTACAATTCAATAATAAGGTCACCCAGATTATACTCATAATAAAGATTTTGAGTGGCTAATGAGGCATATTTCTTCCATTCCTTTGCTGTTCTCCATTTCTTACCTGCTTTTACCAGAAGATTCATAACTTCATACGGGCGCAAAGTACTATATCTTTCTGGACGTCTGGAAACCAATTCTGCAAAAAGTATCTTAAAGCCCAATTTTTCAAACTGTTTTATTACTGAAGGAGTTGAACTCAAAACCACACAATTTTTCGGATTCAAATTAAGTGTGCCAAGCGATTGATGAAAAATCTGTTTGATAATATATTCAGCAAATTTATCTGTGGTTGGAATATCTGGAATAGGAAAAATTCTTGTTTTCACTTTTAAGTCTTTACAAAAATCTTCCAAAGCTATAGTTCTAAGATACAATGGCAAAGGATTTCTTCTGGTATTAGAATGGTCAGCTGAAGTTACTGCAAAAATAATCTCTTCTACTGGTTCAGAAATATCAATACCATAATCCTTTAGCGAAGAATGAAGAATATCATTCAAGTAATTCAGTTGAAATTTAGTCATTAGATGATGTCTTCCTGGAAACAGAATTTTAACCATGATTTATAATATTTCAGCTTAAATTTTTATTAATCTAAGTCTAATTTTATCACATTTTATATTTTATAAAAAATGGGGGACAAATCTTTCGATTCGTCCCCCAGTGGAGCTGGTTGGTCCCCTATTCCGAAGAATAGATTTCCTTCCAGCTCCATTTTTAATATTATTCAATAAAAATGGTTTGTCAAGAGGTTGTTTGTGAATAACTTTTATAGGTTATCAGCAAATTTACGAATCTATTACGAATATACGAATGTTGAAAATGTAAAATTCAAATTTCAAATATCAAAATAAAATATTCGAGTCACCTTTTAACAAACTGACACATTACAAAATATTCCAACATTCTTGAGAATATTGGAATGTTGTGTTCAGACATCAGATAACCTGGTAGTAAATTTCATTCTATTTTAGTTCTTATTTACCTTGTGGCTTAAGTAAGGCAATCCCTCAAGCTAAACTTTGATTGCTTTTTTAAGTTTCTTATTGAAAAGCTCTTAATTTCATGCTTTCAATTAAAAAGTCTCTTATTTTCTGAAAATTAAACTATGGAAAATTTCATTCAGATTAATAGCATAAGCAGTGCATATTGAAAAAGTAATTGCCCAATAATTCTTTAAAACATAATGGGAGAAAAAGAATATCAAAATAGTAAAAACTGCTCCAAAAATTACTTCAGTTTTCTTTGCCTGTTTATCCAAAAGAGAATCCTCTTTTATTACATCCATTCTAAATAACATGAGTAAAAACACAGCACTGATAATATTTAAAATGGGAAATATCATCCAAAATCCACTTGTATATCTTAATACATAAAGTCCTGCCTCAATACCAACTCCTCCCTCAAGAAGAACTGCAAAGCATACCATTGTCTTTTTATCTTCTTTTGTTATTAACCTCTTAACAACCACATGATAGATTGAAAGAAACATTCCAAAGGACATCGATAAAGCTACCAAAGTAAAAGAAAGCCCACCAACACTAAAAAGATAATAAATTCTTTCCCTAAAAGAAGAACTAAAAATTAAAAGTAGGAAAACAGTTAAACTCATTAAAAACAATCCTATCTCCGTATATTTTGGTATAAATAACCTGTGAAATAATCTTTTGATTTTATCAAACAATTTTTTAATTCCTTTCATTAAACTTTTCTACAAATATTCCAACATTCTTAAGAATATTGGAATGTTTTATTTATCATCAAAAGAGTTTATAAACCTCAAAAACTTCTTTCCATAAGGAGAAAGGTAATGCTGAACTTGCCTCCCTTGATATTTTTTATTTACCAATCCTGCTTGAACCAATCTTCTAATATGTTCAGAGATAGTTTTAAAATTTACATTAAGTGCCTGGCAAATTCCATCTACAGTGATTCCTTCTGCTTTTGAAATCAGCCTTAAAATTTCAATTCGGCGATGATTAGCAACTCCCTTAAAATATCTTTCCAATTGTTTTGCAGTTTTCTTTTTATCTTTCATGTTATCTGATAATAACACAATATTCTCACATTCTCAAGAATGTAAGAACGTTTTACAACTTCCCTCAAAACTTGCTAACGAATTTCTACTCCTTCAATGTTTATTCTTTCCAAATTAACTTTTTTCATCATAAAATCTCTACACCACCAATAACACAGATTTCAAGCTTGACTAGAAGTTCTAAAAATTAAAATCTTACTTAGTTAAAAACTAGATAAAGTAAAGAAAAATCACTAATCCTAATTTTTAGCGAAAATCAATATCCCTTTGCTTTGCACTTTTCACAAAGATCGCGATATTGTTTCGGCACAAATAAACAAGAGGGAGCTGCCTTAAACTTCTGACAAGTTGCTTCATCTGGTTCCCAATCAGGTGGTGGCACAACTCCAGATTCCATCATTTCTTCAATATTAATTCCACCAATTCCACCTACATTGACTTGAGTCAAAGGTACTTTTATATCTACAAAATTTTTTCCCGATAAATCAGGTATTTGGAGGTTGAAATTACCAAAATCAAGAGGAATCTCCAAATCCATTTCCGGTATCTTCAACTTCTCCAAAGGAGAATCTATAAAGTCAACCTCTAGAAGTTTGCTTGATAAATCTTCACTCAATTTTTCTGTTTCTATTTTTATTTCTTTGAATCTTTCTATTTCTGTTTTTTGCCACCAAAAATATCCCCCGATCACCAGTCCAAGGCAAACAAGAATGAATATTGAACCAAAAATTTTTTTCTTCAGAGTCATACTAAATTATTATTCACTGTAATGATGACAAGTTAAATCGCTATAATACAGACTAATGTCTGCTCTTCGATAAGGAACACTTTTAAGATTAGGATTTTCAGTTGCGAGTCTTTGTATTTTTTCTCTAATTTCAACTAACTTGTTTTTATAATCCAGAAGGTCTGAAACTTCAGAATTTTCGCTATATTCTAAAAATTTCTTCATTAAAACAATAGCTTTCTTTTCTAATTCCACCTGACGCGATAAATAAGACCCTAATCTTTCTTGAGGAGAATTTTTCTTAAACCTATTCTTACACCAGTAAGCTACTGCTTCCACATAAGGACCCTTTTTGGACTTAAAGTAATTATTTATTTCTTTTTGAGCTTCTTTATATTCCTGCCAGGTATAGCTTTTCTTATTAAGTAGTTTTCGATAAAAGTCAGGAATTATTCCATAATCAAATCCAATTTTTCTGCAAAAATCAGTGTTTTTCTGGTATTTCTCAAAAGCAAGCTGGGAACGAGTAGCAAAAGTGGAAGGATTAAGTTTTTTAATCTTAGAAATCGGAAAACCTGCTCTTGCAAATCCTTGTTTTAGTTTATTGTAAATTTCAGAAGAGCTTCTTTTTCGAATTTTTTCCATATCAAATCTAATTTTCTCCCATTTCATTTTTAATTCTTCGCCAGCTTGCCGGATTAAATCTTCATCAAGCTCACTTTTTGATAATTTATCAATTAAAGATTGCTTATCAGCTTCTAGTTGAAAAATTAATTCTTCAGCTGATGGAATATCCTTTCCTTCGGCTCTAGCCTGGTCAATTTCCTCTTTATAAGCCATAATTAACTCTTTTCCTTTATCAATTTGAGCACCTATTGTAGAAATTAGAACCTCTTTCTTTTTCTGAATTGCTTTTTTTCTAAAAACTAACCACCGAGTCATTTTCGCTTGAGACAAAGATTCTAAATTAGTCCTAAGGTTCAAAAATTCATCTCTAATTTCTTCCAATTTTCTTTTCTCTTTTCCGCCAATTTCATCAGCTTTCTTTTCCATTAATTTAGTTATTCTTTCTCTTTCTTTTTGGGCCAATTCCTTGTATTTCGCTTCCAGCTCTTTTCTTGCTTTTTCAGCTGCTTTTCGACCTCTCTCCTCTCCTATCCTTCTACCCAGTTCCAAAAGATAATTTTTATCTATATTTTCCTTTCCACCAAACTGAGCTTTTAACTCTTCTTCTATTTGCCGTTTCAATTCTTCTCTTAACCTTGCTTCTATTTGTTTTGCTTCTTTTTCTGCCTGAGCACGCAATTTTGCTTCAACCTCTTTTCCCATTCTTTCTCCTTCTGCCCTTAATTCCTTTTCCAATTTAGCTCTTATTTCCTCTCCCTTAGCTTTTAAGGCAGATTCAATCTGGTTTCTTAAATTAGGCCCTAAAGTATTTCTGATTGAATTGGCTTTTGAGATAAATTCCCGAAGTTTGGCTTGAGTAGCTTTTAAAGTAGTCTGTTGGCAAACTGCTTCTAATTTAGATTCTAAATCTTTAGAAATAGAAAGAATATCTGGAATCTTCACTTTTATCCCCAGTTCCTCAACTTTTTTTAAAATAGGAGGTAACAACTCAGCTAAAGCTTCAATTTTGGCTATTGCTTCTCCACCTCTTGATTTGGCTTCATAACAATAAAGCTCTATCCAATCCTTTTCTGGTACCTGATTTCTTATATCTCGAGGAATTTGAGGAATCTTTTGTGCCTGAGTAATTAAAAAAACAAAAAAGGTTGTTATTAAAATCAAAACTACTAAATTCTTTATTTCTTTACTCATTACACCCATTACTTTTATTCTATTTCAGTCATCTAAAATGTCAAAATAACATTAACTTAAACCTTTACCTAAAACTGATTACTTACTTTATCTCAAAAATTTTGTTTCTTTTTTTAAAACCTTTTACTAATCTCAACTTTGATTCAGGAATTTTAAAATAAGAACTAAGAACTTTTAATACTTCCCTGTTGGCTTTACCTTTCTCTGGTTTTTCTTTAACTTTTACCTCAAAGCTGTCCTCAGATTTTTTTATCACTTCTTCTCTTTTTGAATTTGGAAAAACTTTAACCTTTATTAACATTAAATTTTATCTTTTAATCAACTTTTTAACTCAACAAACATTCTCACATTCTTAAGAATATGAGAATGTTTATTTTTCTATTTTAATCTCCTACTTCAATCTGGCTGGGATCCTCTAAAATAATTTCTGGCCTTCCTTTATATTCTTTTATCTCCCCAACAATTCGAACAATTTTGTTTAAATAGTAATCCTCTGGATTTTGAACAAATTTATAAAGGTTGGAACTAAAAATCACTCCAGTAAAGCATTGATTAGGATACGGCTTTTCAAAGTTCAAAAAAACAGTATTACTTTTTAAATGGTGGTAAGTATCAACAATCTTTCCTTCAACAATCACTTTTCTGCCAAGGTATTTGCCGGCAAGGCATGCTCCTACAACTTTAAGTCCTAATTTTTCTGAGGTTAATTTTTCCCATTGAGGTTCAATTTTTGTCTTTTCATTATCCAGAGTTTTAGTAAAAGGAGACCATTTACAGCCAATTTTGTTTTCTTTTGCTTCTCTTTCTGCTTTTTCAATCTCCTCTTGATATTTCACATCCTCTGGAGAAAATCGAGCCACTGCTAATCCCTCTCTTACCAATTCTAAGGAAACATTTTTATTATTCACAAAAACATATCTTAAATAGCGACAGTATTGATCCAAATCTTCTTTTCCTCTTTCTAACCTTACTTCTTTATTTAAAACAAGCTCTTCTAATCTTTTCTTTGCCGCTTTATAGCAAGGATAACCTTTTTCGTCAGCATCAATTCCCAAAATTCTTACAGAATACCCTCCTTCAATCAAAAAGGTATCTCCATCAATTACTTTGGTTACCAATCTCTTCGCTCCATCAGGAAGCAAAGGAACGTTCTGACAAAAAGAAACCAGTTTGGTTTCCTCTGGCAAAGGCTTTTTTTCAATTGAAACTCTCCCCTTCCCTGAAAAATAAATTACTCCCCCAACAATTAATACTCCAATCAAAATTGCCAAAA
>CAYRSR010000007.1:0-46991 GCA_964427275.1 uncultured Candidatus Saccharibacteria bacterium
ATTATATCTTTGCCAGAAATACTACCAGTCCTAATATAGTGGTAGTTGATGATAATGGCAACGTCGGTATCGGGACAACGGAGCCCAACACAAAATTGACAGTAGAAGGCGATGCCAACGATACCCAAACTCCTGTCTACATAGCATCCTATAATTTTTCCGATGGTGAGAACCATGAACTTCAACTCGGACTTAAGCATCCAGCTGATACAGCTGGCTTATACAGATTAGGAAGTACTCACGATGGAACGTTCTTAATTACTCGTGATACTGCCAGCACATACGGAACTCCAAGAATAGCAATTAATACTGATGGCAACGTCGGCATCGGAACTACAGATCCAGGGAGCTACAAGCTAAAAGTTAATGGAGAGATTGCCTATGTTACTGATTCTATTGAAAGAAGAGTTCATAACGTAGGTGGAGAAGGTGGGGCATCATCTCCTAGTGTTGGTTTACCTGGATGGACTGCTGGTGGAGGAACAAATCTACCTCATAATGCATGGATTAATACTCAATATGTTACTTTACCAACTAAAGGAGTTTATTTAATCATTTCAAACTATAGAATATATGGGACAAATGTAGCTGCATATGTTAAAGCAAGATTGAGATGGACAGATTCAGCAAGTAGAGAAACTGAACGTAGAATGGTTGTTGAGAGAGTTCGCCCAATAGGGGACACTTTCATTAATTACGGTGGTAGTGTTTCGTGGGTTATAAATGTTGATCAAGATAATACAACTGTCTATGCTGATTACTTTAGGTATGGTGGATCTGCAGATAATGAATATTATTGGCAAAATGACGCTAATGGTGTACCTAGACTTGTGGCAGTAAGATTGTATTAGCCTTATTCTGGGAGCTTGTAAAATTCTTAAAAATTTGTTAAAATTACCCCTGTTGCCGTGGTAGCTCAGTGGTAGAGCAGTAGCCTGAAGAGCTTCGTGTCGGGGGTTCGATTCCCTCCCACGGCACAAAAGTATTATTATTTTTGGAATATTTACCGGCTAGTAAGGCTTAGATAACATTGAAAATTTAAGATGTTAAATTATCCGCCCATAGCTCAACTAGGCAGAGCAACAGCCTTTTAAGCTGGGGGTTGGGGGTTCGATTCCCTCTGGGCGGACAAATAGAAATAAAAACAGCCCGGGTCTTCCCGGGCTTATTATTGCTTGGTTCAACAATACTCTGAAATTTCTCTAAGAATTTCAGTCCGAAGAGCTTCTTTTTTCCAGCCTCTAAAATCTTCCAGTCCCTGGTAAATGTACCCATTTCCAAATTTTAAAATTAAATCTTTAGAGATTCTACTAATCAGCTTTACAGTGAATCTACCAGTGCCTTTTTTAAATCTTACTGATATTAATTCAAACTGTGGGAACAATTTTGATCGAAATGACTTTATGAAATTTTTGCTAACTTGCTTGCCTTTAATTTTCTTCCAGAGTTTTTTAGAAGCCTGCTTGTAACCATCAACTATCTGGTAGGTGATTTCTCTACTCCTGTGTTTGTAAAACTCAAGTTCATTTAATTTGGTGCGGATTTTATTCATTCTTTTCTGTAAAATTTTTCTTTCTTTTCTGGTTAGTCTACTACCATTCAACTTTTCTTTAATTTCTACCAGCTCCCTTATTAATTCTCTTCTTTCCATCTTTCCCTCCTTTTTAAACAATCTTATTTTTAAATTAATTTACCGCTAGAAAGAATATCACAATTTTAAAGAAATGTCAAGATGCTAATTGACAAACAGACTTTTACAACTAGAATTAAACTAGTCCCCATAGCTTAACTGGATAAAGCGTCAGCTTGCGGAGCTGAAGATTATAGGTTCAAATCCTATTGGGGACGCTAAAATAAAAAATTTAAATCTAATAAGTTTAATCATTTGACAATTAAATGACATTTGGTTATATTTAGCGTTGATATGGATCTTAAAACTTTAGCCCTGGCAATAAAACAAATTGCAGCCGAAAGAGAGTTACCACCAGAAAAAGTTTTAGAAGCTCTGGAAAGTTGTTTGGCTGCTGCTTACAAGAAACAGTATCGTGAAAAAACTGAGTCTATTAGAGCAAAGTTTAATCCTGATACTGGAGAGGTAAAATTTTTTCTGGTAAAAACTGTAATAACTAAAGATATGGTTGGCACCGAAGAAGGAAAGATAAAGTACAATCCTCGTCGTCATATTTTTTTGGAGGAGGCCAGAAAAATTAATCCTAATATTAAGCCAAATGAGGAAATAACTTTTCCACTAGAACAACATCAAGAATTTGGGAGAATTGCTGCTCAAACTGCTAAGCAGGTTATTCTTCAAAAAATTCGAGAATTTGAAAAGCAGTCTATTATGAAGGAGTTTGAGAGTAAGGAAGGAGAAATTATTAGTGGAACGGTTCAGCGATATGATCGGGGAAATGTTTATGTGGATTTGGGCCGAACTTCAGGAATAATGTTTACTAATCAAAGCATCCCGGGGGAGCATTATAAAGTTGGTCAGCATTTAAAATTCTATCTTCTGGCAGTGCAGGAGAGTGGTAAAACTCCAGGGATTATTCTTTCCAGAAGTCATCCAGAATTTCTTAAGAAGCTGTTTGAGTTGGAAATTCAAGAAATTGCCGATGGAATAGTAGAAATAAAAGCGATTGCCTGGGAGCCAGGACATCGAGCTAAAGTAGCAGTTTATTCCAAAGACAAAGCAGTAGATCCGGTAGGTTCCTGTATTGGAGAACGAGGAATGAGAATTACCGCCATTAGTAATGAACTAGGAGGAGAAAAAATTGATATTATTGAGTGGGATGAATCTCCTGATAAGTTTATTGCCAATGCTCTATCACCAGCAAAGGTAAAATACGTAGAGCTTTTACCAAAAAGACAAGCCAAGGTCTATGTAGCTGAAGACCAACTCAGTTTAGCCCTGGGAAAGGGTGGACAAAATGTTCGACTAGCAGCCAAGCTCACTAACTGGAAAATAGATGTGGTTACTGCTCAACAAGTAGAAGTTAAAAAGTCAACAGTTCAGGATATGGAAGCATCAAAATAATCATGAAAAAATCAATCTATAACAACTACTTTCCACCAGCTATTATTGAAGAAACTCAATTTGGGGAAAGAGTTGTTAGTATTTATTCTAAATTACTTAAAGAAAGAATCATTCTTTTATCTGGTCCAATTATAGACTCCTTGGCTAATTCGGTTATTGCCCAGCTGTTGTATTTAGAACATCAAGACCCTGAAAGAGATATTAAGCTTTACATAAATACTCCAGGAGGAACGGTTAGTGCCGGACTGGCTATTTATGATACTATTCAATATATCAAGCCACCAGTAGTAACCATTTGTACTGGAATGGCTGCTTCGATGGGAGCAGTACTTTTAGCTTCTGGAGCAAAAGGAAAAAGGATGAGCTTGCCAAATGCTGAAATTTTACTTCACCAGGTAATGGTTAGTGGAATAGAGGGACAAGCAGTAGAAGTAGAAATAACTGCTAAGCATGTGATTAAGTTAAAAGATAAAATAAATCAAATTCTGGCTAAACATACCGGACAACCTCTTAAAAAAATTGCCAAAGATACTGACCGAGATTTCTATCTTACCCCAGAAGAAGCTAAAAAGTACGGATTAATTGATAAAATCATTAAACCACATCACTAATGATTCAAAAAATCTTTTATCTCAATGGAAGTTTTGTTCCGGAAAGGCAAGCTACCGTTAGTGTTACTGATTTAGGGTTACTTAGAAATTATGGGGTGTTTGAGTATTTTCGAACTTATAACAAAAAACCATTTAGATTAGAAGATCATTTAAATCGCTTTTTTAAATCAGCTAAGGCTTTGAACTTGAAATCACCATATTCTAGGTATCAGCTTCGAACAATAATTTTCAAACTAATTAAAAAAAATCACCATCTAAAAGAACTAAGTTTTAGAATGGTTTTAACTGGTGGAAATACCAGAGATGGAAAAACCAGCTCAAAGCCAAATTTTTTTATTATAGTTGGAGAACCTCATCGATACCCAAAGAAAGCATATCAGCAGGGAATAAAACTTTTAACTCTTAACTATCAAAGAGAGTTTCCAGAGATTAAAAGCCTAAATTACACTCTGGCAGTTGCAAATTGGAATGAATTAATTAAACAGGATGGACTGGAATATTTATATGTTTCTAAAAATAAAGTTTATGAGGCTTCAACTAGCAACTTTTTTATAGTTAATAGAAATACTCTAATTACTCCAGAACAAAAGGTTTTAGATGGAGTTACCAAAAAAGTAGTTATTGAGCTAGCTCAAAAAAACCATATTAAAGTTAAACAAAAAGAGTTAACTTTAACTAGAGTTTTAGCTGCTGATGAGGCATTTATCACTGCCACTGACAAAAAAATATTACCAGTAATAAAGATTGATAATTACGTTATTGGAAATGGAAAAGTAGGAAAAATTACCAGAAAGTTGATGAATTTATTTGAAAACTATACCAAAAACTGGTAATTTAAGAAAATAAAATGGGCCGAATGTTTCGTTCGGCCCGGGCTTGAGATTTTAATAGTTTAGTAATTCTTCAATCTGTTGATTTCTAGAATCTATCGCTTTTTGGACTGTCTTCTGAGCTGAGTTAAGGACACAAATTCCTATTGCAACTATTATTAAGATAAATATTCCTACCAGCATAACAGTATATTTGTTATTCATTTCAACCTCCTTTTTAGTCTTCCTTCCAATCTTTTCTTTAACCCAGGAATATTTTCAACTAATTCTAATACCCTTTCAAATCCCAATTTTCTAATTGCTTCATTTAAACTTCTCTGAATATCCATCTCAATTATCTCTTCCAAAGTATAGTATTCTTTATAACCAAATTCTTCCATTGTAACCTCCTTCAGTTTTTACCTACCTTATAGCTTACGTCAATTTTCTGGCTGAATTATACCAATTTTTTGTCAATTTGTCAAGAGTAAAAGGCGCTTTTAAATGTTCTGATAGTGCCGAATTGAAACTCGAGAGTTTCTTTTTAGGGATACAGCAATTAAGTCAATTCTCCAGCCTTTGTAGTTATCAATTAGTTCGGGATACTTTCCAGTATAGATCTGACAGGCCCGTCTTAAAATCCTTAATTTTCTTGGGGTGATGTGCATTTCTGGCGTAAGCCCATTTTGAAGTTGAGTTAAAGTCTTAACTTCCACAAAAACTAAGGTTTTATCAGCACTTTTGGCAATAATATCAATTTCTCCCCAGAGTTTTCGATAATTTCTGGCTAAAATTTTATACCCTTTTTCCACAAGATATTCACAGGCTAAGTCTTCACCAAATTTTCCAATTTTTTTTCTGAAGTCGGTCATTTTACTTGCCTGGTTGATAGTTTAGAAAGTTGCTTGACTAGCTTTTTAAACTCTTGCAGTTCATCTGGCTTCCATCTGAATTCAATTTTTTTGAAGTTTTTTTTCTTTAAAAGTGCCATTTTTTTCCAGATTTGATAAATTTTTTGAGTTTTTCCGCTCAGAGGATAGCTATCAAAGTGCTTGATTATTCTATTTATCAGCTGGTCTAGTTTACTAACTCGATAGTAGACATAATTTGGTCTTACGTAGTAGAGCCTGCCAGCTTTGAAAAATTTTTTGATTTTTTGAGCTAAGCTTTTGTCAGCTAAATCAAACTTTAAGGAAAAATATAAAGTTGTATGGTTACCAGAAAAGCTATAAGTAAAACTGGCCGATCTTTGACACACACCAGTTACAAACCATGGATTAAGTCTAGGCATGTTTCACAACAAAATATATCAGCTGGAACATTTTTATTATAACAAATTAAAATTCAATAAAAAACCCGCTCAGGTTCTGTAAATTAACCTGAGCGGGTAATTTTACTTTTTATTTCTGGCTAACTTCTTTAATCATCTTAATGTATTCAACCATGCTGAAGTTTGCTGACTTGAGCAACTGATATACTCTTCCTTTTTCCAAGTAGCTGTGAATGAGCTTTACCTGATATTCATCAAATGCTATACCTTCTGGAAATTCTTCAGTTGCTTTATCTAAACAGAATTCTTTAGAAGACATAAAATTTGGAACCTGGTTAGACTGATCTGAAACAGGACTCTTGAGGTAATGAGAGTGAAACAATCCCATTAAATGACCTAGCTCGTGAATAATATTAGCTGCTTTTAGCTTGTTTCTGGTGGTTTTATCCATAAAAATTCTACATAGCTCATAGAGAGGATTAACACATATCAAAGCTATCGATTCTTTTAAATGAGCTATCCCTGAGATAGCCATTGCTTTCAAACAAAACCAATCCTTTTGAAATTTGCTCTTGAGTCCAAATAACTGGCAATTTCTCTCCGTCCATTCATCAAGCGGAAGAATTTCTACTGCAAGATACTCTGCCGGCTTAAGCTTGAAATAACTAACCTGATTAACTATCCTTATATCTAGATTTACTTTCATTCGTTGATAAAACCTTTTTACAATTTCTAATATTTCCTGGATATTATCTTGATAGTATTTCAGATACTTTTTCGACGAAGAAACACATACTTCCACTACTAATCTTTTTGAAGTAATCCTTACATCTCTTGTTATATCTTCCAGACTAACTAGAACCCTTTCTTTACCCACCTTCCACCTCCTTATTTATTCCTCCTTATTTATTGTTTTCAAAAAACCAAGATAATCTTAGCTAAATATCAGGAAAAGTCAAGTGTTTCACGTCAAAATATGTCAGCTGAAACACTTATTTAAGCTAAGTTCTTAGTCATTCTTTTTAGAAAATAAGGCTTCTGGCATTTTGGTTTTATTTCTTTTGGTTCTTTTTTTGGTTCCCAGATTCTATCTTTTTCAATAATATGAACTACCTTAATTCCATCTTTTTCTAACTCTTTGCCAATAAGAGCTCGATGACATTTCCAGGGAAATCTTTCAGCACAAACAATAACTGTAGGCTTTGATTTTAAAATTCTTATTATTTTCTTTAAAGCTTCTTTAAATTGTTTAGTTTTAGTATATTCTAAATAACCTTCTTCTCTGAAGCCACCTAAATTTTCAAAGTGATAATATTTGATTTTATTTTCTTTTAAGACTTTCTTTAAATTTTCTTTTTTGAAGTGAGGAAATAACTTTGATGTAGGCCAGCGTCTTACATCAACTACTACCTGAATTTGATAAGTTTTTAAAATTTCTAGAAATTCTTTTATAGAACGATTAGAAGTGCCAAGAGTATAAATTTTCATTACGATTTATTTTTTCCAGTCCTTTATAGTGATTGTTTTGCGAGCTTTATTAATTTTTAATACTACTTTTTGTTTTTCTTTCCATTTAAAAGAACGGATAATTTCAATGGGTAAAGTAACTGCATAACTTTTTCCTCCAACCTTGGTTATGCTGCGAATATTTCTTTTAGATATTTTTCTTCTAGGCATATTTAATTACGTAATTTATTACGTAATATATTACGTAATTTTTATTATAGGAGTTAAAAATTTTTTGTAAAGTTATTTTAAAACCTATATCTTTTTTTGTTTATCTCGTATCCTGCAATACCGAAGGCTACGGCCACATTTAAAGATTTCTTTTTTCCAAACATGGGCAAAAAAATTACCTTATTTACTCTTTTTAGAACAGATAAAGAAACTCCTTTAACTTCATTTCCTAATAACCAAGGCTAAAGGAAATTCTGGCTTAAATTTAGTATAAATGAGGGAATTTTTAGTTTGTTCCAAAGCTGCTATGAAGACATTTTCTTTTTTTAGTTTTTCTATTAGTCTCCAGGTCAGTTTGTGATATTCCCATTTGATACAGTTTTCAGCACCAAGGGCGGTCTTTGAAATTTTTTGATGAGGTGGAGTTCCGGAAATTCCACAAAGAAAAATTTTATCTACATTTAAAGCATCTGCAGTTCTAAAAATAGAGCCAATATTTTCCAGACTGCGAATATTGTCACAAATAACATAAAAAGGTAGTTTTTCATTTACTTTCCTTGACATTCTAAAGCTTTGGGGAAAGAGGCATTTTTCTTCTTAATTTTTCGTTAGTGATTGCTTTTTTTACTTCTTCTATAGTTTTTATTTCTATTTCTAACTCCTGAGATAATTTTTCAGTCTCTTTTCCTTGTTCCAGTCCAATTAAAATGGTATCTATCTTTTCAAAACTTAAGCCCATTAAGAATTCATCGGTTAAAATGGTTCCAGCAAACAAGTCATGAGTGGCAGGCTTTTCTATTATGTTTTTTGGAACTCCTAAAAATTTGGCAATTTCTTTTACTTGGGTTTTATAAAGCTCTCTGATTGGTTCTATATGACAGGCACCATCTCCATATTTATCGTAGTGGCCTAATAAATATTCAGTTTTATTTAAAGTTCCTAAAACTAAGAGATTTTTTAAAGCTCCAAGGTAGTGTAGAAATAAGCTTCTTAATCTTAATTTGGGTAGAATAATAGCTGTGGCTATCTGAGATACTTTATCTGGCGTAGTTAATCCTAGAGTTCCCAGGCTGTGAATCATACTAACTTTCATTTTTCTTTTAAACAGCCTTGCTGCCTGCTTAAGCCAGAATTTTCTTCCTATCATTTTTGGCGTAAGTTTATAAACTCCAATTTCAGTTAAAAGAGGAGTTAAATCTATTTTTTGGTACTTTATTCCTAAAAGACTGGCTACTTTTTCAGCATCTTTTACATTCTCTGGTGCACTTTCTTTTTCTGGCATAATTAATCCAAATACTTTATTTTTACCCAGAGCTCTTACTGATAGAAATGCAACTACTGTTGAATCTATTCCTCCACTTAAGCCCAAAATTACTCCATCTTTTTTAAAGCTGGCTACTGAATCTTTGATAAATTTTTTAATTTTTAAACAAGTTTGCTTTAAGTCTTTTTTCATTTTAAGGTAGAGTATAAGAAAGTTTTGAAAAGGAGTCAATAAATTTATCTTATTAAAGGGAATTTTTTCTTTTATTACAATTGCTGAATGATGCTCCAATCTGTTTTGATCAATAATCTGCGCCTGGCTCAGGATACAGAACCTGACTAGCAATCTGCTAGCATCTGACAGTAGGAGGAAAAACTAACAAAATTAGGTGATAAGATTTTGCATGTCTCTTTTTCAATTCCACACCAAAAAAGCCCCTTTTGAATTTGGGATTATTCTCCGATTAAAAATAAAATAATCGTGTATTATCGAGCTGGCGGACCTGGAAAGATTTTAGGTATTTCAGGCTTTTTCACTCCAGGTTTCTCAACCTCCTCTAGTTCTGGTTTTTCTATTTCTTCAATTTCTGGCTTTTCCGTCTCGGGTTTTTCAACTTCTGGCTTTTCTGGTGCCTCTACTCCCGATTTTTCAGCTTCTTCTTTTTTGAGAATTCCCGGCTTAGAAATTCTTCTCTTCTCAAATACTTTTTCTTTGACTTCCCAAGGCACGGGCACTGTTTCTGGAATATTCTCTAAGGCACCTTTGTCTTTTAGAGCTTCTACTGCCTGCTGGCGTCCTATTTCTGAAACGGTCATTGCTCTTTGAATAGCTTCCTTAGCTTGCTCCGGTACTTTATTGTAAACATCATTCAAAACCTCTAAATGGCGAGTGGTTGCTCTGGCAACCAGTTGTTCAACTGTGATCGTATCTTTACCCATACCTTGAGCAATTTCAGAAATTTCTTGTCCAAATGCGGCGTATTTCTCGAATTCTTCTATTGCTTCCTCTACTTCTTTAACATTTTCATCTTCTGTGGCTTGTTTTACTTTATTTAATCTCTTTTCGGCTGCTGTAGAAAAAATTTCAGCCGCTTTTTCAGGATCAACTGTCGCCAAGCTTCTTAAAATATCCACCTGTCTATTAATTGCACTAGTTTTGATTACTTTTACTCTTTCAGCTACTTGGGGAGAAAAATTTTCTACCTTGTCTTCAATTTCGTCTAGCTTTTCAATTTGACTAGCTATGGCCCCTGAAACAAAACTAGCTAAAACCATTTTATTCTTCTTGCCTATATTTTCTAAAGAACTTTGAAAGACAACAAAATCAGCTATGGTTCTTTCCATACCCTTTTCGTCACCTTCTCTCGCTTTATTTTTGATTTTTTCTAATCTGTTCTGAATTATCTGAATATTAAGCTCAGCTGCTCTTTCTGGTTTTTCTTTTGATAAGCTTTCAAGAGCCTTGATCTGTCCAGTTTTAGAGACTTCTCTTGCTCGGAGAATAGCTAACTTGGCTTGTTCAGGAACTCTTTCTAAAACTTCCTCTAAAACAGCTAGGTGCTTGGCTGTGGTTTGACTGACAATCTCGGTAACTTCTGTGACGCTTTTGCCTTTAACTTGGGCTTGTTCAGCTTTGGTTAAAGCTTTCTCCAACTGGTCTTGGTATCTGTTCAAAGCAATTTCAGCTGCCTCTGGTTTTCCTTTATCTACAACAGCTTTTGCTTCAGCTATCCGTTCAGCTGCCAATTTAGCGTATCTTTCCGCTTTATTTACATCGCCGAAAGTAAAAAAAGTTCCTACTCCCTCAAAAAACCTTTCAATAAAGTAGAAAGGGCTGGCCGGTGTAAGTCCGGCTGGAGGCAACTCGGCTTCGGTCTGGGCTTTCACGGGAACAACTCCAAAAACCAATTCTACTAAAAGCAAACTAAACACAGAAATATAAATTTTTTTCTTCACATCATTCATCTCTTTCCTTTTTTAATCTTGTCCGACCTTTAGCGGTTTAGATACATGACTTGGTTTAGTTTTAACCAATGTTAAACTGTGAGGGCCAAGTACTTTGGTGGTGTTTTTTGGTTTTTTTCAATAGCTGAATAAGGATTTCGTTCGACTCAATATTTGCAATTGTATTTACTCCTAAATCTACTTTTGTTTTTAACAAGCTAGTTTTAGTCGGGCCGACTGGATTCGAACCAGCGATCTCTACCCCCCCAGAGTAGCGCCTTAGACCACTAGGCCACGGCCCGATAATTAAAGCATTCTAACAAATTCTACCAGTAAATCAACACCCCACCCAGTAGCTCCTTTTCTAAAGTAGGAATAGTCTCTATCAACCCAGGCGGTTGGAGCAATGTCTAAATGAATCCAGGGATAACTTTCGGCAAAATTGGCTAGAAATGCAGCAGCAGTGATTGCTCCCCCATATTTTCCGCCAACATTTTTTAAATCGGCTATATCACTTTTCATTTCTTCAAAGTATTCCTTCCATAATGGAAGTTCCCAGACTCTTTCTCCGGAAATTTTACTGGCTTGTTTTACCTTTTCAATTAATTTTTTATTATTTCCAAAAAGCCCGGCAGCATATTTACCTAAAGCAACCATACAGGCCCCGGTTAAAGTAGCTAAGTCAATTACTGCAGATGGCTTAAATCTTCCGGCATAACTCAACGCATCAGCTAAAATTAATCTTCCTTCAGCATCAGTATTAATAACTTCAATAGTTTTTCCAGAGCTTGAGATTAATATATCACCAGGCTTATAAGCCTCTCCTGAAGGTAAGTTTTCAGTAGCAGGAACTAATCCGATTAAATTTACTTTTAATCCTAAATCTGATACTGCCTTAATGGTTCCAATTACTGTTCCTCCGCCAGACATATCAAATTTCATTTCTTCCATTTTTTGAGATGGTTTTAATGAAATTCCTCCAGCATCGAAAGTAATTGCCTTTCCAACTAAAACAATATTCTTTTTAGTTTTAGGATTTCCCAGATATTTTAGGATAATGAATTTTGGCGGTTGTTTAGCTCCACTAGCTACTCCAAGCAGTGCTCCCATTTTTAGTTTTTTCATATCATCTTCTTCTAAAATTTTGCAAGTTAGTTTCTTTTGTTTTTTAGCTATCTCTCTGGCTTTTTCTACCAGGTAGCTTGGAGTTGCTTTATTTGAAGGTTGGTTTCCATAATCTCTAACCAGATTTATTGCTGTTCCGATTATTTCTCCAGATTTTATACCTCTTTTAATTTGCTGATGTTTTTTTTGATCTTCTTCCTGAATAATTACTTGATTTATTTCTGGTAGAATTTCAGTTTTGCTGGTTTTATACTCAGTAAACTGATAACTTCCAATTATAATTCCTTTAACTAGCTGTTCAGTTATTTTTTCTAAATCGTAGATTTCTGGAATGTAAGTAGCAATTTTGGTTATTTTTTTCTGCTGTAGAAACTTTGCCGCTATTCCAGCTATTTCTTTTAGTTTAGGTGGTTCAAATTCGTTCTTTTTGCCCAGCCCAATTATATTTACTGAGCTAGTAGCTAAATTTGGAGTATGAATGAATAAACATTTTCCAAATTTACCTTTGAATTTTTCCTGGTTTAAAGCTGAAGATATTAGATAATTGGATTTTTTATCCAACTCCTTTAGTTTGTAATCAAGTTCACTATTTTCAAATAAATAACCTAAAACTGACTGAGTTTTTATTGAACTTAGTGGAGTAGATTTTAGTTGAACTTTAAACATTTATTTTGATTTAGAAAATGTTTTAATGCATTTGGTACAAGCTTTTACTCTTTTCCTAGAAGGTAAACGAAACCACTGCAAATTTGGCTTTTTCCACCTTTTTCCAGTAGGATTGTATCTTCCTCTAAGTTTCTTCCTTTTACTTGCAACTGTTGAAGTTTTTCCACAAAAATAACATTTAGCCATAATAGTAAATATTAACCGAAATACTTGTAATTGTAAAGATTCAGCTTTTTAGCTAATTGATGAGCAATTTTCCAGATGTCTCCAGCACCAAGAGTAACTATTAGGCTATTTTTTTTCAAACTTAACTTAATTTTTTTGTTTAAGCCTGAAATACTTCTAACTAATTCTGCTCTGGAGTGGTATTTTCTGGTTTCTTCAATTAAAAGTTTGTCAAGGTCTATTTTACCTTTTCTTTCTCTAACTGAAGAATAGATAGGCAAGAGATAAACTTTATCAGCAAATTTGAAACAGGTTGCAAACTGCTTGAGAAAAACTTTGGTTCTAGAAAAGGTATGAGGTTGAAATATAGCTAAGATTTGGTATTCAGAAAATTTTTGCTTTAGAGCTAAAAGAGTAGCTTTTATTTCCTGAGGGTGGTGAGCATAATCATCAATAATAATTGTTTCAAATTTGGAGTTTTTTGTCTTTAATTTAGCTATAATTTCCTGTCTTCTTTTTACACCTTTAAAGGTTTCAAATGCTTTTTTAATTGTTTCTTTTGAAATATTTAATTCTTTAGCTAGTCTATAAACCAGGTAGGCATTGGATTGATTTTGTTGTCCAAATAATGAAAGGTTTATTTGGCTCAAGAATTTTTTAAAACTTTTACTGGGTTTTCTTGAATAAAATACCTTTTTGGTTACTTTCTTTTTTAGCTTTAAAAATGCTTGATAATAACTTTTTTTAGTTGGAAAATAATCAGGATGGTCATAATCAACGTTGGTAATTAACAAATAGTCAGGAGTAAATTTTAAAAACTTTTCCTGATATTCATCTCCCTCGGTAACTACCCAGCTTGATTTCCCAAATCTGAAATTACTATTCCAGTTTTTAACTATTCCACCACAGAATACCAGTGGGTCAAATCCGGCTACTTCTAATAGATAACCACAAAGAGCACAGGTAGTAGTTTTTCCATGAGTACCGGACACTACTATGTTGTTTTTTGAGTTAACAATTTTAGCCAAAATTTCAACATAACTTTTTTGAGGAATGTTTAACTGTTTAGCTTTTTTTATCTCAGGATGGTTTTTATTATAAGCAGTTGAATAAATTACTAGATCGATATTTGGATTAATGTTTTTTGGAGAAAATTTGGTAATTGGAATTTTCAGTCGATTTAAGATTAAGTCGGTTTGAAATTTTTGTGGGAAATCTGAACCAGTAATTTTTAATCCCAAATGGTAAAAGTACTGGGCTAGACCAGATATACCAATTCCTTTTATTCCTACAAAATGAATTCTTTTCCAGCACTTCATAATTATAATATAAAAGTATATCAAAATTTGACATATTTTTTTAAGTTTGATATCCTATAACTAGGATTTGAAATGTTAGAAGGGAGAGTTCTTGACGAAATGAATTATGAAAAGTGAATTTAGTCGAAGTCCAAAAAACCTTTATTTTTGTAGTTAACTAGTCAGGCAGAATTGCCGGTTTCTAACATTTCAAATTTTGGCTCTGAATAGAGCCTCTATTAAAGGGCGAATAAAATAGTTTTACCTTTTTATGATCGTAAAATTGTTACAAGCAGGTAGCTTAATAGCTATAGGATTGATTGTTGGGTATTTAGGCCGGCTATTTTTTGCTTTAAGAAAAAAAGAATCGGTAGAAAGGAAAATTAGAGACCTTATTGAACAAGCTAAAACTGAAGCTAAGGAAATTGTACTTAAAGCCAAAGAAAAAGCGTCTAGTTTAATTGATGAAGCTAGAAAAGAGGAACGACAGCGAAAACAGGAAATTTCTAAGTTAGAAGAACGACTAATTAAGCAACAGGAAGAATTGGAAAAGAAAGTCTCTAGTTTGGAACAGGAAAAGATTAGAATTGAAAATATTAAAAAGTCTTTATTTCAAAGGCAGGAAGAAATTAAAAAGTTGAAGTATAATGCAATTGAGCAATTACAAAAAATTTCTCAGCTATCCTCACAGCAAGCTAAAGAGCTCCTGTTAAAAGAAATAGAAAAACAAAATCATCAGGAATTAGCTGATATTCTGGCTAAATTTGAAAGAAGAAAAGATGAACTAATTAGGAAAAAAGCTTTGGAAGCTTTAGCTTCAGTAGTTCAACGTTATGCCAGAAATTATATAGGCGAATTGACTACCACTGTGATTGACTTACCAAATGAAGAAATGAAAGGTAAAATTATTGGAAAAGAAGGAAGAAATATTAGGACTATAGAAAGACTAACCGGGGTAGATGTAATCATTGACGAAACTCCTAAGGTAGTTACTTTGTCAAGTTTTGATCCTTTGCGAAGAGAAATAGCTAAATTAGCTCTGGAAAAGTTAATTAAAGACCAGAGAATTCAACCAGCTAGAATTGAGGAAAAGGTAGAAGAAGCCAAAGCAGAAATTGAACAAAGAATTAAAGAAATCGGGGAAGCAGCATGTTATGAGGTTGGAATTGTAGATTTACCTCAAGAGATTGTTTATTTAATGGGGAAATTGAATTTTAGAACTAGTTATGGCCAAAACGTTTTAAGACATTCAGTTGAAACTGCTTTACTGGCTGGAGCTTTAGCTGGAGAACTTGGAGCAAATGTGAAGGTAGCCAAAAAAGCTGGATTTTTGCATGATATTGGTAAAGCAGTCACTGAAGAAGTTAAAGGGTCGCATGTGGAAGTAGGTCGAAAAATTCTTCAAAAATATAATATTGAAGAAGAAGTAATCAGGGCAATGGAATCTCATCATGAAGATTATCCTTTTGCCAGCCCGGAAGCTTATATAGTAGCTACAGCTGATACTCTATCTACTGCTAGACCCGGAGCCAGAAGAGATACACTAGAAAATTACCTTAAGCGACTGGAACAACTTGAAAAAATAGCTACGCAGTTTGAAGGAGTAAAGAATGCTTATGCAATTTCTGGAGGAAGAGAATTAAGGATATTTGTAATTCCAGAGAAGGTAGATGATTTTGAAGCTTTGAAATTAGCTCGGGATATAGCTAACAAAATTCAATCGGAGCTTAGTTATCCTGGAGAAATAAAAGTAAATGTAATCAGAGAGATCAGGGCTGTGGAATATGCTAGATAGCTCTTGAATTATTAATCATTCTGGGTTACACTAAGTTAGATAACCGGATAAAAGGTCGAAATTAATCTTAAAACATATTATGAAAAAGCAGGATTTGATTGAGGCAGTACAGAAGGCAGCTGAAATTAAAAAAGTAGAAGCTGAAAGAGCAGTAAATGCAGTATTTGATGAAATAACTAAAGCACTAGCTAAAAGAGAAGATGTGGTTATTACTGGCTTTGGTAGTTTTAAGGTAGTCCAGAGAGCTGCTAGGGCTGGTGTAAATCCTAAAACTGGAGAAAAAATTCAAATACCTGCTACTATCAGGCCAAAATTTAAGCCTGGTAAGGCTTTAAAGGAAGCTGTAAAGTAAAAGCAGCAGGTAAAAAAAAGTAAAAAACATAACCCTGTACTTTTTAAAGTATGGGGTTATGTTTTTTTAATGATTTGGTAAAAGATTTTATAAACTAGGCTAACTTTTTTTATTGACTCAATAATTAAATTTTTTATTGAAGCATTTGGAGTTTTATTCCAGAAAGCCTGTTCGGCTTTTTTCATAACTTGTTTAGCTTTAGCTAAATGGGAGTCAACTTGAAGAAGTAAGTGTTTGAGTTCTTTAGTTTTCTTTAAGTGAATTTTGTTTAAATATTGCTTGATTTTAAAGTTTCTATTTTCAGCCATTGAGATGATACTTTTAGCTTTAATTAAAAATAGAAAGTTAATGGCTTGTTTGAACTCCGGAAGATAGATCTGATTGCGCCATTGTTTTATAAAGTTAGCTTTCTCTCTTACCTGTTTAATGCTGGCTAGATTGTTAAGGGATTGAATTTGTTGTTGATAAAAGTTTAAAAATTCTGAAAATTGCTGGTTTAATTCTCTACAATATTTTAATTCTTGCTGGTTTAAATTATCCAATTTTTCCAGCCTTTGTTTGATTTGTGAAGTTTGAATTGAAGAAAGTTCTAAAGTCTGCTTTAAGATTTCGATTCGCAATTGTAAATTTTGTTTAGCTGAAAGGTCCTGGTTTAGGATATTGATGTTTTGTCTGATACTTTTAGAAATATCTTCTAAGCTATTTTCTTTAGCCAGGCTTAGAGTAGTAAAAATAAGGCTAAAAATTAGAACTAGATTAATTATTTTTAAAACTTTACTCATGGTTTCTAACTTCTTCTAAAGCTATATCAATTAGGTCATTAATTTCCTGAAAATATTCAATTTCTACTAACTGGATGTTGAGTTCTAAGTTCTGATTTTCTTTTTGTAATATCTGTTGATCTAAATTGGAAATCTGAACTGGCTTAATCCAGTAATTAACCACTAGAATAGCCAGTGCCAATACTACTAAACTAAAAGATGTAAAAACTAATCCAAAAACATTTTGATTGGTTATTGGAGTAATTAGAATAAATCTTTCAGTTCTGGAAACAAAATCTTTATCTGGCTTAATCCTTTTAAATTTTTTTAATTTATTTTCTATGTTCATATAGTTCTTCCTTTAATTTTTTTATAGCTCGGTGTTGAATAAGTTTTACTGCTCCTTCAGATTTTCTAAGAGCCTGAGCAATTTCTTTGTTAGAAAGTCCTTCTATAAACTTCATAATTACTACTGACTGCTGAATTTCGGAAAGCTTCTTTAAGGCAACATAGATTTGTTTTAATTCAGCTTTTTCATCAAATTCAGTAACCGGATTGTTTATCCAGATATCCAGCTTAGTTTCATCTAAAGAGAGCCTAGGCCGATAAGACCGGTAAAAGTCGATTATCTGGTTTCGAGCAATTCGATAAAGCCAGCCGGAAAATGGTACTCTGGTTATTCTATATCTTCTGATATGTTTCCAGGCCTGGAGAAAAACTTGGCTGGTAATGTCTTCAGCTAATTGTTTATTTCCGATTTTTAAAAGTACAAATCGATAAATTGAATCAATGTACTGATGATACAACCTGGAGAAAGCCTGTCTGTCTCCTTTCCTGGCTTTATCTACTAATTGGTAATCTTCCATAATCTTAAACGGAAAATGTTAGTTGGAGTTACTGAGCGGGTGATGGGAATCGAACCCACGCCTTGACCTTGGAAGGGTCGAGTACTACCACTATACTACACCCGCACTTACTAAATTAATAAAGTTATGTTAAAATAATAAACAAATGCAAAAAAAATTCAAGGGAAAATACTTAATTCTAATTATTGCAGTTGTACTAATAGTAGTAGTATTTTTTTTAAGTCGCCAAGTAATTTATCCCAGTAAATCTAATTTTAAAACTTTTCATTTTTACCAGAAAACATTTAAGCTTCCAGAACGGTTTGTTTCTGCTCAGAGTAAAGCTAGTTTAATTGGTCAGGAAATTGTTGAAATAACTTCTCAAACCAATCAATGTATTAAAAAAATAAACATTTTGGATTTGAGTGGAGATTATTCTGAAGCGTTAAATTTAATCAAAATTGCCAGGGAAAAAAATAAACAGGTTTACGATTTGGCTTTTGAACTTTCAACTGCCCTGCAGGAAATGACTCAATCGTTAAGTCAATTTAAGTCTCTTGAAAAAAGAAAAATCGCCCAATCAGCTATATCTCTGGAATTGGCTTTAATTTCAGAATTTTTAAATTACACTAGACTATTAAACGATTTTTTTAGTCATCTATCAACAGCCATATCCACTAACGATTTTAATTCAAGACATCAACTAGAAAAGGATTTGACTAAAATAAATGGAAAAATTAAGGTAATAAATAGCCTGAATCAACAATTTAATCAGCAAATAAAAAAACTTTAAAAGGTCGGGAAAAATATATTAAAATGAAGAGAATAATTTGGGTAACTGTAGTTATAATAACTATTGGAATAATTGCTGGAATATTAGCAAAACAAGCTTTTAAACTACCAGAACATCCTGGAATGATTTTAGAGGAGAAAGAGGAAGAAGAAGTTAAGAAAGAAGAAGTAATTGTTGGTTATGGCTGGAGCATTAAACCAGATACTAGCAGGGCTATTAATGAAGCTATAAATAAATTGAAGCTAAGTTTTACTGATAAAAGCCCGGAATATTTAATTTTGTTTTCTAATGCTAATTATGATTCTGGAAAGATAATCAAAGAAATTATCAAGACCTGGCCAGAAATTCAGATTTATGGAGGAACTTCCTCTGGAGCAGTAATGACTAGAGATGGATTTCATAAAGGAGGCTTAGCTTTAATGGGAATATATTCTGAGCATATTGATTTTGGAGTTGGAGGAACAGATATTACTGGCATAGGAGCAGAGGAAGCTGGAAAAAGAGCCATTCAATTAGCTATTAAAAATGCCGGGCGAGAAGGAGAAATTCCAGATATGGTATTAATGACCGGTAGTGTTGGAAATGAAGAAAATATCTTATCCGGAATTGAAGAAGTAATTGGAAAGGAAATTCCGATTATTGGAGGTTCAGCTGGAGACAATGACCTATCTGGAAAATGGCAGCAATTTGCCAATAAAGATATCTATAAAAATGGTGTAGCTTTAACTGCAATATTTACCGATTTGACCATTGGTTGGGCTTTTGAAGCAGGATATCATAAAACTATAAAAGAGGGGATTATTACAAAAGCTTCGGGAAGGATTATTTATGAAATTGATAATAGACCAGCTGCAGAAGTTTACAATGAATGGACTAATGGATTAATTCAGGAAGAACTAGAAAAAGGAGGACCAGTTTTAGCTAAAACTACCTTTTATCCTTTGGCTAAATTAGTTTCTAGAAAGGGTGGAGAAATCAGGTATTTGTCGATTCATCCTTTGGAAGTAAATATAAACTTAAAGGAAGTTAATTTCCCAAGTAAGTCATTGACAGTATTTGCTAATGTTAAAACTGGAGAAAGAATCATGTTAATGCAAGGAAATTGGGAATTGTTGTTAAATCGATGTCATACTACTCCTTCAAATGCTTTAGAATCCAAGAATGTTGGGAAAAATCAGGGTTATTTTGCAATTTATACTTATTGTGCTGGAACCATGTTAGCCATTCCAGAAGAGCAAAGAAGCAAAATGCCAGTACTGGTTAGAAATACAATTGGGCCAGCTGTTCCATTTATTGGAACTTTTACTTTAGGAGAGCAAGGATTTTTAGCTGAAGTTGGAAATAAACATGGAAACTTGGTTAATTCAATGATAGTTTTCGCTCCAGCCAAATAGCTAATGAAAAAAATTTCCCATAAGATATCTTTAGTTGTTGTTCTGGTAACTTTGGTTGCCAGTGGTCTGGCACTAGGTAGTGCTATTTTTCATCAAATTGCAATTATAAGTCAAAACTTAAATAATTCCTGTTTAAGCTTGGCTAAGGTAACTGCCGAGGTGGTTTACCGGGGATATTTGACTAGAACTTGGCCACTAAAGACTTTGTCAGAAATTGTTCGGCAAGAAGATAATATATTCTGCTGGATAGTTGATTCTAAAGGAGAAATTGTAATGGCTGGCCGAACGGAATACTTTGGGAAGAAGATTCCGGCTGGCTATCTTCTAAAAACTCAGGTTCCAGTAATTTTCAGGACTATATATCAAGGAAAACCAATAAATCTGACTATTTATCCGGTACGACCCGATGAGTCTCCAGACTGGAGTGTATATTTGGGTACTTCAATTAAGTCACTTATTTTAGCTAGGAATAGAGCCATTTATAATAATCTGATTATTTTTTTAGGAGCTATAATTATTTCAATTTTATTATCTTTATTTTTAACCAGGCCGATAGTCCTTCCAATTGTTAAATTAACTAAAGCTATTTCAAAGGTAGGTGAAGGAAAATATCCAAAACAGTTGAAAATTGAAACCAAAGATGAAATTGGACAGCTAACTTCTGCCTTTAATCTAATGTGTAGAAACTTAGAAAAATCTGAATTAGCTTTAAAGCAAAAAGCTAAGCAGCTTGAGAATATGTTGAAAATGAAAACCGAATTTTTACATGTAATTAATCATCAGTTAAGAACTCCAATTTCTATACTTAGAGGTTATGTAAATCTATTAGCTAGTAAGCATTATCAAAAATTTCCGCCTGAAAAGCAACAAGAAATAAAAAACAAACTGGTAATTGCTACTGAAAAATTAGCCCGACTTACTAACACTATGGTTGATGCAGTAGAACTGGAAGGAGGATATTGGAAGCCAAAAATTAGTTCAATAAACCTGGTTAAGTTAGTTAATTCAGCTTATAGTAGCCTGGCTGAAAAATATCATCAAAAAAACCTTTATTTTAAACTCAATGTACCAGCTGATATTCCAGAAATTAAGTCCGATTCAAAATATTTAGAACTGGTAATCTACAACTTATTAAGTAATGCTTGTGAGTTTACCGAAAAGGGAGGAGTAACTGTTAGCTTGGAAAAACAGGATGATTTTGTTATCATTAAAGTAAAGGATACTGGAATTGGATTATCCGAAGTAGATAAGCAGAGGCTATTTAAAAAGTTTACTAGGGGAGAAATAGCTTCCTCAATATCTCCTTCAGGTTCGGGATTAGGGTTATATATAGTTTCTCAGATACTAACTGTACTTAAGGGAGAAATTAAGGCTGAAAGCAAAGGTCGGAATAAAGGAACTACTTTCATATTGAAATTACCAATTAACTATTATGGCTAGACTAGTTAAGGTACTATTTATTGAAGATGAAGCTTTGCTTCGTTCTTTGTTTGAAGATTCTTTAACTGCCTATTCAGATGAGTATGCTGACAAATATCAATTTGAACTGGATACTAGGAAAGATTATTTAACTGCAATGGAATACCTGGAAAAGATGCCAGCTCCAGATTTAATTGTTTTAGACTTGCGACTTCCAGTTGGAAAAGCTGATATGGTTCAAGAGTTACCAGAACCAGAAAGAGGATTTGATTTACTAAGGAAGATAAAATCTGAGCAGAAGTTTAAAAACTGTCCGGTGTTGGTATTTACCAATCTAGGAGATCGAGAAACCGAACAAAAAGCTAAGCAACTTGGGGCAGATAAGTTTATGATTAAAGCTAAGGTCTTACCTAAACAACTTCTGGATGCTATTGTAGAACTACTGGAGAAAAAGTAATTATTTACTTTTTATTAAATTTTCAATTCTTGATTTGATTTTTGCTGCTTTTTTAAACTGGAGGTTTCTTCTGGCTAAATTCAATTGGTACTTAAGCTGCTTTAAGTATTCCTTCAAAAATTCTTTTTTTGGTAACCTTTCTTCTTCTTTTTCTTCTTCTACTAATGTCTCTCTTATTGGTTTAATTACAGTCATCGGCTCTGTTCTGTGAATTTTATTGTAACTTTCCTGAATTTTTCTTCTTCGTTTAGTCTCTTTAATTGCTTTTTTCATTGACCTGGTTATTCTATCAGCATACATAATAATATGACCATTTTTGTGTCTTGCTGCTCTTCCCATAATCTGAATTAAGGATGTCTCATCTCTTAAAAATCCTTCCTTGTCAGCATCTAGAATTCCAATTAAAGAAACTTCTGGCAAATCTAACCCTTCTCTTAGAAGGTTAATCCCAACCAAAACATCATAATCACCTTTTCTAAGCTTGGTTAAATATCTTGGTCGAATAAGAGTTTTAATTTCTGAATGAAGATATTCTGCCTTTATTTTGTACTTTTTTAGGTGATCTGCTAAAGCTTCAGCTAATCTTTTAGTTAAAGTTAAAACTAAAGTTCTTTGGTTTCTTTTCTTTCTTTTTTGAATTTCCTTAATTAAATCTTTAATTTGATTTTTGGTTGGACGAATTTCAATTGTAGGATCAAGGAGATAGGTTGGTCTAACAATTAGCTCAACCAGCTTAGTTGAAACTCTTTTTTCATATTGTTGAGGAGTAGCTGATACAAATACTACTTTATCTACTTTCTTTAAAAATTCGCTAAACTTTAGAGGTCGATTATCCAGGGCACAAGGAAGTCGAAATCCATATTCAACTAAGGTTTTTTTTCTTGAGTAATCTCCTTTATACATTCCTCTGAGTTGGGGGATAGAGATGTGAGATTCATCAATGAAGGTAAGATAGGAAGAAGGAAAATAGTCAAGTAAAGTAAAGGGAGGTTCACCTTTTTTTCTGAACTCTAGATGCCTAGAATAATTTTCAATTCCATGACACCAGCCAGTTTCTTTTATCATAGCTAAATCATATTCGGTTCTTCTTTTTAATCTTTCTGCTTCTAAAAACTTCTTTTTTCTTTTTAATTCTTTAATTCTTTCTTGTAATTCCAGTTTAATGTTTGAAATAGCAATGTTTAGTCTTTCTTTTTCGGTTAGCCAAAACTTAGCTGGCCAGATTTCTATCTTATCTATTGGAGAAAATCTTCCAAAAGGAATTTCTCCTAAAAGGAGTTCTTTTATTTTCTCATTTTCCAGTTTTATTCTTACAATTTTATCTTGTCCAGAAAGCCAAACGTCAATATAGTTCATTCTTATTCGGAATCTTCCTCGCCAAAGCTCATAGTCATTTCTTTCATATTGCAAATCTAAAAGACAGGAAAGTAGATTTTGGTAGGAGATTTTTTGTCCTCTTTTTAAATGAAGAGAAAGTCTTTGATAAATATCAGGAGAACCAAGGTTATAAATACAGGAAACTGATGCAACAATTAAAGCATCTTTTCTTGAAAGAAGAGTCTGCACTGCTTGATGTCTTAATTGGTCAATTTCCTGATTGATTTTAGTATCTTTTTCAATGTAAGTATCAGTTTGAGGAATGTAGGCTTCTGGTTGATAGTAGTCGTAATAAGAGACAAAATAACATACACTATTTTCAGGGAAAAAGGCTTTAAATTCTTCATAAAGTTGAGCAGCTAGAGTTTTATTTGGAGAAATGACTAAGGTTGGCAATTGGAGATTTTCAATTACTTTAGCCATAACAAAGGTTTTTCCTGACCCGGTAACTCCTAATAAAGTGTTAAACCTTCCTCCCTTTCTGATTGCTTTAGTTAATTCTTTAATTACCTTAGGTTGATCTCCCCTTGGCTTAAGTTTTGTTACAGCTTTAAATTTCATAATTTAATAAGTTCTTTTTTTCTTCTTAACCTATGATAACTAATAGCAAATCGATGAGCTTCATCTCTTATTTGAAGAAACAAGTTTTTTATTTCATCTGGCAATTTATCAATTAAGACAAAGTCCCTTGAAAAAATGGAATATAACTTTCCAGAATATTTTTTTGTCTTGGCTAAAGCTAAAACTGGTATTTCAATTTTTCTAGCTGCTTTTAGTTGACCCTTTCCACCGTCAAGTAAAATTAAATCAGGCAGATTCCATTCTTTATGCTTCATTCTTCTTAAAAGAATTTCTCTTAAAAAGCTTATATCACTTTTTTCTTTGGTCCTTTTTATTTTGAATTTTCGGTAATCTGACTTTTTTGGTTTTCCTTTTTCAAAAACAATCATTGAGCCACAGGCTAACTTGCCAGAAATATTAGAAATATCATATCCTTCAATTCTTAAATTTTTTTGAAGATAAATTTTAAGCAATGTCTTTAAAGTTTCAATCATTTTTTGATATTTTTTTACCTGTCGTTTATTTTTACAAGGTCCAAGACAAAGCTTTAGATGATAGTATAAACAATGGACTTTAGGAAGAATTTTACAGGTTCTAAACGGAAGAATTTTTCTAATTTCGGCTAAAAACTTTTTTAATTCTGAGCCTTTTATAAACGGTCCAAAATAGTCAATTTCTTTTTGACTAGAATTTTCTTTTTGATGAGCCCAAAAAACCCTAGGAAAAGTTTCTTTGGTTATTCCAACCAAAAAATAACTTTTATCATCTTTCCATTCGATGTTATATTTTGGCTGGTATTTTTTAATAAGTTCTATTTCAATAAGCATAGCTTCTTTTTCAGTTTCACATTCAATTATTTCTAAATCAGAAATGTTTTTAACAAAATCCCAGGTCCACTTTTCTTTTTTACCAAAATGTGAACTTACCCTCTTTTTAAGGTCTTTTGCTTTTCCAATATAAATAATGTTTTCATTTTTATCTTTAAAAAGATAGACTCCAGGAGTATGAGGTAATTTTTTAATCTTTTCTTTTAGTTTGCTTATCATATTTTAGAAAGAATATAACACAAATCTCTGAAAGAATTAAGACTAAAAATTTGGATACTTTATTGATAAAATTCTAAAGTATGAAAGGGATTGCAGTATTTTACAAGCCAAAAAATTGGAGTTCTTATGATGTGATTCGCTTTTTGAAAAAAGAACTAAATGAGAAAAAAATCGGACATGGAGGAACTCTTGACCCTTTAGCTGAGGGAGTTTTAATAATTGGAATTAAAAGAGAAGGTACTAAAAGATTAGCTCAATTTTTAAAGGAAAAAGATAAGGAATATATTGCTACAATTATTTTAGGAGGAGTATCTGAAACATTTGATGTAGAAGGAGAAATTAGTTATTTAGAAGTGAAAAAGTGGCCTACTGAAGAGAAGATAAAGAAATGTTTAAAAAAATTTAAAGGAAAAATATTACAGGTTCCTCCTCCCTATTCAGCAGTAAAGATTTCTGGAAAATCTGCTTATAAACTTGCTAGAATTGGAAAAAAACTAGAACTTAAGCCAAGAGAAGTTTTTGTTTCAGAAATTCAACTTTTGGATTACAGGCTTTTAAAAGAAAAGCTTTTAGAAATTAAGGTAAGATTGAAAGTAAAATCAGGATTTTATGTAAGAAGTTTTGCTAATGATTTTGGAAAGATACTAAATACTGGAGGAGTACTAAAAGAACTTTTAAGAACTCAAGTTGGAGAATTTAAAATCAAGGAAGCAATTACAATTGAGGATTTTAAGAGACAGAATCTAGAACTTTATTTTAAAGTTTGTAGTCTTGTTAGTAAAACCGATTTAAAGTTTTTTGTTAAAAAATTGGCAGCTTTACTAAAGATTTCTGGCAGAATGAACCTGGAAGATGATGGAATTGAGATTATTGCCCAGGGTCAAGAAAGAAACCTTCAGGAATTCTTAGATAAGGTTCTTAAAAGTTCATTAATAGAAGCTAAAGATTCATTTTATTACTTTAGAAAACCTCAAGCTTACTACCATAAATTTGACGAGACTTTAAAAAATTGTTAAGCAAGCTATAATAAGAAGTTTAGAAATATGGAGAAAGATTTTATTGGACTTAAAGGAGTTAGGGTTCACAATCTCAAAAACATTAATGTTAAAATACCAAAGAACAAATTGGTAGTTATTTGTGGAATTTCAGGTTCTGGTAAATCTTCTCTTGCTTTTGAAACAATTTATGTTGAAGGGCAAAGAAGATACTTAGAGAGTTTATCTACTTATGCCAGGCAGTTTTTGGGAGAATTAAAGAAACCAGAGGCAGAAAAGATTGAAAATTTATCACCAACAATTGCGGTTAACCAAAAAACAATTTCCAGTAATCCCAGGTCAACAGTAGGTACAATTACTGAGATTTATGACTATTTAAGACTCCTTTTTGCTCATATCGGAAAGCCTTATTGTCCGATTTGTGGTCGGGAAGTTTCTTCTCAAACTCCTCATCAAATTGCCAGAAAAATTTATGAGCAAGCCAAGCAAGGAGAAGTTTTAATTTTTGGGCCAGTTATTGAAAGAAAGAAAGGAGAACACAAAGGAGTGATTGAAGAAATTGAAAGACAGGGCTGGCCCCAGATAAGAATTGATGGTATTTTGTATCCAATCGAGGAAGCAAAGGAAAAAGCTTTAGATAGAAAAAAGTTTCATACAATTGAAGTTTTGGTAGATAAATTTAATTTAAAGAAATATAAAAAAGCATCAGAACAACCCTCTTTAAAGTTATCTAAAAAAGAAAGAAAAGCACTTTCTTTAAAAAAGAAAAAAATAAAGCATTTATTAAAGGAATCTGAAGAAAAGATTCTTGATTCAGTAAAAAAGGGTCTTGAAATTGGAAGAGGAAGAATAATTGTTACCTTTAAAGTAGATGGAAAGATAAAAGAAGAAATTTTTTCTCAATTTCTTGGTTGTCCAAGATGTAATGTCTCTTTACCAAAAATTGAGCCAAGGCTTTTTTCTTTTAATAGTCCTTATGGTGCTTGCAGTACCTGTCAGGGCTTGGGAAAACTTCAGAAAGTTGATCCTGATTTAATTGTTGATAAAGAATTTTCTTTAGCCGAAGGAGCAATTTTACCTTGGTATTCTTTAAGTAGATTTTCAAGAAGGTCTTTGGGAGTTCCCTATCAAAGGTGGCAGATTGAAGAATTAGCAGAAGAATTTGATTTTTCCACCTATGTTCCATTTAAACAACTTAAAAAAGAACATCAAAAAATTATTCTTTATGGAGATTTTACTGGAAGAACTGGCTGGGAAGGAATAATTCCAAGGATGGAAAGATTATATCGGGAAACAGAATCAGATTATATAAGAAAGGAGATTTCAAAATATTTAATTGAGGTTACCTGCCCGGAATGCCAGGGAGCTAGATTAAAAAAAGAAGCTCTCTCTATAAAAATTGACAGAAAAAACATTTATGAGATATGTTCTCTTCCAGTTTTAAAAGAAATTAGATTTTTTAAAAGCTTACCAGAAAAATTAAATAAAACTCAACGAGAAATTGCTCAACCTTTATTAAAGGAGATTCTAAAAAGACTAAACTTTCTTTGTGATGTTGGGGTTGGTTATATTGATTTAACCAGGGAAGCAATCAGTTTATCAGTAGGAGAAAATCAAAGGATTAGGCTTGCCTGTCAACTTGGTTCAGGATTGTCAGGAATTATCTATGTTTTAGATGAGCCAACTATCGGACTGCATCAGCGGGATATTCAAAGGCTTATTAATGCTTTAAAAAAGCTAGTAGTTCAAGGTAATACAGTTATTGTAGTTGAGCATGATGAAAGAGTAATCAAAAATGCTGACTGGATAATTGAGATAGGGCCAGGTGCTGGGAAATATGGAGGAAAAATTGTTTTTGAAGGGCCGTATAAGAAGCTTTTAAAAGCTAATACTCTTACGGCAAAATATCTATCCGGGAAGTTGAAAATAAAGACAGGATTTTCTAAAAAAGAAATTGACCCAGATACTAGATGGCTTACTCTTGTTGGAGCTAGTCAGTTTAATTTAAAGAATGTTTGCTTAAGAATTCCTTTAGAAAAATTAGTTTGTATAGCTGGAGTTTCTGGATCTGGAAAAAGTACCTTAATTATTGAAACCTTAGCTAAAATATTAAAAAAGAAAATTCATCATCAAAAAAAGATTGTTCCTGGTAGCTATAAAGAAATAAAAGGAATTGAATTCTTAGATAAAGTGATTGTGGTTGATCAGTCTCCAATTGGAAGAACTCCACGCTCAAATCCTGCTACCTATACTGGTGTTTTTACTCCAATTCGTCAGGTATTTGCCAGAACTTATCAAGCAAGACTAAGAGGTTACAATCAATCTTACTTTTCATTCAATACCAGATTTGGAAGATGCCCGGCCTGTAGAGGAGAAGGATTTAAGAAGGTTGAAATGTATTTCTTGCCAGATATTTATGTTGAGTGCGAAGTTTGTAAAGGAAAAAGATTTGCTCCAGAAATTTTAAAAGTAGAGTATAACGGAAAGAATATTGCTGAAATTTTAGATATGGAAATTCAAGAAGCTTTGAAGTTTTTTAAGTTTATTCCTCAAATAAAAGATAAACTTCAACTTCTTTATGATATTGGTCTTGGATATTTGAAATTGGGACAGAGTGCGACTACTTTATCCGGAGGAGAAGCTCAAAGGATAAAACTTGCTCATGAACTTACTAGAAGAGAAACTGGAAAGACTTTGTATATTTTAGATGAGCCAACAGTTGGTCTTCATTTTGATGATATAAAAAAGCTTCTATTTATTTTAAGAAGATTGGTTGAGAAAAATAATACAGTTATTGTAATTGAACATCATCCAGAAATTTTAAAAGAGGCAGATTGGATAATTGAATTGGGACCAGAAGGAGGGGAAAAAGGAGGGAGAATAATCTTTGAAGGCTTACCTCAGAACCTGGTTAAGCAAAGAACCTGGACTGCTAGATTTTTGAGTCTCTAATTACTTACGCAATAAAGGTGCCTCAACTGGCTTTTTTGAAGGCATCATATTTTTATAAATTAAAACAGGAATAAAAGCACTGATAAGCACAAAAATAGTAACCCCAATAAACAATACATTAAATCCGAAGTTTGAAGCAATAATTCCTCCTAGAGCACCTGCAATTCCAGTACTAAATCCAACCAGAGAACTTCTAACACTCCACTCAAAAGCTTCTTTTCCTCTATCAATATGACGAGTAAAGATAGCAGTATATCCGGGAATATTCATTCCCATACCTATAGCATAGATTACTTGTAGCAGATAAATATGCCAGGGGAAGTAAGAAAAAACGTAAAAAAATACGCTTATACCTGCTAGAATACATCCTACTATTACAAAAATCAGGTCATCTTTTTCTCCATGGTTTTTGTCAAGATATTTTCCAAAAGGAATAACTACCAGTGATTCAACTATCCAATAAATTGCTGCAGCAAATCCAGCTACCTTGGCTCCTCCACCTTTAATGTTTTCGGATAGAAAAATAGCAAAAATAGGTGTAATAAAGCCAAGGCCGGTTAGTAAAGCTATATCAGATAAGATTAAAATTTTAATAACTTTATTCATTTTAGCTTTAAAAATTTCATTAAGGTCTTTGCATTTTCTACAGCATAGCCGTGAAAGTCATTATTAAAGTAAACATAAATGTCTTTACCTTGATTTGAATATTTTTTAATCAATTTACTCAATTCCTTTAATTGCTTATCAGTATATTTTGAACCAAATAATTCCTTTGGTCCATGCATCCTTATGTATACAAAATCCGCTGTACATTCTTCTGTCTTGGAATATCTAGAAGAATCAGCAATTACCCAGGCAACATTGTATTTTTTTAAAAGATTGTAAATTCTTGGAGAACACCAGGAAGGGTGACGAAATTCAAAGGCATACCTCAGTTTCGAATTTATTTTTTTAATCTCGCTGATAAATTTTTCTAACCTTTTTATATTTTCATCAATTGCTTTGAAGCTTGGTGGAAGCTGGAATAAAATAGGTCCTAATTTTTCCTTTAGATGCAAGGCATTTTCTAGAAATTTTTTCCAGGCAGCTTTTATTCCTTTCAATCGTTTAATATGAGTAATAAACCTACTTGCTTTAACTGCAAAGACAAAGTCTTTAGGGGTTTTGGTATACCAATTTTTATAAGTAGAAGGTCGGGGTAAATGATAAAAAGAATAATTAACTTCGGTAGTTTTGAAATGAGTGGAAAAATATTTTAACCTATCCCTTGAAGGTAAATTTTCTGGATAAAAAATTTTTTTCCAGCTACTATAAATCCATCCTGAAGTACCAATATAAATTTGTGATTTTGTTTTTTTTGTCATTAACAGGTTAAATGAAACAATGCAATTACTTTTTTGGTTTTACTTAGTTGATTGTAGGTTTTCCAGGCAGATTTAGTCGGTTCAATTATAACCTCTATCTTTTTATTTTTAAAATAATTTTTTACTTCCGAAGAGACTTTCATTAATCCAGAGTATCCAGTTCCAATAATAATTGTATCTACCTTTGCTTCCAAAACATCTTCAGGTAAATCGTCTATTTCTAAAAAATGTCCTTCTTTTCTCCACCATGGAGAAAAAACCTTATCAGGATAAATAATTACATCTTCCTGATAATCTTTTCCGTTTATTTTAATTTTTCCAAAATCGTAAAAATCAATCATGATGAACGATTATTACATATTCACCTTTTATTTTTTGCTTTTTTAGCTCTTCTATTACCTTATCAATATCACCTTCAAATCTGGTTTCGAATTTTTTGGTTAACTCTTTAAATATTGTTACGTTTTTTGAGATTTTACATTGAGTAAATTTCTTTTTTATTTCTTCCAGGGTTTTTAAAATTCTATGAGGACTTTCATAAAAAATTACCGGATATTTTTCCTTAGTAATTCTTTCTAAAAACTTTTGCCTTTTCTTTTTTTTGGGCAAAAAGCCTAAAAACAAGAATCTATCTGCTGGAATGCCGGAAACAGATAATGCCGTGATTAAAGCTGAAGCACCAGGAACAGGAATAATTTTTACCTCTGGAACTTCCGTTTTAATTTTTTTAATCAATTTTACTCCAGGATCAGAAATCCCTGGAGTACCCGCATCGGAAACCAGAGCCAGACTTTTACCTTGCTTTAAAAGTTCTAGAATATAATTTAATTTATTTAACTTGCTATGTTGGTGATAACTTAAAGTTTTAGTATCTATCTTATAATGATTTAGTAGTTTTTTGGTTACTCTGGTATCTTCACACAAAACTAAATCAACTTCCTTTAAAACTTCTAAAGCTCGAAAGGTAATATCTTTTAAATTTCCAATTGGAGTAGCTACAACAAAAAGCATAAGCTTAACTAGAAGGGCAACCTAGTTTTAGTAGGAAGGCTACTCTTAGTCGGAGAACCGGGATTTGAACCCGGACTGAGTTCTCCTATCTGTTTAAATTTTGGGGTGCTGGGAGTTGAACCCAGGCCGCCCCTCACCAATTTTTATTCGGGGTGTTGGGAATCGAACCCAATCCGTACGCTCCCAAAGCGCACATACTACCATTATACGACACCCCGTTAAATTGGTGAGGGGTATACTACCGTTATGCGACACCCCGATTAATTTTTAACGGATAGGAAGAACTTGTGCTTCCATTACACTATTCTCCGCCCTACCATTGAAATTTTAGTAAAAAAATAGTATTTTAGCAATATCTCCCCGTAGTTCAATGGATAGAACAGGAGCCTTCTAAGCTCTTGATGGGGGTTCGATTCCTCCCGGGGAGGCATAACTTTTCCATTCAAAACTAAGATAATTTTTCCAGCAGGTGTAAAGTTCCTTTGTAGCAATCAGGTCCCAGCTATTGTATTCAGCAATCTTTTTATATTGTCCATTCTTAAACATTAAGGATATGTCTTCTCCAGTTATTCCTTCTGCTTTAGGGCTTTTTATTCCAAACAATTTACACCACATGTGAAGATTTCCTCTTTTTTTAAGTACTCCATAAAAACTGAGCTGGTCTAATAAATCAATGTGTTTTGAGTCAGATTTTTGGTTAGAAAGATAGCGATTAGACAATAAGTCTTTGGTTGGTTTTATTTTATACTTAGCTGAACGAATCATGATAAATGGAATATCAAAACTTCTTCCGTTAAAGGTAACAAACAGGTTGTACTTTTTTGCACCTTCCCAGAATCTTTGTAACATTTCTGGTTCAGTAGCTGGCTTGAAGGTAAAATTATCCTTGCTAAATTCTCCAATTTTTTCTCCTGAAGTTTGGAAATATACTATTCCTTTGTTTTTATAATAATCTAACACCCCCAAAGCTACTATTTCTCCAGTTAAAGGAGAAAAACCAAGTCTTTGTTTTAAGTTTTCCAGCAACTCTTGATATTCTGTTTCAGATTTGGCTTCTCTTTCTATCCAGTAACTTAGGCTCTTTTGAGTAGTTTTATCTAAACTATCAAAATCTATGCCAATGGTTTCAATATCTAAAATTAAGCACATATTACCTCCCAATCAAATAATTATATCTAATCTTTTCTGGAGATAGGACAGTGTTATAAATTCTAAATTCATCAATTAGTCCGTAAAAATAATTTTCAGCTTGAGGTGGGAAAAACTTAGGTTTAGGTGAAGCTCCAATTAAAAGGTATTTTGCTTTTAGAGGACTAGAAAGTTTGATGGTTCCTTTCAATTTTCCATTAATGTAAACATAGAAATGATTTCCTTTTCGTTGTAATACAAAATAAGTCCATTTCAGTGCAGGTATTTCCGGGTAAACTATTTGTTTGTGTTCAACTCCCAAAATAAAGTTAATTGATTTTCTAAAGCAACTTAAAATTTCCTGACCGTTTTTATCAACCATGCTCATAAAACATCGACCTGGTTTGTCAAATGGGTAAATCCAGAAAGAAATAGTAAAATTGCCGGATTCAGGAATTATAAATTCTGAAACTAGAGCATAGCTATCAATTCCATCTAAATTTAGAGCAGTTTCAAATTTTCCGGCTATAAAGTCCAAAGTATTAAATAAAGTTCCATGATTTTTATATTCAGAAGAATCAACAGCAACTTGCTCTTTTGATTCATCAAATCTATAACAAGCAATTACATCTCTAGAAAGAGGAAAAAGATTTAGGTTCATTCCCCGTTCATAGACATAAGGATCGTCTCCTCCGTCCATTCTACATTGAGTTACAAATTTTTCTGATTCAAATCTGGATAAATTTAGTTCAAAGCCATTTCCCTGATGACAGATATATTCATAATAAAGATTTTGCTTAGCACTATTTACCGGGTCAACTGGCAATCCAGATAATGGGGTAGGAACATACTTAAAAAAATCTAATGGAATCCAACCCTGACCATTAATGTCTCTTAAATGCCCTTCAGAAATTACACAATGATATTTCCAGCCGGGTGGTGGAGGGGAAAGCTCTCCTTTGTTTATTAATCCCTGACAGCTACTGGAAGTTGGATCTACTAAGGAAAGATAAATAGTTTGATTTGATTCTCCATAACAGGTGTTATGATTATAAGGTCCATCCAGATCTACTGATTCTCCAGTTTCTATCACCATTTTAGAAATGTCAGCTTCAAGGGATGTAAGATCGCTTAGCCTGATTGTATCTCTAATGTTTCTCATTCCTTCTCTGGGATTAATTATTACAATTATTCCAAAAATCATTAAAGCAACTACTCCTACTGCAATTAAGAATTCAACAATAGTAAAGGCTTTGAATTTAGACTTCATATTTCAAGTAAATATTAATCTTTTTTTCTGGATAAGTTGCTAACTATTTTTACTGAAGAATTTGGAATAATGTGCTCAACTCCTTCTTTATCAACTAGAATAGTTGTTCTTAAGCTTATTTTTTTGACTGTTCCTTCAATTCCAGCAATTTTTACTCTGTCGCCTTCAGCATATTGATCCTCAATTAAGATAAACAAACCATTGATAAAATTAGCTACTAAGTCTCTGGCCCCAAAACCAACTGCTAGCCCTACAACTCCAGCACCAGTTAAAATTGGAGCAATATTTATCTTTAACTCCGATAGAATCATAATTAACGCAATTATCCAGATTATAATGTTGCCAGTTCTGATAAAGATTCGAGCTAAAGTACTTACTCTTTTTTTTCTTCCCAGTTTAAGATGATTGGATACCAAAATTAAGCCAATAATTCTTTTAACAATCTTTTTCAAAATTAGCTGGGAAACAAAGGCTAGAATAATGATTCCAAGAATTTTCATTCCGCTGCTTAAAAGCCAATTAACCAGATTGTCCAGAATTAAAGAAATATTCATTACTAGATAGTATATCACAGATAAAATTCAATTTCTAATGGAATTTAGTTCAAGAACAGTTATTTCTGGGGGACATAGGAATCTGATTGGTAAAAGAGAAGTTCCAATTCCGGAGTTTATGTAAAGATAGCTATGATTTAGTTTAAATAGCCCCTGGTCGTACTTTTTAGAGATTTTTGTTGGAATCCAGATTGAAGGAATAGGAGGAATTCTAATTTGTCCGCCATGGGTATGGCCACAGAGAATTAAATCGATAGATTTATCTTTAATTTTGTTAATAATTTCCGGGGAATGAGCTAGTAGTATCTTAAAACCATTCTCAGGAGGATAAGCTTTACTTAAGTTATCATAACCTAAATGGGGGTCATCTACTCCAATTAAATAAATTGACTTATTATCTTTGGTTAATCTTTGGTTTTGATTGTTTAAGATTTTTATTCCAGAATTGTATAAAGCCAGATTAATATCTGAAATTTTAAAATTTTTATTTTTGTGTTCATGGTTTCCTAAAACTCCATAAGTTAAACAAATTTCAGCTAGGCTTTTCCAGAACTTTCTTATTGAAGAAAGATTTTTAGTATGAATATCTATCCAGTCACCAGTGACAAAAATGTAATCGGGCTTAATTTGATTTAAAATTTTTAAAACTTTCTTTTCAGCTGGACCAAAATACTTTGAATGAAGGTCGGATAAATGAACAATTTTAATTTGATTAAAGGAATCTGGTAGTTTTAAAAAAGACAGTTTGAGAGTAGTCAGTTTAAATTTTACCATCTTGACATTTTCTAATTATTATTATATGTTTAAATTAGGTTTGTAAACAATTGACAATGAAATAAGGAGGTGAGTGAAATGGTAAGAAGTAGTAATGGAAAGGATTTATTGAACAAACTCAAGATAATCAGTGGGAAAATTGCTGCAAAGGCTGAAAAGATTTACTGGTTTGGCCCGATTAATGAAAAAGTGGTGGCAGCAGCCTGGCATCAAATTGAATATATTAGGCAGCTTTCTGATAATCCTGATAAGGAAATAGTGATTTATCTTAAGTCAAATGGCGGAGACCCTTACGCAGCTTTAGCCTTTTATGAGCTGGTAAGAATTAATAATGTCAACTTGAAAGTGGTAGCCACTGGAATGGTAGCTTCAGCGGGAATAATAATAATGCTAGCTGCCAAAAAAATAGCCATTACTGAGAATTCTTACTTACTTTTACATGGAGGATCACTGGTTAGTCCTTATGTAGCACCAAGGGATATTGAAGAGATAGAAAGAGAGAAAAGGGTAATAGACAATATCAATAAGCAAGTTGAAAAATTATTAGCTAAAAGAATTGATTCTCAGCTGGCTAAAAGATACTGTAGAAAAGAAGCAATACTTGACGCTAAAGCAGCCAAAGAAGTTGGATTAGTTGACGAAATAATTTAATTGAAATAATCCCGCAAGTAAATCTTGCGGGATTTTAATTTAGTTGCTTTAAAATTTTAAAATCTTTTTTAAGCTGTTCGATCATAAAGGGATTATATGTGGCAACAGCTGGGTGATATAATGGAATAATAATTAAGCTATGAAATAAGCCTGAAACTTTAAAAACCCTTCCATGAATTTTAGAAATAGAATCAGGTTTTAATCCAAATCTTTGCATTAAAAAATTCATGGCATATCTTCCTAAAGGACAAATAATTTTGGGAGAAATTAATTCTATTTGGCGCAGTAAGTAAGGAGAACAGGCTTTAATTTCTTCTGGTAGAGGATCTCGATTTTGAGGAGGACGGCATTTTAAAAGGTTGGTTATATAAACTTCTTTTCTATTCAGATTAATTGATAAAAGTAATTGGTCTAAAATTTCTCCGGCTCTTCCACAAAACGGATGTCCAGTTTTATCTTCTTGTTCTCCAGGGGCTTCACCAACAAACATGATTTTAGCTGAATGATTGCCCTCACCAATTACTGGGTAATTTCTAGTTTTATAAAGTGGACATTTTCGACAATTTAGAACTTCTTGTTTAATTTGTTTAAGTTTTAACTCTTTTAATTCCATTTTCAGATAAGCTAGCACCTAATTTAAATGCTTTTAGGTTAATCAAAAGATTCTTTTTTGAAAGAACTTTTCTAATTCCAGAAATCAAGGATGTTTTTTTCAATGGAAATGATTTAATTTTTGCTAAATAACCTAACAGGAAAACTCCAGTATAAATTTCATTTCCTAATTTTTCTTTGCAAATTTTTGAAGCTGGAACTAAATTAATTTTTTTAACCTTATCTTTAACTAGTTTTAATAAATCCCCTTCAGAAAAATGAGATTGTTTGAAAAAGGGAATAAAAAGATTATTCACCACTAGCTTAGTATTTTTAGAGCTAAACTTGATTGCTCTGGCCGCTTCCAGTAAGTCTAGTCCTAAAATCAAATCTGCTTTTCCCTGAGCAATAAGAGAAGAATAAACTTTTTTGCCTGTTCTGAAATGAATTACAACTGAACCTCCTTTTTGAGCTAATCCGTGAAGCTCGGATGCTTTAAAATCCAGACCTTGTTTGATTGCTGCCTGACATAAAATTTTCTTTAAAGTAATCTGACCTTGCCCACCAACACCAGATATAATTAGGTTGTAGGTTTTAGTTTTTTTCATAATTTAAATGGGCTTTGCCCAACTTTTCTTTCCAGACTATTAGCATACAAGCAGGGATGCCTGCAAACAATTGCTGAGATTTCAGATTTATTTAAGAATTGTTTAATTGTTTGTTTTAGTTTTTCATTTTCAGTTACTGGGTCCAGAACTTCAATGTTTTTTACTCCTGCTGCTGAGAGGATATTTTCAACTTTAACAGTAGGTCTTGGTTGATGCCCGGTCATTGCTACAACATTATTATCAAAAACTATGATTAGTGGATTGGACTTATTGTAACAGGCATTGATTACTCCAGGAATTCCGGCATGAAGAAAGGTAGAATCACCAATAAAAGCAATTACTTTTTGTTTAGATACTTTTTTGATTCCGTGAGCAACACTAATTGAATCTCCCATACATAATAATGTATCGGTCATTTCAAATGGTGGAAAATAACCCATCATATAACAACCAATGTTTCCACAGAAAACAACTTTTTCGGGATTTACAGCCTGCTTTATTGCTCCAAAGATTGACCAGTAAGGACAACCAGGACAAAATCTGGGAGTTCTTCTGGTTAACTTTAAAGAAGATTCTTTAATTGAGTACTTTTTACCAAGAAACTTGGACAATACTAAGGTAACTTTGTCTGGATTAAGTTCTCCTACCGGCTCAATTAAATCCTTCCCAAAAATTCTTAATTTAGGATTTATCTCTTTGGATAAGACCTTAATTTCTTTTTCAATTACCCCTTCTCCTTCCTCAATAATTAGAACTTTACTTTTATCCTTTATAAATTGATTAATTTTTTCAACTGGCAGAGGATAAATTGAATCAATTCTTAAAACTGGCAACCTTGAATTAAGCGTAACTTGAGCTTCTTTTGTATATTGAAATCCAATTCCGGAGGTAATAATTCCTGATTTTTTAGAATACCCTCTGGGATAAATTATTGGATTAATATTTTTAGTTTGCAGATATTTTCTGATTGGCTGTTTAAGTTTGAGTAATTTTCTTTTTTGTTCTAAAACATCAGGGGGCATAGTATTAAACCTTTCTCTACTTTTAATGAATTTTCCAGTAGTTTTAGGTCTTTTTATTTTTCCTTTAATTACCGGACCTGTTTGTAAACTTACTCGACCGACCATTCTAATAACTACTGGTTTTTCAAACTTTTCAGATATCTCAAAGGCTAGCTTGGTGAAATCCTTGGCCTGTTGAGGGGTTCCAGGTTCTAGCATCGGGAGATGCAATAAGTCCTTGTATATTCTTGAATCCTGTTCAGACTGAGCTGAAGAATAACAATTTGGATCATCGGCAAATACTATTACCATACCTGCTCTTGGCCAGGTGTAACTTAAGGGTATAAAGGCATCCATTGAGACATTTAGACCGAAGTGCTTAAATGCTACCAAGGTTTTTACACCGGAATAAGCTGCTCCAATTCCAGCTTCCAGAGCTACAATTTCATTAGTAGAAAATTCAAATCTAACATTATAAATATCTTTAATCCGATAAAACGTATTTCCTATTTCAGAAGCAGGCGTTCCAGAATAGGTAGAAACGAATCCCACTCCAGATTCTAAAGCACCCAAAACTACTGCTTCATTTCCAAGTAGAGGTAAGATCTTTTTTGATTGTGCCATTAAATTGATTATATCAAATTCAAAATTTCTTTGGCAATCTGGTATTCTTCGTCGGTTTGAATAACTAGAACTTTTGCATTTTTTAGAAAGCTTAGTCTGTTTAAAATCATGTTTCTTAACTTTTTACTTCGGTATCCAATAGTTCCACTAAATACTATCGCATCTAATCTGCCGTTTAATACTCCATAATAAGCAGAAATGTATTTTTGAATTTTGTATACAAAACAATTTAAAGCCAACTTTGATTTTTGGGTTTTAGATTTAAGAAGTTTTTTAAATTCTGAAATGCCAGATATTCCTTTAATTCCACTTTCAAAGTTTAGCCAGTGGTAAAGCTTTTTAGTTGAATATCCCTGGTTTAAGAGGTAAAAGATTATTCCTGGATCAATATCTCCAGTTCTGGTAGTCATTATCAATCCTTCCATTGGAGTAAAGCCCATTGAAGTATCTATTGGTTTTCCTTTTTTTATAGCAGTAATTGAAGCTCCTCCGCCAAGGTGTAGGGTAATCAAATTTGGATTTTTTAAATTTAAAATCTGACTAGCTTTGAAAGTTAAATACTTATGGGAAATGCCATGAAAGCCATATCTTTTTATAAATGGATAGCTTCTGGTTATTTTTTCAGGTAAAGGATAGGTGTAGGCTTTTTTAGGTAATTCTTTAAAAAATTCGGTATCAAAAACTGCAAAATGTTTGACTTTAGTTAGGACATTTTTAGCTACACTTATCCCTAGAAGTTCAAATGGATTGTGTAATGGAGCAACTTTAGAAAATTTTTTAATTTCTGAAATTACTGGCTTGGTAATCAGTTTTGGACTTCTATACTTTCCTCCATGAACTACTCGATGTCCAACTAAATCAATCTCAGATTCTTTTAGTTGTCTTAGTTCTTGAATTAGAACCTGTTTAGCCTGATCTGGATTAAAAAATTCTTTTCTACCTTGAGAAATCAAGTTTAATTTTTTATCAAACAATTTCCACTTAACCGATTGAGAACCACAATTTAAAACCAAAATCATAAATTAAGACGCCTTTGGGCTGTATTTTTAAGTTGACTATCTTAACTTAAACCATCTAAATCTTCTTTTTTGTTGTTGTAAGCTAACCAAATATCCTTCTCCTTTTGTTGAAATTCCGCAAGCATTTCCTTCATCAGTATCTAAATGTAAGCACCAGTTAAAAGCTGGGTCAACTCTAATTGGAATGTTTCTTAAAATTAGACTTCTTTTACCTTCTACCAAAACATTTACCTTTTCATTTGGATTAATACCAAATTTTCCGATATCTTCAGGACTGGCATGAATATGCCTGAGTGCTACAATTACACCTTCTTCTAACTCTAGTTCCCCTTGAGGTCCAATTATTTTGATTCCTGGAGTGTTCTTTAAATCTCCAGAGAGTCTTAGAACAGGCTGTATTCTTAAATATATTGCTTCAGTTAGTGAAATTTCTACCTGGGTTTTTTCTCTGAATGGAGCAACTAGTCTAACATTTTCTATTTTTCGGTTACCATTCACTAAAGTTACAGTTTCAGCTGCAGCGATTTGATGCTGCCCAATTTGCTTTAAGGGAGTGAAATTATTTTTCTTAAACAGTTCATAGAAATCCTCTCTGGTTAAATGAATATGGTGAGCAGATATTTCGATTGGAATTTTTATTCGCTGATCCATTTTAATCTCTGACTATTCCTTCTAGTTCTTGAACTGTCTTATCATGAGGTAAACGAGTGGTAACTGCTGGAGCAGTATCGCTAATTTTCAGGCTAGTAAATTCATCTAAAGCCTGAATATAGGTATCTTGAATTAAAGTCTGATACTTTCCAAGTTTAGTAACATCTGGAGTAGCTTCAATCTGGAAAATTGCTTCAAGTGACTTACTTAAAACTCCAGTAGCAGCAGGAATTCGATCAATTGTCCAGGTTACCTGTTTAGTTCTTTCGTTGTATTCGGGTAGTGATTCTATGTCGCTTTTTACTATTCCGGTGAATTTAACTCCTGGACCAAGATAGGCTTGAACTTTCACATTTGAAACATCGGTAGAATAATTAGTTATCAAAAAGTGAACTGTGTAATTGGTTGGCTTATTAACCCTTGGAGGCCAGACCCCTTTATTAACTATTCCGGAGCTAGCATCTCTGAAATAAACTTTGGTCTGAATCATTATTACTCCTCTTACTTTGGTTTCCAGACTTGTCGAGCCAAAGATTCGGTTAGCTGAAACAGAAGGAGGTACTGTAGGAGATTCAATGCTAGCATTAACATTTAAAGTAAAATTCTTGTCAGTTAATTTGTAAATTGGAAAATAGTCTCTAAGTTTAATTCTGAAACTAACCACTCCTTTTTCTCCTGCTGAAAGCATTTTAAGTTGTGGAGTGTTTGATGCGTCCCAGACAATTGTATTTATTTTGGAATAAAAGTCTCCTTCGGTAACCAATTCTGAAAAGTCAAACAATCTTCCAACCAGGCCAGCCTTAATTACTACATCTGATAATCCAACTTCAGTTTTGTTTTGAAACTTAATTAAGTATTCCAGTTCCTGTCCTAGGTCAACTATTCCATCAGTTACTCCGGCCAGTTCAATTTCTATCTCTAAGGGTGATGGAGCAATTGCCATACTTATTGATTTTTTGTTAACTATATATTCTTCACCAAGTAATCTGGTTTTTATTTTGGCTAGGAATTGTGAGAAAGAATTTACTGGTCCGACTAAATTTCCTTCAATTACAATCTTTGATTGCTTAATATTACTTATTTCCCAGACATTATTATTCTGACCGGGAGCAATAGAAGAGTTTTTAAATTTGAAATTTGGCGGGTAATTTAATTCCAATCTTAAATCAGGAAACTCATAAGAGGAAAGATTATTTAAATTTACTTCTAGCTTAAAGTTTTCCCCGCTTAAGACTTTAGCCGGGGCAACTAAATCTAAAAAAACTGCTGGCTTTTCAATTAATATGTCAAAACTACCGGTTCTGGCTAACCTGGTTCTAACTAAGCCAGTTGGCTGATAAGACAATTCAACATTTATTTTTTGAATTGTTCCGCCAATATGTTCTCCCTGAGCAATTAGCTGGAAGGTCTTTTTAGAAAAACTTCCAATTCCTATATCACCAAGGTCTTCTTCTAAGACTCTTTGTTCTTTTTTTCCAATACAGTTAATTTCTCCTGGCAAGAAAACCCGCAATCGAGCTTGTTTGAGTATACTTTTAGTGTTATTGGAAAAATTTACACTAAAGTAGAATGGCACACCGATGTTTACTTTTTCTGGTCCATGGATTTCTACTTCCAGTTCTCCACTTTTTAATATTTTTTGAACCAGAAAGCCACCCCAGACCAGACCAATTATTAGTCCAACTACTGCTATCCAGAATACATAATGAAGAATTTTAATTAGTTTAGTTTTCATAGTTTACTTTTAATATTAATCTATTTTGATTTCCTTTTAAACCCTTCAAGCACTTCTGACAAATAAACGCTTGTCGCTGAACCCAAAAAAAGTCTGTTTTTTTTTGGTGACAGATTAAGCAATTAGAGTTTTGGGGACTGTAACCTAAAATGGAAAGCAGTTTAAAATAAGATATTTTACCGCTAGTTAAACTTCTTCTTAAAAAAAACCATAAATCTAAATCTGGCTGTTCTGGCATAATCATTTCTTTTAATACTTCAATAAGTTTCAGGGCCTGTCCAAACAATACTATAGATTGTCTAATTTTAGAAAGATTATCCACTTCTAGAGCATCAGCAATTCGAATTTCATTTTTCTCCACTATTCTTACCAGTGAAAAGGTTAATGGATTGAGCTGAGGTGATAACTTAGAGGTTATTTTTCTCCCTCCAACCAACCTGGCACAAATTCTGCCCCTTTTTTTAGTATAAAGGTCAATTATTTTGTCATTTTCTTTAAATATCTTAAAATCTAAAACCAATGCCAGAGTTTTTTGTTCCATAAAATTCGGAAAGTTCTATTTTACTATAAATTCAAATCTATTACCTATTAATTCTACTTTCACGGTATTACCACGACCAATTTCTTTTTTTAATATCTTTTCAGCTAATACTCCTCTGATTTTTTCTGAAATAACTCTGGATATTGGCCTGGCTCCATAGGCTGGATCAAATCCTAATTTTGAAATTCGATCCACCACCTGGCTGGAATATAAAAAGGTAATTCCCTGGTTTTTCTCTAATTCTTTAGCAAACTGATTGAGTTGCAATTTGGTAATAGTTTTAATATCTTCCATAGTTAAAGTTCTAAAAACAATAATATCTGAAAATCTGTTGATTAACTCTGGTTTAAAATACCTGGTTAATCTTTTTTTCAATTCATCTTTAAACTGCTCTACTTTTTTACCTTGTTGGAGTTGCTCCTGAATAAAGTTTGAACCAGCATTAGAAGTAGCTATAATAATGGTATTTTTAAAGTCTACTGTTCTTCCCAGAGCATCGGTTAATCTTCCCTCATCAAATACCTGTAAAAATAAATTCAACAGATCTGGATGAGTTTTTTCAAATTCATCCAGTAATATTAAAGAGTAAGGAGTTTTGGATACCAGTTCAGTTAACCTTCCCCTTACCTTTCCGTCTGGTGAACCAATTAAGCGATAAATATCTTTCTGGGTTTGATATTCAGACATATCAAATCTGATTAATTCTTCTCTTCCGAATTGAATTTTAGCCAGAATTTTACATAGATAAGTTTTTCCAACTCCAGTTGGACCAAGGAATAAAAACACTGCAATTGGCCCAGTTCTTTTTCTTAATCCACTTCGATATTCTTTCAAAACCCGGCTTACTGCTGATACAGCTTCGTTCTGATTTACGTAAGTCTGGTGAATTAATTTCTCTAAATTCAAAAGCTGCTCAGCTTCTACTTCACTTACTTCATGGATTGGTATATTAGTTCTTTTTTCAATTACTGTAATTACATCTTCTCGCTCAACTACTTTTTTCCCAGATTTAATTGCTTGTTCTAAAGCTTCTCTTAATATTTGTTCGGCTATTCCTGGTAAAGGCTCTGGTCTGAGATAACGATAAGAAAGGTTTACTGCCGCCTTAAGGGCTTGATAATTAATCCCAACTTTATATTTATTTTCTAGAATTACTGAATCAAACATTAATATTTTTAGAGCTGTTTCTGGAGAAATTTCTTCGACCCTGATTTTTCTAAAAGCAGATGCGAAATCTGATTGTGGTTCAATAAATTGTCGATATTCTCTTGGATAAGTCGATCCAATAACCGGGAAACTCCCGGCTTTAATAGCTGGAAGTAAAATATCAATTGCAGAAAGATAAAGTTTTCCGGAAGTCTTAACCAAATTATCAATATCAGGAATGTATAAAATAACATTTCCAGCTAAAATTATCTCATTGATTATGGAATTTAATCGATGAGATATTTCTCCTGGTTCAGCATTAGATACTAGCCTTGAAATATCTAATCTGACCAGACGTTTATCAAACAATAGTGGAGGTACTCTATCTTTAACAATTTGATAGGCTAAATGATTAATCAAAGCAGATTTTCCGGTACCTGGTTCTCCAATCAGGATTACAGCTCTGGTTGGAGAGGTAGATATTGCTTCAACCAGTTGTTGATATTCTTTCTGATGGCCAATTAAAAAACCAATTTTTTCGGCTCTAGCCAGGCTGGTTAAATCTAGACCATATCTGTCCAGGGTAGGTGTGGGCCTGGCTGTCCAGGCTCTATTCATAACTCGATGACGGATTCCTTTTCTAAACCTAACTGCTTCTTCCAGTCTGCCTGGAAGACGGCTTAATCTAGCTAATCTTCTTTTAAATCTGCCCAGGATTAAAGCCTGAACTAAATCTAATTTCTCAATATTAAAAAGATAAAACAATCTCTCCAGGCTGGAATGCTTCAGTAATGTTAATCCCATCAAGATATTTCGAGGATAAATAAACTTTTCCTGACTTTCTTCAGCCTGTTTAAAAGATAAATACATTAAATGCTCAATATCTTGATTTAACTGGATTTTTGATATTTTCTGCTTGCCTTCAGATTGCTTGATAGTCTTATCTAACCTTGCTGAAAATTTCAAAATATCTACTCCAAGTCGTCTAAAAGCCTCCTGAACATCTGAAAAATCCAAAAGTTCTTTCAATAGGTAAAGATAGAAATCTCCTTTGAAGAACAGAGCCCGATGATAAGCAGTTTGAAGAGCTGGTAGAGCCTGGGGAACTAAATAATTGGCTAGGTTTGATTGCTCTTTAGTTAAAGGGTATCTGGCCTGACGAAAATGTAAGTACCAATCTATTAAAGGTAAAGCTAATAATGCTCCCAGGTAGTAGAAAAATGGGAATTCATTACCTAATAAAGTAAAACAGAAAATAACTACAGCAAACCACAAAAAGTAAAAACTCCAGATAATTATTCTGATGATCTTTGAGGTAAATAGGCTGAAACTTAATAATGGTTCTTTAAAATAGTACTGTTTTTCGTTCATATTCCAGTTTTAAACATCTTGTAAATTAACCAAAAGGGAATCATAGCCCAGATGAGATACCCTAGCATAAATAAAACTGAAATTAAAGCATAAATTAAGCCGGCAAGGCCTATTCTTAAGCTTCTAAAAATAAATCCAAAACTATAGCCAAATATATCTCTACGACCATAAAGTGGTTTAAACAAGTTTTTAAAAGATATTCTTATAGCTAAGCTTCTATCCATGCCTTCTAAACAATCAATTAATTTCCCAAAAAAGAATCTAAATCCATCTATCCAGTAATGTTCAATAAATAACATTATTCTAAATCCTAATCTCTTTAAGACATAAATCAAAGGACTCATGGTCAAAAAGCTTATATTTTAAAATAAACTATATCTCCTTCTTGAACCAGGTAATCTTTTCCTTTAATTTTAACCAGTCCTTTTAGTTTAGCCAGCTTGTAATCTCCAATCTGTTTTAGCTGAGAATAATTTATTACTTCAGCCCGAATAAATTTTTCAGCAAAATCAGAATGAACCAATCTAGCTGCTTCTACAATTGGAGTTCCTACCTTAATTAAATAGGATCTGGCTTCGTTTTGATTGGCAGTGAAAAAGCAGATTAGATTCAACAATTTATAAAACTTTTCAAATATTTGCTTAATCTGCTCTGAGGTTAATCCCCGGCTTAAGTCTATTTCCAGATAGTCAAAATTTTCAAAATTAATTTTCTGGTTTAATTTTCCGTTAACCAATATTAATTGTGGTTTTTTGGATAACAAATTTACCTTTTCTTTAGATTGTAAATCTTTTTGATAAAGTTCATTTTGAACAATCTGAAAATCACGTTCAATATTAATTTCTCCTTCAAGATGAACTACCTGAGGGTTTTCAAAGCTTCTAATTACATGAATTAAAGCATTGCATTCTCTAATGTGAGCTAAAAATTGATTACCTAATCCCGCTCCCTGATGAGCCCCTTTAACCAATCCAGCAATATCAATAAATTCTAGCGGATAAGGGAAAATTTGCTTGGAATTATATATCTTTTGAATCTGTTCTAATCTTTCATCTTTGGCAGCTACTACAGCTTTGTTTGGGGAAATTGTGGTAAATGGATAGTTTGCTACCTCAACATTTTGTTTGGATAAAAGGTTAAATAAAGTTGATTTTCCTGCATTTGGCAAGCCAATTATGCCGATTGAAATCATATTTCAATTTTAACATAAAAAATATACGGTGCCAATCTACGTTAATAATCAACGAATTTATGAATAGAAGTTAGAAGTTGGAAGTTGGAAGATAGAAGATAGAAGATAGAAGATGGCAAATATCTAAAAACTTATTAACAAACTTTACCATCGTGAAAAAGTGTTAATAAGAAAAATCTAGCTTCGATAATGAATTAATAATTAAAAACCTATCTCCAGGATTTTTAATGAAATATCTCTCGAATTTTTAAAAGGCATCTCTCAAGTTTTTAAAGAATAAACTCCCAAAAACCCAGTATTCATCAGCCATTATGGGAGTTCAACTTCGATAATGGGGGTGTTTTTGAGGAATTTTGTTTAAAAATTCGAGAGATGGATTGCATCCTATTCTACCTCCTGCAAAACAAACCTGTAAACCTTGCCTGTGTTTACGTTTTCTAAATACAATCCATTTTCATCTTCAAACATTCGCCAGAGTAGCTTTTTATCTTTTTCAAAAAGTATATCTGAACAAGTACACCCACCAGAGGCTCGGAAAGCGCCAATTACCTCTAATTTGTAATTTGGACTCGTTGTCCCGATGCCGACGTTGCCAATTATTGCTAAATCTCCTTGTTCCGATATCTCAAGCCCGTGTGTCCTTTCCTCAAGCTCTTTTACGCCTTGGAGTGCTAATGCACCAAGACGGTCGTATGTAACTCCCAAGTATCCGTTTGCGTTTGCGGAAACGAGTTCTGGAAATATCGACTGAAGCTCCTGCGCGATAACACCAAGATCACGTCTGCCGCTTGCAGTATAGACGAAGGATACAGCGCGGTAGTCAGTAAGCCGATCAAGGATGGATATTGGTTGAATATTCTGCTTGAGGCGTTCGTCAGAACCCGCACTCCAACTTGTACTTCCTGGCGACATCCAAACACCCTCATTGGATTGAGTATATACAATAAAGTTATTATTGCCATCTGGCCCTACTTTCCAATAGTTTCCGGCTGAGGCATTAGTATTTCTAAGACGTAATGGTGGATCATCAGCACCTCCATTTCCGTGCACTTCGAGCGAGGATCCTGGACTCGTCGTCCCGATGCCGACGTTGCCAGTAGAATCATCAATTAACATCCATGTATGCCATCCCGTAGCACCAGAATCATTAT
>CAYRSR010000008.1:0-18856 GCA_964427275.1 uncultured Candidatus Saccharibacteria bacterium
GGATTCCATTTGCTGGCAACTGGACTGACCAGGGAAATTATATTTTTGCCAGAAATACTACCAGTCCTAATATAGTGGTAGTTGATGATAACGGCAACGTCGGCATTGGAACGACGACTCCGGGGGCAAAGTTGCAGGTGCACTCAACAGGGAGTTCTGATTCGGTAGTTTACATTACGTCTCATGGAAATGAAGGGGGAACTGCAAAGTTAAGATTGGTTCCTTTATGGACAGACGATACTTACAAGTGGGATATATTTCCTGACCTTTCCAATAATGGGTACTTATCGTTCGCTAACAATTGGGGAAATGATGTTAGAATGGTTCTAACAAAAGATGGCAACGTCGGCATTGGGACAACGAGTCCAAGTGAGAAATTAGAAGTAAAAGGTGGTGGTGTTCGAATTAGTCATGATAAGGGACTTTATCTAGCAGCTGGTTGGCCACGGATTAGGTTTACTGATACGGATGGGGGTATGTCTTATCCCCATGGTATGATTGACTGGTATGGGGGAAGCACAGGAGGATTCCGCTTCTGGAGAGATCATTCTTTTTCAACTGAACTAATGAGAATTACACCAAGCGGCAACGTCGGCATCGGGACGACGAGTCCAAAGTATAAGTTAGATGTGGAAGGTACTGTGTCAGCACACAGTTATCATACAGGCGATATACTCTTTAAAAAAGATGGTGAGCCACTCTGGCGAATGTTTGAGGATGAAAATGGACTGTATTTAGAAAATCAAAAAACTGGTGAAATTTACAAATTTTTACTGGAGAAAGTAACTAGATAAACAGGTAGTTATTTTCGATTATCGGAGTTAAACTTTAGTAATAAAATTAAACATTCTAACATCCTGCAGAATGTTAGAATGTTGTTTTATATTAATAGCGGTTTTAATTAATCCTAGTTGGTGATATAAGGACTTGCGAAGTCCATATATTTTTTAAAAGAATCCAAAAAATTACGTAATAGATTACGTAATTTTTTTTGAACTAAAACTTAATCAGTTCAATTTTCAATTAGATTTTTCTTATTAACACTTTTCACGATCGTGAAATTTGTTAATAAGGTTCGGATATTTTTGTTATCAATCAATTTCCAACTTCTAACTTCTAACTTCCAACTTCTAACTTTTATTCGTAAATTGGTTGATAACCTATAAAAGTTATCCACAATCAAACCCTTGACAAACTATCTTAATTGAATAACATTAAAAATGGAGCTGGAAGGAAATCTATTCTTCGGAATAGAGGACCAACCAGCTCCACTGGGGGACGAATCGAAAGATTTGTCCCCCATTTTGTTTAAGCTGAGTATGAAAAGGAAGATTTATTCTAAGGATTTAGGAATTAATCTTAAAACTTGTAAGGAAGAAGAGTTTTTTAAATGGTTTTTAGCCTGTTTGCTATTTGGAAAGCCAATTCAGCAAAAAGTGGCTAAAAGAACTTATTTTGAATTTAAACAAGCTGGAATTTTAACTCCGGAAAAAATTCTTAAAGCAGGTTGGGATAAATTAGTTGAAATTTTAGACCAGGGTGGTTATGTCCGCTATGACTTTTCCACTGCTACTAAATTACTGGAGATTTGTAAAGAGTTAAAAGAAAAATATGATTCTTTAACCAAGCTTTTTAAGGTATCTAAAAATATAACTGATTTAGCCAAGCGATTGCAGGAATTTAAGGGGATAGGGCCAGTGACTACCAGGATATTTTTGCGGGATTTGAAACCAATTTACAATAAAATAAAATCCAGAAGCTTGTAAGGAAGAAATTTATTTAGCTTATTTTAAAAACTGGTTCTATGTTTGGAGGTATCTTCTTGGAATAAAGTTTAATAAGCTGTTTTGCTTTTTTAATCATTTTTTCCTTTTCTTTTAACTCATGTTTAGAGTAGATTCTAATTAGAGCTGTTGGTCCTGGGTAATCTATTGGTTCTATCAGAATATCTTTGTTAGTTTTTAATTTTTGAATTTTTTGATTTTCATTTTTGTTTCTTCCAATTACAATCTTTGTATGATTTAAGAAAAAATGCCTACCTAGTTTTAAAAGTTCAATTTCTTGACAGTTAAAATCGATCTTTCTTTTAAGGTATTCTTTTAATCTAGAGCAAAAACTTGGATCGGTTAAAAGGCAGCCTCCAGCTGGAGAAGGGTATTCTTTTAAATTATATTTTTTGGCCAGGGCAATTTGTTTTTTTCGACTTTTTCCACTAATGGATAGTAGTTTTTTAGATTGAATTAATTTCTTTTTTTCGATTTCACTTGGTTTTAATAGTTTTGCTGAAAGTGGTCTTAAAATTTTACCTTTCAAGTGAGTTTCTTTTTCAATTAGATTTAGTGCCCACCTGGTTTGACTAAATGGTCTTTGACCAACAACTTCACCGGTAGCTATAAAATCAGCTTTTTTTTCTTTCATAATCTTTTTAGCTTCCTTGAACATTAAAATTTTACAATCAATACAAGGGTTTAAGTTTTTGCCGTAACCATATTTTGGATTTTTGACAACTTTTAATTGCTTTTTTCTTAAGTCAATTATTTCCAAAGGTAGGTTGTATAATTTAGCATATTTCATTGGTTTCTTTCTATCCACAAAGCAAATATCAAAAAAGATAGGATAAGCTTTTATACCTAACTCAGCTAGGATTTTAAAAGCTAGAAGAGAATCTAATCCTCCAGAGAACAACAGTAAACAACTAAGTTTTTTCATATTTGAATACACTCAAAATTGATACTTTTTTAAGTTTTCATAATTACCTTACCAAACTTAATTCATGTTTTCAAAAATTATTTTTATTATTTTATTATAAAATTATACAAACCAACATTTCTTTTAATTTTGAATTAAAACCTTTAGAGTAAGAGAATTTCATGTTGAGATCAGGAATAATAATGTCCTAATGTGAGGTTGTATTCAATTCATATTGTGTATAATCGTAGATTTATAGAGTCTTTATGATTACCTGATTGATGTTATGAGGAAGATTAGTTTTCAGATAAATTTTTATAATAATGACATAATAAGGATGTGTTTAGAGACTTGGTATATATGAAGTTTGTTTTGTTTTTGTTTAAAAAGATAAAAAGTTATTTGGTTTAGTATTCGTATATAATTAAAACCAAGATGAATAACAAATCACAAAAAACATTTTATCCTTTAATAGTAATTTTTATCCTTATACTTGTCAGTTTTGTTGCACAAAACATTTTTCGTTTAGTTTCTTATCCAATATTTTTTAGTTATACAAGAAACATATTTTCTTTATTAATAGTCATACTGGAATTAGTATTTCTTATACAAGGTATTAGACTTATGTTTACTACTACAAAGGAAAAAGGAAAATTAAAACTATTCTTGATGTTAACTGGAGTTTCGGCAATAATTCTTCTTCCATCTGCAATACTGCACAATCTGTTTTATGGGTTTGCTACAGTCTCTGAAAATTTTGAATATTTGTTTAAAGCGTTACATGTAGTTTTTTTTATAGTAGGTATAGTCGTAACTCCAGTAACATTTATTGTTGGAGTAATAGGTAGTATAATTCTTTTTAAGAGCAAGAGATATAGGAAAGGGATATCGGCAGAGTAAAATTTTTGACTTACTTTGGTATTATTGTGGTTACACAATGATTTAAGTAAATTTTGTTATTTAAGTGAGCTCATTTAAATTTTATCTTTGTTGAAAATTATAAAAGTTATATTAGACAAAACACTACTAGCTTTATTTATCTTTACTTTACAAACATTTTAATTAACGAAAATATTTTCAAATTGTTTTCAAGTTATTGCTGGTAGTGTTTTTGTAAAAAGTAATAAAAGTAACTTTTTTAATGTGAGTTCAATTATATTTTTTAATGAAATAAGCAAGATACAAAAGACTTACTTAAAAAAGAAGAAAGTCTGATTTTGCCTGATGTAAAAAAGTTTGTGTGTGAAGATTCCAGTGGGCGAGGAGGGAGTCGAACCCTCATGGAGTAAATCCATACGATTTTGAGTCGTACGCGTCTGCCAATTCCGCCACTCGCCCAATTTTACTTGATTATAGTCCAGAGTTTTAATATAGTAAATAGTGAGTAATTTTTATGCCGGCTAGAGTCATTGCAGTTTATAATCAAAAAGGTGGAGTAGGAAAAACCACTACAGTTATAAATTTAGGAGCCAGTTTAGCTCTTAGAACCAGGAAAACTTTAGTTGTTGACTTAGATCCTCAAAGTAATTTGACTTCAGGACTAGGTGTAGCCCAGAATTCAGGATTGTATAATTTTTTGGTTGGTTCAGAACTAAATCCTGAAGAGTTAGTTAAATCTACCTCAATTACCGGCCTGGATTTGATTCCTAGCTGCATGGATTTAGCTGGAGCTCTGGTAGAAATGATTTCTTTGGAAGAAAGAGAATATCGATTAAGTAAGTTAATTAACCATTTTAGAAATTTGTATGATTTTATTTTGATTGATATTCCGCCAACATTTAACATTTTAAGTGTTAATGGAATAGTGGCAGCCGATGAGATAATTATACCGGTTAAATGTAGCTACTTCAGTTTGGAAGGAATTAGCCAGTTGGTAAAAATTGTGAAGATGATTAATAAGAACTTAGATTATCCAATAAAAATTTCAGGAATTATTTTAACTATGTATGATAGGAGAGAAAAGTTGTCTCGTGAAATAGTCAGAGAAGTAAGAAGATACTTTCCAGATCAGGTGTTTGAAACAGTTATTCCTAGACAAGTTAAACTGGCTGAGGCTTCTAGTTTTTCTAAACCGATAGTTATTTATGCCCCGAACAGTAAAGCCTGTCGTGCTTATTTCAGCTTGGCTGATGAAATTATTGAAAAACAAATGGAAAATGATAAAATATTAAAAATTTAAAATTAAAAAATCAAAAATCAAAATTACAATGCAAAATGTTAAAATTAGCAAATTTCAAAATCATTTTAACATTTGTTCATTTTGAATTTTAAATTGTCATTTTACATTTTAATTTTTAAATTTTGCATTTATTATGTTAGGTAGAGGATTAGAATCTTTAATATCTTCGTCAAAACCAGAGAAAAAAGGTAGACAGAAAGAAGAAAAAATAATCTATAGAGTTGAAATCGAAAAGATTGAGGTTAATCCATATCAACCCAGAAAAAGATTTGAACCTGAATCCATTCAGCAATTATCTGATTCAATCAAGCAATATGGACTTTTGCAACCATTAATAGTTTCTAAGGTTAAGAGAAAGAATAAAATAATTTACCAGCTAATTGCTGGTCATCGAAGATTATTAGCAGCAAAGAAGTTAGGACTTAAATATGTTCCAGTAGTAATTAAGAATGTAAGTCATGATGGTCAGAAGCTAGAAATGGCTTTAGTGGAAAATGTTGTTCGCAGTAATCTTAATCCAATTGAAGAAGCTCTGGCTTATTCAGTTTTAATGAATCAGTTCAATTTAACTCAGAAACAAATTGCTCAAAAAGTTGGTCGAAGCAGAGAAGCAATATCCAATAGTTTAAGATTACTTACCCTTCCACAAAATATAAAACAGGCTTTAATTGACAAAAGGATTAATGAGAGTCAAGCCAGGTTGCTTTTAAGTCTTTCTCCAGAAAAACAACAAAGTCTTTTTCAAAAGTTAATTAATCACCGTTTAACAGTAAGAGAATTAAGAGCAGAAATCAAAACACCAGTAGCCTCTAAAGATCCTGAAATACTAGAACTGGAAAGACAATTGGAAGAATCTTTACAGGCAAAGGTTTCTATTGTTAAAAATAAAAAAGGTCAGGGAAGAATAACTATTAAGTTTTTTAGTTATCCAGAATTGAATAGTTTGGTAGAAAAGTTGACTCATTAAGAAACCCGCACCTTTTATGAAGGTGCGGGTTAAAGTCGGAGGTTATCTAGTACTCATTTACAAGTAATTATAATCGTTTATAATTAAAATGTCAACCCTAGTTTGAATTTATTTTTCTCGGTGGGGCAGGTGAGAAGGTACTCATTTTTATTTTATTTGTTGGAGGTTACCCTCACCTGTCCCATTGAGAAAAATAAGTGCATCTAAAAAATGAAAGTGAATTGCAAATTTAAAAGGCAGGTTAGTTTAAAAAAATATAGCAGTATAAAAATAGGTGGAAGAGCCAGGTACTTTTTGGAGGTAAAAAGTTTACCTCAACTAAAGTTGGCAATTCAGCAAGCCAAGCAGTTAAATTTACCTATTTTTATCCTAGGTGGGGGAACTAATGTTTTATTTAAGGACCAGGAATTTCCCGGACTGATTTTAAAGATTGGTTTTTCGGGGATAGAAAAAAATGGTAATAATTTAAAAGTTAAGGCAGGAACTTCAATGAGTCGATTAGTTAAATTTAGTCTAGAAAACAAGCTTTCCGGTCTGGAGTGGGCTTCTGGATTACCGGGTACTGTCGGAGGAGCGGTTTACGGTAATGCCGGGTGTTTTAAAAAGGAAATCAAAGATGTGGTAAGAAAGGTGAAAAGTTTAAATTTAGATGACTTAAGTTTAGTTGAGCGTGATAAATCCAGCTGTGAATTTGGCTATAGAAGTAGTATTTTTAAAAAGAATAGAGAAGTTATTTTAGAACTTGAATTGGAATTAAATCCGGGAAATGAGCTCGAAATTCAAAGACAGGTTAAGCGTAATTTAAACTGGAGAAAAGCTCATCAACCTCTAAATTATCCCAGTCTAGGGTGTATTTTTAAAAATCCTGAAGACAGTTCAGCTGGTTATTTAATTGAAGAGGCTGGATTAAAAGGAAAGAGATTTGGTGATGCTCGGATATCGTTTCAGCATTCTAATTTTATTATCAATCTTGGCAAAGCAAGATTTTTGGATGTAAACAGATTAATTAACCTAATAAAAAATAAAGTAAAGCAAAAATTTGGACTATCTTTACAAGAAGAAATTATTAAGGTATAAATATAGAAAGGGTCGAGTTTTAAAAAAATATGAGAAAGAAGGGATTTACATTAATTGAATTGATGATGGTAATAGCGGTGCTGGTGATACTGGGAGTAATAGTGATGTTGATTATCAATCCAGCTGAAAAGTTAAGAGAAACAAGAGATGCCAGAAGATTAGACGATTATGCCAAGATACATTCAGCTATTGCTCAGTTAGTGGCTAGAGTTGGTGGAAGTCTTGATTACAATGGTCCATATCATTCAGGCGACTGTAGTGGTGGAGATAATACTGTTTATGTTTCTGTACCCAAAGTTGGTGATAGCTGTCCAAGCGAACTTCCAGCTCTTCCGGAAGGGTGGCATTACAACTGTGTATCCAAAGAGAATCTACAGAAAGTTGATGGTTCTGGCTGGCTGCCAATTGATTTTACTCAAGTTTCTCCACCTCCACTTTCAATTTTGCCGGTAGATCCAGTAAATGATGCTGCATCAGGAAGATATTATACTTATACCTGTAGTTCGTTTGAGCTTTCCTGTGACTTAGAATCTGAAAAATATTCAGAGCTTGAAAAAAACGACGGTGGAGATGATGATGATTTGTATGAACGGGGAAGTGATTTAACTATTTCTCCAGCACTGGGAATAGAAGTGACTACCAAAGATGCAACTGATGTTGAAGCAAGTTCGGCAACCTTAAATGGTAGCCTGGATGACCTTGGACCAGCTACAAATGTAACTGCTTACTTTTACTATGGTGATAGTTCACCTGTTCAAACTGCTGATCCAGCATGTGAACAACCAATGAGTGCTCCAGGTGACTTTAGTTGTGTTGTAACTAATCTCACTCCTGGAACTACTTATTATTTTAGAGCTTGTGCTAAAGGTACTATTTCTGGAGAAGTTAGGGAATTTTGTGGAGTAGAAAAATCATTTCCCACTTTGGTTGCTACTGGAGGTCTTAAAGGTTATGCCTGGAATGATTCAATTGGCTGGATAAGTTTTGCTGATACAATTAATGGTTGTTCTCCAAGTAGCAGTGCTCAGACAGATCATCTAACTGGTTGGGCTTGTAATCCTAATGAAGCTGAAATTGCTTTAGATTGTGAAACTACTCCAAATGGAAATATTTGTAGTCAAAGTAATTTCAGGGTGAATCGAGACCCGGCTACCGGGATACTTTCTGGTTATGCCTGGAACGATTCAATTGGCTGGATATCATTTAATTCTGAGACTGCTGGTGGACCGGCTTGTGATCCATCAAATGGTTATGGACAAGGTGAATACTGCGTGTATATAGATCAGAATGGAATGTTCCATGGCTGGGCTTGGAATGATTATGTTGGCTGGATAACCTTTAATTGCGAGGACTTACAGCAAGGAGCAACAGAAAATTGTGCTACTACTGGTTGTGATAATCCGCCCTGCACTGATTTCTGCGCCAGTTGTTCTGATTACAAGGTGTATATCCAGCTATAGTGAGAATCTCAATTAAAGCTACCAATCTTGAATTAACTCCCTATTTGGAGAGCTACGTCAGGGAAAAAATTGGTTCAGTAGAGAAATTTCTTAAGCCTTTGGAGATAGGTAGGGAAATTGAGGTTTTTGTTGAGATTGGTAAAACTACTCGTCATCATCAAAGCGGGCCGTTTTTCAGAGCTGAAGCAAACTTATCCATAAATGGTGAGATTTTAAGAGCTGAAGCTGAAAGGGAGGACTTATATCTAGCTATTGTGGAAGTAAAAGATAAGTTACAAAGAATAATTAAAAAGTATAAGCAGAAAAGTGGAATTGTCTTCTAATAAGAAGCTGAAAGTTAGAAAATAGAAGGCCAGCTGGCCTTCTATTTTAAATGAAAGATTTTTATTATGCTTGAAAGATTTTTGAGAAAAATAAAGAATCGGGAAATAAGCAGGTTGCAAAAAATAGTTGATAGGATAAACAAACTTGAACCCAAATTTGAAAAACTTTCTAATTCAGAAATTTTGGATTATTCCAAAAAACTGAAACAAAAAGTTTTAGATTCAAAAGATTCTCAATCAGCAATGGTAGAAATTTTAGAGCCTGCTTTTGCTTTGGTTAGAGAAGCAGCTAAAAGAACTTTAGGTCAAAGACATTTTGATGTTCAGCTAATGGGTGGTATTGTCTTGTTTGAAGGAAAAATTGCTGAAATGATAACTGGTGAAGGGAAAACCTTAGCAGCAACTCTACCTGCTTATTTGAAAGCATTGTCTCAAAAAGGAGTTCATATTGTTACGGTTAATGACTATTTAGCTAAAAGAGATACAGTATGGATGGGTCAGATTTACAACTTTTTAGGACTAACTGTTGGGTGTTTAACCAAAGATAAAGCTTATCTTTACGATGAAACATACTCACCAGATGAAAAAGAGCTGGATAAATTAAGAGATGAATTGGGTAGTTTTAAGGTGTTTGCTTCTTATCTTCGGCCAGTTGAAAGAAAAAAAGCTTATTTGGCTGATATAACCTACGGAGATGTTCATCAGTTTGGTTTTGATTATTTAAGAGACAATTTAGCTCCAGATTTAAATAGTCAGGTTCAGCGCCAGTTCAATTATGCAATTATTGATGAAGTGGATAGTATTTTGATTGATGAAGCCAGAACTCCATTAATTATTGCTGTTCCAGATACTCAATCACCCCATTACTACAAACTATTTGCCAGAATTGCAGAACAATTAAATCGAGGTCAGGATTATCTGGTAGATGAAAAGGATAGAACTGTAGAAATAACCGATTCAGGGATAGATAAAGTTGAAAAAATTTTAAAAATAGACAATTTATTTAGTCCTAAATATTTCTTTTTGGTTCATTATCTTCAAAATAGCTTGAAAGCAAAAGAACTGTATTTAAAGGATAGAGATTACTTGGTAAAGGATGACAAGGTAATAATTATTGATGAGTTTACCGGTAAACCACTTCCAGGGAGGAGATATTCCGGAGGGATTCATTCAGCTATAGAAGCCAAGGAATGGCTGAAGGATTCAAGGATAAAAGTTAATCCGGAAAGTAGAACGGTAGCCCAGATTACCATTCAGAATTTCTTTAAACTTTATCCTCAGATAGCTGGTATGACTGGCACTGCTGCAAGTTCAGCAGAAGAATTTGACAAAGTTTATGGATTAAAAGTTGTTTGTATACCAACAAACAAACCTTTGATTAGAAAAGACTTACCAGATAGAATTTATAAAACCGAATCAGTCAAGCTTAAGATGATAATTAAAGAAATTAAAGCCAGGCATAAGCTGGGCCAGCCAGTATTGATAGGAACTCGTTCGGTAGAAAAAAATGAAAAGTTGTCTGAATTATTAAAGAAAGAAAACATTCCCCATCAGGTTTTAAATGCTAAGAATCATGAAAAAGAAGGAGAAATTATTGCTCAGGCCGGAAGGTTAGGAGCAGTTACTGTGGCTACTAATCTGGCTGGCAGAGGAGTGGATATAGTACTTGGAGGAAATCCTCCTATACCAGAGGAAGCAGAGAAGATAAAAAAACTTGGAGGGTTATTTGTATTAGGAACGGAAAGACATGAGTCAAGACGTATTGATAACCAGCTTAGAGGAAGAGCTGGACGACAGGGAGATCCTGGTACAACTCAATTTTTTCTATCTTTAGAGGATGACCTTTTAAGGATTTTTGGAGGGGAAAAATTAAAAGCACTTTTGACTACTATGAAGTTACCAGAGGACTTTCCAATTGAATCTCCTTTGGTTACTAAGCTGGTAAATCAGGCTCAGCTTAAAGTAGAAGGAAGGAATTTGGACATTCGAAGGCACTTGTTAGAATATGATGAAGTATTAAACAAGCAAAGAAATTTTATTTATAAACTCAGGCAGAAAATCTTAGAAGCCGTAGAAAGAAGGAATTTAAATGAAGCTTTAAATCAAATTGGAATAACTTTGTCAGCTGGCCTGAAGTTACCTGCTGAGAAGTTTGAAGTTATTTTCAGAAATATACTAAATGTTTTAGATTTATTATGGATGACACATCTAGAAAAATTAGAACATCTTAGAGAATCAACTGCACTCAGGGCTTATGGACAAAGGGAGCCACTTGTGGAATACCGAAAAGAATGTTATTATTCATTTAAAGAACTTCAAAATAATTTAAAGAATTTAGTTCAGCAAATTTTAGAGCATGAGAATCATTAAAATAATTTTTTGGCTGGGTATAGTTTCTGTTCTGGCTAAGGGTGTTTTTGATCTTGGAAAAAAGAATTATTTTTTAAATCAAAGATTACAAAGACTTCAAACTCAGTTAGAAGAAATAGAGACTGAAAATCGACAACTGAAGGATAGAATTGTTTATTTTTCTCATCTTGAAAATTTAATTAAAGAAGTTAAATCCAAGTTTAATTATTTAAAGCCGGGCGAAAAATTAATTGTTTTGCCCGAGCAGGATTAAGCGAGAGTAGTTTAGTGGTAGAACAGTTCCTTCCCAAGGAACAAGCGGGAGTTCGATTCTCCTCTCTCGCTCAGGTAATTATTTACTTAGCTTTTAGTTTGGTGTATAATTTACAAAAATTTTTATTAAATGAAAGTTAAAAGAGTTCTAATGTTTGGTTGGGAGTTTCCTCCATTTTACAGTGGAGGTCTGGGAATAGCTTCATCAGAGTTGGCTAAGGCTTTATCTAAAAAAGGATTAAAACTTACCTTTGTTTTGCCAAAAAAATTAAATGTATATTCTCCTTATTTTGATATTATATTTGCTGATATAAAATCAGAATTTATTCCGACTGGTTATCCGCCTTACATAACTATTAAACAAGTTGATTACGGGGACGGACTTATAGAACAGGTAATTCAGTATGGAAGAAGAGTTAAAAAAATTATCTCAACCTTAAACTTTGATATTATTCATGCTCATGATTGGTTATCTGCTTTAGCTGGAATTGAAGCTAAAAAAATATCTAAAAAACCATTAGTTCTTCAGATTCATTCTACTGAATTCGACCGAACCGGAAACGGTTATGTAAATCCGGCGATTTATCATATTGAAAAACAGGGAATGGAATTTGCTGATTGTGTAATTGCAGTAAGTAACTTTACCAAGAGAAAAATTGAAAAGTATTATGGAATTGATCCGTCCAAGATTGAAGTGGTCTATAATGCTCCTCAGGATAAATCTTATCGAGAATTAGAAGTTAACTTGAGGAAATTAAAGCAGCTTGGAAATAGAATTGTATTGTTTGTTGGAAGGCTTGCTTTACAAAAAGGTCCTGATTACTTTATTAGAGCAGCAAAGAAGGTTCTAAATTACAGGAAAAATGTTTTATTTGTAATAGCTGGCTCAGGGGAAATGGAAAGGCAAGTTATTCGGCAGGTAGCTAGCTTGGGTATATCAGATAAAGTGATCTTTGCAGGATTTGTCAAAGGGGAAAATTTGGATAGGTTATATCAGGTAGCTGATTTGGTAATTATGCCTTCAGTTTCTGAACCATTTGGCTTGGTTTGCCTGGAAGCTTTGGCCAATAAAACTCCTACCATAATTTCAAAGCAATCCGGGATAAGGGAAGTAATCAAAAGTGCTATACAAGTAGATTTTTGGGATGTAGAAGAGATGGCCAATAAAATAATCTCTGTCTTGGAGAATCCTAGCTTAGCCAGACATCTGACTGAAGCTGGAATTAAAGAAATGTTAAATCTTTCCTGGGATAAATCAGCGGAACAATGTATTTCAATTTATGATTCACTAATTGATTTTTAAATTTTGAATTTTTATTATGCCAGCAGTTAACTTTTATTTTCAGTTACACCAGCCCTTAAGAATAAAGAAGTATCGAGTTTTTGATATTGCTAGAGACCACAATTATTTTAATGATTGTTCAGAAAGTAATCTAAATAATAAAAGGGTTTTAAGTAGAGTAGTGAAAAAATGCTATTTGCCAGCTAGTCGCTTAATTTTAGGCCTTTTAAATCGCTATCCGCAATTTAGAGTAAGTTTTTCTTTTTCAGGAATACTCCTAGAGCAATTAGAGAAGAACTTTCCAGAGGTAATTGATTTATTTAAACGAATTGTTAGAACCAAACAAGTGGAAGTTCTAGGTGAAACTTATTATCATTCCTTAGCTTTTCTTTATTCCAGGGATGAGTTTAAAAAACAGGTTAAATTACATCAAGAAAAAATTAAAAAATTATTCAATCAAAAGCCAAAGACATTTGGGAACACTGAGCTCATTTATAATAATGAATTAGCTAAAACCGTAGAAAATTTGGGCTATGCTGCGGTACTAGCCGAAGGAGCTGATAAAGTTCTTGAATGGAGAAGTCCAAATTACATTTATAAACCTGAAGGAACCAAAAAAATAAGGTTATTACTTAGAAATTACAGATTATCCGATGATATCAGTTTTAGGTTTTCAGAAAGATACTGGACTGAATTTCCTTTAACTGCTCCTAAGTTTGCCAGCTGGATTGCTGCCTCTCCTGGCGATGTAGTCAATTTGTTTATGGATTATGAAACTTTTGGAGAACATCAGTGGCCAGAAACTGGAATATTTGAGTTTCTGAAAAGATTGCCTCAGGAAATTTTGAAACATAAAAATTGTTATTTTGTAACTTCTTTGGAAGCAATAAAGAAGCTTAAGCCGGTAGCTTCCTTGGATGTTCCTGATTTTATTTCTTGGGCTGATATTGATAGAGATACTTCTGCCTGGTTAGGAAATGCTATGCAAAGAGATGCAATTTCTAAACTTTATCAACTAGAAAGTGAGGTATTGAATTCTAGGGATTCTTCTTTAATTGAAGACTGGCGAAGATTACAAACTTCAGACCATTTTTATTATATGTGCACCAAATGGTTTGCTGATGGCGATGTTCACAAGTATTTTAATCCTTATAATTCTCCATATGATGCGTTTATTTCGTTTATGAATGTATATCAGGATTTAAACTGGAGAATAAAATCGGCTCAAAGGTCGAAAAATAATAAAAAATAAAAACATGAGAATTACCAAAGCTCAAGCTGAAAAGTTTTTATCTAAAGTGGAAGGAGAAAAATGCTTTTTCTGTAATGATGGTCAAGTTTTTTGCAGCTTAGAGGAGTTAGTTGAAGGATTGAAGAAAATGGAAGAGTCAGTTTTCAGTTATCATTCTAATAGAGAAAAGAATGATTTTGCCAGGTGGATTGAGGATGTTTTCGGAGATAAAGATTTAGCCAAGGATCTGGTTGCTTTAAGTTTAAATAGAAAAGCTAGTTTGAAAAAGATAACTAATCGAATTAAAGTTCTAAAAAGAATTAAAGCTTGAAGACAAGAAACTAAATCTTTATGCCTAAGTCAATTATCTTAGGGAATGGTAATATTTTAGTAAATCTAGATTTTAAAGGTAGAGTTGCTGATTTGTACTTTCCTTATATTGATAGAGAAGATCAGATTGGACAGTTTGTTCACAAAATTGGAGTTTTTGTGGATGGTCAGTTTTCCTGGTTTGATTCTCCAGAATGGCAGATAGCAGTTAATTATCGGAAGAGTACTCTGGCCTCAGACATTAAATGCGTCAATCAAAGGATGGGCCTAGAAATTAATTTCTGTGATATTGTTTATAATGAAAAAAATATTTTCTTAAGGGAAGTTAAAGTAAAGAATAATTTTAATCGAGGAAGAAAAGTCAAGATATTTTTCAATCAGCCGTTTTATGCCTATGGAATAAAATACGGAAATACTGTGTTTTATGATCCAGAAACTGAATCTATTATTCACTATCGTGGAAGAAGGGTTTTTCTAATCTCCGGTCAGCATCAGGGAAAAAGTTTTGATGAGTTTAGCACTGGAGTATTTCAATACAGAGATAAGCAAGGAACTTATAAAGATGCTGAAGATGGAATATTATCCGGAAATCCTATTCAGCATGGTTCAGTGGATTCAACTATTGGGTTTAGCTTGTATCTAGATGCAAATCAAAGTACTAAATTTTATTACTGGATTGCCATTGCTAAGACTTTAAATGATGTTCGGAATCTTCATTACTACATCTTAAATAGAAGTCCGGAACACTTAATGGAAACTACTCAGGATTTCTGGAGGGCCTGGTTAAATAAAACTGAGATAGACTTTAATGGCTTGGATCCAAAATTGGTAGAACTTTTTAAAAAATCGTTACTAATTATTAGAGTTCACACTGATAAAGGTGGAGCAATAATTGCTTCAGGAGATTCGGGAATTCTTCGTTATGGAGCAGATACCTATAATTATTGCTGGCCCAGAGATGCTTCCTTTGCAGCAATGGTTCTCGATAATGCTGGGTATAGCAATGTATCCAGACAATTTTTTGAATTCTGTAATCAAGTAATAACCAGTGATGGTTATCTTTTTCCCAAATACTTAGCTGATAAATCACTTGGAAGTTCCTGGCATCCCTGGATAGAAAATCATCAATCTCGACTTCCAATTCAAGAAGACGAAACTGCTTTAGTACTTTATGTCCTATGGAATCACTACCTTAAAGCTAAAGATTTGGAATTTATTGAGAGCATTTACAATTCTTTAATTAAAAGGGCAGCAGATTTTATTTTAAAATTTAGAGACCCAATTACTTTATTACCAAAGCCAAGCTATGACTTATGGGAAGAAAAATATGGAATTTCTACTTTTACCAGCTCCGCTTGTTATGGAGCATTAATCTCAGCTTCAAATTTTGCCAGGGTTTTGGGTAAGCAGTGGGATGAAAAAAGATATAAAGATGGTGCTAAAAGGTTGAAGTCGGCAATTTTAAAATATCTTTACAATCCGAAAGAAAATTCTTTTTATCGAATGATTCAAATTGGACAAGGTAAGATTCTTCATGATGAAACTCTAGATATATCTAGTATTTATGGGCCATTTAGATTTGGAATACTTGATGTAAATGATTTAAAACTTGAGAAAATGTTTAAAAAGGCAGAACAAGAACTTAATTCGGGAACAGAAATTGGTGGAATAGTTAGATTCAAAGGAGATACTTATTTTAGAGAAGATAGATTAACTCCTGGTAATCCTTGGTTTATTACCACCTTATGGTTAGCTCAATATTACATAGCCAAAGCTAAGAGTAAAACTGAACTAGATAAAGCTAAGCACTGGCTAGATTGGACCTTGAAACATTCATTACCTTCAGGGGTTTTACCAGAACAAATAGATTGCTTTACTGGAAAACCATTATCGGTAGCACCTCTGGTCTGGAGTCATGCTGAGTTTGCACATACAGTAATCAAGTTTCTGGACAAACTAAAACAATTCAAATAGAATAAAATAAAATGAAAAAAGTTTTTGCTGGGGTCACTTTAATAGAACTTCTGGTTGTACTGGGGATTGTAGCTATACTTGGGACAACCATAGCGGTTATTATTAGTCCTCAGGAGAAATTAAAGGAGGCTAGAGATAGTATCAGATTGGAAGATCTATCTAATATTCATTCTGCTATTGCACATTTAATGGCCAGAACTAATGGTAGGTTAGATTGGGATGGTCCAAATTATTCTGGAACCTGTAAGGGGGAATCAGCAACTTCTACTATTTACATTTCTTTACCAGCTAACAATTCAGACTGTTCAGATTTGGGCTTATCTCCTCCTTCTGGCTGGAAATATCATTGTGTAACCAAAGAAAACTTACAAAAAGTAAATGGAGATGGCTGGCTGCCTTTAGATTTTATTCAGATTTCTGATGGATCACTCTCAATTCTACCAGTTGATCCCATTAATGATAAAACCCATTTTTATACCTATGTCTGTGGTGGGTCGTTTGAATTAACTGCTAATTTAGAATCCAAGCTATATTCTAAAGGAGGGAATCAGGACAAAGAATCAACCGATAATGGAGATGATCCAGATTTATATGAAAGAGGTTCAGATTTAACTTTAACTCCAAAAATAACTGAAGCAGTACCTGAGGGTCAGGTGTCTATTGAAACTGGCTCTGCAGAAAATATTACCCAAAACTCAGCAACTTTAAATGGAACTCTTTCATCTTATGGAAATCAAACTGAGCTTGAAGTTTATTTTAAATATGGAAAAACCACTGACTATGATTATGCCACATCTCCTTTAACCATAACCAAACAAAATAATCCTGCCCCAGTTTCAATTCAAGCTCAGGTAACCAATTTATCTTCCAATACTTCATATCACTTTGTTGCCTGTGCTTATAATTCATCAATTGGTGAGGTATGTGGAGATGACAATGCATTTACTACTCTATCTTCTGATATTCAGGTAGAAACTAAAGGTGCCACAGATATAAGTTATGATTCAGCAACCTTAAATGGAGAGCTTATTGATTTAGGAGGAGAACCGGAGGTAAAGGTTTATTTTGAATGGGGGAAAACTACTTCATACGGAAATGTTACTACTGAACAGATTTTTTCTGCTCCTCATTCTTTTTCCAGGAAGATTGAAAGTTTAGAATCAAATCAAACCTATCATTTTAGAGCCTGTGCTAGGAATTTAGAAAATACTGTAACTGTTTGTTCAGATGATAAATATTTTACTACTTTAGAAGTATCTATACAGGTTTCAACCGAAGCAGCTATAGATATCACTGATAATTCTGCTACTCTAGTTGGTTACTTACACGATTTAGGACAGGAATCTTCGGTAATTACTGGTTTTGAATATGGAGAAGAATCAGGAAACTATACCAGCCAGGTTGAAGCAGGTACTATGACCCAGCCAGGAGATTTCAGGGCCGATATTTCCGGGCTTTCTCCCAATACCACTTACTATTTCAGAGCCTATGGGAAAAATGGCACTACATCTTATGGTGATGAAAAATCCTTTACTACCGGGGAACTTTCAGTAGTTACTATTAATGCCGGAAATATAAAACTTTATCAGGCAACTTTAGTTGGGTATTTAAGTGGAATGGGAGGGGAATCAACTGTAAAGGTTAGGTTTGAATATGGGCGAACTGAATCTTATGGAAATGAAACTTCCTGGAAGGAATTATCTTCCACTGAACAATTTTCTGAAACTGTTTCAGGACTTAGCTCAGATACTTTATACCATTTCAGGGCAGTAGCCTGTAATTTAGGGGAGACAAATTGTAGTTATGGTGAGGATAAAACCTTCACTACCGGAAAAATAGAAATATCCACTCATACCCCTTCAAACATTGGCCAAACCTCAGCTACATTAAACGGAACTGTTGATGATATTGGTGGCGAAGATCAAATTTATGTCTGGTTTGAATATGGCAAGGAAGGAGAAGGGTTTACCAATCAAACAACTAAAAAAATCAAGTCCGAAACTGGCCCATTTTCCGAAGAAATTACTGACCTATCTTCTTCTACTACCTATCAAGTAAAAGCCTGTGGTTCAGATTTAACCGAAACCTTTACAACCTGTGGCTCTACTTTAACCTTTACTACTTATTTGATTGGTGGAAATGTTATGACAATATGCGATGAAAATGTTTCTATTACCAGGATAACTGATACTAAACTGAGAATTTGTGGAACAAATTTAGTGTTCTATAATGGAAGACTTAAACCAGTTCCGGTTTCAGTTCCAGAAGATTTTGTCAGTGTATCTACAAGGCCATATTTTGTTTGGGATCCTCCTCCAGTACAACCTGAACCAGAAATTACTGCTTATGGCTTAAAAATAGATGATTTACCAGAAATTGTTACCACCAAAACTTCTTACCGACCAGATTTTGATTTATCTGAAGGTGAACATACCTGGAAAGTTAGGGTTAAAACTCCTAAGGGGTGGATAAACTATTACTCTGACCCAATAAGTTTTACCATAGATATTGATACTTTACAGTATGCCGAGGAAATTAGTAGTTCTGTAGCCTGGAGTGGCGATAAAGTATTGAATTCTTTAATGATATTTGATGATGGTATTCTTACTACTCCTTCTCAACAAAAATTGAGGCTGATTGTAATGGAAGATTTAACTATTACACCTGCTGGTAAAATCGACTTAGATGGAAAAGGCTATTCTGGAGGAACTTCATCTCATCCT
>CAYRSR010000008.1:18956-38640 GCA_964427275.1 uncultured Candidatus Saccharibacteria bacterium
ATTTACATTGATAAAACCAAAGAATTGATTGTAGATAATAATGGTTATCCTGGAGTTACTCCGCATATCTCAGGAATGAATTATAACGACATTAGTTTAACTATTACCCATAATGCCAATTATATTATTTCTAATCTTAATCCAGATACTTCTCTTACTTTAAACAGTCTTACTATTGAAAGTGACGGTAGTTTATCTCATCCTCAAAATTATACTCCTGATGAGATACATACTCTTAATTTAGATATTACTAACGATTGCACTATTGATTTTGGAAGAATTAACCTGGATGGAAAAGGTTACTCTGGAGGAACCTCAGAACATCCTGATGGTTATGGTCCTGGAGGAGGAGGAGCTAGTAATTATGGTGGCGGAGCAGGCCACGGAGGAAATGGAGGAGGAGAAAATTCTGGTTCAGCTTACGGCAATTCTTTACAACCAACTGAGTTAGGTTCTGGCGGAGGATATGGAACTAGTATATCTAAAAATGGTACTTCTGGAGGAGGTGCTTTGAAACTTTATGTGGGAGGAACCTTAACTTTTCACACAGGTTACATTACTGCTAATGGAGAAGATGGAAATTCTAGTAGCGGTGGTAGTGGTTCTGGAGGCTCAATCTGGATTAATGCTCAGCAAATTACTGGTCCGGGATACATCTGGGCTAATGGAGGAGACTCAGTTCAATATCATGGAGGAGGTGCCGGAGGAAGAATAGCTATATATTATGCCAGTGGTGATCTTTTTGATTTAGATATTAGAGCTGATGGTCGGGGTTATTCTGGTTATGAGGGTGAGAACGGAACCATTCATATTGAACAGCTTTAAAAAAAGATTATAATCTATACTTGCCGCTTTAGCTCAATGGTAGAGCAACTGTTTCGTAAACAGTAGATTCTGGTTCGATTCCAGAAAGCGGCTCAAATAAAACCAGTTTAAAGAATTTTAGTTTATGTAACTTAACCAGTTTCTGTATCTTTTAATTTCTCCGGTTACTACTTTTTGAAAAGTATCCTGTAGTTTTCTTGTAATTGGCCCAATTTTACCATGGTTTATTTTCTTTTTGTCAATTTGTCCTATTGGGGTAATTTCTGCAGCAGTTCCAACAAAAAATACTTCATCTGCCTGCTTTATTTGCTTTTTAGTTATATTCTTTTCTTTTATCTTTATTTTTAAATCTTTTACTAGTTTAATAATAGTATCTCTGGTTATTCCTGGTAAGATTGAATCTTTTTTTGGAGTATAAAGAACATTATCTTTGACCATGAATATATTTTCTCCTGGACCTTCAGCAATGTAACCTCTATAATCAAGTAAAATTGCTTCATCAAATCCATTAGTTTTGGCATCTAAAGTAGCCAGAATTGAATTAGCATAATATCCCGAAGCTTTAGCTTTCATTACGCAGGATTTTGGGTGCAACCTGATAATTTTAGAAATTTTAACTTTTATGGGCTTTTCTCCCAGGTACTTTCCCCAGGGCCAGGTGGCTATTCCCAGATGAGATGAACAGTTTATTGGGGATAAACCCATTTTTCATCCCAAAAATGCTAGAGGTCTAATGTATCCACTTTCTAGTCTATTTTTCTTAATTAATTGCTTAATTACTTTCTCCAAGTAGTCTTTGGTATATTGAATTTTTATGCTAAAGATTTTAGCTGAATTAAGCAATCTATCTAGATGGTCCTTTAATCTAAATATTGCTGGGCCTTGTTTAGTTTTGTAAAATCTTATTCCTTCAAATACTCCACTTCCATAGTGTAGGGAATGAGTTAAAAAGTGAACCTTAGCCTTGTTCCATAAAAGAAACTTTCCATCCAGCCAGATGTATTTTGTCTTCTTCATATATGTTATTTAAAGTTTTGTGATATAGGGTCCAAGAATAACTATTCCTATAATCACGGCAAAAATACAACCTATTAGTACTATAGTAGATAAAATATCTTTTATTTCTTTTATCTTTGTATTATATTTTGGTTGAAGATAATCTAAAAACCTTTCTATTGCTGAATTAATTAAATCAAGTAGCAATACTGTAAAGCAGGTTGCAATTAAAATGAGCTTTTCAGTATTTGAAAATGAAAGCAAGAAAGCTAAAATTACTACTAAAACAGCAATAATGAAAATGTACTTAAATCCAGATTCCTTGATTAAAACTTCTTTTAAGCCTCTAAAAGCTGATTGAAAAGAAGAAAGTAAATTGTGATTCTTCATTTTTTTAAATTTTATCATGACTACTAAGAATTTTCCAATAGGAAACTTGGATACTGCAGCTAAAATGTATATAATTACACATATGCAAAAAGTTACCATTACTATAATTCCTGGTGCTGGTGGAGAAGATGCCAAAGATTGGGCAAAGATGCTTTATCAAATGTATGTTAGGTATGCTAAGAAAAAAAACTGGATGGTCAGACCAATTAGTGAAAATACTTTAGAGATAAAAGGAGAAAAAAGTTATGAGTTACTTAAACATGAATCGGGAGTTCACCGGCTGGTTAGAATTTCTCCATTTGATGTCAAGAAAATCAGACATACTTCTTTTGCTCTGGTTGAAGTTCTTCCCGAGCTAAGTTTGACAGAAATTGAAAAAATATCTATCCCGGAGAAAGATTTAAAAATAGAATTTTATCGATCTTCAGGCCCAGGTGGGCAAAATGTTAATCGAAGAGAAACTGCAGTAAGAATTACTCACTTACCTACTGGACTTTCTGCTTCCTCTCAAATGGAAAGATCACAGCTTCAGAATCGAGAAAAAGCCTTAGAACTATTAAAAACCAAGCTTTATCAGCTAATGAAACAAAAACAAGAAGAAAAAATAGAAAACTTAAAAGTAAAAGTAAGCCCGGAGTGGGGTCATCGAATTCGCTCCTATGTTCTTTATCCTTACAAGATGGTAAAGGATCATCGAACCGGAGTAAAGACTACCAAGGTAGAGGAAGTTCTGGAAGGTGATCTGGATGAGTTTATTAGACCATTTATAAAACAGAACTAAAGTTTTTAACCATATATTCATCTTCTAATCGGTAGCCTAACTTTCGATAATATTCTCTTACTCCTACTCCAGAAATAACCGCAATTTTGTTTAATTTAAATTCAGTTTTGGTGATTTTTTCAGCTTGATTTAGTAAAATTTTACCTAGTCCTTGATGCTGAATTTGTTGATTTTCAGTCTCTCCTATTTTTAATACTTTTCCATAAGTGTGGAGTTCTCTAACAATTGAACTTCCGTTTAGTACCTCGAGAAAGTGCTTTTTCCCATAAAAATAGTAAGAAGGTATTCTTAATCTTAAGAAGGAATATAGCTTTTCTCGATTTTTATCTTCTATAGATAAGAATATTTCCTTTCCTCCAGAAGCGGAATAATCTTGTCGGTATAAGTACTTTTTCTGATTATCTAGGGTTTTTGCCTGTCTGCATCTAATACATCTACATTTTAAGTCTTGTTTTTTCATTTCGGCTTGAACAATTTGTCTTAAGTTGGTGAATTTAACTCCAGCTTGAATGTAAAAGCTTGGAATATCTCTAAATAGTCGTTGAATTCTTACATAGTAAGGAACTTTTTGTTTTATTTTTACCAGTAATCTTACCAGAGTTTTCAATGGGTAAGGCTTAAATTTTTTCTGCTGATATAATTGATACAATTTAGCAGATTTTAAAACTACACAGGGATAAATTTTTAAGTAATCAGGCTTAAAATCGGAATTGGTAAATACTTCGGTAAAAAGTTTTAAATCTTTTTGATAGCTTGAGCCATACAAATTGGGCATTAAATGATAGTTTACCTTAATTCCAGCATCTTTTAGGAGCTTGGTAGCTTCAATAATTTCTCTTACGGAATGTCCTCTTTGATTTAGTTTTAAAATTTTGTCAAATACAGTTTGGACTCCTAATTCTACTCTGGTTACTCCAAACTTTCTTAGTTTCTTGATTTCCTGAATATCGATATAGTCAGGTCTAGTTTCAATGGTTATTCCAATAATTCGGTATCTGGCGGTCTGATTTATCTTTTTTGCCTGTTCTAGATTTTTTGAATCAACAAAGTTAGCTCCATCAAAGCATCCTTTAATAAAGTTTTGTTGATATTCTTGAGGATAAGCTGAAAAAGTTCCTCCAAGAATAATTAAATCAATTTTGGAAACCTGATGCCCACAGGATTCAAGTGCTTTTATTCTGTCTTGAACTTGAATTTTTGGATCGAAGTTACATCTTACTGCCCTTTGTACAGCTGGCTCCATCTTTAAATAACTTTTTGGAATATCTGTTTCATTCGGGCAATAAATGCATTTTCCAGGGCATTTGTAGGGCTTAGTTAGTACAGTAACAACATTTATCCCGGACAAACCTCTAGCTTTTTTAGTGGTTAAAAGAACTTCTAATGGTTTGTATGGCCGAATCTTTTTGTTTTTTACCAGATCCTGATAGTGAGCTAAAAGTTGGTAATGACTGACTAAAGGACTTTTAAATCTTAAAGCTGCTTCTCTTTCTAGTTGGTAAAACTGTTTTGGAGAAGTTATTTTTCTTAAAATTGCCTGATTTATGATATAATCAATCATATTGACAAAAAATGTGTTGTGTGATACAACTAGGCTAGCCATATTATAGTGAACTTTAAAAATTAAGCAAGGGATAAAAAAGGAGGTGTAATGAAAAGTATTACCTATGAGCAATTAGATGATCTGTCTAGAAAAGCTCTTGATGAGGCTGAAAAAGTATTGGAAAATGCTTATAATCCTTACTCTCATTTTTATGTTGGAGCTGCTTTATTTACTGAAGATGGGACAATAATTACTGGAACAAATTTTGAGAATTCTTCCTATGGTTTAACTATTTGTGCCGAACGTGCAGCTGTATTAAGAGCAAATGCTATGGGAATCCGAAAGTTCAAGGGCATTGCTATTATTGCCAGAGGAAAGGATTTTGATACTACGGAAGTGACCGCCCCCTGTGGAAGCTGTAGGCAGGTATTGTATGAGCTTTCTTGTATTTCAGGAAACGATTTAATGGTAATACTTTCTACCACTAAAAAGGATAAAATTATTGTAACCACAATTTCTGAGCTTCTTCCCTTAGCTTTCGGTCCAGTTGATGTTGGAGTAGATATATCCGAGTATCAAAAATAGAAAGTTAAACTAATTTTAACCCTACCTAAATTGCTAGGTAGGGTTTTTAAATTCTAGTTTTTTTGTTTGGCAGATTGTATAATCAATTTTATGAAATTTAAGGAAGCTCAAAGAATTCTTCAACAAGTAAGAAAGTTTTATAATGAAACTACTAAAGAATTTTCTGGTTCAAGGAAGTTTATCTGGAAGGAATTTAGGTTTATTAAAGATTTAGTTGATAGTAATCAGAAAGTTTTAGATTTGGGCTGTGGAAATGGAAGATTTTCGGAATTATTTAACCAGAAACAGTATGTTGGCATTGATATTTCAGAAAACTTGGTTGAGGTTGCCAGAAAAAAATACCCAGACAAAAAATTTATAGTTTATGATGGCTTGAATCTTCCTTTTTCTGAAAATTCATTTGATTTGGTTTTTTCTATTGCAGTTTTCCATCATCTTCCAAAGCCAATTAGAGAAAAGCTTTTCATTCAGGTTAAAAAAATTTTAAAGCCTGGTGGAAAGTTTTTGATATCGGTTTGGTATCTCTGGCATAAGTTTTTTACTTATAAATTGATTTTGAAAAATCTCTTCAAAAAAATTTTTACTAAAACTTGTCTTGGTTTTTTAGATATTGAAGTTCCTTGGGGAAAGGATAAAAGAAGATATGTTCACTTGTTTACTGCAGGAAGATTAATAAGAGAACTAAAAGCTGCTGGATTTAAAATTAAAAGAAGTTTTATTTTGAAAAAAGGGAAACAGAAAAATTTAGTAGTAATATGCTTGAAAGAGTGTTAAGTTCAACTAAAAGAGTAGTAAAAAGAAGTAGTTTGGTAAGAATTGATAGAAAAAAACTAAAGGATTTTGCTAGAAAATTAAAAAAAGTAAGAATTCCAAAATTTAAAAAGGAATATTATCCTGAGAATCCAATTGATACTATTCAGTTTTTATTTATTGTTGATTCTTTAAATTTTTCTTTTTTTCCAGATAAAAGAAAAAAGAAATGGAAAGTAAGTTTTAGCAGCAAAAAAATTTCTGGCTCATTTGGGCTGGTTTTATCCTTAAAGAAATACTTAGATTATATCTTGAACTCATATTATTTGAAGAATGTAAGCGAAAAAGAACTTGAAAAAATCTTTAATGGTTATGGAAAAATTACTTTAATTAAAGAAAGAAAGAGAATTTTAAATGAAGTTGGAAGAATACTGATTGAAAAATTTGATTCTCAGGTAATAAATTTGTTAAAAAAAGCAAATCATAGTGCAGAAAGTTTAATAGAAATTTTAGTTAAAAATTTTCCTTGCTTTAGAGATATTTGTGAGTACAAAGGTAGAAAGGTTTATTTTTTAAAAAAAGCTCAGCTTTTTGTCGCTGATTTATTCAGGTATTTTGATGGAAAAACCTGGGGTTATTTTAAAGATATAGATAAACTAACTGCCTTTGCTGATTATAGATTACCTCAGCTTCTATATACCTTTGGAGTAATAAAGTATGCAGATAGACTGCACTCATTGATAAAATCAAAGAATGAAATAAAACATTGTTCCATTCAAGAAATTGAAATAAGAGCAAATACTATATGGACAGTGGAATATTTAAAGGAAGAATTGATAAAATTAGGAAGAAAAATTAATTCTTTTGAAATTGACTGGATTTTATGGAATATGAGTAAAAAGGTAAAATTAAAAATTCCACATCATCGAACCAGAACAATATACTACTAAAACTTAAAATGATTTATCTTACTAAAGTCCCAGTGAGTTGTACCCATTATGAAATTTAAAATTTTAAAGAGAAGTAAAAAATCAAAAGCTAGAATTGGTTTAATAAAAATAAACGATAAGGTTTTGCATACTCCAGCTTTCCTGCCAGTGGCTAGTTTAGCTACAGTTAGGACTTTAACTTCAGAAGAAATCCAAGAAATTGGCTATGAAGCAGTTTTATGCAATACTTACCATCTTCATCTAAGACCCGGAGAGAAATTGATTAAAAAATTTGGAGGATTGCACAAATTTATGAACTTTAAAGGAATAATTTTTACTGATAGTGGAGGATTTCAGGTTTTTAGCCTAGGAAAGGGGTTAGAAGATGGTGTAGGAAAACTGATTAAAACCTTTCCTGAAGCTCAAGTTCCTAAGTTAAAGAAAAAGAGCTTAGTTAAAATAACTGAGAGAGGAGTATATTTTAAGTCTCATATTGATGGAAAGCAGTATTTTCTTTCCCCAGAAAAATCTATTCAAATTCAAGAAGATTTAGGTGCAGATATAATTTTTGCTTTTGATGAATGTACTTCTCCAGTGGATTCTTATTCTTATGTAGAAGAAGCTATGAATAGAACTCATCGATGGGCTAAAAGATGTTTGAATAAAGTTTCCAGGTCAGCTTTATTTGGAATTGTTCAAGGAGGAGAGTTTAAAGATTTAAGAATAAAAAGTGCCAAGTTTATAAATTCCTTGGATTTTGATGGGTTTGGAATTGGTGGCTCTTTAGGAAAAACCAAAAAAAGAATGTTTGAAATTCTTAACTGGGCTATTCCTTACTTAGACGAAGGAAAGCCCAGGCATCTTTTAGGAATAGGATATCTTGAAGATATGATTGAGGCAGTTAAACGGGGAGTTGACCTGTTTGATTGTGTGTATCCGGCCAGATATGCTAGGCATGGGGTAGCTATAACTTCTAAAGGAGAGATAAATCTAACTAAGTCAAAGTTTTTAAAAGATAAAAATCCTCTGGACAAAAATTGTAAATGTTTTGTGTGTAAGAACTATTTTAGAGGCTATATTTCCCATCTTATAAGAGCTAAAGAATTAACCGGATTAAAACTTCTGACTTATCATAATCTTTACTTTGTATTTCAATTTATGAAGAAATTAAGAGAAGATATCTACTTGGACAGAATTTAGAAAGGATGAAAAATAGATTATCTGATTGTAGATTAAGAAGCTACAGTTAGCTAAGTTTTACTTTAATACGTAGCAGATTTTTGTTATAATCAAACATATTAAAAAAGGTCGATATTTAATTTGTGAATTATGAATAATCAAACTGAACCAGAAAAAGTAGAAGGAATAGAAGAACAGCCCGAAGAAGAAATAAAGCTATCTCAAATTGTAGAAAATGAGTTTAGGATAGAGATATTGGAAAGATTAATTGAACATTTGTTTAATGATAATCCTAATCTTAAAAGACCTGATCCGGAAGAAATGGAGAAAATTAGAAGGGAAGTAGCTGAAAAGTTGGATAAAAAATATCCCAGCACTAAGGTATCACTGTAAAATTAATTAAAAATTTAAAGGGCCTGTATCTCAGTGGTAGAGAGCTGCTTTCGCATAGCAGAGACATGGGTTCGATTCCCATCAGGTCCACTTAAAATCTAGCTTATAGTTAGGGAGTATTAATATGAAAGTTAATCTCTTGATAGATAAACAGACTAATTTCTACTTTCATGTTCTTACTATTTGTTATCCCAGGAAAGGATATTCGAGTGAGGAGTACCGAAAAAAATATAAAAAATTTATTCCAGAAGAAGTTATTAACTCTTTTAAAAAGGTTTCTAAAAAACAGTGGAAGAAACTTTATTTTTGTAAAAACTTTGAAAAGGCAAAAAGAAAGATTAAGGAGAAAAAACTATTAGAAAAGGCTGAAAATAGGTCTAAAGGTAGTTTTGAAAAGATTTGGCCAGAACATTTAAAGAAGCTGAAAAAATTTAAAGAAAACTTTGAAAAATTTTGGAGTAAGTATGAAAAGAAAGCATTGAGAACCATAGAGTCTATTACCAATCAAAAATTCAAGCAGAAATATTTTAAATTTTATTTAACTTTACCTATTTATGATGCATTTGAATGTTTTTATGGTGGAATAGTTCTTGAAAGAAGTCACTTTTTTGCTGCAGAAGTTTTAATTCATGAAATTGTTCACATTAATCTCAGTAATCTAAGAAAGAAAATCAATCTTTCAGAAAGTAAAAGGTATGCTTTGGAGGAATTGTTGGTTGATCTTATAACCTTTTCTGTTTGCAAGAAGCTTTTTGGAGAAAGGAAAACTTTAGAAATTAGCTCTGTTAAGGGAGAACATAGATACTGGCTTGACTATCTGTTTTTGTGGGAACTATTTTTAAAGGCTAACCAATTTGATAAATTTGTTGACTTATTAATTTACGATTTTAAAACCGGGAGAGTAAGTTTCATTGCAACTTAAAAAGGATTTTTAATTTGATAAATAAAGGTTTACAAAAGATGAGATACATTTTTGACACTTCCAGGATGCCAGATATTAAACGAAGGCTCTATCAATTTTCAATTTTCAATTTCTAATTTTCATTGAATTTTCAATTACCAATTTATAAATTTTAACATTAAATCATTTTGAATTTTAAATTGCAAATTGCAATTTTTCATTTTGAATTTACTGGATATAAGGGTAAGGACCTGCGAAGTCCTTATATTTTTTAAAAGAGTTCAAAAAATTACGTAATAAATTTTAATTGAAAATTATCTACAATTATCGAGGTTGAACCTCGATAATTAGAACCTTAATAATTAGATTTCTACCTATCTATGAAAGTTGAACTTCCTATGGGAGTTGAACTTCCATAGTTCACTCCCATAGTTCAAACTACCATAGTTCAAAAAACTTAATCAGTTCAATTTTCAATTTTTAAATTCAATTATTTATATCCAAATTTTTCTTATTAACACTTTCGATCGTGAGATTTGTTAATAAGTTTTTAGATATTTGCCATCTATCAACTTCCAACTTCTAACTTCTATTCGTAAATTCGTTGATGATTTCACTGCAAAAGATGAGATAGCCTGCAATTTTCAGCTGTCAAAAATATACTCATCTTATTACAGTATCTTGTCAAGAGATAATAACGATTATAAAATCAAAACATGAAGAAAGTAACACCATTATTAAAAGAATCTTATATAGCAATGATTAAAAATAGTAAAAATAGCAGAATGTTTGCTGATTTTTACGCAAAGGCAAACAAAAAGAAGAAAAATATAACTAAAAATGGAGAACTTTCCTGCGCTTATTTTGTTTCTTCTATTTTGAAAATTTTTAACTTAATTTCCGATATTCATCTTACAGTAAAAGGTACTGTAAATGACCTTTTAGAATCAGGTTGGATTTCCATTAAAAAACCAAAAATAGGCGGCATTTTATTGTGGGAACAAAAAAATTTTGGAATCAGGAACAAACCAAACAGACATTATCACATTGGATTCTATATAGGAAACAACAAAGCAATAAGCAATTCTGCAAGTAAAAAGAAAATTGCAATACATCATTTTACTTTTAATAACAAAAGAAAAATTATAAAAATTTACTGGAATAAAAAATTGGATTAGAGAATGAGAACAGGAATTGCCAAAATTCCATTAGATTATGGTAGATGTCCAAGATGGCTTTTTGAACGAATGAAACACCTTTCCAGAAGTATATTTCTAGCTATTCGGGAGGAATTTGGTCCTGATGAAATTTTAAAGCGATTAAGTGATCCCATCTGGTTTCAATCACTTGGCTGTGTGATTGGTTTTGATTGGAACAGCAGTGGACTCACTACTACCACCCTAGGAGCTATAAAAGCAGGACTTTTTGATATTCAAGATGAGTTAGGAATTTATATCTGTGGCGGGAAGAAAGCATCAAGAAAAACATCTCAGGAGATAGAAAGTTATGGAGTTTCCAGGGGATTTCCTTTCTTTCCCAGGCTGATTTACGCTTCCAGGATGGCAGCAAAAGTGGATTCTTGCTTAATTCAGGATGGATTTCAGATTTATGCTCATAATTTAATTTTTTCCAAAACTGGAAAATGGGTGGTTATCCAGCAGGGTATGAATACCAATACTAAGAAGGCACGAAGATATCACTGGTTTTCTTCAAATGTTAGTGATTTTACTACTGAACCTCATTCCGGAATTATTTCTGATTTAAAAATCAGACCTTTAAATTTAACTGCTAAAGAAAGTGGCCAAAATAAAAAGATTTCGGTTGAATTGGTTTCTAGAAGTCCAAAAACATTTTTAAAAGATATTCAACTAATTTCTGAAAAAAGAAATAATTTAGTTGAATGGAAACGATTTTCTGATTTTACTGAAATGGAATTAAATGATACTGAATTTTACTGGCATCCTGTTTTAGATGAAAAGTTTGACCTAAAGCGACTAGAAAAAACTATATTTTTTGCTCACTTTCAGAAGCCAAAAGATTTTGAACATCTCTTATCTTTAGAAGGGGTGGGTCCCAAAACAATTCGTGCTTTATCTTTAGTTTCGGAAATAATCTATGGAGCAAAACCTTCTTATGAGGATCCAGCTAGATATTCGTTTTCAACTGGAGGTAAAGATGGAACTCCTTTTCCAGTAGATAGAGTAGTTTATGATAAAACCCTGGAAATAATTGAGAAAGGAATTAAAAAAAGCAGAATTTCCATTAAGGAAAAAGTAGAAGCTCAAAGAAGATTAATTAAAGCTGCTAAAAATATTTTATGAAGCGCCAATCTAAAGTTAAACAGCTAATTGAAAAGAGTAGAGAAGTGATTTTGGATTGTGGTTTGGAAAATGGTGCTATTGTTGCCGCTAATTCTACCAAGTCCTATTATTCTAATGAAGCCAAAAATTACTTTTATGTTTGGCCAAGAGATGCAGGCTTTGCTTGTATTGCCTTAGATATTCTGGGAATAAAAAATATACCGGAGAAATTTTTTGACTGGCTGGTTAATAGAGCTGAAGGTTGGAAAGAAACTGGCTTGTTTTACGAAAAATACTATCCGAATGGATTACAAGCCGCAGGTAGATTTCAACCGGACCAGACAGCTACTATTCTACTTGCCGTCTGGCATCATCTTAAATGTACCGGAAAAAACCCTTCGAATTTTAAAGAGCTGGTTGTTCACTCTGCTAATGGCATATGTAGTGTATGGGAAAGAGATCATTTTTGCTTAGTTACAAACGATTTATGGGAAGAAAGATTGACTTTTCCAGATTTAAAAGAAAATTTCACTTATTCGCTTGCAGCCTGTATTAAAGGCTTGCGGTGTGCAAATCGATTATTTCCAGATAAAAGATACTTAAAAACAGCTGAACAGATGAAAAAGAGCTTGCTAAAAAGTGCAAAAAAGAAAGGATATTTCTTTAGGTCTTTTGGGAAATTAAATGATGAAAGGATAGATGCAAGCATGCTCGGTCTTATCTGGCCCTTTGAGATTGTTAAACCGCAGTCTTTACTTGCTAGGAATACTATTAAATTGATAAAAGAGAAACTGGTAAAAAATTTTGGAGTTTATAGATATGAACATGATGAGTATGATGGATGGATGTTTTGGGGTTTACATAGAAGAAAGGGGGCTGGCTTTTGGCCTCTGCTTAACTTTTGGATGAGTATTGTATTGTGTAAGATGGATAAAAGAAAGGAAGCATTAAAGTACTATAATAAGGTGCTTGATTGTATAAAGGACAATAAATTCATACCCGAACAGATATTTGATAATAATATTCAGAAATCTATTTCTCCATTATGCTGGAGTCATGCCATGTTTATTTTAGCATCTAAGGAATTGAATTACTTGTAATTTAATTCTTTACATAAAGCGGCAAATAAAAAACCTCCTCAATATTGAGGAGGTAAATTTTTTATTGTTTTTACTTATTTTTTAATATTGTATTTATTTGGTCCAAATTGACAGACCCAGCCATAGGTTAGAACATCATTTTTAATTTTAAGCAATTCACCCTTATCTACCTTACTATCCTGATAATGCATTGTAATATGCAATGGAATGAAAAGTTCATTAACCTTTATCCAGCTAATTTTTCTTTTTCTATATCTGGGTCCATTATAATCCTTTGGGATTTTATAGATTGTATAAGTTCTTTTCGGAGTAAAAAGCTTATACTGAATTGTAATACAACCTAGCTGGAAAGAATTTGACTCTCCATTTTCTTCCCATTCATCTTTCTTAAAATTTAAAACCATAGAACCTGGAAAACCAGTCAATACGTGCAAGGGGGAATTATAGGTGCAGTAACTTTCAAAGTATATTTTGTCGTCTTCTCTTTTAATTCTTATTCTACCTCTTCCAAGAAAAGTTGATTCTTTGATTGTAAGTTCTATTACTTGTTTTTTTACTCTTATCTTATAGTCCTCAATTCCCAATTTCTTTTTCATTTCTTTTCTCCCTCCTTTTTATCTTTATTTCACTTTCTATCTATTCTTGACTTTTCAGTGTTTTTTAACTTTTTACCACTCCCTTCCTTTTTTAACTTTTTAAAGAACGGTGTAAGTTTATAAGATTTTTTTAATTTTGTCAATCCCTTTACAAGGTTTGAATAAGCCACTTAAAGAAAGTAAAATAAGATAGCTTGTAAAAAAATTTATGTTAATTGACACGCATAGCCATTTAAATTTTTCTGATTTTGATAAGGATAGGGAAGAAATAATTGAAAAATGTCTTAAAAATCGCATTTGGATAATTAATGTTGGAATAGACTATCAAACTTCAAGAAAAGCTGTGGAGATTTCTAGAAAGTATAAGCAGGGAGTTTATGCTGCTGTTGGTCTTCATCCTTTAAATTTTAAAAAAAAGTTTGATTATAAAGAATATAAAAAATTAGCCAGTGACTCTAAAGTGGTAGCTATTGGTGAAATTGGCTTAGATTATTACTACAAACCAAAAACAAAAAGAAAACTTGAAGTTTTTAAAGAAGGACAAAAAGAACTACTTTTAAAGCAGTTAAAGCTGGCAAAAGAATTAGATTTACCGATTATTTTGCATTGCCGTTTAGCACTGGATGATATGTTAACAATTTTAAAATCCAATATTCAGTATTTGAAACCTAATTTACCAGGAATTATTCACTGCTTTACTGGTAACCTGGAACAGCTGGATGAATTTTTAAGAATGGGTTTTTTTATTGGCTTTAATGGAATAATCTTTAAGCAAATCAGTGGAATTGATTTTGAAATTCTTATTAAAAGAACACCTCTAAAAAGAATTTTAATTGAAACTGATTGTCCTTATTTATTACCTCCGGAATTTTCAGAGAAAAGAAATAATCCTTTTGGAGTAAAGTTAGTAGCCGAAAAGATTGCCAGTATCAAAGGTATAAGCTTTGAAGATTTAAGTAAAATTACCACTGAAAATGCCATAACCTTGTTTGGTTTGTTTTCTGAATCAAGCTAGTTTTGAATATAAATATATAAATCTCAATATAAAAGACATAAGTCTCTTGGATGAAGTGTTTTGGGCTAACTGGTGAGTAGCGTTCTAATGTTCTTAAGAATATCAGAATATCAGAATAACAGAATAACAGAATAACAGTTTCCTAGTCTTCTTGGTCTACGTTAAGTTTATAAGTGCGAGTTATTTTCTAAATTACTAGAATTTGTTATAATTAGGCAGGTCAGTAAATTAAGAGACCTAGCAAAAACTTATCATACTTTTAAAGCTTAGATGATGAAAAGTAGAAACTTGATTTTTAAGTTTTTAGTGTTGGTTATTATTTGTTTTTTCCTTGGCATAGCTGGAGTTAAATTTGCCTTTGCTAAAAGCAATTCTACAAGCTCTATAATTTGTGCAAATTATTTTACCTTTATTGGTTGTCCAAATTGTGCTTCTACCGATCCTTTGGTTTTGATTGAATGGCCTAAAAAATATTCCAATCTAGTGATTGTTGAATATGGGTGGCATGGTGGAGATTGGAAAGATCCAAATTCTCGATTTTTTGGAGAATTTGCTCAAGTATATAAAATCCCGGCTGCTGTTCCTCAAATTGTTTTTAGTAAGAATAATATTAAGTTGGGAAGAATTGAGGTTCCAAAAGCAGAAGATGATATCAGGAGTATAGAATTCAATCCCTGTCCCTTGATTGAGGAATCAGTATCATTTGAAGAAATTGACTTAAATCAGCTTCCAGCTAACCCGAAAATTTGGGCTAATGGAAGGGTGTTAATTAAATTAAGTAAAAATGAATGGCTTTTTCAGTGGAACGGAGAAAACCCTCCAAGAACAATTGGTAGAGAAAGACTTACAACAAAGGAATTAAAAGAACTTCTTTTTTGTGAAAATCTTTTTGATAAGTTGAAAAACAAGGTATTTGACATTGTTGAGCCTCAAAAGGTTGAGTTTTCTGGAATTGCTTTCCTAAATTCAGATTTTGTTCCTTTTGCTGAATTTGAAAATGCTATAAAAGTAAATATTTCAGAAAACTTGCCTGTAGGTAAAATTGAAAAAGAAACAAAATTTCAAGATAAAGTTACTTCAGAACTTAAATCAGAAATTGTTAAGCTTCCATTTGTTGGGGAAATACAAACTAAAAGATTTTCTTTACCGGTTTTAACTTTTTTAATTGCTTTAGCTGATGGCTTTAATCCTTGCGCCTTTTTTGTTTTAACTTTTCTTTTAGCTGCTTTAGTTGGTTTAGCTGGAGCAAGAAGAAAAATTCTTTTAGTAGGAAGTATTTTTGTATTTTTTTCTGCCTTGCTTTACTTTTTGTTTATGAGTGTTTTACTTAATGTTTTTCAATTAGGTGAAAAAATTACTATTTTAACTTTAGTAGCTGGAGCAATAGCTGTTTTTGCTGGTGCTATAAATATAAAAGATTATTTTTATTTTCAAAAAGGAATTTCCTTAACTTTACCAAAAAGTTATAAACAAAAATTTATTCAAAGAGTAAAAAATTTAAGTTTAGCTAAATCTACTTTGGCCTTAATTGTTGGTACAGCAATTATTGCTGTTACTGTAAATATCTATGAGCTTTTATGTACTTTTGGTTTTCCAATGATTTATACTCGAATATTAACCTTAAAAAATCTATCCTCTTTTAGTTATTATCTTTATTTAGTTTTTTACAATTTAATTTATGTTGTACCTTTAGCTATCATTGTTTTAATTTTTGCAGTTACTTTAGGGAAAAAGACTTTTAGTCAACTCTGGGTTAGAAGATTAAAACTGGCTTCTGGACTTATGATTTTAGTTTTGGGCTTAATTTTAATACTGAAGCCAAAGTTATTAGAAAGTATTTTTGTTGCTTTTTGGGTTTTAATTGGGACTATAATAATATCCTGGTTAATTATTTTAATTGATTCTTTCTTAAAAAGAAGATATTGGATAAATAGGCTGATAAAATAATATTTCTTTTGTTTTAAAGCTCTAAAAAATCTAGAATATATTCAGTTAGCGATTTTGGAGTTTTAGTTTCCATTATTTTTTTGAGCCAGGGTATTTTCTTAAGCTTTGGAATAATTTTAAGAGTAGCTTGTTCACCTAGTTTTATTATTTTTGAGGCGTTGTAGTATTCGGCCCAACTAATATCATTGACTTTAGGAGTAATTACAACATCTGCTTCTTTAAGGTTGGACTGGATGATTTTATATTCCATGATATCTATTGTCTGAGTAACAATATCAACCAGGCTTAGTTTTTCTTTTGAGGTTGAACTGGTAATTCCTTGTTTTAGTCTATTAATAGGGTCATAGGAAAACCGGGCATTTAAATTAACTGCTATGACGATATCAGCTCCCATTTGTTTAACTACTGAAGCCGGGATTGGACTGACCACTCCGCCATCAATTAACCAGTTATTCCCGATTTTTACCGGATTGAAAATGCCTGGTATGGATATACTTGCACGGATAGCAGTAGAAACTTTTCCAGACTTTAATAGTACTTCTTGACCGGTTTTTAGATCGGTAGCTACTGCAACAAATGGTATTTTTAAATCTTTAAATTTTTTACCTTCTACCCAGCTGTCAATGACTTTTTCTACCTTTTTACCCTTTAAAAGCCCAGGTGCTTTTAGTAGAGGGTCGATTAAAAATAATAATTTTCTTTTAGTGATTCCTTTAGCTATTCTTTCTAATTTTTTGAAAGTACCAGTTGCAGCATAGATTCCGCCTATTAATGCTCCTATACTTGAACCACTAATTAAATCAATTGGCACTTGATTTTTTTCTAACATTTTGAGAACCCCAATATGAGCTAATCCTCTAGCTGAACCGCTACCTAGAGCCAGTCCTATTTTAGGTCGTCTGGATTTAGACATAAGTTTACCAGTTTCTTGATTTTAGAATTGAAATTATTAGCCCTAAACCTAGAATACTGGCCAGAATGTAGCCAGCAATTCCGAAAATAGGATAACCAAAAATAAGAGGACCAATTTGTTGTTGTAAAATCAGGGAAGATCCAACAATTAAAGCAGCAATGACCAGACTAAATGAAATTTGATTACTGGAGCGGTTAATTTCTTTGATTAACTCTTCTAGTCCTTTGTGTTCAAAGGTAAATTTCAGCTTACCAAGTTTAAGCTTTTCTGTAATATTAATTAAATCTTGTGGCAATTGTTCAACAAGTTCAAGATTTCTTTGTAAAAAATTTTTACCCTTTTTAAGTAATTCTTGGGGAGCAAACCTTTTTACTAATAGTCTCTTGATAAATGGCTTAAGTGTTGAAATCATATCAAAATCTGGATCAATTTGTTGTCCAATTGTTTCAGCCATTGATAATGCTTTGGTTATCAAAGCTAAGTTAGCTGGCAGAACTAAATTATGTTTTACCATTATTTCTAAAAGATTCTGTCCAATGTTTCGAATTTTTAGCTTTCCTAAAGGAATTCCTGAATAGCGATTTAAAAATTCTCTTAAATCTTGCTCTAGAAGCTTATGGTTAACTTCTTTTGTAGCTATTCCTAGACTTTCAAGATAGAAAACACATTGTTCTTCATCTTGATTAATAATTGCATTCAGTAATTTTATTCCTTTATCAATTGTTTTTTGATCTAAATACCCAACCTGTCCAACATCAATCATTGCAATAGTAGCTGGCGGAAGGATTAATAAATTTGCTGGGTGAGGGTCGCTGTGAAAAAATCTATCTTCGAAAATTTGCTTAAGTATTATTTTTGCTCCTCGTTTAGCTACTTTTTTTGGCTCAAAAATATTTTTATATTCTGGTCTTGTGATTTCATCAATTTTTGTTCCTTGGATAAATTCCATAGTTAGAATTTTTGAACTAACCATATTCCAGTAAACTTTTGGTACTTTAAAGTAATTTATATCTTTAAAATTCATTCTAAACTTTTCATAGTTATAAGCTTCATTAACAAAATCAAGTTCCTTTTTAATTGCTCGTTTAAATTCTTCTATTATCAACTTGGGGCGATAGGGCCAGTGATTGTGAAGATGAGTTTTTAAAAAGCTAGTCAGGTCTTCTAGAATTTCTAAGTCTAGCTCTATGATTTGTTTGATGTTTGGCCTCTGAATTTTTACTGCTACTACTTCTCCATTAGGTAAGACTGCTCGATGAACCTGACTTAAAGAAGCGGCAGCAACTGGCTTTAATTCAAAGTGCTTGAATAGCTTATTAATTGGCTGACCTAATTCTTGTTTAACAATTTCTTGAAAATTGCTAAATGGTGGAATCTGGTCTTGAAGTTTTTCTAATTCATTAATAAAAGCTGGCGGAAGGAAGTCCGGCCTGGTACTTAAAATCTGTCCAAATTTTATAAAAGTTGGCCCTAGTTCTTCCAGAGCCAACCTTAGCCGCTCCGGCAAAGTTAAATTTTGATAGCTAGTCTTTTTTGGTATTCTAATAAGCTTGCTTACTTTAGAATGATAAATAAAATACTCTAAGCCATACTTAACTAAAACAGATAGAATTTGTTTACTTCGTTTAAACTTAGATAAATTCTTTAAATTAACCAGCATTACTTTTTTATAGCTGTTTTATTAAAATCAGTTTATAAAGTAGATTCTATTTTATTTTCTTGGCCAGCTTATCAACTTTTTCTTTTAATTGGTCTAGCTCTTTACGAGTAGGAATGTTCAGTTTTGTTAGTATTTTTTGAACTATTTTTTCTATTTTTCTCTCTGCCTCAACTTTGCTTTTTTCTACCTGCTTCATCAAGTCTTTAATAAATTTTGCTTGTTCTTTTTTAGCTAATTCTCCTCTTCTAACCAGGTCTCTGGCTATCTTTTCGGCTTTTTCTTTTGTAAGAGACAAAATTCCCAGGCTAGCCAGGGTAATTTTTCTAATCAAATCAGACATAACTTAAGCAATTAATTTTCGACCTTTCTTGAAAGTTTATCAAAACTAAAAAGTAATTGCAAGCATAAACATAAAATGGCATACATTTTTGACACCTCTAGGATGCCAGATATTAAATGAAGGCTCTATCAATTTTCAATTTTCAATTTCTAATTTTCATTGAATTTTCAATTACCAATTTATAAATTTTAACATTAAATCATTTTGAATTTTAAATTGCAAATTGCAATTTTTCATTTTGAATTTACTGGATATAAGGGTAAGGACCTGCGAAGTCCTTATATTTTTTAAAAGAATTCAAAAAAATTACGTAATAAATTACGTAATAAATTACGTAATTAAGATTTAAAACTTAATCAGTTCAATTTTCGTTTTTTAAATTCCATTATTTGCATCTAAATTTTTCTTATTAACATTTTTCGCGATGGTGAAATTTATTAATAAGGTTTTAGATATTTGCCATCTTCCATCTTTTATCTTCTAACTTCTAACTTCTAACTTTTATTCGCAAATTCGTTGATTTTCTTGACTAACTATCTTT
>CAYRSR010000009.1:0-34475 GCA_964427275.1 uncultured Candidatus Saccharibacteria bacterium
ATCTTAAAGTCAATCATTGTTCTTCATTATACAAAATTATCATATCAAAATCAAACATTTTAAAAGATTTTTGGATAGCAGGTGGGAATAGATAAATCAAAATAAATTCCTTTTTGTTTTGGTTTTGTCAAAGCATAGGCTGACAATAATACCTACTTGAGAAGAGATTTACTTAAAAAACTTCAAAAAAGTCTTTACTTAAAAACTTCAAAAAAACCAAGGAAAGTTAGATTTACCTGACAAAAAAGAGCTTTTATCCCAATCTATGGCTCCATCTGTTGAACAAAATTCGAACCAAATCCTGACGCTGAGTTTTGATGCCAACCCGCATAGTGTATACACTAAAAGAGAGTCTGTTTTTCACTAAACTTACTCATAATTCCAAAAAGGCCAGCTGACTATCAAGTTTTTATGTTATTTTTAACTTCCAAGAGCTAAGATTATTCTCCAGGCTAAGCCAGCAAATAAAAGACCATAAGCTATTGATGATATTGTTAGAGATATTGCCTTTTTGAAACCAAATTCTCTAATAAGTATTCCTAAAGCAATAAAGCATGGAATTCCGATAGTAGCCGCTACACCAAAAGTATATATTTGAAGAGGAGTTAAAGCCGTAGATATATTGTTCCCAACTACTGATATCAGCATTGCACCTACCAGATCTTTCTGTAAAAAACCAAAAACTAATGGAATAAGAGTTACAGCAGGCAATCCTAGCCAGACAGCAATCGGCGAAAGAGGTTTCAATATGACACTGGTAAGGTCCATCATATCCAGAATACCATAAGTTATTCCTCCTACCATTAAGAGTGGTATAACGATATAGACAAAATCTTTCATTCTAACCCAGCTTTTAGCTAAAACATTTTTGAGTAACGGTTTTCTAAAAGGAGGTAACTCCAAAAGCAAGGATTCGTTTTTTATATGAAAAATTTGTTTCACTCCAAAAGCCCAAATTAACCCAGCAATTATCAGAGTAACAAAAACAGATAAGGATAACTTGACTCCTCCATAAAATCCAACTATTCCCATTATTATAGCAATTCTTGAGGAACAAGGTATAAAGGCAAATAAAGAGGAAGTATAAAGTCGTTCTTTTTGTGATGATAATATTCTGGTAGCTCTAATAGCCGGGGTAGTACAACCCAAACCTAAGATTAAAGGAATAAATGACTTTGCGGCCAAACCCAGTTTTTTCAACAATCTTTCTATGTTGACAATAAATCTTGAAAGAAGTCCAATATCCTCTAATAGACCTAAAAACAAATAAAACAAGAAAACATAGGGCAAAGCAATGGAAATACCTGCTGCAAGCCCAAATAAACCCTGAATCAAGACCATAACAATAATGGAATGCTTTGCTGTTTCAAAAAGGGGAGATAAAACACTTTCTGCCAAGTCCATCAGAAAGCCCTGTATTAAATTACCAAGATATAATAATGCTCCAAAGACAATAAGAAAAAATAACCCGGTAATAAAGGGACCCCAAACACAATGAATAAGAATATTATCAATTCTTTCCTCTAACTTTTTTCCCGATTTTACTGGAATTATTCGACTAACTTTTTCTGCTATAAAGCAAGCCGTGCCATACCTGGTTATAGATATATCTTCAGCAACCTTTGGATGATCCTCTAATTCTCTTTTAGTTGCCTCAATAACTCTACTATTTTTCAAATATTTATAAAAATCTTCATCTCCTTCCAACAGTCTTAAGGCTATAAACCTTTTTGGTAGAGAAGTTTCTTTTATCTGTGAGATAATCTTATTTACTGCCTTCTCTATGTGGTCGTCATATCTAACTCTAAAAACTTCTCCGGTCCTTTTTCTAACCCTTAATATTGCCTCCAACAGTCTCCCTACCCCCATCCTGGTCAAAGGATTAATAGGAACTACTGGAATACCAAGTAATTTCCTTAATCTTCCATAATTAATCTTTATTCCTTTCTTTTCTGCATCCTCTATAAAATTCAAAGCTAATACACCAGGTATTCCAGCCTCTAATACCTGCAAAACCATATAAAGACTCCTTTCAAGAGAAGTTGCATCAGCAACCATTATTACTCCATCTTTATCTTCTTCAAACAAAGCCTTTTCTGTAACCTTTTCTTCTTCACTTCTATCGGAAATAGAATATATTCCCGGAGTATCCACAAATTCAATCTCTGTATTATTAACCTTCTTTTTTGCTTTTGTTATCTCGACAGTAGTTCCGGGATAATTAGACACAATCACCCTGGAGCCCACAAAGGCATTAAGTAATGAGGACTTTCCTACATTCGGCTGACCAATTAAAAGTATTTTAAGTTTCTTCATATCTTAATACTTTAACTTCTTTTGCTACATTTTTATCCAAAACAAATTTCTTATTGTTTATTTTGATAATAAGGCCATCCGGTAGTCTATTTATTATTCTTATCTTTTTTCCCGGACATATCCCCATACTAACCAGTCTCTCAAATAGCTTAATACTAAGACTAATATCAGTAATAAAACCTTCTTTCTTTTTGAACTTCAGCAAAGAAATTCCTTTTTTCTTAAAAGTGGACAGCTTTTTAAGATTTCTAATAACTTCTTCAGAAACATAATGTTCAAGGATGTGAGCTCTTCTGTGAGCTACTTTTTCATTTAAAGTTTTCTTAAAGTAATCTTCAAGAATGAGATGTCTTCTCAAAATAATCTCTGACTTTCTTTGCCCTTCTTTAGTTAATTTAATAAAATTCCCTTCAGTCTTTATCAATCCTTCTTTTTTAAGCTCCTCAAGTGCTTCCGTTATAAATGAAGGAAAAACGTTAACTTTTGTTTTCAATAAAGTTAATGAAGCTTTTTTCTTTTCTTCCGCCAGAACCCTTAATATGTCTTCTTTTATTATTTTCAAAACATCAGAATTTCTCATATAAAACAAAGCAAATTTAATTCTTTGAAACTATCTAAACTTGGAATTTTTAAAATCAGCCAACCTTTAATTCTTAGAGGAAAATAAACAGAAAGTAAAACCTAAAAACACAATCAAAAAGATAGTTAGTTATTTACTAAAAAAGACAACCTAATTTTGATAAACTCAATTTTCTTTTTCATTTTACTCTTCCCTAAACGATAATCAAATATTTTCCAAAAAACCAAGGAAAGTTAGATTTACCTGACAAAAAAGAGCTTTTATCCCAATCTCTGGCTCCGGGGGCAGGATTCGAACCTGCACTCACACCGCTTAACAGGCGGGGGTTTTACCATTAAACTACCCCGGAATAATCGTTAATTTTTAAAAATCCCTGAAATCCAACCCATTATTTTTCTGTGTAAGTTGACATCACTTATCCTTACTCTAAAAACCCCGTGAGGATGTTTTGTTTTTCTCAATCGATGAGGGTCGTTTTTTACAACATAAGTTTTTGTAAACTGTGAAAGAGGAATTTTCGTCAATTCTGACCAGAACTGCTTAGCTTTTTTCTCATTCAAATTATCATGAAGATATAAACTTCCTCGAAATTTCACTTCAGGAACCTTGCAAAATTCTCGGAACCAATTCATCATAAACTTTACAGATCGAGGATCTGAATTACTGAAAGCAACATGTTTATCTGTCTTGTCTCCTTCAGCGAAATACATAGCTATCCCAATTACAAATTTATCTCTTTTTGACAACCTACCTACATCTTTTCTTCCTTCTCTTGTTAATCTCTGAGTTAACTCTTCTCGTTCTTTTACTTTATTCATAGCCGCAACAATACTACCTTTTAGCGCACCGGTTCTTTTATTCAGATATAATTTTTCAAGCTGCTTTTTACTTAATTTAATATCCCGAACCCATAAACTTACAGAAGATCTTGAAACATCCAGTCTTCTCTGAATTTCTTTTATTGACAACCCTTTCTTTCGTAATTCTCTAGCTTTCAATCTTAATTTTAACTTGCCAGCATATCCCATTATTTAATTACCTTTGCCGAACCTACAATATCAAGCTAGTTGGCACCCGCGCTACCGTTGCGCCACCGCGGAATCACTGAATATTATAATAAAATTAACCGAAAAATCCAGAGCTTAACTAACGTTTTCTTCTTAGAAAAGCCGGTTTTTCCAATTTCTTTTCGAGTTCAGTTGGCTGAGAAATTTCAATTGACTTTGGTTTTGATTTTTGAAATTCGTCAGAAAACAATGGTTCTGGCTCTTTGGTTAACTGATAATCCTGCCTTATTCCACTTAATTTGGTGGCAATTAGGGTTACTTTCAATCCATCTTTTCTAATATTCTGATCATAATATGCTCCAAAAATAATTTTTGCTCCTGGATTTACATTTTCAGTAATCATTTTAGCTACCGTATTAACTTCACTTAATTTCAAATCTTTTCGTCCAGAAACACAAAATAGAACACCTCTAGCCCCTTCAATTGATGTTTCCAATAAAGGAGAATTTATAGCTAAACTAGCTGCTTTAACTGCTCTTTGAGAACCGTAAGCCAGACCAGTTCCAACTAAAGCTGGGCCGCCATCAGACATTATAACTTTTATATCGGCAAGGTCTAAGTTAATCAAACCAGTAGATACAATTACTTCTACTATTGAAGAAATTGCATCCTTTAAAACGTCATCAATTAATCTAAATGCCTTGATTAGAGAAGTATTTCTGTCAACTAGTTTAAATATTCTGTCGTTGGGAATTACAATCAAGGTATCTACTTTTTTACTTAATTTTTCTAATGCTTGGTCGGCAATCTTTTTTCTTTGTAACCCCTCAAATGAAAATGGCTTAGTTACAACTCCAATTGTTAAAATTCCCTGTTGTTTGGAAATATCAGCTACAACCGAGGAGCCAAAGGAGCCAGTTCCGCCACCAAGTCCGGCAACTACAAACACGATATTAGCTCCTTTTAGCAATTCGCTAATTTGCTGACGACTTTCCTCAACAGCTTGCTGTCCTAATTCAGGATTCATACCTGCTCCCAGTCCATGAGTTAAATCCTGGCCAACTGCCACTTTTTGAATAGCTTTAGCTGCTCTGGATCTCCCAAGATGATTTAAATCTTGAATATCAGTATTAATAGCTATGAACTTAACTCCCTTTATTTTCTTTCTCTGAGCTATTCTGGAAATAATCTTTCCACCAGCTCCTCCTACCCCAACTACTTTTATCCTGGCCAGATCAACCTTGACTTTTTTATTATTTTTATTAGTTCTAACTCTTTTATTATTGGGTTTAGATTTCTTACTCATGGTCAGGGCATTAAGTTTTTAAATAATCTCTTAAAAATTGAATCGGTAGTTTTGGCCTGAAGATTCTCCCCGGTTAATACTAACCCAACTACATTACAAAATTCTGGATCATTTAACAAATCCTGATAGCTAATCTCAGTTATATCAAAACTGGAAAGATTTGGCAAGGACACCTGAGCAGGTAGTTTTAGTTGTTGTTTGGCTAAATTTTCTATTCCAAAAAGTTTCGCAGTTCCTCCACAAAGTACTACTCCACCCGGTAATTGTCTCCGAGGTAACTTAATATCTTGCTGGACTAGTTCCAGTATTTCAGATAATCTAGCTTCAATAATTTCAGCTACAAATCTTTGAGAAATTTCTCCTTCTGAAGTTGAATCAATTTCCTGTAAGTTAAAGGTTTTCTTTCTAAGAATTCCAGCAGTAGTAGCTGCACCATACCTTAACTTTATTTTTTCAGCAGCATCTATAGGAATTTTCAATCCCACTGCAATATCATTGGTAATATTTTCTCCCCCAACCGGAAAACTATTTGCCTGCATAACTTTATTTTCTGAATAAACTACATAACTGGTAGTGGAAGCCCCAATATCAATCACTATTGTTCCAAGTTCTTTTTGTTGTTTAGATAAAGTAGCTTCAGCTGTAGCTAAAGGGTTGTAAATCAAGCCACCAATGGTAACCCCACACTTTTCCAGTAAATTAGTTAAATCTCTCAATACTGGCTCAAAAATTGCTATTACTAAAGATGATACCTCCAATCTAGTACCAATCATGCCAACTGGATTTTTTATTTCCGATATACCATCCACCTGAAACTCTCTAGTGATGTTGTGAAGGATAGTAAAATTTGGTGGAAGATTTACTGCTCTGGAGGATTCAATTGCCTTATCTACATCATCCTGAGAAATTCTATTATCAGCCCTAGCTACTCCAGCTACTCCCTGGGAAAGGTAAACCTTAATCAATGGGCTATTTATGTTAAAAAAAACATTTCTCAGGCACCTTCTACTGGTTTGGTTAGTTATTTCCTGAATAATCTTTCTTAAAAAAATCAAAGCCTCTTTAAAATCAGTTATAGTTCCTTTGCGAAAACCCTGAGTTCTTTCCTTAATAACCTTAACCACTGAAGTTCTACCATTCTGTTTTTTTACAACCACTACCTTAGTACTAAATGTGCCTACATCTAAACCAGTAATGTACATGATAATAAATGTAAAATGTAAAAATCAAAAATTAAAATGCTATTAATCAATTTTCAATTATCAATTTTCAATTATCAATCAATTTTCAACTTTCAACTTCTAACTTCCAACTTCTAACTTCTATTTGTAAATTCATTGATAATCAATTTTTTCATTTTGATTTTTAAATTTTAATTTTTAAATTTTAAATTTATTATAGCCTTTTTTTTCAAATCCTGCATTAGTTGTTGTTCTTTCTGTTCCATTTCTTGACCATGAACATAGCCTAAAAGGTGTAAAATTCCATGAACCAAAAGATAGCTGATGTCCTGCTTAAAAGCCCGAGGAGACAGATATATTTCACCCAATGGCTTAAATCTTGAAAATGGAACTGGAGGAAGCTCAGGATTGTGAGGAAAACTTAAGATTGAAGTCGATTTGTCTTTTTTTCTAAATTTTCTGTTTAAAAATCTCATTTTCTGAGAGGAAATCAAGTATATTTCCAGACGCTTATTTCTTAAGCTTAACAATTCTAAAATCTTTCTTGAAAGTAAACTTAGCCGATTCAGTTGCTTTGTGTCAACATCCCGGTTTAACAGGTTAATTACTACTACTTTATTTTTCATGTCAAACCAAGCTTTTCTTTTAACTTTATCTCTTCTGTTTTCCTTTTTCGATAAAGAGCTGATTTTCTGCGCTTAATACGTGAAACTGGTCTTTCTCTAAACATTCTTTTTTTAAATTCCTTCAAAATTCCGGACCGGGTTACACCTTTGTTAAATCGATAAACCAGTGACGCTGCTGACTCTTGTTTACCTCTTTTTACTTCTACCATCATAGTAATTCAAAAATTAACCAAGTATTTTCTTTTTTACCTCCTTTAAGCTTAACTGCGGTGGATTATTGACTATAGCTTGAATGCTACTGCCATTATCATTTTCAAAACGTGGAAGAATGTGAAAGTGAAGATGTGAAATAACCTGACCAGCCACTTTTCCCTGGTTTACTCCAATATTAAAGCCATTAGCTGAAAGTTTTTGTTTTAGAAGAAGAGTGACATTTTTAAGACCTGAAAAAAATTGTTCTATTTCCTTATCTTCTAATTCAATTAAAGATTCTCGATGTTTTTTGGGAATAACTAAAGTATGGCCCAATGTTCTTGGTTGAATATCTAAAAAAGCTAAAACAAAATCATCCTCGTAAATGACCTCTGCTGGAACTTCTTTATTAACAATTTTACAGAACAAACAGTCCATAATGATAATAAAATTCAAAACAAATAACTATTTTGCATTGCTATTATAACACAATTCTTATGACTAGCAAAATATTTATCAACTTAATCATTTTATCCTTTTCCTTAACTCTTGAATTAGCTTGTTTCTTGGAACAACTTCCTGAATTCCAGAGTTCATATCTCTTATAATCACGGTTTGTTCATAGACTTCTTTTTGGCCAATAATAATTGTCCAGGGAACATTTCTTTTATTTGCCTTTTCAAGTTGAGCTCTAAGAGATTTCTTTTCTAATCCATCGATTACAGCAATTCCAGCCTGACGAATTTCTTCCATTAAAGCTAAACTAGCTCTTTGAGCTTTTTTACCAACTGTAGCTACAAAAAGTTGAGGAGATTTAGACTTAAACTTAACTCCGGCAGACTTCAAGGCTTCTATTACTCTTTCCAAGCCTATAGCTACTCCTACTGCTGGAACTTCTTTTTTGCTTCCTAAAATTTTACCCAAATAGTCATACCGCCCTCCTCCAGCCAGCGCTGGTGAATATCCTTCAGTACTTATTTCAAAAACAGTCCGATTATAATAATCTAAACCCCTTACCAGAAAGGGATTTAAAATATATTCTAGCTTATCTTCTTCTAATGATTCCAAAACCCCTTTAAAGTGCTTGCTGCATTCGGAACAAAGATAATCAAATATTGATGGGGCAGAATACTTAAGAGACTGACAGCTTTCCTGCTTACAATCTAGAATCCTTAAAGGGTTTCGTTCTAAATTTTTCTGGCAAGTTGGACAAAGTTCTTTTCGATGCCTACGATAATATTTAACCAAAGCCTTCCGATAATCAGCCCGACAATCTCTGCAGCCAATAGTATTAATTTCTAGTTTTAAGTTTGATAACTTTAATTGATTTAAGTAATTTAAAGCAATCAAAATAACTTGAGCATCCCACAGAAAACTTTTTTCCCCAAGTATCTCATAGCCAAGCTGTCTAAACTGCCTGTATCGACCTAACTGAGGTCTTTCATATCTAAATACCGGACCATAATAAAAAGCTCTTACTGGATTGGTATGGTGTCCTAAATGATGCTGTAAGTAAGCTCTAACGATTGAAGCAGTAATTTCTGGACGAAGTGCCAGTCTTTTCCCTCCTTTAGTTTTAAACACAAACATTTGTTTTTCTACAATTTCACTACTTTTTTCCAAAGATAGCTCAAACAGCTTAGCAAATTCTAAAACCGGAGGCTCAATGTAAGAAAAATCATACAATTTGGCTATCTTCCGGCCAACCTGATAAACTTTCTCCCAGTATATCTGATCCTCAGGTAAAATATCTGGCATTCCTTTTGGGGTTTTAATTTGTTCAATCATGTTCTTTTATTTATTCAAATGAATCTATTCTGAAAGGTGGCCAAAGTCTTAATCTAACTCTTCCAATAATTTTATCTCTCTTTAACGGCCCCCAGTTTCTTGAATCACAACTTTTACTTCGATTATCTCCTAGAACAAAATACTCATCTTTCCCTAACCTTACTTTTAATTCTGAAGAAGTAAAAACATTTTCTGGAAGATAATCTTCCTCTAAAGTCCATTGGTGACCATTGGAATTAGATATAATTATTTTTCCTTGTTTTATAGTTACAATCTCATTTGGTAATCCAATAACTCGTTTAATAAAATACTGATTTCCAAATGGTGGTTCAAATACTATTACTTCACCTCTTTGAGGTGGTCTTAATCTATAGGTAACTTCATCCACTATCAAATAATCCCCACCATGAAAGTTTGGTTCCATACTGCATCCGCTAACCACAAATGGTTGAGCAAAAAAGTAACGGATAACAAATACTACTATAAAGACTATTATAAAAATCTCTAAAAGCTCGAAACTGGACCAGATAAATTTTTTCATATAATTATATCCGGCAGTATTTTATTATATAATTAGAATAATAGCAAGCCCCTATAATTCATGGATAAATTAAATTTTAAGTTGATTATTGGCTTAGGTAATCCAGAAAAAAAGTACCAAAACACCTATCATAATGTTGGATATCAATTTATTGACTATTTAATTTCCAAAACCACCAGTGCTAAATTTCAAGTTCCAAACTCTAAGCCATTCAAGTTTCTAAAACTTAAAAACCTTATCCTGGTAAGGCCATTGGTACCAATGAATCAATCTGGAATTGCAGTAAAGGCTGCTTTAAACTACTTTAATCTGCAGCTAAAACAAATGTTAATAGTACAGGATGATTCAGATATTCAGCTAGGAAAATTTAAACTTAGTTTCAATCGCGGTTCAGCAGGACATCTAGGAATAGAATCAATTTTTAAACATTTAAACACAAAAAAGATTTACCGACTAAGAATAGGAATCCGATCAAAAAACCAAACCGAGCAAGCAGGTAAATTTGTACTGAAAAAAATTAACCAAAAACAAAGACAGGAACTAATACACTTATTTGAACAAGTCAGTTTACTTCTCAATTTTGGAAATATTTAAAGTTAAACTAAAACTAACCCATCCACCAGTAGTTGATTTTATTTGAGCTAAAGGAAGATTTACATTTGAAAAATAAGGAGATTTTTCTAGTCTTTTTCTAAAATTTGTAGCTGCAATTTCATTGACTGCTCGAGCTTGAATTCTAACCGGCTTAGTTAATCGTTCTATTGAAACACCATCCAGGATCACCTCTGAACCAGCCAAATTTGACAATTGATTAAGTATGGAGCTCCACTTTCCAGACTTTTGTTTCATTGCATTCTCTACTAATAAAACTAGCTGGTTAAACCGTTTAGCACTCTTTTGAAGTTCACTTATTTCTTTTATTCCACCATCACGAGCTGATAAAAGAGCTAAGCGACGCTCTAAATCATTATATAATCTGGCCAAAAAAATTCTGGTGACTCCAAAGATTGCTAATAAAAAAATTAAGCAGGTAACAAATATATTTCGCCAAAGGCTTATCCAGAATAAAACTTTCCTTCGATTTACTACCTGAGTCACATTTAAATCAAAAAGTGTCAAAATATTATCTTCATAAGGTGAAAGTAACCCTCTTAGAGCCGAAGCTAAAGCTACAAACCAAAATGTTGAGTGAGGTTCTTTTATCCAATCTTGAGTAATATCTACTCCGGGAATTTTTTGAATTTGAAATTGAATAACTTCTATACCAAACTCTTCTTTGATTAAACTCTCAATTTCTTTGATCAATCCAGGTGTAGTAACTATTACTGCTGCAGGAGTCTTTTCCAGATTAACTTCACAAAAATTAAGAACCTTTTGGATTTCTATTTTAATTGTTTCTTTAAACAATTCCAGTTTTATTCTTCTTTTTGGAGCAGTCTCCCAGGGGATAAACCAATCATGATATACCTGTCCTTTATTAAATACGAACAAATCTAACCCTTCAGTGGAAAAACCAGCTACTAAAAATAGCTTCTTAACTATATCTGTAGTTGGGGCTACTTTTCTCATTAACCTAGCCAGAGCTAAACTTGGAAATTCATAGGCAATTGGAAAGAAACCGGCCTGATTTAAAATTAAATTTAATCTATCTACCAATTCTTTTTCAGCATAAGCTCCAATTAGTTCTACTTTATCAGAAGAAGTTTCAATTATCTGCCAATCAGCATAGACCTGATTAAAATCTAATGGGCATTTCATCCGTAGGTTGAGTGAAGCTGCTTTAGTTAGTTCAGCTGGATTCAATCTTGGAAGAGTAAAAAACAGATTATAAACTGATTCAGCTGGTAAAGAAACAACTACATTAAACTTCATTCTAGCCTTAGAAACCTTTAAATGTAGCTTTTTGAGAGCAGAAAGTAAGGCAGTTTGATTTTTAATTTTTCCACTTACAATCACTCCAACTGGTAATCGAACTTCGGCTCTGGTCAGCTTTCCTTCTTTAATCTTTACCAACCTGATAGCTGAATCAGAAATTTCCAGACCTCCAACTTCTTTTTTAGAAGTTATTTTTTTCTTTAAGTTAACCCAGATCTTACCAATCTTAAACCTTTTAACTTTAGGTTTCTCAATTTTATCCTTTTTTACCTTAGGTGTTCTAAATTTAATCTTAAATTTAGGAAATTTGAACATTTATTTTATTTCTTCTACAGACTTTAAATTTATTTTACCAGATTCCTGATTAATTGTAACTAATGCTTGAAGAGTTCGAGATAAGTTAAATACCTTTCCAGAGGAAATTATTTTATAAATTGAAGAATTATCAGAATCTTTAATTATCTGAATATTAGCTACTCCCTTGCCCACTTGAATAGTATAACTTGAGCTAAAATTTTTATCTTCAGCTATTTTTAATAGCGAATCTTCCATTCCAGCCTTAGCTATAGCCCAGACTTCACTGGATAGTTTAGCTTTTCTAGTTGATTTAGTTAATAGTAAAGCAACAAATATTCCAATTAAACTCAGTTCCAATACAATCCCTCCAATAAATAAAATAGTGGGCAGAGCAACCTGCCCACCTGAATGAAAATAAGACTTTCTTTGAATAAAATTTTTAAATACTTTATTCACCAGTTATCAGGTTTATAGCAAGAAACATTATTATAGTAAGATGACCTTAAGTTTTTATTCGGTAAGATTGGTTGAAGTTGGAGTTGGAGTTGGAGCTGAAGTTTCTGAAATCATTTTTCCTTCCATAAATTTCACTAACTGGCTCTCTGGTTTTAACTTAGCTATCCAGACTATCTGAGAAGAATTTAAATTTAACTTATTTTCAGGCCCCCAAAAGACCTGTTTAAAATCCTGAATACTGAAAGGATATTCCGGGTTTTGAATATTAGTCTGAAGAAGATAAGGATCAACTAAACACAATTTTGGAAACCTCTGAAGTTTTCCAAAATACAACTCACCAGTTCTTAAATAAACAGCATAGTAAGTCGGTTTAGCTTTTCTGCTGGTTGCCACCAGTAAGGCTATTAATAAAACTATAATCAACCCGATCAAAATCTTGTTTATATTAATACGCATAATTTTTGTAAAAGTTTAGCACAGATAAAAAAAATGTCAATAGAGTTTATTCTATCCTTTCAATTTCAGCTCCAATATCTTTCAATCTAGACTCAATTTTCTGATACCCACGATCTATCACATAAACATCTGACAATATAGATTCTCCTTTAGCAACTAAAGCAGCAATTAAAATAGCCATTCCAGCTCTAATATCTAAACTTCTTAAGTTAATTCCATGTAATGGAGTTGGACCAAAAATTAAAGCTCGATGAGGGTCTAAAATTCTAGCATTAGCTCCCATTTTTCTCAGCTGAGGAATATAACCCAATCTATTTTCATACATCCATTCATGAATTAAGCTACATCCCTTAGCTTGAGTACATAACACCGCAAGAGGAGGAATTTGGTCTGTAGATAGTTTAGGATAAAGTCCGGACTGAATCTTGGAAGCAAAATAACGATGTTTTGGTGATTTAACTAAAACTTTATTAGTATCTAAATCTAGATTAGCACCCATTCTACGTAACGTTGAAATTCCTGCCTCGATAAAATCTAAATTCAAATTACTGACTAAAACATTACTCCTGGTAGCTACAGCTAGAGTAATTAAACTCATTGCTTCATCCGAATCAGGAATCAATCTATGTTCTGCTCCATGTAATTTTTTTACTCCTTCAACTTTTAAAGTGTGAGTTCCAATTCCTGAAATCTTAGCACCCATCTTATTTAAAAATCTGGCTAAATCAATTACATGAGGTTCAACTGCAGCTAATTTAATCACTGTTTTTCCAGGAATTAAGACCGAACAAAGTAAAGCATTTTCAGTAGCAGTAACACTAATTTCAGATAAAACTACTTTAGCCGGAGAAAGCATTGAAGCATCAACCTCAAAACTATCAAGGTTCTTTTTAGCTTTTACACCAAAGTCTTCAAACATATTCAGATGAGTATCAATAGGTCTCTTTCCGATTAAATCTCCACCAGGATAAGGAAGTTTAAATTTTTTTAGTCTAGGAATTAATGCTCCGGCTAATAAGATTGAGCCTCTTAGTTTTCTTACTTTATCAGATAAATTAGCTGAAATTCGATTTGCTCTTATTAAAACCTGGTTTTTTTTAAGTTTTACCTCCGCACCTAAATCACTAATTATTTCAAGCAAATGCTTCCCATCTAAAATATTCGGAACATTTTTTATTAAACACCAATCTCTAGTCAGTAAAGTTGCAGCTAAAACTGGTAATAAGGCATTTTTTGAACCACAAACCTTTATTTCTCCATACAATCTCTTTCCACCTCGAATCTTAAACTTAGACATTTTATTGAATCTTAATATTAATCTTTCTCAGGTCAGACGGAATTTTTTTAACAAAAAACGGTTTAATCTTAATTTCAGCACTAGCTAGACCAGGCTGCGAAGAAATGATATTCATAGCAATCTGCTTATCCTTCCCAGCTATTCTTTGTTTAAGCTGGGATAAGTCAATTTTCTTTTTAAACACTGCTTTTCCTAAAACCTGAAAAGATATTCTCTCATATCCAAAGTCAATTGAAATATTTTTAAAATTCATTTCATAATCAACTAGTTGATTATCCTCAAAAACATCTAAAGTCAACTCTTCAATAATCAAATCTCTTAACTGATGAGAATTAAAGGTAATTACTTTATAGCTTCCTTCTGCAGTCATTGAAAATTTCCCTTGAGAATTAACCTCACCAATTTCTTCTTCTAAAATTTTGAATTCTCTAGCCTGATCAAAAATTTTTAAATCCTTTGGTATCCTGGAAAATATTTTTTTAACCAGATTATTTTTTAAGCGTTCTTCTATTTGTTGTTTTGCTGAAGATAGATCCTCCGGAGTAGCAACTGGAATTTTCCCAACAAATCCCCCTTGCATTGGTTTGGTTGACTTTCCCCAAAATTTTTCAAAATAGCCAGGATATTTTTTCAACCCAGGAATAGTAAACTTTTCTTGAGGACCAATATTATATTGTTGACCTGGGGCTTCAGCAATCACTTCTGCCTCAACAAAAGAAGGTACAATTTTCCCTTCAACAATCTGAGCTCCGGGAACAATTACAGCCTCTTTTAATCTAAATCCCTTTCCATCAGAACTGACCAGTAAAGTATTTTTCTTTAAGCCCTGTGGGCGAGAGCTGTAAGAGTTATATATTCTAATTACTCCTTCAGCTCTTCTACTAACTTCTTTTGTTCCAGTAGCTGGAAAACTTAAAGTCAGTTTAGCCTGTTCAAAAAATAACTGGGCTGGAATTTTAAAATCAGCTTCAATTTCTTGAAAACTAGTTAAATCTGTTACAGCAATTACCTCTTTTTCAAAAGACTTAAGATATTCTTTTAAATTTAGTTTAATTTCTACTTTCGGAAAAAAAACAAGATAGGTTAATAATCCGACAACAAGAATAACTATTAGAACTAAAATCCAGGCTGGAAATTTCCTGGGCTCTCTTTTGGGTTTTTTGATTACAACTGAAGGTCTTTTAGGTCTGATTATATCTGAAACAACTACCTTCATTACCTTGATTATATAGTCTTAATTAATTTTGTTCAAGTAAACTGTTTACTCATTCACTAAATCAGGTCTTAAAAATTTAAGCTGATTTAGAATTTGTTCTTCTCGCTCTGAATCATTCCTAATTTTAGCTATTTCTTTTTCTAAATTAAGCAAAATAATTCTGGTTGGAGCTTTCTTCCTGGCTTGTACCACCAGTTTATCAGTTAGATCTAGAAATTGTTCATCTTTGGTTAACTTATAAGTATTGAAGTTAATTAAACTTAGATAATACAAACTAAATATTCCAGTGGATTCAACAATTTTTTTATTTTTCTGATAAATTGTATTGGAAGCTTGAGTTATTTTTTTTGCTAGTTCTGACTCTGGTTTTACCTTCTCTAAAAACTGAGCAGTAAAACTTAAATAGTACTTTACTGCTTCTTGTTGTCCTACTGGAGAATAAAAATTTAGAGCTTTCTCAAAGTAAAGAAAGGATAGGTCTGGCCTAATACTAGCTAGCTTCATCGCTCGAGATAGTAAAATATTTTTTTGATATGGAAGATAACCAGTAAAATATAAACTTGCCGGAATAATCAAAATTAAGATAAAACTAACCGGGTAACAAAAATTACCAAATATTCTTTCCAGTTTAAATTTTTTAATTGATTGACTTTCTAAAAATGCTAAAAATGTAAATAGTACTAAATAAAGTGATGAATCTTCAAAGTTAAAAATTCCTTGAACCAAATATGCCAGAATTAAACTTAACCCTAAATTTTTAAGATGGGAATTGAAACTTGAATTCTTAATTATATTTCTGATTGCAGAAAAAATAACTGATAAGTAGCTAAAAAGTAGTAAAATTCCTCCCCAGATTAGATATTCTAAAAAAAGGTTGTGGGCTCTATCATACCAGATTTCTTTTCCAAAATGATTGGCACTGTAATATTTATCAAAAACATAAGGAAAATTTTCCGCTCCCCATCCAAAAAGCGGTCTCTCGATAAATCCGGCTAAAGCTGAACTCCAGGTATTTAATCTTTTATCCAATCCAGGAATAGCCTTAGATAACTTTTGAATGAAGCTAAGATTCTCAGTTTCTACTTTTCTAATTACTAGCCGATTTAATATCGGTACTTTCTTCCAGAACTTACTCTGACAAGTTAAAAAAAATACTACTGGAATAGTTATTAACAAAATCAAAGCCAAGGCAGTTAAATAAAATCTAGGATTATTCAAACCATAAGATCTAAATTCAATTAATCCCAAAACTAAAAAGAAAGTTAATCCAAAAAACAATCCCAGGGCTGCTGAACGAGTAGAAGCCAAACTAAATATTACCAGTTGAAAGACTAAATAAACCAGTAGAAATATTCTAATCCATTTATTCCTTTCCTGAAAAAATAACCAGATACCAAGGAAAATTACTATAGTCAAAAAATAAGCCAGGTAAATCGGATTACCCATAGTTCCGGAGATTCTACCTAACATTCCACCAACTCTGGAAAGAAAGAACTTAAAACCGGTTAATTGACCAAGTCCATAAATTGATATCAGTAAACTAACCATTAAAAAAAATCTAATAAAATTCTTCCAATCTGATTTAACCCGAAACAAGAATACCAACAGAATAAAAAAGATAAAATAATGTATAATCTGAAATGCTCCAGTACCTCTTTCAAAGTTAGAAAAAAAGCTGTAACCTGGATTTATTCCAGTAAATCCGGTTAAAACAAAGATTAAAGTAAATAATGCAACCGAAATAGTTAATCCGGAAAATTCTAACTTAATTCTGGAAACTAAATTACCTATCAAGAAAAATAATAAAGAAATCTCAGTTGCTACTCTGAAAAATATCACCTTCCCGGATACAAAAGGAAAAAGCATTTTTCTGGAAACAACCAAAACTGAAGCTAGAGCTAAATAAAGAAAGAATTTAGAAATTGAAAAACTTAAATTCTTAAGATTCATTCTAAAAAGTTATTTAATTTCTTCTAAAGCCTTTTCTAAATCCTTCTTTAGTTCTTCCACATTTATTTCTTCTTCACTCTCTTTCTTTTCTTCTTTCTTTTCCGATATCGGAGATGGTTCTTTTAAAGCTTCTTTTAAGGGTACTCCTTCTTCTTTTAAAGAAGGCTTAAAAGGAAGAGGTAACTTTTGCCCACTTTTTACTTTTTTCAAACATTCAGGGCAATATGCTGGTCTGGTTGGATCAGGCTTAAAACTTAATTCAATCTTTTTTCCACAAGCCCAACAGACTGCCGGGTATTTTTCAACACCAAAACTACTCCATTTTTTTATTTCATCCTCAACCTGACTTCTTAGTCGAGCATATTTTTTTCTGGAAAGTTCAATTACTTTCTCTTTTTCTGCCGCAGGCCCTTTAATAGTTTGAGGTGGTAAGGTAACTGCAGAAAATGCTCCAGAAGTGACTCCATCAATCATTAATTTCAAATAAATATGATAATTTTCTAGATTGACTAAATCCTGAGCACTGAATTCAGGAGAAAACTCCTTTTCCAAAAACAAAGCATCAGTAGCCCCAACTCTAAAGGCAATAATTGTTCCTACATTACCAAAGATAGCATCACGAACTTTAGTACCGGCAGTAAGCAGCTGACCAATATATTGATGGGCAATGATAAGATTCAAGTGATATTTTCTAGCTTCAGACAAAATATTGGCAAATGATTCAGTAACAAAATTCTGAAACTCATCTACGTATAAATAAAAGTCAGTTCTTTCAGATTCAGGAATTCTTACCCTTTGCATAGCAGCCAGCTGGATTTTAGTAATTAACATTGCCCCAAGTAAGGCTGAATTATCTTCACCTATTCTTCCCTTGGCCAGATTTACTAATAAAATTTTATTGTTATCCATTATTTCTGGAATATTGATAGTACTTTCGGGCTGACCAACAATATTTCTAATTAATGAAACAGAAAGAAATTGGCCAACCTTATTCTGAATTGGAGCAATTGCTTCATTACGATACTGCTCCCTCCACTTAGCATACTCATTAATCCAGAATGATTTTACTACAGGATCTTTTAGGTTATTTATAATCATCTGACGATAATCTTCATCTACTAAAATTCTAGATATTCCAAGTAGAGTAGTACCGGGAGTATCTAATAAAGCTAATACGCAATTATTTAGAATATATTCCATTCTGGCTGACCAGACATTTGCCCAGATTTTAGTAAAAACACCCATTAAATCAGAAGCAACTAAATGTTTATATTGAGGATCAGGAACTTCCAATATATTGAAGCCAACTGGATATTCAGCATCAGCTGGATTAAAATAAACTACATCATCAGCTCGATGAGCTGGAATTTGGTCTAAAACAGATTCAACAAATTCTCCATGCGGATCAACAATACATATTCCCCTGCCGGCTTCAATATCCTGTAAAGCCATATTTTTTAATAGCACAGTCTTACCAACACCGGTTTTTCCGATTATGTAAATGTGTTGTCTTCTATCCAACTTCTTAATACCAAAGATTTTTTCTTCGCCTCGAAAATTAGTTTTGGCAAAAAATACAATGTCCTGATTCATTAAAATTTTATTATTTGAACAATGATAGCTAATATTAAACCAGCTATCAAGTAAACTAGTACATTTTTTTGATTTCCCTTAAAATAGTTTATACTAACATCTCTTAAAGTGCAAAAGGCTATGCTTAAAAGTAAGCTAATTTTTAAAAAACCTATATTAAGCCAGGACAAAAATAAAAATAATTGAACTAAAATAAATGAACTAACTAGATCAGTTAATTTGAATCTTTTAATTAATGAAGGCTCAAATTGGTCAAAAGATAAACCTTCAAAAAAAAGAATTAAAGATACCAGTAACAAGAAAAAACAAACCAAAAAATAATTTAAACCTGAAAACTTAAATAAAAAAATTAAACTAAACAAGTACAATAAGCTGTTAACTGGTAAATATAAACTTCTTTTCGGTTTAAAATCTACTAAAGTTAATAAAAAAAACAGAAAAAACAATTCAATTAAAACAAAATAGATTTTAAGTTCAGGATTAATTAGCTTTAAAAAGCAACCCAGACTAATCCAGATTAGAAAACTAGCTTTAACAAAACTTCTGAATTTCCCAGAATTAAAATAAATATAACCAGCTGAAAACAGAAAAAAAAGAAGACTTAAAATTGAAAAATCAAAACTAATCCAGAATAAAGCCAGTCCACCTAAAACAAATTTAAACCCGAACCAGCAAACCTTCTTTCTTAAAGGAAAGTTTAACTTTTTGACCATCTTTTATTTCTCCTTCTACAATTTTACTAGCTAATTCATCTAAAATCACTTTCTGAATTAATCTTCGAATAGGCCTGGCTCCAAATTCAGGGCTAAATCCATGCTTAACTAGATAAGTTTTTAAACTAGAATCTATTTCCAGTTCAATATTTCTTTCAGCCAGCCTCTTTTTAACTAAATTCAACTGAATATCAACGATTTTTCTAATACTTGATTTAGTTAATGGGTCAAAAATAATTATCTCATCAAGTCTATTTAGAAATTCAGGCTTAAAGGTTTTATTTACCAATTCTTTTACTTTTAATTTAAAGCTTTTGGTTTGAGCTTCTAATTTTAATGGTTCAGCTTCAAATCCCAGACTTGATACTTCTTTGAAATATTGACTACCCACATTAGAAGTTAAAATAACTATGCAGTTTCTGAAATTAACTGTTTTCCCTCTTCCATCGGTTAGTCTTCCTTCATCTAAAAGCTGTAATAATAAATTAAATACTTCCGGATGAGCTTTTTCTATCTCATCAAATAAGATTAAGCTATAAGGCCGGTGTTGAACCTGTTTGGTTAATTGTCCACCCTCAACATATCCTACATAACCCGGTGGTGAACCAATTAATCTTGCTACAGAGTGTCTTTCCATATATTCAGACATATCAATTCTGATTAAAGCTTTTTCATCGTTAAACATAAACTCAGCCAAGGCTTTAGCCAGTTCAGTTTTACCAACTCCGGTAGGACCAAGAAACATAAACGAAGCTATTGGCTTGTCTTTATCAGATAAACCAGCTCGTGCTCTTCTTAAAGCATTAGCAACTGCCGATATAGCTGCTTGCTGTCCAACTACTCTTTTAGATAAAATTTTTTCAGCATTAGCAAGTTTTTCAGCTTCTGACTGCAACATCTTGGTAACCGGAATTCCAGTCCAGCTAGAGATAATCTGAGCTATGCCCTCCTGGTCAATAAACTGTTTAACAAATTCTTTTTTAGTACTTTTAAATTTTTTCTGACATTTTAGATATTCTTTTTTTAGTCTTGGTAGCTCTCCATATTTAATTTGGGCTGCTCTTTCCAGATCCCCTGCTGTCTTAGCTAGTTCTGATTCTTCCTCTAATTGTTCAATCTTTTTAGCTAGATTGTGTAAGTTTTCTAATTGTGTCTTTTCTGAATGCCACTTGGTGAAGATTTGTCTTTCTTTAGCTTTCAATCTATTAATCTTTCTGGTAATTTTCTTAACCTGTTCTGGGTCATTTTTTTTAGCTGAACGTTCAATTTCTAACCTGGTAATTTGCCTTCTAAGATCCTTTAATTGTTTTGGAATGGTGGTAGTTTCCACACGTCTAGCTGCAGCAGCCTCATCAATTAAGTCAATAGCCTTATCAGGTAAAAACCTATCAGGGATATACCTGGCCGATAGGTTAACTGCTGCTACAATTGCCTGGTCAGAAATTTTAATTCCATGATAAATTTCATACTTTCCTTTTATTCCTTTAAGGATTTCTATGCTATCTTCAATAGATGGCTCAGACACAACTACTGGCTGAAATCTTCTTTCCAAAGCCGGGTCTCTTTCAATGTACTTCTGATACTCAGAAATAGTAGTTGCTCCAATTACTCTCAATTCACCTCTGGCCAATGGGCTCTTCAACAAATTAGAAGCATCAATTGCTCCTTCAGCTGCTCCAGCTCCAATTAAAGTATGAACTTCATCTATAAACAAAATATATTTATTACTGGATTTTACCTCCTGGATAAATGCCTTAACTCGATTTTCAAATTCTCCTCTGAACCTGGTCCCGGCAATCAAGGCTCCAAGATCCAGACTGATAATTTCCTTATCCTTTAAGGTTTCAGGTACATCTCCCTTAACAATCTTCTGGGCTAGTCCTTCTACTATGGCAGTTTTACCTACTCCAGCCTCGCCAATTAAAACCGGATTGTTTTTGGTTCTTCTGGATAGAATTTGAATTACTCTGGATAATTCCTGTTCTCTATCAATTACTGGGTCTAATTTTCCTTCTCTTGCTTTCTGACAGAGATTAGTTGAATACTTCTCTATTACATTGTATCTTACTTCAGGCATTTCATCAGTAACCCGATTAGAACCTTTAAGTTCAGTTAAAATTGAAGATAATTTTGATTCGGATAGACCAAAGCTCAATAATAAATCCCTTTCTTGAGGAGAGGCTCTTAAGATTGCCAAAAATAAGTGTTCACAGGATACATATTCATCCTGATTACTTCGAGCAATTTCTCTGGCTTCATCTAAAATTTCCATTAGTTCTCTGGATAAGTAAAGTTGATCAAGACTAATTGGAGAAAGTATTCTAGGTAACTTTCTCAACTCCTTTTTCAAACTTTGCTCTAAAGCTGAAATATCTATACCAGCCTTAATTAACATAGGTCGAACCAGAGTCTGCTGCTGGCAAACTAAAATATACAAAAGATGAATAGGTTTCAGTTCTCCATGAAGATGCTTAGCAGCTAATTCCTGAGCTTCTTGTAAAGCCTCCTTAGCTTTAATTGTAAACCAATCTGAATATTCCATATTATTTATTTTCTGGCATTTTCTTTAAAGTAGCTTTAACCTCAATTGGCTTTCCTTTTCTAACTACTTTTAATGAGATGGTATCTCCAACTTGATGTTTTAAAATTAATTCTCCTAACCAGTATTTATCTAATTTTACTCCATCAACTTCAACAATAATATCTTCTGGTTGAAGACCGGCTTCTTCAGCTGCTGAGCCAGGAAAAATTGCTGGCCCTTCTTCACTTCCTCTGATTAAAGCTCCGTAATCCACTGGCAAATTCTCTCTTTCGGCCATTTCTTTGGTAATAGTAATGTACCTTACTCCTAAGAATGGTAAAACAATTTTTTCGTTCTTTTTTGCTGAATTAATAAGTTGCTTAGCCTGATTAATTGGAATAGCAAAACCAATATTTTCGGCTCCGAAAGCCATAGCAGTGTTTATTCCAACTACTTCTCCATAAATATTAATCAGTGGACCTCCAGAATTTCCTCTATTAATAGCTGCATCAGTCTGAATCACTCCCATAATCCTCTCAACTCCTCTACCACCTGAAGCAACTATATTTCGACCCAATCCTGAAACTACTCCTCTGGACACGGTATTTTTAAATTCACCAAGTGCATTTCCTATAGCAATTACAGTTTGACCAAGTCTAAGCTTATCTGAATCTCCCAAATCAACCGGCTTAAAAGCTTTAGATTTAATCTTTAATACGGCTAAATCTAAAGTTGGGTGCTTGGCTAAGATTTCGGCTTCATATCTTTCTCCCTCATTACTCACCACAGTATAATCAGCTTGCTCATCTTCAACTACATGCTTATTGGTTAAAATTAAATCTTCGGCTATTGCAAAACCACTTCCTCCTCCAATTTGTCTTTTTTCTACCCTCTCTCTGGGTACTCCTGGAAACTTTGGAGTAGGGAAAAAGAATGGTGCAAAGAATTGCTTAAACTCTTCAGGAAGTTCAGCAAATGGGTCAAAATAATATTGCTCAATTACTGATAAGTCCTTGGTTACAATAATTGAAACTACCGAAGGTGCTACTTTTTCTACTGCAGAAATTATTGCTTGTTCATAATCTGCAACTGGTTTAGGTATAATTAGTTTTTGTTGTTTCTCAGTTTCCTTAGTAGTTTTTTGCTGAACCTCTGAAGTAGAATTAGAAATTAAACCAAAATACCGACTTGAACTTAACACAGCTGCAGCCAAAAGTAAAACTACCAGGCAGGTAATTACAATCAAAAACTTATTACCAATTTTTAATTTTGAATTCTGAATAGACATATAATTTTGTTTATAACAAGTATTTCCATTTTACTATCTCAGAATTAATCTCTCCAGGAACATACAGGTAGCCTTTATCTTTCAATTGGTCATAAAGCAGTTTAACTAACCTTACGTCTTTTTGACAATACTTTTCTAACTCATCCAGTTGTCCATTTCGATAATATTCAACTGCCAGAATCCCATTTTCAGTTTTTTTAATTCCAAGATTTATTTCAGCAAGTAAACCTAAACTAACTCTTTGACCCAAATCCAGTTCAATTTCTTCTAAAATGTCAAAACTGGACTTTGGTGAAAAATTAATATACCTGGAAAGAACTGGTAAGTCAAATCGATTTATAGCAAAACCAATTAACTTAGAATTTTGTAAAAATGGTCTTAGTTTGTCAAGCTCAGTTTCTTTAAAGCAGAAATACCTGTCCAATTGATAAGAATAAATACAGACTATTGAGATTTCCAATTTAGATAAATCCCGGTCAGGTGGTATTAAGTTTTTAGTTTCTAAGTCCAATACTATTTCATCCATGATAGTAAAAGTAAATGTAAAATTTAAAAATTAAAATGTAAAATGACAATTTAAAATTCAAGATGAACAAATGTTAAAATGATTTTGAAATTTGCTAATTTTAACATCTTGCATTGTAATTTTGATTTTTGATTTTTTAATTTTAAATTTTTCAGACATGTCTATCGGCTACATTGGAAGCTGTATAGCTTTCTGGTTTAATCTTTGGCTGAAAATGATAAGCTCTAATCATCCCTAATACTTCCTGAATCATCTCCTTAGTTTCTCCTTTTTCTCCTATGTCCACATGAACTTCGAAATCAAACTTTGGAACTTGATAAGTCTTTAAGGTAGTTAAAATCTCTCTAGCAGTTTCTAAGGATAATAAAGCCTCTTGAATAACCCGGTCCCTTAAAGTATGAAATTTAGGAAAAGTTTTCCTTCTCCAGAAATATCTTCCTCCTCTGCCTACTCGATGAACCACAATAGCTACTGCAAAATCGGCTTCATTTAGCCTATCTTCAGAATCCGTACCAATTGAAATCCGATAAAGTCTCTGCTTATCAGCTCTCATAAAGTTAATTATCTCTTGAATTAATTGTTTTTTAGTTAAAGTTTTTCCTGAAGCCGATTTATACATCAGTGCTAAATATATATCAATCAGGTGTAAATGTCAAAATTCTAATTTTGCAGTACTAATCAGATTTTCACTGATTTATTACTAAAGGTATGAATTCAAAAATATCACTAGCTAAAACTCCTTCACCATATTTCTTACAAGCCAACTCACCAGCACGGCCATTCATGAAAGCAGCTAACCTGGCAGCTTCAAAAGGCTTTATTTTCCGGGCAAGAAAAGTGGCACAGATACCACTAAGTGTGTCACCAAAACCACCTTTGGTCATAAAAAAGGAACCTGTTTTGTTTAAAGCAACTCTTTTCCCATCAGATATAACATCAATATATCCTTTAGCCAAAATGGTAATATTTAATTTCTTTGCCCATTTTTTTACTTTCTCTTTTCTGTCCTTAACTTCTGGCTTTAGTTTTTCTCCAGTTAAAATTCTAAATTCTTCAGCATGAGGAGTAATTACAGCACTTTTACCTTTTACAATCTCCTTTCTTTCAGCTACTGCTCTAATTGCTTCAGCATCAATGACCATTGGTAAGTCAATGCTTTTAATTATTTTTCTAATCGCTTGATAAGTTTTTTTATTTCTATCCAATCCACAACCGATAATTAAAGAGTCAAAATTTTTTGCTAAATTCAAAATTTTTGGAACATGTTTTAGTTTTAACTCACCATCTAACGGATAGGTAATAATATCTGGCAAAAAAGAAGCTGCAATATTCATTGACCTTTTTGGTCCGACAATAGTAATTAAATCAGCTCCACTTCTTAGAGCAGCTATTCCATTAAAAGCAGGTGAGCCAGAATATTGTTGACTTCCTGCAACAATCAAAACATAGCCAAACTGGCCTTTGTGAGACCACTTATCTCGCTTAGGATAATATTTCTTTAAATCCATTATAAGTGTATTTGATTATGTTCTCTTTTGGTGCCCGGGGTGGGAGTCGAACCCACACGGAGTAAAACTCCACAGGATTTTAAGTCCTGAATGTCTACCAATTCCATCACCCGGGCAAAAAACAAATTCAAAATGTAAAAATCAAAATGTAAAATAACAATTTAAAATTCAAAATTGGTAAATGTCAAAATGATTTTGAAATTTGATAATTTTAACATTTTGCGTTGTAATTTTGATTTTTGATTTTTTAATTTTAAATTTACTATGAGGCGCGGGCCGGATTCGAACCGGCGTATAGAAGTTTTGCAGACTTCTGCCTTGCCACTTGGCTACCGCGCCAGAAAAAACTTAATCCTTGGCATTGGCTTAATGTTCAATTTCCTGGTCAACTTATCCTGAAAAAAAGATCGCTTCCTTTTTAAAACTTTTAAAACCTCTTGACCTTTTGATTCAGGAAAAACTGCTAATTTTATTCTTGCCTCAGACAAGTTCTCACTCAGTTCAACATCCTCAATTGTTATCAATGAATTTTCCAGTTCAATTTCTCTTAAAAATATATTACTTAATTCAGTTTTAATCAACTTAACCAGTCTGAGTGAACGATACTTCATTCAAGTCGTTTAAATATTAATCTATCCTTTGGGATAATAGTAACATTGGCTTCAATTTTAACTCCAGCCAGTTCTCCCTGTTTTACTACCAATACATCCTTTCTTTCAGATTGAAGATTCAAAACTTTCCCCTGACCAATTGTTTTTCCTTCCCTAAGAATTTCACATTCCTGGCCAACTTTTAATTCACCTGAATTTACTTTCCCACCAATGATCTGCTTGTTTTTCTCAACTCTAAAAACCTTTAATACATCAAACTCAGCCACTACTTTTGGTTCCGGTTTTAAATGCTTTTCTAGACTTTCAATCAATTTATAAATTATCTCCGAAGTAATTATATCTACCTTTTTTTGAATCTGCAACTGCTGGGCTATTCTTTCAATTTTAGTTTTAAACCCAATAATTACAGCTTTAAACTGGGAAGCTAATTCCACATCTTCCTCACTAATATTACCAATTCCCTTTTTTAAAATTTTTGCATCAGGAAAACTAGCCCGGATAATTTGCTCCAGTGCTTCAAGAGAACCAAAATCTTTAGCTTTTAAAATTAGGTTAAACTTAGCTGGCTTTGTTGAAATAACTATTTCTTTTTTAGTTTCCATCTTTTCAGACGGTGGTTCAATCGAGGTAGTAAATCTTTCTCCAACCTGAGGTGGATATTTAAATCCTAAAATCAATGTTGGAGCAGATGGAACCAGTAAGTCTACTTTTTTTCTTAAAAAATTTTCTAGAAGTTTAATTTTTCCAGAAGCAGTGGGAGTCTTAATATATAAATTTGGTTTAAGAACTCCATCCTTCAAAATAGCAGTAGCTTCAATTCCTCGTCTGGAGGTCTTTTCCACTTCAATTATCACACCAGATGGTAAAGCATCTGGATTATATTTTAAATCTAACATTTGGGAAGCTAAAATAATTAAATCTAAAAGCTCTTCTATTCCCTTGCCAGTTTTAGCTGAAATCTCCTGCCAGGAAACATCTCCACCATATTTTTCTAGCATTACTCCATGTTTCAACAATTGACTTTTAGTTTTTTCAACATTTGCTTGAGATTTGTCAATTTTGTTAATAGCAACAATATAGGGGAGTTTTATTTGCTGAAGAAGTTTTATGACCTCAATAGTTTGATCCTTTACTCCCTCATCTGCAGCTACCACTAAAATAGCTAAATCAGCTACCTGAGCTCCTCTTTGTCTCATCCTAGAAAAAGCCTGATGACCGGGAGTATCAATGAAAGTAATCCTTTCTCCTTTAATTTCAATTTCATAAGCGCCAATTGACTGAGTAATTTCTCCTGGCTCGGTCTGAGCAACTTTAGTTTTTCTGATATAGTCAAGTAAAGTAGTTTTTCCAGCATCAATATGACCTAAAACTACTACCACCGGAGAACGAGCTTTGAGTTGATTTCTCATATTACCCATTTAAAGATAACACTTTTAAAGAAAAGAGTAAACAGTGTTCAGATAAACCTATATCTGAGGCACTAAAAGAGAACCACCATTTATACTTACAATCAAAGTAAATAATTAAATAATTTAGAATTTCTCTGTTTGTGTTTAGTTGTATAAATTATTAAAGTCCTTTAGTTAGTAAGTTTCAAATATTAAATTCAGAGCTTAAAATAAAAATTAGATATTTACATTGTGTTATGAATTTCTTATACTTATAATACTCAATTGTTGGTGGGTTGGCTGAGTGGTCTAAAGCAGTGGTTTGCTAAACCACGGGGGCCTAAACAGCCCCGCAGAGGTTCAAATCCTCTACCCACCGCACTAAAGTTTGTTTTCTTCTCTAACCCGATATTGGTAAGCTTCTTTTAAGTGCTCGGCAGATACTTTTTCAGACAATTCAAAATCAGCAATAGTTCTGGCAATTTTTAACACTCTAAAATATCCTCGAGGAGACAAGCTAGATTTTTCAACTACTTTTTCTAAAAATTCTTCCCCGGAACTGTCAAGATTTATAAATTGCTGAATCTGTTTAGAACTCATTTCCGAATTAGAATAAATTCCCAGAGGTTTTAATCTTTGAATTTGAATTTGTCTGGCTTTAATAACTCTATTTCTTAAGTCCCGGTCAGCTTGTTCAGCTGGTTTTCTTAACTTTTGAAGTTCAATCCTGGGAACTTCAATCTGAATATCAATTCTATCCAGAAGCGGTCCAGAAATCTTTTTTCTATACCTTAACACCTGGTAAGCAGTACAGGTACATTCAATTTCTGGATCTCCAAAATATCCACAGGGGCAAGGATTCATCGCCGCTACTAAACAGAACTTAGCTGGAAAAGTTACAACTTGTTTGGCTCTGGATATATTAATGTGTCCTGATTCTAGAGGCTGACGAAGAGATTCTAAAACATCTCGGTGAAATTCCGGTAATTCATCCAGAAACAATATTCCCCGGTGAGCTAAGCTAATTTCCCCTGGAACTGGATTAGTCCCTCCTCCAACCAGCGACACCAGCGAAGAAGAATGATGAGGAGACCGAAATGGTCGATAGCTAATAAAGGAACCTTCAGGCAGTTTTCCAGCTGCACTATAAATTAGATTAACTTCAATTGCTTCTTCCAAAGATAATGGGGGTAAAATTGAAGCTAAAGCTTGAGCCATCATGGTCTTTCCGGTACCCGGAGGACCAATCATCAACACATTATGATTTCCAGAAGCCGCAATAGCCAAAGCTCTTTTGGCAGGTTCCTGTCCCTTAATTTCTTCAAAGCTTCTAAAAAATGGTGGAGTAGTAGGTTTAAATTCAGTGACCGGTTGAACTTCCAATTTCTTTTGACCAGATAAATAAAGAACCAGTTGTTCCAGATTTTCTAGAGGAACAACTTTTATCCCTTTAATCAAAGCTGCTTCTTTAGCATTTGACTTTGGAATAAATAAATATTTTTTATCCAGCTTTTTTGCAAGTCTTGCTGCAGCAATAGCTCCTTTTATTTTTCTCAAGCTTCCATCCAGAGACAATTCCCCTAAAAAAAGCTTATCGTTACAATTAAATTGTTTTAGCTGACCACTGGCTAAAAGGTAAGATATTGCTATTGGCAAATCAAATTGAGTCCCAACTTTCTTAATATCTGCTGGAGCTAAGTTAACAGTAATCTTTTTGTTAACCCTATTTGGTGGATTTAGTCCTGAATTTTTTAGTGCAGAATTTACTCTTTCTTTAGCTTCGGAAACTGCCTTTTCAGCTAGTCCAACAATAGTAAATGAATATAAACCTGTACTTAAATCAGTTTCTACTTCAATCTGTTTAGCAAATATTCCACAAAGCTCAGCAGAATATACTTTAGCAGTATTATTCATCTTATTTCCTGCTACTTTTAATACAATCCTTACACAACTTAGCTAAAGGATTTATCTTTAGTATTTCTTCGGAAATCTTTTTACCGCACTTCTGACAAATTCCGTATTTTCCAGTTTCAATCCTCCTTAAAGTCCTATCTATCTCAATCAGTTTATTTTTGATTTCCTCTCTTAAAGCCATTCTATTTCCCCAACCCTGACTTTCATCCATCTCCTCTTCTAGAGAATCAATATCATCTCCAAAATCTGGAGCATTTTTAAGCCTGGCCAACTCTTGTTGAAGAGTTTTTTTCTGCTGTTCTAAATCTTTTTTAAGTTTTTCTAAATCGATACTCATTTAATTAGTTGCTTAACCTTTTCTAAAGCAGTTTGATTTTCGCTAACCAGTAAATAATCTTTATACCAGATATAGTTTAACTTTTGTTCTTCTAAATAAGGACTAACAGAACTTTTAACTCTAATTATTACCACCCCGGGCTTAAGTTTGAATATAACACCAAAATGGGGCTGATTTTCTTGATAAAAAATAAAAAAATTAAACCCAGACCTAAAAGCTTTTAAAAGCTGTTTTTCTTTTAAACCAGGAATTACAATTGGGATAAACTCTGAACTGCTAATCGGCTCTCCGGTTATATCAGTTAACACAATTTCTTTTAACTGTCCAGATTTCATATTCGCTCCTTTCTGCTCCACTAGTTTATTAATTTCTGAAATAGTTAGCTCATAAACAACTGCTGATTCTGATAACTCAAAAATTGAAGGAACTTCAGGTTTTTTCTTTTCAACCGAAGTGGGAAATTTTGGTTTCTCAGTCGGTTCAACCTCCACAGGCAAGCTGGCTGGTTCTTTTTCTGAAATTTGGGGTTTTTTAAATAACATCAAGTAAAAACCCGAAATTGCCAGCAGAGTTATCGCAATGATGATAATGACAACTATAAATTTAACCTTCTTTGGTTTAGGTTTAGCTGGTTTAGTTACTTTACTAATCTTTCTTGGTCCTCCAGTTTCAAATATTGCTTTTTCCGGACCAGTATAGCCTGAAATTTTTAACTCTTCTTCCTCTTCCTTTCCTTCTTCCACTTCTGCTTCTTCTTTACCAAATTTTACTATGGTAGGTCGAACCGCCTGACCACCAGTTTCTCTTAAAGAACTAACATCAGTTTCCAGGGTCCGTAAACTAGCCTTCATCTTGGGTGGAGTGGGAATCTTCTCTTTTTCTTTTTCGGATTGTGATTCTTTCTCTTCCATAATATGATATTATACAAAAATTCTTACTTAAGTGAAAGAAAAATTTTCCCTCCTTCAACTTTAATTACTTTAGCTACAATATTTTGCCCAACTTTTAAAACATCTTTTATGTTTCTAACATAACCCATTCCAAGCTCTGAAATATGAAGAAAGGCCTCAGTTCCATTTAAATCCACTATTGCACCACTGCTTAAAACTCTTGAGACCTTTCCCTCAACTATTTCACCAACTTTATATTCTTTAACTATAGCTTGAATTTTTGACTCTGCTTTTTCTATTTGCTTTTGAGTTGGTGCCGAAATAAACACTTTTCCATCTGGCTCAATGACAATATCGGTACCTTCTCCGGCTTCAGCAACTATTTGCTGAATGGTTCTTCCACCACTGCCAATTATCAGTCCAATCTTTTGAGGATTCACTTTAAAGTAATCCACTTTAAGAGTATAAGGAGAATATTCTTTTCTAGGTGCTGGCAAAACTTTTTTAAATAATTCTAGAATTTGTTGATGAGCTAAACTGGCCTGCTTTAAAGCATTTTCGAATATTTCATAATTAATCCCTTCAATTTTAGTATCCATCTGAAGAGCACATATTCCATCAGCAGTTGCCACAACTTTTAAGTCCATATCTCCATGATGATCTTCAGGTCCTTGAATGTCAGTTAAAATTCGATAATTTTTCAATTGCCTGTCAATCATTAAACCCATAGCAATTCCAGCCATTGGCTTAGAAATCTTTACTCCAGCATCCATTAAAGCTAAACAAGAACTGCATACTGAAGCCATAGAAGACGAGCCATTTGAAGACAAAATTTCCGAAACTACTCTGATAGTATATGGACAAACTTCCAATGGCGGAATTATCTTTCTTAAAGCTTTTTCTACTAAAATTCCGTGTCCAATTTCTCTTCTGGAAGGGGGACCTTCCCGACCAACTTCTCCCACACAATAACCTGGAAAATTATAGTGATGGAAAAACCTTTCTTTCTTAGAGGCCTCCATTGTATCCACTAACTTTTCCTGTCCCGGAGAAGCTAAAGTTACAATTGACAAAGATTGAGTTTCTCCTCTAACAAACAGAGCTGAACCATGGGTTCTGGGTAATGTTCCTACTTCAGCATAAAGAGGTCTTAATTCTTCCAGTTTTCTTTGATCCGGTCTTTTTTGTTCAAAAATAATTTTTTGATGAACTAACTCATCCAGTCGTTCTTCAAATAACCTGTCAGTCCAGTTAGTGTATTTCTCATCCATCAAAAAACCTCCATTTTTTAGATATTCAAACAATTCCTCTTTCAGCCTTCCGATAGCATGTCTTCCTTCCTGATAAGTTGCCTTTTCTAATCTTGGTTCAAGAAAACTTAAAACTTCAGTTTTAAGTTTCTCTGGTGGTTCATCAATAAAAATCTCAACTTGTTTTTTACCTACTCTGTCTATAATGTCTTTTTGAAACTTAACCAACTCTCTGATTTTATTTTGAGACTCCTTAAATAATTCAACCAAAGATTGGATCTTAACTTCTTTTCCTTCAAACTCAATCATGTCAATTCTAGTCTCAGTTCCAGCAAAGAAAGCATCAATTTGAGACTCCTCATCAATATATCTTACTCCAGCTACCGGTCCTTTAAACGGAATTCCTGACAAACATAAAGCTAGCGACGTTGATAAAAGAGCAATAAATACCGGGTCACAACTTTGATCATACGAGAAAATTGTATTCACCACTTGAATTGGTTGCCTGATTCTCTGGTCAAACAAAGGACGAATAGTTCGATCAATTATTCGAGCTGAAAGAATTGCCTGGTCTGGTGGCTTACCTTCTCTTCTGATAAATCTGGAACCGCCAATCTTTCCGGCCGCATAATATTTTTCCTTAAATTCTACTGATAATGGAAGAAAGGAAGAAATTCCTAGGTTCTTACTAACTACTACAGTAGACAAAACCACCGTATCTCCAAATTTTCCAATTACCGAAGCATTAGCTTGAGATGCAATTTTAGAAATTTCCAAACTTAAAGATTTTCCTTCAAACTTAATTTCAAAAACTTGTCTTCGTAAATCAGTCATCTTCTTATTAAAATTTTAGGAATCCTTTCCAGTTGAATAAACAATTCAGCCGATTCTCTTAATACTGTTGAACAGGTTTTAGAAAAAGCAGCTACTTCAACCTTCTTTCCCAATCCCCACTTTAAATATTCAACCAGAGGAACAAAATCTCCATCTCCAGTCACTAAAATTACTACATCAAAAGAAGGAGCCATTCTAATAGCATCAACAGCAATTCCTACATCCCAGTCACCTTTTTTAACTCCATTGGGATAAACCTGTAGTTCCTTAGCCCTTAGCTCAATATTCTCTTTTTGTAAAGCCTCGAAAAATGCTTTTTCTCCAACAGTATCTTCAGTTCTTATCACGTAAGCTATAGCTCTAATTAACTGTCTTTTTCTGGTTAAACTACTAACCAGTACTTTAAAATTTACCTTAGCTTGATAGATATGCTTGGCTGAGTGATAAAGATTTTGAGTATCAATAAAAATTCCTACTCTTTGATTTTTATGGTCTAAAAAATTCATTCTTCTGGTGAAAACTTAGTTTTTTGACTGGATAAATACCTTTCCAGTTTTCTTCTTTGATGAACTAATCTTACTAGAGCTCTTCTAGCAGAATGGTCTTTTCTAAATTTAGCTAAATGTAGCTGTAATTTTTTTACTCTCTTCTTAATGTTTTCTATTTGAACTTTAGTTGAACCAGTATCTTCTTTCATAGCGGCCCTAATGGGAATTGAACCCATGTTACCACCTTGAAAGGGTGGTGTCCTATCCACTAGACGATAGGGCCACGATTAGGTGTTAATTATTAGAAGTATTATATTAATTCATAATTAAAAAGTAAAGACACATAGTAAATTTAAAATTTAAAAAATTAAGTTAGAAGTTGGAAGTTGGAAGTTGTTGATAGATGGCAAATATCTAAAATCTTATTAACAAATTTCACCATCGTGAAAAATGTTAATAAGAAAAATTTAGCTTCAATAATGAACCAATAATTTAAACCAGTATTTATCAACCATTATGGAAGTTCAACTCCCATAATTGAGAATATTTTGAGGGATTTTGTTTAAAAATTCGAGAGATGGATTTTGGTTATTTTTAGCGGGCAATTTTGATGAGTTGCATTCTATTCTACCTCCTGCAAAACAAACCTGTAAACTTTGCCTGTGTTTGCGTTTTCTAAATACAATCCATCTTCATCTTCAAACATTCGCCAGAGTAGCTTTTTATCTTTTTCAAAAAGTATATCTGAACAAGTACAGCCACCAGAGACTCGGAAAGTACCAATTACCTCTAATTTGTGATTTGGACTTGTTGTGCCGATGCCGACGTTGCTAATTATCTATCATTACCGCCACTGCCCTATAGCTATATATTGCACACTCGTTCCATCATATGAATCCATATTCACTTTAAAATAGGTATTTGAACAATCTACAGTTGTAACTATCCTATTATGCCCAGGTACATTATCAGGTGTAACTACAGGTCTTACATAAGTTCCGCTTTTGAAAGGAGCTGGATAATCTATTTGATATCGATCAGCATCTGGTACATATCCTTTCCCCCAACAAATCTGCAAATTCCCAATTCTTATATAGCCACTCGCTGAATGATCACCATCCCAAATAAAACTATTATCTCCTCCTGCCACATTTAACTTCCAATTCCCCGGACTTGTTGTCCCGATGCCGACATTGCCAGTATTTGTAATTGTAACATAATCCGTAACCCCAAGTTGCCCTGCTCTTCCAATCTTAAACGTATCATCCGTCTGGTCAGCACCAATAGCCCAATCCCTAGGTACAGCATTAAGCCGAAATCTTATGGAAGCATCACCTGTACCATCTTGTTGTATTCGTAACTGTGGCTCTATATCAGTATTATTTTCATAAATATTCAAATTGGTAAGAGGCCCCGTTATGCCAATGCCAACGTTGCCGTTATCATCAACTACCACTATGTTAGGACTGGTAGTGTTTCTGGCAAAAATATAATTTCCCTGGTCAGTCCAGTTGCCGGCAAATGGAATCC
>CAYRSR010000010.1:0-32884 GCA_964427275.1 uncultured Candidatus Saccharibacteria bacterium
AGGAATTGGTTCTTTTCGTAGAGGAGCTTCTGTATTTTTTGATGAAGATTCTTTGAATAAGAGTTTGGAAGAGGATATAGCAGTTCTTAAAGAGTTGATAGAGGATGAAACACTTCCCAGAATGGCTATTAAAGAAGTAAGGAATAAATTCAATTTTAAGACACCTTTAAATGTTGTATTTACCCACTCTGAGCCAGAAAGAAAGTTTGTTGAGAAGTTAATAGCCAATTCAGATTTAATTGATGCATGGATAAAATCAAGAGATACTGGTTTTTATAGTATAGATTTTTCATGGAGGAAAGGAGAACACCCAAAGCAGGGAAAATTTAACCCAGATTTCTTTATAAAAGTTGGCAATAAGATAATAGTAATAGAGATCAAGGAAGATGCTTTAATCAACAAAATAAAAGAAAATGGGGACTTAGCTAAGGAAACAAGAGCTAAATATAGATATGCAATAGATCATTTCCAGAGGTTAAACAATTTGCAAGATGAGCAGATTTATTATTTTAGTTTCCTAACCCCAACAGATTTTGATAATTTCTTTGGAGTATTAAGAAAAGGCAAATTTTCTGGATTTAAATCAAAACTGGATGCAGAGTTGGAAAAAGAATAATCTCCACCCACTACTATCTCTTATTAACTCAGACAAAATTCCCTTTTCTTACTCATCTATACACCGTGTGTTAATCTATTTTTAGATACTTAGCTAGTTCTTTAGCTTAAGTTTCTTCTTTTGTAACTATTCTTAAAGTATGCGTGGAAAACGATTTTTTGCTTTGTCAAAATATGAGATGACACATCTGCCCGAGTAGAGTCTTTACCGATTCTTTCTTAGGAAATTTTATTAACTACCTTGCGGTTTTGTTTCTGGAGCTGAAAGATAGGAAAAAATCACTCATACCTTAAAGCTTCGATTGGTGAAAGTTCAGCTGCTTTTCTTGCAGGATAAATTCCAAAAATTAAACCAATAGCTGTAGCTACTCCAAAAGCCAGGGCAATTGAAATTAAAGAAAGAGTAAATTTCCATTCTAAATCTAGTAACTTACCAATTATTATTCCACCCAAATAAGATCCTAAAACTCCTAGAAGAATTCCAGTTATTCCACCTAAAGTGGTTAAACTTACTGCTTCTAGTAAAAATTGTACCAGTATATCTTTTTTTCTTGCTCCCACTGCTTTTCTTAGTCCAATTTCTCTGGTTCTTTCAGTAATCGAGACTAACATGATATTCATAATTCCAATTCCTCCTACTATTAAAGATATTGCTGCTATACAGGAAAGAAAGATGGTTAAAATTCCACCTATTAAGTTAAAAGTTGAAGCAACGTATTCCTGACTTAAGATTGTAAAGTCGTCTTTATCTGGATCTTTAATTCTATGTCTTTCTCTTAAAATTGATTCGGCTTCCTGGACTGCTATATCTAAAGTATCAGCTGATTCTGCCTGAAACAGAATTACATTTACATAATCAATTCCCAGCATTTGTTTTTGGGCAACCGACATTGGGATAAAAACTCTATCATTTGGATCAATCATTGGATCTTTCATTCCTTCAATTTCTATTGTTCCGATTATTCTAAATGTTCTCCGATTTATTTTTAAACTTTTTCCTACTACTTTTTCCTTGCCAAACATCTTTTCTTTTACAGTTTTCCCAATTACTACTACTTTTTGCATTGATTTTTCTTCTTCTGGAGTAAAAAATCTTCCTTCTAGAATTTTATTCCCTCTAATTTCTTGAAAATTAGAAAATGTTCCAACGAAGTCACATTTTCTCTGTTCTCCCTTGTAATCTAGAATTGCTGGCCCAAAAACTAAGGAAGTGGTGTCTTTAATATAAAACCCTTCCTTTTTGAGGGCTTTAGCATCTGAAATTTTAAGAGTTTTAACTTGAGTCATTCCCAAAGAAAATTGAGGAAGACCTTTTTCTTGTTTTGTTCCACCAGGTAGAATAACAGCAATATTGTGCCCCATTGTTTCTATTTGGGAAAGAATAGTATTTTGAACACCTTGGCCAATAGATAGCATAACAATCACAGCGGCTATCCCGATAACAATTCCTAGCATTGCCAAAAAAGAACGAGTTTTATTCGTTTTTAAAGCGAAAATAGCAATTTTTAGAGAGTCTGAAAGTCTCATAAGAAGCTACTTTAATAATTCTTTTTCATTTTTAGCAAATCTTCTCTGTCTAACATCTTCATCTGATACTATTTTACCGTCCGCCAGGCGAATGATTCTTTTAGCATGTTCTGAAGTGTATTTTTCATGAGTTACTAAAACTACAGTATGACCCTTATCGTTAAGTTCTTGAAGTAAAGCCATTATTACTTTTCCAGATTTAGAGTCCAAGTTTCCGGTTGGTTCATCAGCAAAAATAACTGAAGGATTATTAACTAAAGCTCTGGCTATTGCCACTCTTTGCTGCTCTCCACCTGACAGCTGATTAGGATAAAAATTAATTCGGTGAGAAAGACCAACTTCTTCAATTGCCTTTCTTACTCTTCTTTCCTCTTCTTCCTTTTTTAAGCCACTGTAGATTAGTGGCAATCTCACGTTATCAAAAACTGTAGTTCGAGGTAAAAGATTGAAAGTTTGAAAGACAAAACCCATTCTTTTGTTTCTAATTCGAGCTAATTCATCATCGGTTAGTTCGTCAATACTTTTTCCTTCAAATCTGTAAATTCCAGAAGTTGGTCTATCTAAAAAGCCCATAATATGCATTAGAGTAGATTTTCCAGAGCCCGAAGGTCCCATAATAGCTACAAATTCTCCGGGTAGAATTTTAAAAGAGACTCCCCGAAGAGCTGGGGTTTCTACAACACCTGTTCGATAAATTTTCACAAGATTTTCTACCTCAATCATAAGAATAGTAATCAGAACTTAAGCAAAGTTGAGATTCTTACTTCTCTTTAATAAAAGTAATGACTTTATCTTTTTCTTTTAATCCGGATAAAATCTCTATTTCACCTTCATTTCCTCGGATGCCGGTTTCTACTTCAACTTCCTTAATTTTTCCTTTATTGTCTAGAACCCTAACTATCTTTTTTCCATTTTTGATTAGAACTGCCCGCTGTGGAATTAAAAGAACATTTTCTTTTTGTTTAGTGATAATTTCTACATCAGCTGTCATTCCTGATTTGATTCTTTCATCGATTTTATCAAATCCTACAGTTATCTTATAGTAAACTACACCTTGAATGATAGTTTCAGCAGGATCAATTTTTATTACTTTCCCGGTAAAAATTTCGTCGGGAAAGGCATCTAGAGATATTTCTACTGGATCCCCTAATTTTATCTTGGTAATGTCGGCTTCTGGAATGTCCACTTCAATTTGAAATTTACCAAGACACAACAAAGAAATGACTGGATCTGCTATCATTGTTTGAACCTGCTCACCTTCTTCTTTTTTAATCTCAGTAATAATACCGTCACAAGGAGCAATTAAACTAGCTTTAGTTAATTGGTGTTCGACCTTACTTAAGAAAGCTTCGGCCTGGTTTAATTGAGCTCGAGCCAGAGCTACATCGGCCTCTTGAGGCGGGGCTTTTATTTTAGCTAGTTTAGCTTGAGCTGATTCAAGATTTCCTTCAGCAGTTTTCACTGCGTTTTGAGCGGAATCTAATTTAGCTTGGGCTGCATTAATACTTAATTGATTATTTAACTTGGTAGAAGAAATTATCTGTTGAGCGCTTACAATGCTGGCGTAGGCTGAATTTATGTATGACTTTTGATTATCTAAAGAAGTTTTGTCAGTGGATGAAACTTTATTACGATAGGTCGATTTTTCACAGATATCTCTAATAACCACTAAAGCTCTGTATATTGCATCAAGGGCATCTTTCATCTCTGATAAAGCACTATCGATATTTTTGGTGGTAGGATTGTCTTTAGCAGTATCAAGATAAAGTTTTGCTCTTTCTTTTGCTTTTTTTATTATCTCTTTATTGTCTTTTACTTTAAAGTCCTCCTGGTTTGAGGTGACAAAGTACGTTCTTTGAATTGAATCTACAACATTGTAGGTGTTGTAGATTTTAAGATAAGAATCGTCTAAGGTATTTAAAGCATCTTCATAGGCTTGATTTAGATCATTTTCAGCTTTAATTTTTGTGTCGGCTAAATCTTGCTTGGCATTCTTTAAGGAAATTTGAGCGTTCTCAAGTGCAATTCTAGCATTTTCTACTGCTGTTTCATAAATTTTTATTTCTTCCTTTGAGGCTCCAGCCAAGATTTTGTCTAATTTTGCCCTGGCTATATCTCGAGCAGCCTGAGCTTCTGATATCTGAATATTTAATTCACTTGTGTCAAGAGTGGCCAAAATTTGACCTCTCTTTACTATTTCTCCTACCTTAACTTTTATAGTTTGAATTTTACCTTGAATTTCAAATTGTAAATTTACTTCCTTGGTTGGGGTTACCTGTCCATTGGCTGAAATTTTTTGAATAATATTTCCTCTTTTAACTAATGTGAAATCATAAGGAAGATTTCTATCTTTGAAAAAATATTTATAGCTTCCAATAACTATTCCCAGTATCAAAGTAAAAACCAAAATTAGTTTTAGTTTCATAGGATTATTTAATTAGCTGCTTTAGTTTGACAAGTTTCTTGTTTAATTCCGAAATGACTTTTCCAAACTGGTTAACTGGAATAAAAACTATTGTCTCCGAGGGAGTTAAAAAAACCACAAATTTTTCTCCACTTTTTATCTTCAGTTTCTTTCGAATTTCAGCTGGAATTACTATCTGTCCTCGCTCACCAATAGTAGCTGTCCCAAAACAAGTTATATTTTTTGGAGAATTTTTCTTCACGATAGTATGATTTGTATGAATTATACTACATTCCTATGTTAGTTGATGAAAGATCAATGTCAAGCCTTATTCCGTCATATTCACTTCTTTTGAAATTTGCCAGAAGCAGAAAAGGGTAAGATAAATTGTATAGATAGAAGTAAAGTTATTGAATTTACCATAAAATTTCCTTTTGTAGGATTTAATTCATTACTTGACATAAGAATAATTATGGGTGTATATTCATAACAAAGGCCGAATCTTTAATAGTCTAAAATATGCCTTGGGGATTTGGAGGTGGCCCCTGGTGGCTATATAATTCTGATTATTTTAGAAGGTATGGTACATATTGGTGGAGATGTTTTAGGTTTCCCTGGCTACCAAGAGGATGGTGGGCATATCCTTATTATGGACAATCTTTTTCTCCAGAGGAGGAGAAAGAAATGTTAAAACAGGAGCTAGAAGCTTTAAGAGAAGAAATGAAAGCAATTGAGGCAAGGTTAAATGAATTAGAAAAGAAAAAGGAAGAAGAAAAAGAAAAATAAATAGTGTCTTTATCAGATTCTAATCAATTCTTAGAAGGAGGATTAAAAAGAAGAGGACGTCAACCTAAAAGATTTGGTTTAGGTCCGGGAGGATTCTGTGTTTGTCCAGCATGCGGAACAAAAATTCCGCATCAGAGAGGAATTCCTTGTTATCAGCAAAAATGCCCTAAATGTGGCCAAAGGATGATTCGTCAAAGATAAATTATGAAAATTGGAATTTGCGCTTTAGGTCAAGATTTAAATTCCTTAATTTCGCCTACCTTTGGAAGGGCTCCTTATTTTTTGATTTTTGATTTAGATACAAACAAGTTAGAAGTAATTCCAAATTCTGCTTTTAATAGTCCTAGGGGAGCAGGAGTAGCAAGTGCTCAAGTTGTTGTTTCTCAAAAAGTGAAAGCAGTTATTTGCACAAATTTTGGTCCTAATAGTTTTTCTGTTTTAAAGATGGCAGGAATAAAAGTTTATTGTGGAGCGGTAGGAATAACTGTAAAAGAGACAATAGAAAGGTATCGTAAAAATGAGCTAAAAGAAGTAGAAACTCCTACTATGCCCGGGCATTTTGGATTTGGCCGGGGAAGAAGATTTGGACTCGGTCCTGGAAGGGGCCCAGGAAGAATAAGATAGGATGAAAATTAATCAGGAAAAAATTTCTCTTATTTCTACAGGGGTTAATTTTGTTCTGGCAGGAAGTAAATTAGTAACCGGATTTTTAATTAAAAGTCTAGCCTTGATTGCCGATGGACTGCATTCTACATTAGATATTTTTTCTTCTTTTGTTGCTTTTTTAGGGATTAAGATTTCAAGAAAGCCTGTAGACGAGAAACATCCCTATGGATTTTATCGAGTTGAAAGTTTAAGCGGACTATTAATTGCATTGCTTTTATTTTTTTCTGCCATCTGGATTGTTTGGGAGGGAATAAAAAATTTTTTTGAGGAAAGTTTTGTTGTTTTTAGTTTTTGGGGAATTGTAGTGATAGGTGTTTCTGTTTTGGTAAATGAAGTGATGGCTCGTTTAAAATTTCATTATGGAAGAAAATTTAAGAGTTTATCTTTAATTGCCGATGCTCAGCATTCCAGAGCAGATGTTTTATCTTCTATTGCTGTATTAGGTGGTTTTGTTTTGGGTAGATATTTCCCTTTTTTAGATTCAGTTTTAGCAATTTTAATTGGAGTATATCTTATTAAAGGGTCTTTTGAAATTGGCAAAGAACTAACTGATTCTCTTTTGGATGTTTCAGATAAAGAAGTAGAGGAGAGAATTAAAAAAATTTGTCTGGCTCATAAGATAGAAATTTTTGATATGAAAACAAGAAAGATTGGAGGAATAAGTTTTGCTGAATTAAAAATAAATGTTTCTCCAAAATTAAAAGTAGATGAAGTAAGTAAAATTATTGATACTTTAGAAGAGAGATTACTTAAAAATATTCCTCAGTTAAAATATATTATCATTTCTATTGAACCTTATGATATAGAAAGACAAATAATTTTACCTCAATGGGGAACAAAGATTTGTTCTACTAAAGGACTGGAAAAATTAGGTCCTGAAAAATTAGGTCAAAGGATAGTAGTTCCTTTAGAAGAAGGAGAAATTTCCGATAATTTTGGAGCAGAAAACTATTTAATTTTAGATGTAAAAGAGAAAAAGGTTTTACAAAAAGAAATTGTCAAAAATCCTTATTTTGAAAAAAATAGCCCTCATGGTGCAAGATTTATCAAAGCAGTTTCAGGAGATAAGGTTTTAACCAAAACTATTGGAGCCAATGCCAGACAAAACCTGGAAGATTTTGGTATAGAGGTTGAAATTATTTCAAAAAATAAAAAATTAAATGACATTTTAAATGAATACGAGAAATAAAGTAAAAACTATTGCTATTACTTCCGGGAAAGGAGGAGTAGGCAAAAGTACAATAACTGTTTTATTAGCCAATGAGCTGATTAAAAAAAATAAAAAGGTAATTATTTGTGATTGTGATGTGGAATGTCCAAATGATTATTTACTTTTGGAGCAAAAATTAACTAAACCAAAGCAGGAGATTTATACTTTTTTCCCTAAGTTAAACAAAAGGAAGTGCAAAAAATGTGGTCTATGTGTAAGGACTTGCAAAAGCAATGCAATTTTTCAAATTCCAAAAAGATATCCAGTATTTGTTAAAGAGCTATGCTCGGGGTGTGGAGCATGCTGGATAACTTGTCCCCATAAAGCTATAGAAAGAAGGAAGGAAAAAATAGGCGAAATTTATGTTAATAAAATTAGGTCGGGTTTTTATTTAATAACTGGAGTTGCTCGACCTTCTTTGGAGGAAACAGGAAAGGTAGTTTTTCAGGTTAAAAAATTTACTTTAGATTTAGCAAAAAAGATTAATTTCGATTTTGTTATTTTTGATACTGCTTCAGGGACTCACTGTCCAGTAATTTCTGCTTTGTTAAATTGTGATCTTGTTTATGTTATTACTGAGCCCACTCCCATAGGGGCTCATGATTTAAATTTAATTTTAAAGTTGTGCAAGATGCTTAATCTTAAAACAAAAATAATTTTAAACCAGGCAGATTTAGGAGATAAAAAGGAGGTTAATAAAATTGCTAAAAAATTTAATACAAGAATAGAGAAAGAATTTTTTTATTCATTTCCATTGGCTCAAGTTTATTCTCAAGGTAAATTATTAGACTATTTTAAAAATGAAAGATAAAAAATTTAAAATAGGTGTACTTTCTGGAAAAGGAGGAGTAGGAAAGTCCATGTTAACTTCTTCTTTAGCTATTCTTTTTAGTAAAAGAGAAAAGATTATTGCTTTAGATTGTGATGCCGATGCTCCCAATCTGGATATTTGGTTAGGAGGAATTAAAAAGTGGGACAAAATTATTCCTATAAAAGCCTCTTTTCAGCCAGTAATAGATTATAGAAAATGCAATAATTGCGGGCTTTGTGTTAAAAATTGTCCTTTTCGGGCCTTAGAAAAGGAAAAAGATAGAATTAAATTAAATCCTTTTCTTTGTGAGGGTTGTGGAGTTTGTGAAATTGTTTGTCCTAAAAAAGCAATAAATTTAAAACTTATTCAAAATGGGGAAATTAGAATTAAACAAACTAAGTATAATTTTCCTTTAATTTCTGGTCAGCTTTATCCTGGTAAGACCGGTTCAGGAAAAGTAGTAAGCGAAATTAAGTCTCAGGCAGAAATGTTTGACTATAATCTAATGCTTTGTGATTGTGCTCCGGGCACGGGCTGTCCGGTAATTGCCTGTGTAAGAGATTTAAATTTTGCTATTTTAATTACTGAGCCCAGTCTTTCTGGATTTTCTGATTTAAAAAGAGTTTTAAAAGTTCTTTACCATTTTAACATTTCCTGGGGACTGGTGATAAATAAATGGGATATTAATGTTAAAATAAGTAATAAAATAAAAAAATGGGCAAAAAATAGATTTTTGGGTAAGATATCCTATGATAGCAATATATTTAAAGCTATTAGTAATTTAGTTCCTATTTTGCAAACTGATTTAAAAGCCAAAGCCGAGATTATTCAGATTTATAAAAATTTTAGTAAGTATTATGCCCAGGCCTAAAAAACCAAGACAGGTTTTCTTTGATCCCAATGTAACCTATTTTAAGCCTCGAGCAGTTCCTCTTTCTAACCTTGAAGAAGTAGAATTAGATTTGGATGAATTAGAAGCATTAAGGCTTTGTGATTTAAAGGGTTTAGAGCAATCTACTGTAGCTAAGAAAATGAAAATTTCTCAAAGCACTTTAAGTCGAATTTTAATCTCTGCTAGGAAGAAAGTAGCTGAAGCATTAATAAAAGGAAAAGCAATAAAAATTCACAAAAAGAAAAAAACTTGAGTAAAATATTTGCCTTGATATAAAGTAAAAAAATTACTTAAAATGAAAAAACTTTTTTAATTCTTTTAATATTTTTTTCTTTTTAGATTTATTGATTTAGAGAAAGTTATAGAATAGATTTTGATTATGAAAAAGGAATAATAATTTTTTTGGTGGTTTTACTTTTAACGATTACTTCTAAATTTGAAAAAAGAATTTAAAAAGAATGAATTAAGGGTTTGATTTAAAGCAAGACTAAAGGACTCTGCTACAATTTACATGTGGAGAAGACCAATTGAGATTTTGGGGTTAAGAAATTAGATGAGCCAAAAAATGTTTTAAATAAAAAATAAAAATTCTTTTTTAAGTGTTGCTGTAAAAGCTGTAAAGATAATCTACTTGACATTAAATATCTTTTCAATATTATTTATCCAAAATTAGACTTATTTAGTCCAATTTTATGACTTATGCAAATTTCTATTAAATCGCGCTATGGCTTAAGAGCAATGGTTTATTTAGCTAAAGCTAAAAGAATTTGCTCTGCAAATGAAATTTCTCAAAAAGAGAAAATTCCATTTAACTTTCTAGAAAAAATACTTTCAGTATTACACAAAAAGGGTTTAATAAAATGTCAGAAGGGAGTAGGAGGTGGATATTTCTTAGATAAGCCTCCTGAAAAAATTAGTGTGAAAGAGGTGTTAATGGCATTGGAGGATAAAGAAATATTTCAAATTCAGTGCAAAAGAAAATCTCATTTTTCCAGAAAGAAATGTCCGGTAAAAAACATCTGGAAAAAAGTTCAAAAGGTTTTAAATTCTACTCTGAAAGAAATTAAGTTAGCTGATTTAATAAAAACATGAAAAAGATTTTAAAAATTAAAAACCTTTCTGTAGAGTCAAAAGAAAATAAAGAGAAAATATTAGAAAATGTTTCGCTGGAAGTTGAACAAAATTCAATTTATGCTTTGATTGGACCAAATGGAGCAGGAAAATCAACTTTAGCTTATGTTTTGATGGGGATTCCAAGATTTAAAGTAACTTCAGGAAGAATTGTTTTTGAAGGTAAGGACATAACTAGATTGCCAACTTACAAAAGAGCAAAGATGGGGATTGCTTTAGCTTATCAAGAACCAGCTTACTTTGAAGGGATAAGCGTTAAGGATTTTTTAAGAATAGGAAATAAAAATATTAGTCAAAAAGAAATTGAAAAAATTCTTTTGCTGGTAGGACTTAAATCAAAGGATTTTTTAAATCGAAAGATTAACCAGGAATTAAGTGGAGGAGAAAGAAAAAGAATAGAGCTTGCTTCAGTAATAGCAATGAAACCAAAATTAATGATTTTAGATGAACCGGATTCAGGACTTGATATTATCATTTACAAGGAATTTTACAAAATTTTAAAAAACATTAAGGAAAAAACAAAATCTTCTATTGTTTTGATTACTCATAGAAAGGAAACTGGTTCTGTTGCAAGTAAGGCAGGATTTTTACATAAAGGAAGAATGATTTGCCAGGGAAATTTCAAAACAGTGATAAAAAAATATTACCGGACAGTAAGATTTTAAACAATACATGGGATTGCCTGAAAAATTTTTACAATCAATAAAAAGATGTAATTACAACATTGCTTTGATAAAAAAAGCAAAAGTTCCACATCTTTATGTTGAGTCAAATAGAATACTCTCTTTTTATAGCCAACCTGGTTTAGAAATTACTACCCAAACTAGTCCTTATAGGGTAAAGATAAAGATGTTGGTTAAAAAAAATGTTAAAATGGAAAAGCCAATTTTTCTATGTTTTGGTATTTTTAAAGAAAAAGGAAAGCAGATAATAATTCCTGAAATAATCCTGGAAGAGGATTCACAGGCAAAAATTTTAACCAATTGCATCTTTCCTCAAGCAAAAGATATTATTCACAAAATGCATGCAGAAATAAAATTAAGAAAGAATGCTAAACTTACTTATCAGGAAAGACATTATCATGGCGAAAATTTTGGAGCTGAAGTTTTACCAAGTTTTAAGGTTTTAGTTGATAAAAATGCTTCTTTTAAAAATGAGTTTATTTTAACTGAAGGAAGTATTGGAAGGTTAAAAGTTTTTTTTGAGACAGAACTGAAACAGAACGCTTCTTGTGAGATTTTAAATAAGATAATTGGAAAAGGAAGAAAAGATGAGGTAGAAATTTATGATAGAATTTTATTAAATGGAAAGAATTCTTCTAGTTTGAATAAAATAAAAGGAGTTGCAATAAATGGAGGGAAAATTCTTTTTAAAGGGGAAACGGAGGCAGGGAAAAAAGCAAAAAATGCTCGGGGTCATATTGATTGTCAGGAGATTATTGTCGGAAGGTCAATTGCTCAGTCAATTCCAGTAGTTACGGTTAAAAATCCGGAGGCAAGAATAACTCATGAAGCATCGGTAGGAAAAGTTAATCAAAAACAATTAGAAACTTTAATGACCAGAGGACTAACAGAAAGCCAGGCAATTGATTTTATTATTAGAGGAAAAATATAGTAAGGAATGTTATAGCAAAGAGATTTTTGAATGAAATGAATTATTTAAAAACAAAACAAATCTTAATAAAGATTCTATTTTTTAATTGGCTGGTAGCTTTTATTAAAATTTTTACTGGTCTTTTTTCAGGAGCATTAAGTATTTTAACTGATGGGATTCATTCTTTTTTTGATGGAGCATCAAATATTGTTGGTATTATTGGAATAGAGATTGCTCGTCAACCTAAGGATAAGGAACATCCTTACGGGCACCAAAAGTATGAAGTAATGGCTGCTCAAGGAATTTTATTTTTGTTAATCATAACCATCTACGAGTTTGGGAAAACGATATTTCAAAGAATCTTGCATCCAGCTGTTCCTCACATAACCCCTTTAGTATTTGTGGTTTTAATAAGTGCTTTAATTATTGATTACTTGGTGGCTCGATATGAATTTAAAAAAAGTAAAGAACTTAAAAGTCTAGTTTTAAAAGCCGATTCTTTTCATACCAAGTCTCATATTTTTACAACCGGAGGAGTAATTCTAGGAGCGATAGCAATAAAAGCTGGTTTTCCAATATTTGATCCGATTCTAGCTGTTTTTGTGATCTTTTTTATTGGGAAAATGGCTTTTGAAATATTCAGAGTAAGTTCAAGAGTTTTGTGTGATACTTCTTTAATCAATCCGGAGAAAATTGAAAAACTCGCTTTAAAGATAAAAGGGGTGAAAGCATGTCATAAAATTAGGACCAGAGGAATGGAAAACTACATATTTCTGGACATGCATCTTATTCTTGATCCGTTTCTCACCTTAGATAAAGCTCATCAAATTTCTCATCAAGTTAAAGAAAAAATCCAAGAAGAAATTCCTGAAATAAAAGATGTTACTATTCACATTGAACCAAAAAAATGAAGCTTGATGAGAAATACATTGAAAGTTGTAACACTTCCTTTTGACTTACTTGAGTATTTAAAACATAATTAAAGTAAATCAGTAAACAATGACAAAGTTAATTTTTAAGAAGGTTAGAAAAAGGGATGGCCGAGTTGTTGACTTTGACCAGAGTAGAATTACCAATGCTGTTTACAAAGCAATGCAGCATGCAAAAGAGGGAGACTTAAAGAAGGATCCTTTAAAGGTTTCAGACAGAGTGATTAGAGAACTGACTAAACGATATCCTCCTACTCATATTCCAACTGTTGAAGAAATTCAGGATATTGTAGAAGAAGTATTGATATTAATGGATTTTCCGAAAACCGCCAAAGCTTATATTCTTTATCGTCAGGAGAGAGCCAGAATTCGCCAGATGCGAAAACGCATTCCAGAAAGAGTAAAGAAACTGGTTTTAGAAAGTAAAAAGTATTTTCCAAACACACTGGCAGAATTTATTTACTATAGAACCTACTCTCGGTGGATTGAAGAAGAAGGCCGACGAGAAACCTGGATTGAAACTGTAAATAGATACATTAACTTTATGAAAGAAAATCTGAAAGATAAGTTAACCGAAAGTGAATATCAGAGAATTAGAGAATCTATTTTAAACTTTCAAGCAATGCCTTCAATGCGGCTTATATGGTCAGCTGGAAAGGCAGCAAGAGTTAATAATATAGCTGCTTATAATTGTGCCTACATTGCTCCAACTAAGTTAACCGACTTTGCTGAGATTATGTATCTTTTAATGAGTGGAGCAGGAGTTGGATTTTCAGTAGAGAATCAAATTGTTCAGCAATTACCAATAATAAAACACCAAACTGGAGAAATTTTATCTACTCATGTAATTGAAGACAGTAAAGAAGGCTGGGGAAATGCTTTAACTCTAGGATTAAAAACCTGGTATGAGGGCAAGGATATTAAATTTGATTATTCAAAGATACGCCCGGCTGGAGCACGGCTAAAAACCATGGGTGGTAGAAGCTCTGGACCCGAACCTCTTCGTTCTCTTCTTGATTTTGCTAGAAAAAAGATTTTAAACAATCAGGGAAAACGGCTGAAAAGTATTGATGTACATGATATTATCTGCAAGATTGGACAGGTGGTAGAAATGGGGGGAGTAAGAAGAAGTGCTCTAATCTCTCTTTCTGACCTTGATGATGAGGATATAAAGAAGGCAAAATTTGGGCATTATTATATTTTGAATCCACAACGGGCAATGGCAAATAATTCAGCTGCTTATAACAAAAAACCAACAGCTATTCAATTTATGGAAGAATGGCTATCTTTAGCAAAAAGCGGAACTGGAGAGAGAGGAATTTTTAATCGGGGAGGATTGAAAAAACAACTACCTTCTCGCAGGTGGAAAAAATTTGAAAAATACTGGCAGACTTCAGGGATAAACCCTTGTGGAGAGGTAATTTTAAGAAGCAAACAATTTTGTAATTTGACTGAGGTAGTAGCCAGACCAGAAGATACTTTAGAAACTCTCTTAAAAAAGATTGAAATTGCTACAATTTTAGGTACCTACCAGTCAATGCTTACTAATTTTCCGTATATTTCTAAGGAGTGGAAGAAAAATTGTGAAGAAGAGAGATTACTTGGAGTTTCTATTACTGGTCAGTGGGATTGTGAGATTCTTCGTCATCCAGAAGTTTTTCAAAAACTTAAAAAAAGAGCAATAGTAGTTAATCAAATATATGCTAAGCGGTTTGGCATAAAACCATCTACAGCAGTTACTACAGTTAAACCTTCAGGAACTCTTTCTTTACTGGTGAATGCTGCTTCCGGAATGCACCCTAGATTTTCTCCTTATTATATCAGACGAGTTCGTATTTCAGCTCGAGATCCTCTTTTTCATATGTTAAGAGACCAGAAGTATCCCTATCATCCAGAAGTTGGTCAAACTGAAGCTTCAGCTACTACTTTTGTGATTGACTTTCCAGTTGCTTCTCCTCCAAATTCAGTTTTTAAGGATAATCTGAGTGCTATTGATCAACTTGAATACTGGAAAATGGTCAAGGAAAATTATACTGAACATAATCCATCGGTTACTATTTCAATCAGAAAAGATGAATGGATTAAAGTAGAAAATTGGTTATATGAGAACTGGGATATTTTAGGCGGACTTACTTTTCTTCCTCAGGAGGAATATGTTTACCAATTACCTCCATTTGAAAAAATTAGTAAGGAAGAGTATAACCGACTTATTTCTTCTCTTCCAAAAATTGATTTTTCACAGATTTTAATTTATGAAAAAGATGATAAAACTACTGGACCCTCTGGCTGTGAAGGAGAAATTTGTGAGTTAGATTCAAGATAATTTATGATTTATGTTTTAACTGGAAATGGTAAAGGAAAAACCACCTGTGCAGTTGGAATGGGGATAAGAGCAGCCGGAGCAAAAAAGAGAGTTTTAATGGTGCAATTTTTAAAAACAGGAGATTCATCTGAGAATAAAGCAATAAAAAAAATTAAAAACTTTGAAATCAAGTCTTTTGGAAGAAAAGGATTTTTTGTTCCCAAAAAAGAATTAAAAAGAAAGCCAGAATTAAAGAAAGCTGGAGTAAAGCCATTTTTAAAAAAAGACTTTCAATTAGCAAAAAAAGGATTTGAATTTGTAAAAAAGGTTCTAGAGCTAAAAAAATATCAACTTTTAATTTTAGATGAAGTCTGCGTTGTAGTTCATTTTAAATTAATTGATAAAAATGATATTTTAAACTTTCTAAAAAAATTTAAGCAAAATGAGGAAGTTGATATAGTCTTAACTGGTAGATATTGCCCGGAAGAAATAATTAAAATTGCTGACCTGGTTACTGAGATGAAGGAAATAAAACATTATTATAAAAGAAAAGTAAAGGCTAGAAAGGGATTGGAATATTAAATTGTAATCGGGACCAAGCTAGCCTATAATTAAAAACAATGCAGCTGGATTTGGTTAAAATTTTAAATTATAGTTTTTTTGGTAACCTGGTAAAAGAATACCTGGTTGCTTTTTTGGTTTTTATTTTAACTATCCTAGTTTTGAAATTGTTTAAATGCATAGTACTAAAGAGGTTAACAACTTTAAAAAATCATTTCAGAACAGAATTTGCTAAATTGATAGTAAATCTTATTAGTTCTCTTGGCTGGCCACTTTATTTAATACTTGCTCTATATTTGAGTTGCCAGGTTATTCAATTACCAGAGTTTCTGGATAAAGTTATTTACTACTTGCTTTTTATTTCAATTGTTTACTATTTAGTTAAAAGTTTTCAGAAGATAATTGATTATGGTTTTAAAAGAATAATAAAACGAGAAAAAGAAAAGCAAGGGAAAGAATTTGATTCTTCACTTATTTGTCTTTTAAATAAAATTACTAAAATTGCTTTATGGCTAATTGCTGCAATTATTATTCTTCAAAATCTTGGCTATAATATTTCTACTTTAGTTGCTGGTTTAGGTATTGGAGGAATTGCTGTTGCTTTTGCTGTTCAAAATATTTTAGCAGATTTTTTCTCTTCCTTTTCTATTTATCTGGATAAGCCTTTTCAGGAGGGAGATTTCATTGTGATTGGTGATGATATGGGTATAGTGAAAAAAATCGGAATCAAATCTACTCGAATTCAAACTCTTCAAGGAGAAGAGCTGGTAATTTCCAATCGAGAATTAACCGAAACCAGAGTTCACAACTACAAGAAGATGAAAAAAAGAAGAGTTGTATTCAATTTTGGTGTGGTTTACGAGACTTCTACTGAAAAACTAAAAAAGATACCTGTTTTAGTTAAGGATATTATAGATAAAATTGATGTTGCTCAATTAGATAGAGTTCATTTTAAAGCTTTTGGTGATTTTAGTTTGGTTTTTGAAGTGGTTTATTACATAGATAGCAGTGATTATAACCTTTATATGGACACTCAGCAGGAAATAAATCTTGCTTTAAAAGAACGGTTTGAAAAGGAAGGAATTGTTTTTGCTTATCCTACTCAAACTATTTTTGTTAAAAAAACCTAAATATGAAGATAAAAAATTGGATAAAAACACATCCGTTTATAACAATCGGAATTGTAGCAGGAATAATAGTAATAGTTGGCTTATTTTATTTTGGACTAACTTCCTTTCTAACTGTCAGAAGAGAAATAACTCATTATTATCCTGCACCAGCAATAAAGGAAAGCTTGAGAGCACCTTCTATTTTGGAAGAAGTACCTCAGGCAATAGATGTTCAAAAAGAGATTGAGGTAAAAGAAGGGTCAATGGAATTAAAGTCAAAACAAGCTGAAGTTGATTTTGCCCGGATTGAATCAATTACCAAAGAATATCAGGGATACATAGAAAGAAGTGATAAATCAGTTACCAATTTATATATCCAGATAAACCTGACCTTAAGGGTACCTGCTGAAAAATTTATGAATTTGGTTCAAAGATTGAAACAAGAGTTTGATGTAAAGTCTTATCAGATTAGAAATTATCGGGTTTCAATTGAAGAAGAATTAGATGAGTTTCAGATTTTAAGAAAAAGCTTATCTGATTATGAGAAAATTAGAGAAGAAATTAAAAAAATGGAAATTGGAAAAGATAAAATCCAATTGTTAATGGATTTAACCAATAAGGAGCTGGAATTAAAAAGCAAGGAAAGAAGATACCAGAGAGAAATATCTTCTCAAAAAAGAAGAGGAGAATATGCTAGTTTGTATGTAAGTATTAAGCAATTAAAATCTCCGAGAATCTGGCCTGAGAATGTTTTAAATCAGTTTAAAGATAGATTGAGAAAAGCCTTTGCCAATGTGATTACAATTCTCAAGGACCTGGTTGGAGGTGGGATAGAATTATTCTTTAAAGTTATTCAAATTGTAGTTTATCTATTTATTGTTGGAGTAGTTGTAGCCGGATTTTATCGATTGACCGGAAAATTATTCAGAGACCTGGTTAGAAAGAAAAAATCAAACTAACAATTTTCTGCCATTGCCAAGAGGTAAACCGGCGAAGCAATCCAGATTTGATTTTTACATTTTACATTTACTATGGTTTGGTGTAATTTCGAAATTTGCCAATTTTAACATTTTAAATTGTAATTTTGTATTTTGATATTTACATTTTACATTTTCTATAAAAGTTATCCACAATCAACTCCTTGACAAACTATCTTAATTGACTAGCATTAAAAATGGAGCTGGAAGGAAATCTATTCTTCGGAATAGAGGACCAACCAGCTCCATTTTTAATTCAAGAATCAAATAAACAATTATTTCCAATTTTCAATTTCTAAATTTAATATTAAATTATTTTAAATTTAACGCTCTTGACAAGAGAGTAAATTTAACTTAACTTGTTAAGTGTTAAATGGTCGAATAATTTATGATTTAATGTATCTATGGAGAAAAAGTCAGAAGCTGAATCAAAGAAAAAATCTGTTGAGCAGTTAAAAAAGGAACTGGCAGATTGTATTAAAAAGAGGGATGAATACCTGGATGGCTGGAAAAGAGCCAGAGCTGAGTTTTCTAATTATAAAAAGCAAGAGGCTGAGAGATTTGAAGCAATAATCAGGACAGCTAATAAAAGATTGATTGAAGATTTGGTTAGAGTATTGGATTCTTTTGATATGGGACTGCAGGCTCTGGAAAAAGAAGGAAAGGCAGAGAAAGGAATGTATTTGATTAGAGCTCAACTAGAGGATGTGCTGAAATCTTATGGACTGGAAAGGATGATAGTTACAGTTGGTCAGAAATTTGACCCTAATCTTCACGACGCAGTAGCCATAGTAGAATCAGACCAGGAAGAAGGAACTATAGTTGAAGAAGTAGAACGAGGATATTTACTTCATGGAAAACTTCTTCGCTCGGCTAGAGTAAAGGTAGCTAAAGGTAAAAAATCGAAATAATTTTAGTCTGGTTAAAATTTTTTTCAGTCGCCAATAAATTCTTAGCTTAAAAACCTATGCCAAAAATACTAGGTATTGATTTAGGAACAACTAATTCAGCTATGGCTATTATTGAGGGTGGAGAACCAAAAGTATTGGAGAATCACGAAGGACAGAGAATTACCCCCTCGGTAGTAGCTTTAACCAAAGGAAATGAGAAAGTAATAGGAATTTTGGCTAAACGGCAGCAGATTACCAATCCTGAAAATACTATTTATTCAGTAAAGCGACTAATTGGTCGGAAATTTTCTGATCCAGAAGTTCAGAGGGATAAGCAAACCTTTTCTTTTAAAATTCGAGAAGGAGAAAATCAAGGAGTAGAGATTAAAATGGGAGACCGATGGTATAAGCCAGAGGAAATTTCTGCAATGGTATTAAAGAAATTAAAATTGGATGCTGAAGCAAAGCTTGGAGAAACAATTAATGAAGCCGTAATTACTGTGCCAGCTTATTTTGATGATTCTCAAAGACAGGCTACTAAAGTTGCTGGAGAAATTGCCGGCTTTAAAGTAAGAAGAATTATAAATGAACCAACCGCAGCGTCTCTGGCTTACGGTTTAAACAAAAACAAAGAAGAAAGGATTTTAGTTTATGACTTTGGTGGAGGAACTTTCGATGTTTCTATTCTGGAGGTAGGAGAAAATGTTGTAGAAGTAAAAGCTACTGGAGGAGACACTCATCTTGGAGGAGATGATATAGATAGAGAAATTTTAAACTACTTAATTACTGAATATAAAAAAGCCGAAGGAATTGATTTATCCAAAGACCCTCTAGCTTTACAAAGATTAAAAGAAGCTGCCGAAAGAGCCAAACAAGAATTATCTTCTTCTTTTGAAACTGAAATTAATCTTCCTTACATTAGTTCTGATGCAGCTGGTCCGAAGCATTTCTTAATGAAGCTAACTAGAGCTAAGTTAGAAGAATTAGCTGAGAGTTACATAAATCGTTCTATTGAACTGGTTAAAAAGACACTTGATGAAGCTAAATTAACCCCGGCAGATATAGATCAGATAATTCTAGTTGGAGGTCAAACCAGAATGCCAAAAATTGTTGAGAAAGTTAGGGAATTATTTAATAAAGAGCCTCATAAAGGAATAAATCCAGATGAAGTAGTGGCTTTGGGCGCAGCGGTTCAGGCAGGTATTTTTCAGGGAGATGTGAAAGATGTTTTACTACTGGATGTTACTCCACTAACTTTATCTATTGAAACTTTAGGTGGAATAGCTACTCCAATGATTCCTAAAAACACTACTATTCCTACCTCCAAAACTCAAATTTTCTCTACTGCTGCAGATAATCAAACATCAGTAGAAATTCATGTTGTTCAGGGAGAAAGACCAATGGCTGCTGACAACAAAACTCTGGGAAGATTTATTTTAGATGGGATTCCACCTGCTCCAAGAGGAGTTCCTCAAATTGAAGTAACTTTTGATATTGATGCTAATGGGATTTTGAATGTTACTGCTAAGGATAAGGCAACCGGTAAATCTCAATCAGTAAGAATTGAAGGAAGTATTAACTTGTCTGAAGAAGAAGTAGAAAGAATGAAACAAGAAGCTGAAGCTTATGCTAAACAGGATAGGGAAAAGAAAGAGCTTGTGCAGGTCAGGAATCAGGCTGATGCAGCCATACATGCTGCTGAGAAATTTTTAAATGAATATAAAGATAAGATTCCTGATGACAAAAAGCAGGCAGTTAATTCTAAAATAGAGAACTTAAAGAAAGCTAAGGAAACTAATAACCTGGAACAAATAAAAACTGCATTAGATGAGCTTAATAGAGCGTTGTCCGAAATTGGCAGGGAGATGTATAAACAAAAACAGCCTCCTCAATCTCCTTCAAAATAATGCCAGAATTTTTAAAACGAATTATTTTACTGGTTTTAGTTTTATTTTCAGCTTTTTTAAGTGGTTATTATTTATCCAAATTATTTCTTGAGTTTGGAGTGAATAATCTGATTTATTTTGCAATTGCTGAAGTATTCTGGCTAGCTTTCTTATTTATATCTTATCTTGTTTCCGGTAATTGGAGCTGGAAAGTTTTGCTATCCAGTTTAAGTATACTGGTAATTCTAATTCAATTTTATAATTACCTTCACTGGTATAGCTGGATTTTAGCATTGGTAGTTTTGGTTACTTTTTTGTGGTCTGCTTATGACTTGCAGAAAGTATATGACAATAGCTTGAAAATTAACTTTGTTAGCTTTTTTAAAGTTTTTAGCTCTAAAGTTTTCACTGGCTTAATTATTTTTATTTGTTTGTTTATTTATCAGCTCTATCTATCTTCTATGATAAATGATTTCCCAATTAGTCAGGATTTGTTTAATAAAATGATTGACCCAGCTTTAAAATTAGCCAGACCAATCATAGAAAAACAACTTAAGGTTCCTGAAATAAAACTTCCAGGAAACTTGCAGCTACCTTCCTTTTTAGAGGTTTCTTCTATTCCTTCTATTGAGCAAGCTATTCAAAAGGCTACTGAAACTTTTTACCTTACAATTAAAGAAAAATATCTATCGCTTGACAAAAAAGTAAAAATTGGTATAGTATCGGCGATATTAATGCTATGCTTTTCGGTAATCAGAATTGTATTTATTGTTTTTGGTTTTGTAGCTGTTCCATTTGCTTTTTTAATTTATCAAATCCTTTTGGGAACTAAATTCATTTATTTGGAGCTTGAAAGTAGAGATAAGCAAGTTATTAAAATGTAAAGTTTATGAAGGATTACTATAAAATTTTAGGTGTAGATAGAAATTCCTCACCCGAGGAAATAAAAAGGGCTTACCGTAGACTGGCTCAAAAATATCATCCTGATAGACCTGGTGGAGATGAACAAAAGTTTAAGGAGATAAACGAAGCTTATCAGGTTTTATCTGATCCTGGGAAAAGGGCTCAATATGACAGATTTGGTAAGACTTTTGATAGTTATGGTTTTCAAGACTTTAAGGACCAAAGTCCATTTTCGGGCTTTGATTTTGATTTTTATAACCGGGATATTGAGGATATTATTTCTTCAATGTTTGAGAGCTTTGGTAGGTATACCCGGCCGGTTCAGCGAAGAGGTTCAGATATTGAATATACTCAATGGATTACTTTAGCGGAAGCATTTTCTGGAGTAAAAAAGAAAATTACTTATGAAACTTATATAACTTGTCCTGCTTGCCAGGGAAAAGGTTGTGATTCTGAAGGAATGATTAACTGTCCAGCTTGTAATGGAACTGGACAGATAAAGGAAGAAAGACAAACCTTTTTTGGAAGCTTTTCTAGAATAAAAACCTGTACCAGGTGTTTTGGAACTGGAAAGATTCCTAAGCATCCCTGTCCAAAATGTGGAGGTACCGGGAGAGTTAAAGGAAAAAGGAATGTAGAAGTAAGTATTGCTAGAGGAGTAACTGATGGTCAGTTAATAAAACTAGCTGGACTTGGAGAAGCTGGCGAAAGAAATGCTGGTCCTGGAGACTTATACCTGAGAGTAAGAATTTTACCGGATAAAAGATTTGTTAGAAGGGGGGATGATTTATACACTACTAAAAAAATAAAATTAACTGACATACTACTTCAAAAGCCAATTAAAATAAAAGGATTGGGAAATGAAACTATTACTCTAGATATTCCCCTGGGTTCTTCTTTTAAGCAAAGAATAAAGATTCCTGGACAGGGAATGCCCCGACTGCATGGTTTTGGGAGAGGATGTCTATTTATAGACTTAGAGCTGGAATTACCAAAGAAACTTTCTCCTGAATTAAAAAAAGTATTGGAGAATCTGGAGGAATAGAATATTTTTATGAGCCTGGTTATTTCAACTATAATTCTTGCGGCTGTAATGATAGTTGGTTTTTCAGTTCTATTTTTTTATCTTTACTTCAGAGAAAAGAGGAGAACAGACTATCAGAGCTTGAGTTTACTTCAGCAGCAGTTAAATCGAATCGGTCAGAGTATGGATAGTAGAATAGCTCAGAGTATTCAGGCAGTAAAGGAAGTAACCAAAAAGCTGGTTGAAGTTGAACAGGCTGAAAAGCAGGTAGCTGATTTTGCCAGACAACTTCAAGATTTGCAGGATATTTTAAGTAATCCCAAACAAAGAGGAGTACTTGGTGAGTATTATCTGGAAACTACAATAAAGAATGTACTACCACCCGAAAACTATAAATTTCAATATGAGTTTAAAGATGGGAAAAAGGTTGATGCGGTGATTTTGGTGGAGGATAAACTTATTCCAGTTGATTCGAAATTTAGCCTGGAAAATTACAATCGACTTATTCAGGTTAAGGATAAGAAAGAGAAAATGGAACTTGAAAAATCTCTTTATCACGATTTAAAAGCTCGAATTGATGAGACTGCTAGATATATCAGGCCGGAAGAAAATACTCTGGATTTTGCCTTTATGTTTATTCCATCAGAAGCTCTTTATTATGATTTATTAATTAATAAGGTTGGAAGCATCCAGGCTCAAAGTTTAATTGAATATGCATTTAAGAATAAAAGAGTGATTGTTGTTTCACCAACTACTTTCCTTGCTTATCTTCAGACAGTATTACAGGGATTGAGGGCTTTAAGAATTGAAGAAACAGCCAAACAAATTCGGACTCAGGTAGAGAAACTGGAAAGACATTTTTTCAACGTTGATGAACTTATGAAAAAGCTGGGTAGCCAGCTGGGTACAGTGATTCGAACTTATAACCAGAGCTATCAGGAGTTTGGTAAAGCTGGCAGGGACATTGCTAAAATTACCGGGAAAGAAAAGTTGATAAAGCCAGAGTCAGTAGACCTGCCAGAACAGTGTGATGAATAAAAAGGATTTAATTATAATTATTCTTATTCTTCTAATTAGTTTGGATTTTTTAGTCTGGCGAGTTATTTTTAAAACTCACCTAGTCTCTAACAATGAAATCTATTTTTTAGATGTTGGACAGGGAGATAGTGAGTTTTTGAATTTCAAAGATGGAATTCAGATTTTAATTGATGCTGGAAGGGGAAATAAAATACTAAAAGAATTAAGTTTATTGCTACCATTTTATGATAAATACATAGATTTGGTGATTGTATCGCATCCAGAAATTGATCATTATGGAGGAGTAGTAAATCTACTTGAATATTTTAAAATAGGAGCATTTATATTTAATGGTAAAATTCCTTTAAATTCCAAATTTGAAAGTTTAATTGAGAAATTGAAAGCCAGACAAATTCCAATAATTACTTTAGCTAAAAGTGATAAAATTCTAATTGGCAATCAAGCTGAACTTTTGGTTCTTTCTCCTGACTTACAAGAATCTTATCCGAGTTTAAATGATTATTCTTTGGTTTTAGAATTAGTTGTCGGAAAGGTCAAAAGCTTGTTTACTGGAGATATATCTTCAGTGGTTGAAAAGAAGTTGATTAAAGATTATGGTTTAAATTTAGATATTTTAAAAGTAGCTCATCATGGCTCCAGATATTCTTCCAGTCAAGAATTTTTACAGAAGACTACTCCAAAAATATCAATAATTGAGGTTGGGGAAAATAGCTATGGTCATCCTCATCCTGAAGTAATAAAGAGGTTAGCCAGAGTTGGCTCCAGGGTCTATACAACTACTCAGGGAGGAGTAAAATTAAGTATATCAGATAAAGATAAAATTAAAATTTTTAGAAAAATATAAACTATGAGAGTTTTAGCTAGAGATATCCAACAATTTGAAGGCAAAATAGTTAACCTGGCTGGCTGGGTAAATTCGAAAAGAGATCATGGAAAAATTGTTTTTATAGACTTAAGAGATTTTACTGGCTTGGTTCAGGTAGTTTTTCCGGAAAATTTATACAAACAGGCTCATCAATTAAAGGAGCAATGGGTAGTAGAAATTGAGGGAAAGGTTAGCTTACGTCCAAAAGGAAGTGAAAACCCTAAAATTCCTACCGGGAAATACGAAATCCAAGCCGGTAAATTGAGAATTTTAAATGAATCCAGTATTTTACCTTTTCCGGTTAACGATTCAGGATATCAGGTTAACGAGAAAAATAGGTTGGAATATCGATACCTGGACTTAAGAAGAGAAAGATTACAGAGGAATTTAAGAATTAGAGATAAGTTCATAACCAACTTAAGAGAATTTTTACATCAAAAAGATTTTGTGGAAGTAGAAACTCCAATACTTTCTAAGTCTACTCCTGAAGGAGCTAGGGATTTTTTAATACCATCCAGACTTTTTTGGGGTAAGTTTTTTGCTCTTCCTCAATCACCTCAACAATACAAGCAATTATTAATGGTTTCTGGACTGGAGCGATACTTTCAAGTTGCCAGATGTTTTAGGGATGAGGATACCAGAGAAGATAGGCAACCGGAATTTACTCAATTGGATATTGAAGCAAGCTTTATGAGTGTAGGCGAGATACTTGATTTAGTTGAAAAAACTATACTCTGGGCGATCAGAAAAGTGTTTCCGGAGAAGAAAATTACCAAAATTCCATTTCCTAGAATTGATTACGATTTTGCATTAGAAAGATATGGTAGTGATAAGCCGGATTTAAGAAAGAATAAGTCAGATAAAGATGAGCTTTCTTTTTGTTTTATTACTGATTTTCCAATGTTTGAATGGAATAAGCAACTTCAAAAATGGGATGTGGTTCATCATCCATTTACGCTTCCTCAAACTGATGATGTAAGCTATATTAAGGACCATCCTGAAAGAATTGCAGCCTATCAGTACGATTTGATTTTAAACGGACAGGAAGTTGGAGGAGGAAGCTTACGTTCATTTAAACAAGAAATTCTGGAAGCAGTATTTGAGGTAATTGGTTATCCAAAGGAAATTATTAGATATCAGTTTGGACACTTGTTAGATGCTTTCAGTTACGGAGCTCCTCCACATGGAGGGATTGCTATAGGACTGGATAGATTAATGGCAATCTTGTTAAATGAACCATCAATTCGGGAAGTAATTGCTTTTCCTAAGACTGGACTGGCTCAGGATTTAATGATGAAAGTTCCCGCTGAGGTGAGAAAGTCTCAACTAGATGAGCTGGGAATAAAGATAGTTAAAAAGTCTAAATCAAAGAAGTTAAACAACCAAGAAAGGTAATTTGTAGAGTTTTTGTGCCCCGTGAGGGACTCGAACCCCCAACCGTTTGCTTAAGAGGCAACTGCTCTACCAATTGAGCTAACGGGGCAAAAGTATTATAACTATATTTTATTCAGTTTTAAATTGCAAGTGTTAGTTAAATTTGCTAATATACCTTAAAGGTCGTTTTTATTGAAGCTATTATGGAAGAAAAAAGGAAGATTTCAATTAAAGCTAAAGATGATGACTTAAAGGGAAATTACTCTAATGTTATTAGAGTTTCACACACCAAAGAGGAATTTTGCTTAGACTTTTTAAATGTAATTCCACCTCAGGGAATTCTAGTTTCCAGAATTATCTTAAGCCCAGCTCATTTTAAAAGATTCATAAGTACTTTACAGGACAATCTGCAAAAGTATGAACAAAGCTTTGGTAAAATAAAGGTCGAAAAAACTAAAAAAGAGCCTTTAGGATTTAACTAAATGACCGAGAAAATTCAACAAATTTTAAGCTGGTATCCTCAAGAAAATAAAGCAGTACTGGATAAACTGGAAAGATTTTTAACTCAAGGAAGATTGGGTGGAACGGGAAAACTTGTATTTTTACCGGTAGATCAGGGATTTGAACATGGACCAGCTAGAAGTTTTGCTCCAAATCCTCCTGCTTATGATCCTGAGTATCACCCACAGCTAGCGATAGAGGCAGGACTATCTGGCTATGCTGCTCCATTGGGATTTATTGAATCAATTGCTGAGAAATATGCTAATAAGCTTCCTTTAATTCTGAAGTTGAATTCTCATACTTCTTTGTACATGCCAGAAGATAGAATTCCAGCAATTACTGCTTCAGTTGAAGATGCTTTAAGATTGAGATGTTCAGCAATTGGTTTTACTATTTACCCTGGTTCTGCTTATGAGAGGTTGATGTATGAACAAATAGCCAGATTAGCTAGAGAAGCTAAAAAAAATGGACTGGCAGTAATAATCTGGTCTTATCCCCGAGGGAAAAGTTTAACCAAACAGGGTGAAACTGCTTTAGATGTGGTAGCATATGCTGCTCATATTGCTGTTCAATTGGGGGCTCATATAGTTAAAGTAAAGCTTCCAAGTTCTTATGTAGAACTGGAAAAGAATAAGCCAGTTTATGAAAACATTCCTAAAGAAACTATTGCTGATAGAGTAAGACATGTAATCCAGTCGGCTTTTAATGGTAAAAGAATAGTAGTTTTTTCTGGAGGACCCAAAAAAGATGAAGCATCAATTTTGGAGGAAGTTAGAGGAATAAAAGAAGGAGGTGGGTTTGGTTCTATTATTGGTAGAAATGTGTTCCAAAGACCAAAACAGGAAGCTCTTGATTTGCTGGATAAGATTATTGATATCTATAAAAGTTAATCTTTGCGCCCTGGTCAGGACTCGAACCTGAAACTACTGCTCCGAAGGCAGTCGTGTTATCCATTTATACCACCAGGGCTAGTTAATATTAGCAAATCTAATATCGAATGGCAATATACAAAAAGCCCAGCAGGTTAAAGCTGGACTTTTTGTATGGTTTTAACTAGCTCTATCTTTTCTTTTTCTTTCTACTTTTCTTTCCTTTTTTACCCTTTCTGACTTTCTTAACTTTCTTAACTTTCTTTGTCTTTTTTCGAGCCATTTTTTCTCTTATCATTTCGACCTTTGTTGTTATTCTTGGATTCTTTGGTAAAACTTTCCCATTTCCAAGATTTGATCTTCTCTAAATGGCTTTCCGATTAATTGAAAACCAATCATAGATTTTTTTTCTGTCGGAATTGATATGGCTGGAAGTCCAGCTAGATTAACTGGCACGGTGAAAACATCAGATAAGTACATTGATAGGGGGTCTTTAATTTTTTCTCCTATTTTGAATGGAGGAGTTGGAGAAGTTGGGGTCAAAATTATATCTACATTTTTAAACGCATTTTCAAAATCTTTTCTAATTAAGGTTCTTACTTTTTGAGCTTTAAGATAATAAGCCTGGTAGTATCCATGAGATAGAACAAAGTTACCCAAAATAATTCTTCTTTTTACTTCCTCTCCAAATCCTTCAGTTCTGACTCTAGTTATAAATTCTTCCCAGTCTACTTTTAAATTTTTATTTATTCTTTTACCATATCTTATTCCATCATACCTGGCTAAATTTGAGCAAGCTTCAGCAGGCATAATAATGTAATAGCAGGCTATAGCATATTTGGAATGAGGAAGGGTAATTTGCTTGAAATTTATTCCACTGGCTTTAAGTCGATTAATTACCTTATTTATTTGGTTTTCTACTTCGTTAGATAATCCTTTTAAAAAATTATCTGGAATTCCAATAGTTAAACTTTTGACTTCGAGCTTTGAATTTGGAATTTCAGGTTCTATAGTAGTAGAATCAAGATTGTCTTTTCCTGAAATTGCTTTAAATAAAATTTCAGCATCTTCTACTGTTTTTGTAATTGGACCAATTTGATCCAGGGAAGAAGCTAAAGCTATTAATCCGAATCTTGAGACTCGTCCATAGGTGGGCTTTAGTCCAACCACTCCACAAAAGCCTGATGGTTGTCTGATTGAACCGCCGGTGTCTGAACCTAAAGCTGCCAGACATAAATCGGCAGCTACTGCAGCACAGGAACCACCTGAAGAACCTCCAGGAACTAGATCTAAATTGTATGGATTACGAGTTATTTTAAATCCAGAATTTTCACAGGATGAACCCATAGCAAATTCATCTAAATTGGTCTTTCCTAAGAATATAACTTTTTTCTGTTTTAATTTTTTAATTACTGTAGCATCATAGGAAGCAATGTAATTTTCTAAGATTCTAGACCCGGCGGTAGTTCTTTCTCCCTTGATTAAAATATTGTCTTTAACTGCTAGAGGTACTCCAGCTAAAATGTTTTTGGTGTGTTTTTTTAGTTCCAGGTCTATTTTTTCAGCCTCTTTTAGTACCTTCTCTTTTCTTAAACTCAAGTAAGCATTTATTTTTCGGTCTAGATTTTCAATTCGACGAAAATACTCCTGGACTATCTCCTTTACTGAAAATTTCCTATTAACTAGTCCCTGATGAAATTTTTTAATAGTCAAATCGTTAAGCATAGTAGTAAATGTAAAATTAAAAAATCAAAAATCAAAATGACAATGCAAAATGTTAAAATTAGCAAATTTCAAAATCATTTTAACATTTGTTCATTTTGAATTTTTAACTGTCATTTTGAATTTTGATTTTTACATTTTGAATTTTATTTTATAGTATCTTTGGTCCCCTTAAGTAATTGTTTTGCTGGTCAGGGAAATTTTTATCTTTCATTTCTACTTTTTGCTCTCTTTCTCTAAATGGCTGTGGTTGAAATTCAAACAAACCACCAATTGTTGGTGGTATTTTCTCAGTATCAACCTGCTGCAACTGATTAACGTAGTCTAAAATTTTAACTAAGTCAGAAATTAATTGCTGTTTGTTCTTAGGTTCCAGTTTAGATAACCTGGCTAGGTAATTTAAAGTATTTTTGTCAATCATATCTAGATAATAAATTAAAATTATAAACTTAGCAATAGTAAATTTTCAGAAAGTTTACCTTCTAAATATGTAAAAAATTGAAAATTTAAAATTCAAAATTTAATTTTTATTTTTGGTAGAAATAGTGTTATAATTTAACCGATGGTTATTAAATCTACAAAAGAACTTGAAGAATTTTTGAAAAAACAAAGAGAAGAAGCAGCTGAGAGAGATGCTAAAAGAAAAGCAGCTGAACTAAATCTAGAATATCTAGATGTTTCCACTATGCCAGTTCAAATCAAAGCCCTGGAGATGATTCCTGAGTCAAAAGCTCGCAAGGCTAGAGTTTCCCCTCTTTACTTAAAGGGAAAGCAATTGGCTATAGGAGCTTTAGATCCAAAAAATCCAAAGACTGAATCATTAATAAAAGACTTACATCAGAAGGGAATAGAATTAAAAGTTTATATAGTTTCAGAAAGAAGCTTAAATTATGCCTGGAGTTTTTATAAGTTTGTAGCTCCAGAAGCAAAAGAGATTGTAGGGAGAATAGAAATTGAAAGGCAAAAACTTGAAGAGCTCGAAGAAAAGATTGATACATTAGAAGAATTTAAAGCTTACCTTAGAGAATTTAAAAGTCTCCATCCTTCTGAAATTTTAGAAGTAATTCTGGCTGGAGGATTAGCAAATCGTGCCTCGGATTTACACTTTGAGCCGGGTAGAGAAAAATGTGGCTTACGAGTAAGAATTGATGGAATTCTTTATGACCTATTTGAGCTAGATGTTCCAGCCTATAAATCTCTGCTTTCTAGAATTAAACTTTTATCAGGTTTAAAGCTTAATATCAGAAATAGAGCTCAAGATGGTCGGTTTTCGGTAAAGGTTTTTAAAAAAGAAATTGAAATTAGAACTTCAACTATACCTTCTGAATATGGAGAAACCATTGTTTTAAGATTGCTTGACCCTGAACTTATTTCACTGGAGCTTGAACAATTAGGCTTAAGAGCTGATGATTTAGCTGTGATAGAAGCTCAACTTAAAAAACCTAACGGAATGATTTTAAATACCGGGCCGACCGGCAGTGGAAAAACCACTACTTTATATGCGTTTTTAAAAAAGGTTTATAGGCCAGAAATTAAAATAATTACCATAGAAGACCCCATTGAATATCATCTAAAAGGAATTGAACAAACTCAGGTTAATCCTGAAGCTGGGTATGATTTTAAAACTGGCTTGAGATCAATCCTACGACAGGACCCGGATGTAATCTTAGTTGGAGAGATTAGAGATCTTGAAACTGCCAGAATTGCTATGCATGCTGCCTTAACTGGGCATCTGGTTTTTTCAACTTTACATACTAACCGTGCAGCTGGAGCAATTCCTAGATTAATTAGTTTAGGTGTAGAACCAGCAATTATTTCTCCAGCTTTAAATATAATTATTGCTCAAAGGTTAGTAAGAAGACTATGTCCTTACTGTAAGAAAGCAACAGAGATAAACAAATCAACTAAAAAACAGATTGATGAATTTATTAAGAACTTACCACCCAGAGTAGATAAGAGTAAAATTGAGAATTATCAGATTTATAAGCCGGTTGGTTGCAACAAGTGTCAAAATCTGGGTTACCACGGAAGAATTGGAATTTTTGAAATTTTTCAGCTTACTTCAGAAGTCAGAAAAGCAATTCATCAGGGAATTTCTGCGCTGGATTTGTTAGAATTAGCAAAGGATCAACAAATGGTCACTGTTCAGCAGGATGGAATAATTAAAGCGCTTTCTGGAATTACTTCTTTTGAAGAGATTGAAAGAGTAACCGGTTCTTTGCCATTTAAGTTAAAATATGAGTATGAACCATAAGATAGGAAGCAACAACATAGATACTTACTTAAGACCAGCTACCTGGTCGGAGTTTATTGGCCAAGATAAGGTAAAGAAAAAGCTTGATTTAATTGTTCGGGCAGCTATGAGTAGAAATGAAGTTTGCGATCATCTTCTATTTTATGGACAGTCTGGCCTGGGAAAGACTACCTTAGCTCACCTGGTAGCTAATCGAATGAATGCTCCAATAAAAACTGTTACCGGGCCAGCTTTAGAGAAGCCTGGAGATTTAGCTGCAATACTTACTAATCTGGAAGCAGGTGACATTTTGTTTATTGATGAAGTTCATCGGTTAAACAAGCAGGCAGAAGAGCTCCTGTATCCAGCCATGGAAAAAAGAAAATTTTATGTGACTATTGGAAAAGGACCTTCTGCTCGCCTGCTAAGTTTTGATTTACCTCCGTTTACTTTAATTTCAGCCACAACTAAAATCAATCTTTTATCTTCACCATTTAGGTCCAGGTTTGGAGGAATATTCAGATTAAGTTTTTATCCTCTAAGAGATATTGAAAAAATAATCGAGCGGTCAGCTAAACTACTCAATGTTAAAATAAAACCTGAAGCTATAAAAATTTTAGCCAGAGCTTCCAGATATACTCCTAGAATTGCTAATCGTCTGTTAAAAAGAGCTAGAGATTATACTGAGGTTTACCACCTGAAGGTAATTACTCGGTCTGTAGCGGAAAAGACCTTAAATCTTTTGGAAATTGATAAATTTGGCTTAGGACCAGCTGATAGAAACTTAATCAGAGTAATTATAAATAAGTTTAATGGTGGCCCAGTAGGAGTTAAGATTTTAGCTGCAGTACTTGGTGAGGATTTTTCTACCATTGAAGATTTTTATGAACCATTTTTAATTAAGCAAGGCTTTTTGGTTAGAACACCTAGAGGAAGAATGGTTACCAAAAAGGCTTATCAGTATTATTCCAGATAAGTTTTTATTAAAGCAATGTCAGAAGTGATTATTAAGAGAGTATTTCCTAATCCTCCAGGAAATGATCCTGCTGGCGAGTGGATAGAACTTCAGAACTTAAAGTCAACTGAAATCAACCTGACTAACTGGAAGATTAAGGATAAGTCTGATAAAGTATTTGAGTTTAAAGAGTTAAAAATTAAACCTCAGCAAACTATTCGACTTTTCTATTCTCAAACCAAAATTGTTTTAAACAACAATGGAGATACTTTATTCTTGCTTGATCCTGATGATAACTTAGTTGATAAGCTGGAATATTTTGGCCGGGTTAAACCTGGACAGGTAATTAAAAAAGCTGAATTAAATCAAAAACAGAACTTTCAAACTGAAAAGCTAACTAAAAACTCTCTAAATCTCGAAATATTTTTTGGAGTTGCAATATTTATTTTATTTTTATCTACCATACTCACATTTATATTTAAAAACATTTATGAAAAAGTTTTCAAAGATTAATTCAATCAATTTGCCCAAACATTTTTTGTCTAATGGAGTAGAGGACACCAAAAAAATTGCTCAGCATTTAGTTAAATACTTAATGAAATTAAAAAGTTCTAATCGAGCTACAGTAATTGGGCTGGTAGGTAAACTTGGAGCAGGAAAGACCTACTTTGTGAAAGGAATTGCCAAACAACTTAAAGTCAGAAGGAAAATTGTTAGCCCAAGCTTTGTTATTATGAAAAGATTTAAAGTTAATTCGGATAGATTTAGTAATTTTTATCATCTGGATTGTTATAGAATAAAAAGCCCTAAAGAAATATTAAATCTGAATATAAATGATATTCTAAATGATTCCTCTAATCTGGTAGTAATAGAATGGGCTGAGAAGATAAAAGAAATTTTACCTTCAAATGCTATCTGGGTAAAGTTCGAATATGGGAAAAATCAGAATCAAAGAGAAATTACAATTAGCTCCACTGCAAAAGATGCGATACATTTTTGACACTCCTGAGATGTCAGATATTAAACGGAGACTCTATCAATTTCCAACATCTAACATCTAACTTCTAACTTTTATTCGCAAATTCGTTGATTTTCTTGACTAACTATCTTT
>CAYRSR010000011.1:0-28489 GCA_964427275.1 uncultured Candidatus Saccharibacteria bacterium
GTAGAATCATCAATTAACATCCATGTATGCCATCCCGTAGCACCAGAATCATTATAACCTATAACTAAATCGTTATTGCCTTCGGTGCTATTGCGATAGTCAATTATCCATTGTTTATTGTCTGTTGTTCTGCCAAGTCCAATTCCAGAATAATGATTTGTGTCACCTAGTCCTTTAATGTCTAATATACTATAAGCCGCTGTATTTTGAATTAAAGTATTGCCTACAATATCCAACTTCGCTTGCGGCTCTGTTGTCCCGATGCCGACGTTGCCGCCCGATTCTATTGTCAGTAATCCATCTGTCCCATCAGTACCAACAGTAAATTTGCCACTAGTTCTTCCCGCAGCTAATCTAAATTTAGCACCTCCATATTCTTCCATTATCAATGTCGCCTGATTTCCATCTGTGCTTTTCAAAAAAATAAATTGATTACCCGTGCCTTGAATATGTAAATGAGTCTCTGGACTTGTTGTCCCGATGCCGACGCTGCCCCCTGATTTTATTACCATTTTAGCACCAGAATCTGAAACATCATCACCCCATGCTAAGAATCGCACATTAGCTACATCATCTGCTAAGGAACCAAATGACGCGTCAGGAGACCTAATTCTGAATCCTGCACCATTCAAATAAAGGTCTGAGCCATCAAATTTAACGTCTCCTGAACCTACATGTAGCTTTCCTGTTGGCTCTGTTGTTCCTATACCTACGTTGTCGGCAAACAAACCTGTTCCTGAGATATTGATGTTTCCTGTTTGTTGGTCTCCAGGAGTAGAAGATTGCAATCTTACAGGAGGCAAAACATCTCCTGAAGGAGGATTAGCAGTTGGACCAGTATAAGCCAAAATTATCATTACCGTGATTGTGGCACAAATTATTCCAGTTAAAACTGAAGTTAAAAACCTGGTCTTTTTCATTTTTAAAAGTATAAGCTTAACGACCTTTTAATATTTAGCAAATGGATTTTTTGCTCCATGAACTTCGAAATGCAAATGACATTCGGTAGAACTTTGTCCGCTATTTCCCATTAATCCGATTTTTTGACCTTTCTTAACATAAGTATCTTTTTCTACTAAAATTTCGCCAAGATGAGCATAGACTGTGTAAGTACCATTCGGGTGTTTAATTTTTACATAATTCCCATAGCCCAAATTCCAGCCGGTTTTAGCCTCAATCACCAATCCTTCAGCAGAAGCATAAACTGGAGTTCCACAACAATTAACAATGTTAACCGCATTGTAGTCACGCAACATTCCTAAATTCCATCCAGCAGCAGGAGTTGAAAAATAATTACCTAAATCTCTTAAATATTCTTTTTTTTGAGTTAATGGTTTTCCCCCAGGAATAATTAGTTTTCCAAATGGTGGCTGGAAAACTTTCTCCAGATATGGATTGTATTGCATTATTTTAGCTGAACTTACTCCGTACAAACTAGCTATAGATTCTAGAGTTTCTCCTGACTTAACCTGATGAAGTACTCCATCAACCGGAAGAATTACTAAACTCTGACCAACATATAAATAAGAACTCTTAAGATTAGGACTAGCCCATCTTATTGTGTTAATTGAAAGATGAAACCTCTCTGCAATTTCTGAAAGAGTATCTCCTTTTTGCACCTTATAAATTAACAATCCTTCTTGAACAGGCGAACTAAAAGTTAATGGACTGGGCAACTTAAAGGCCAGTCCAGAATTGGAAATAAAAAAGAAAGAATCTTGAGAAAGCTCAGCAACATGCCTAACCTTAGGAGAAACTGATATTACTTTTAAGATAGGTTCAATTTGAGTTATAATACTTTTGAAGTATGTTTGGGATTGTTTTTCAACTAAAAATTGTAAAAATAAAGCTAGAATAATTAAATTACAAACTACCGCAAATTTCTTCATGAAAAATATTTATCTAGATTATAACAAATTATTTAAACTAAAGAAAGTACTAATCTGGGGATTAGGTTTAACTGGCGGAGGGGTAGCTACAGCTAAATATTTTGCTAAAAATCCAAACTGTAAAGTATTAATTACTGACTTAAAAGATAAAACTCAACTTAAAACAAGTTTAAAGAAGTTAGTTAAATATAAAAACATTAGCTACCGACTAGGAAAGCATCTAATTAAAGATTTTAGATGGGCTGACCTCATTGTAAAAAACCCAGCTATTCCCTGGAACCATCCATTAATTAATAAAATCCAAAAAATGAAAAAACCAATAACTTCGGACACAATGATTTTCTTTAGTCAAAACCCAGCTTTTACTATTGGCATAACTGGAACTAAAGGTAAATCTAGTGCTGCTTCAATTCTGACTAAAATATTGAGATTAAAACTAAAAGTGTGGCATTGTGGAAATAGTGGATATCCATTTTTAAAAATACTTGAAAGAATAAAACCCGATGACCTGGTAATAGCCGAACTATCCTCATTTCAGCTGGAAGACCTGCACCAAATCAAAAGAAGCCCACAGATTGCAATTTTTTTAAATTTCTTTGAAGACCATTTAAATAGATACTCAGATATGAACGAATACTTTAAAGCTAAATCAAGTATATTTTGCTATCAGCAGCCAGCCGACTTGTTAATTTACAATTCAGCTGACAAGTTTCTAGTCAATCAATTAAAAAAATATCAAATTTATTCTAAAGTTAAACCTTTAAGTAGTAAGAATCCATCTATAGACCTGACAATAGCCTGTGCTAAAGAATTCCATTTTAGTCTAGATTTCCTAAGTAAGATAACTAAAAATTTAAGACCGCTTCCTTTCAGGCTAGAACCAATCAGAAAATACAAAAACAGAACTTTCATTAACGATTCCTGTTCAACTAATCCAACTTCAACTTTATTTGGATTGAACCGGATATCAAAAAAAATCATTCTAATTTGTGGAGGAGAAGATAAAAATTTAAGCTATCAAAAATTGGTAAATTTTTTAAATTATAGCAAAAAAATAAAAGAAATAATTTTACTGCCTGGAACTGCAAGTTCAAAAATTAAAACCAAATTTAAAAGAAGATTTATTGAAGTTAACAATCTAAAAGATGCAATTAAGATAAGTTTTCAGTATTCCAGGCCGGGAGAAGTTATTCTTTTTTCTCCAGCAGCTGCTTCTTTTGGATTATTTAAAAACGAATTTGACCGAGGAAAAAGATTCAACCAACTGATTAAAGCTTTAAAATAGAATGTATTTAGGTCAGCATTTTTTAAAAAATAAGCTCGAACTCAAAAAAATCGTAAAAGCTTTAGAAATCAAGCCAGGTGATTTAATTATTGAAATCGGGGCAGGACATGGAGAACTTACTACTCAGTTAATAAAAATAAATACCAAACTTAAAATAATTGCTATAGAAAAGGACCGAAAATTAGTTCAGTTTCTAAAGAAAAAATTTCAGAATAAAAAGAATATTAAAATTATTTCTGGCGATGTTTTAAAAGTTCTTCCTGCTCTTGTGCGTAACTTCAACTCATATAAGATTGTAGGTAATATTCCTTATTACATTACCGGTAGATTATTAAGAATCCTATCTGAGTTAAAACCAAAGCCAAAACTAGTTGTTTTAACTGTTCAAAAAGAAGTAGCCAAAAGATTAACCGCCTTACCTCCAAAAATGAACCTGTTATCTGCTACAGTTCAATTCTGGGCTAAGCCAAAAATTCTAGATTATATTCCTAGAAAAGATTTTAAACCTCCTCCTAAAGTAGACTCAGCAATAATTAAACTTAAGACTAAAAATTTAAGGTTAAAAGCCGAGCAAGTAAAAAAGTACTACCAGTTTGTAAAAATTCTTTTCAGATATCCAAGAAAAAACATTTTAAATAATTTGTTGTCAAAGTTTAGCTCCAATTCAGACAATTTGAAATCCAGGTTAAAAAGTGTTAAAGTTAAACCAGAGTCAAGGGCACAGAGTTTAAATATTAACCAGATTAAAAAATTAGTTAAGGCTTTTACTAAGGCCGGTTTGCTTTAAAAAATAATTTTGGTATAATTGGGTTAAGGTTTGCTTTTATTAAGATTTACTATATAATATAATTAAAATTAATGAAACTAATAACTAAACTTTTACTAATAATTGGCTTAATTTCAGTAGCTGCTGGGAGTGTTTATTTATATATTCAGCAACTAAATTCCCAGCTGAATTCAGCAACTGAATTAACACCAGTTGATTTATCTAAGGCAGAAAACTATCAATACTTTGAAAGTAGTCAAAACCTAAAACCAAATCTAACTGAACAATTTTCAAAAACTGTAGCCAAGACAATTATCTCTAAAGCCAGTCCTAAAAAGGTTAATGGAAAATGGAACCTGGATTTTCCTGATGTTAATAAGTTAGTTAATGATTATATTGAACAAAATCTACAGAAATTCGATCCTAAAGAATTTATCCCTGAAGTTAAAAAATCTCAGATTAAAATTTTAAATAACAATCAAGAAAAGGATTTAGTTAACTACTTTAAGCAGTTCAATTACATTATTCAAAAGAATAGTCAGGGTCCCAAAATTCTGGTTACTAACAACCCTGAACAAAACATCCAGATACTGGACAGACTAATTTCAATTTTTGAAAACACTATTAATGATTTTTATAAATTACCAGTTCCGAACGATGAAAGATTAATTGAACTTCATCAAACTGAAATTCAGCTTCTGACTGCCCAGGTCAAAGTCTGGAAGAAGATAAAAAATTACCAGCAAGACCCCCTGCAGGCAATTTTAGCAGGAAAATTTCAGGAAACTATCAGCCAGGGATTCAAGAATTTGTCCGAGCAATTAAATCAATTTATTCAAGATTACCAGATTAATTTAGAATAGCATGTTTAAAAAGATTATTGCTACAGTAATCATTATTGGATTACTCTTCCCAGGATTATATTTCAGTTTTCCTAAAAAAGCTGAAGCAGGTATCAGTATTCCGGTACCACTCCCGGTGATAGAAACTAATCCAGCAGTATTAATCCCAACAGGTGCCAATTCTTTAGCTAATATAACTCACCTGGCTAAGTGGATATTAGATATCATTTTAAAAAGAGCTTTAAAGACTTTAAAACGAAGAATGCTGGATGCTATGGTAGACGAAATTGTTAGATGGGTTCAAGGTGGAGGTGAACCAAAATTTGTATCAGACTGGGAAGGATTTTTAAAGGATGAATTCAATAAAGCAGTTGGTAAGGTAATTGAAGAAACTGCTCCCTGGTTATGTGAACCATTTCGATTTCAAGTTCAGATGGCTTTAAGTCCACCTAGAAAATTTTCTGAAGAAGTTAGTTGTACTCTGGATGATGTAGTTGAAAATATTGACAGTTTCTATAGAGACTTTAGAAACGGAGGCTGGATTGCTTACCACTATATCTGGAGGCCAGAAAACAACTACTATGGAGCATCTTTAATGACAATGGATGAAATGATTGAAAGAGGAATGGCAGCTAAAGAAGCTGCTAAATCAGAAGCTATAGCTGGGGAAGGATTCCTTTCTACCAAAAAATGTGAAACTATAGATGGGAAAGAAGTATGTGAAATTACCACACCAGGTTCATTAATTGGTAAAACCGTCAGTAAAGCTATTGGTTCAGATATTGACTGGATAGTAAATGAGGAAGTTCCAGAAGGAACAGATATGCTGGCTGAATACATTGGAGCTATAGCTGATGCAGCCATAAATAGATTAATTATGGAAGGTATGAATGGACTTATGGGTATGTCAACTTCCAGGGCTCCAGCTGAAGGATATGTTACCAGAGAAAGCTATCCAGAAAGATTTGATGAAACTTGGAGAGAATATTATGAAGCCAAAGAAAAAGACTTGGAAGGAACAAAAACTTATTACCAAACCAGAATAACCAGAGATTTAAATTACCGAAAAGAAAGCTTAAATCTGGCTGACTCAATAGTTTCCACAATTTCTGAAGCTATTAAAGTAAGAGAAGAATTACTCTCCTGTCAGAAAGAAAAAGGATATGGAGACATTAATAAGACTAAAAGCGAGATTGAATCACTAAAAACTAAGCTGGCTAAAGCTAGAAACGAACGAAATTCTCTCTATCTAAGAATAAGAAAAGAAGAAATATTACTTGAAAGAGTAAAAGCAGCTAAAGATATTAAAGATATTGGATTGATGATAAACGAAATAGAAAGCTTAATTAACGAATCAGCAGCATACAATGAAAGAGAACATTATAAATCAAAATTAGAAGCAGTCCGACATGAATGTAATATAGACCAAGTCAGAATGGAACTGGAAAGATGTAAAAAATCAAGAACATACCTTCTTTAAAAATGAAAGCTCATAAAATATCAAAATTTACATCAACACTTCTACTAATTTGTCTTGCTTTTTTGTTCCTTAACTTAAATCCGGCTGCTGCATTTTTCAATCCAATAACCTGGATTACCAGTAAAGCAGTAGGTATAGTAACTTATACAACTACCTATATAATTGGATTCATCCTGCAAGGAATTACTACCTTACTCGGGCTAGCTATAAATCATGCTTTAACTCTTTCAGCTAATCTACTAAATGAACATATAGTAACTGAAGGTTGGAGAATTGTTAGAGATTTTGCCAACTTATTTTTAGTTTTGATTATAATTGTTATTGCTTTCGGTACCATTTTAAGAATTCCAGCCTATGGAATTAAAAAAACCTTAGCTAAACTAATCATAGTAGCTTTTCTGGTAAACTTCAGTTTGCTTTTTGCTGGAACTATCTTAGATTTTTCCAACTTACTAACCTACTATTTCTTGAACCATGCTACCAATGGTAGAGGTTTAGCTCTAGCTACTGCCTTACAAAATACATTTCAACCTCAAAGATTATTTGAAGTTAAGTCATTTGGAGAAACTGAGACAGGACAGGATTTTGCAAACATACTACAAAACCTTGGTAATTTAGCTTTTGTGCTCATATTTAGCTTAGTAGTTGTGTTTATTTTTATGGTCCTTGGAATTCTTCTTTACATTAGGGTAATAAGTTTAGCAATTCTTTTAGTTTTAGCTCCAATTGCCTGGATATGCTGGATTTTACCAATTACTGCCCAACACTGGGAAAAATGGTGGAATCAGTTTCTAAGATGGTGTTTATTTACCCCGGTAGCTTCATTCTTTATCTATCTTAGTTTTAGTTACCTAACGGTCCGGAGCATAAAAAATTCAACCAGGTTAGAACTGATGAATTCAACAGACTTGGTCGGAACTCTAAATACAGCAAGTAATACACCGGACTTTTCCACCGTAGCAATTCAAATGATTTTAATAACCGGACTAATGATAGGCGGATTAATTGCTGCAAATAGCTTAGGAATAAGTGGAGCCAGATTTTTCTATAACGCCGGTGGAAGGTTAGCTAAAAACTTAGGCGGTGCAGTAGCTGCTGGAGGTAAAAGATTTATTCTGGCTCCTACGGTAGGTCGAGGATTGGAACAGATGAAAAAAGCTGGATATGGAAGGGGTAGATTTCTCCGAGCAGTTGGAGGAATTGTTAGAGCACCAGCTGAGACATTAAGTCGTAGAGGATATGGATTTAAGACTGCTAGATACCAGGAATTTAAGAAAGCTGAACAGCAAATTAAAACAATGCCCTGGGAAATGATAAAAGCTAGTGCTCCTGGCTATATTTTGCCAGGTAAAAAATTAGCTGCTTTAGAAAGAGGAATAGCTGAAGGAAAGATACTTGACCTTCCTCCATCCATGCTGGCTGAAGCACCAAGACTTTATCAATCCGCCGGTATGGATCCAGGAAAACTTTATAATGCCTTGCCAACTTTAAAACCAGAAGTTAATCGAGCACTTCAGAAAAAAGATTTCGCTGAAGCTGGCAGACAACTAGCTGTTACCATACCTAGAATGAAAGATTATAAGTCTCTTAATCTAGGACCAATTTTAGAAGGACATCCATCAATAAGGGGAAGTTTAACCCCAGCTGAGTGGAAAAATAATATTGTTCCTCGAGTAAATAGAGCAATATTAGTTGATAAAGCTGCTGGAAGAAAAATAGGAGATGCAATAGAAAAACTTAACCGAAAACAAAGAGATTTATTCAAAGAAGAATTTATTAAGGTCATACCGGGTAAAACTCCAGAACAAAAAATCACCTGGTTAAAGAGCTTTAACCCTTCTTTGTATACTTACCTTACTTCCAGTGCTGCTCACAAAGCTGGAGTAAAACTACCTGAAGCTAAAGAGAAAAAATAAAACTTTATGCTCAAACTATCTAAAGCCCAGATAGATGACCGGCTGGATAGCTTAAGTCCAGTTTTAAAAAAGGCTTTATTTTCCTGGGATACTGCCAGAAAAATTAACTTAATCTGTAGATTTTTAAAAGTTGAAAAGGTTACAGTAGTAGCTGATTTAGTTGGAGAAGTATTATTAGGTTTTTTATCCATTGACGATTTTCCCTCCAGGCTAGCTGCTGACTTACCAGAGCTATCACCTCAAACCATTAACTCTTTGGCCCAAAGAATAAAAACTGAGATATTTAACCCAATCAGAGAAGAAATAATAAAAAACTACTCCCCGGTAGTAGCTGAAATTAAAAAACCTCCACCAGTGGTCAAGAAACTACCTGAGGTTAAAAAACCTGAAGCCAAAAAACCAATAGTTGAAAAACCGTCCGAAGTTAAAAAGCCAGCCAAACTACCTGGACCACCAAAAATAACTCCAGCAAAAATTAAAAAGCCTCCTAAATTCAGCCTTAAAAAATTACTTCAGATTAAGTTAACCCCAGTTAAACCTGAACCAAAAAAACCTTTAGTTCTTTTTAAAAGAAAGCCAAAAATTAAAGCTGCTCCTAAACTTAAACCAAAAGTTCCGGTAACCGTACCAATAGGCAAACCTGAAGTTAAACCAGAAGTAAAACCATTTATGTTAGTAACAGAACGAAAACCAAAAATTAAAACTCCCAAAAGAAAGCCCATTTATTTCTGGTTTAGAGAAAAACCGGTTGTAAAACCTGAAGAAAAAATAGAAGCTAAAGTTGAATTGAAAGAAGAAGAATTAAAAAAACCAGAAGAAATAATTGAAAGAGTAGAAATAAAACCAAAGAAAAAGAAAATAGTCAGATACGAAAGACCAAGGATAACTCCTTCCCCATTTGGTAAGGAAGTAAATCTGGAGAAATTTGAAATTGAAGAACCTGAAAAATCCTGATGCAATTTTTGGTTCCTCAATATATTCAGGTAAAAGAAAGAATTATAGGACCATTAACTTTAATTCAGTTTTTGTGGATAGGCGGAGCAATAGGGTTAGCAATACTTCTTTTTCCGTTTCTTTACCTGGGACTCTGGTTATTTTTGGCTACAATTATAGTTTCTACTGCAGCAGCTCTATCTTTAATAGAAATTAACGGAAAACCACTATTCAAAATTGCTGGATATGCACTTAAGTATTACTGGAATCCTCAAGTTTATCTATGGAAAAGAGAAATATCTGAAGAAGAATTTGTCTTACCAGAAGTAAAAATCAAAAAAATTAAAAAAGAATTAAAAAAACAAACCGCATTAATCCATCTTCGAGAAAAAATTTTAATTCAACAATCAATACCAATAAGAATTAAGAAACCTAAGCCAGTTTATCAGGTTTATCGTAAGATTACTGGAGAAAGAGAAGTAGCCAGAAGAGTAGATTACCCATAGAATAATAAATTTTTAATTATCAATTTTCAATTTTCATTGAATTTTCAATTTGTTTTTAGTTTGTTTGAAAATTGACTCATTGATAATTGATTGAAAATTAGAAACTGAAAATTGAAACATAAAGTTATTAATGTAAATGATTTTTTGATTTTTAATTTTTGGATTTATATAGTACAATAGTAATATGGCTGACAATTCCACTCAAAAGCTCATAGAAATTGAAAATATTAAGGATGGTATAATCTTTCTAAAATCCGGTCGACTGCGAAGAATTTTAGCAGTAGGAGGTATGAACTTTGATTTAAAATCTGAGGAAGATAAAGACTTTATCCTTTATTCCTTTCAAAATTTCATTAACAGTTTAGATTTTCCCATTCAAATATTTATTCATTCAAGAAAAGTAAATATTGAACCTTATCTTCAAGAACTTGAGTTGCGAAAGCAACAGGAAACCAATCAACTTTTAAAAATTCAAATGGAGGAATATCTGGAATTTATCAGGTCGTTTATCAGAGAACAGCCAATTATGAGAAAATCGTTTTTTGTAGTAGTTCCATTCGACCCAATAGTCATCCCAAAAGTAGGGAAAAATCTTTTTGGTCTGTTTAAAAAAAGAGCCAAGTCGCCAGAAATTTCAGCTGAAATGCAACAACAACATATCCTGCAATTGAACCAGCGAGTAGAGCAAGTAAGAATTGGATTAGAAAATACTGGCTTGAGAGCTATTCCATTAAATAATCAACAAACTATTGAATTAATCTATAACTTATACAATCCGGAGTCATTTGAAAAAGAAGAATTAGAAATAGCTAAATAAAATGAAAGAAAAAATTAGAATACCCAAGCCATACATTCCTTCACCTAAGGATATTAAGGATGTTATTGCTCCTCCTGGAATAAAAGTAAATTCTTCCTACCTTAAAGTTGGTAACAAATTCGTAAAAATATTATTTCTATTCACTTATCCTAAAGAGCTTTCTACTGGCTGGTTTTCTCCAATAATTAATTTACCAGAAACCTTAGATATATCTATATTTATTCATCCTATGGATACCAGCCTAGCTTTGAAACAACTTCGAAAAAAAACAGCTCAAATCCAGGCTCAGATTTCTGAAAGAGAACGAAAAGGTTATGTAAGAGATCCGGAATTAGAAACTGCATTAGTAGATATCGAAAAACTAAGAGATATTTTACAACAGGGGAGAGAAAAAATATTCAGAGTTGGTTTATATGTTGCAATCTATGCCGATAGTCTGGAGAAATTAAAAGAACTGGAAAATATGGTTACTGACCAGCTAGAAACAAAATTAGTTTATGTTAAACCTAGTTTATTTCAGCAAATGGAAGGATTTAATTCAATTCTTCCTTTAGGCCAGGATAAATTAATGATTCATACTCCTTTAAACTCCGGTCCGGTTTCTTCTCTCTTTCCGTTTATTTCTGCTAATTTAATCTCAGAAAAAGGAATTCTTTATGGGGTAAATATTTCTAACAATAGCTTGGTAATTCTGGATAGATTTTCAATGCAAAATGCCAATATGATTATTTTTGGTGAAACAGGTAGTGGAAAATCCTATGCTAATAAACTAGAAATCCTGCGCTCTTTGATGACTGGCACCAATGTAATTGTTATTGACCCGGAAAAAGAATATCAGCCACTAGCTGAAACTGTAGGTGGTAGTTTCTTTAATGTATCAATAGCTTCTAATGATAACATCAATCCTTTTGATCTCCCAAAAGTTCCTGAAGGAGAAATGCCAGAAGAAGTATTCCGTTCTCACATTCTGGAACTAACCGGGCTTTTAAGATTAATGCTTGGAGGGATCACTGCTGAAGAAGAAGCAATACTGGACAAAGCTCTAAGAGAAACTTACTCAGCTAGAGATGTTATACCGACAGAACCTTCAACCTGGTCTAATCCTCCATTACTACAGGATTTACAAACTGTACTAGAAAGTATTAGTGGAGGAGAAAACCTCGCTAATAGATTAAGAAGGTTTACGACTGGCTCCTATGCTGGATTTACTAATCGTCCAACCAATGTAGACCTTAAAAACAGACTGGTAGTTTTTTCACTGAGAGATTTAGAAGAAGAACTTCGACCAATAGCTATGTATGTTATTCTGCATTTTATCTGGAATATGATCAGGACTGAATTTAAGAAAACTCTGGTAGTTGTAGATGAAGGCTGGTGGATGATTAAGTATCCGGACAGTGCCTCTTTTCTAGCCAGTTTGGTTAGACGAGCTAGAAAATATTACCTTGGAATAACTGTAATTACCCAAAATATTGGTGATCTTCTTGATTCTCCTTATGGAAAGCCAATCATAAATAATTGTAATTTTGCCTTACTTCTAAAACAATCAGCAGCAACTGCAGAAAGAGTGGCTGAGAGCTTTAAATTGACCGAAGTAGAAAAGAGTGTTATACTAAACCCAGGAATAGGTGAAGGAGTATTTTTAATTGGCGAAAACCATGTAGCTCTAAAACCAATTGCTTCTTATAAAGAACATCAAATTATTACCACCAAGCCAGAAGAAGTCTTAGAAAGAAAACAAATGGAAAAATGAATTCAAGGATCGGAATAGTGGAAATAATAATAATGTTGTTAATTGTGATACCAGTGGATATTTTAGAAGCAATAGCTGATTTTACTTCAGGTATTCCAATTTTAGGGCAAATATTTATAATAGTAATGTGGCTAGCTGACCCAATATGTACATTTGCAATCGGTTTCTGGCTATGGATGAAAAGACTAAAGGGACTATGGTACATTGCCGGTTCTATGCTGGAATGGATTCCTGGAATTGATGCTTTACCAATTCGAACCGGTGCTTTACTTCTTACTATCCACCTGGCTAACCTACCTTTAGCAGAAGTGACAAAGATAATGCAGAAGCCTGGTCTAAAAAGATTGGTATTTAAATTAAGATGAACTACAAAAAATATTTACCAATAATAATTGCAGTTTTATTGTTTTTTGGCTTAACTGCTCAGGCTAAGGCTCAGATTATAGCCAGTTTTAAATCCAAAAATTTTGTCCCGGTTAGCTATATCGGAAAAGCACTTCCAATTAGAAATACTCCAGTAGAAATTGGAATTGAACTGGTTTTGGAAGACAAAATTCAAGATTTGACTAATTCTCAGATACTGTGGTATGTTGATGAGAAACTGATAGATAAAGGAGTTGGATTAAAAAACATTGAATTCAAAGCAAAAGCTACTGCTGGAAATAGTCATCTGATTAAAGTGGTAATAACTCATAAAGACAAAAATTATTCCAGAACATTCAGTTTACCAGTCAAAGGGCCAGAGTTTGTATTTAAGACCGAAAAATACTTATATCCTGGAGAAAATATTATTTCTGGAATCCCTTACTTCTTCAATGTAGAAAAAGTAGAACAATTGGAATTTTCCTGGAATATTTTAGGAGAAACTAAAACTGGCTTGCCTCCATTTAATTTAGAATTGAAAGTTCCAGAAAAACCAGTTTTTAAAGAACTTCTAATTTCAGTAACTATCACCAATTCAAAGGATCCTCTAGAAAGTATAGTTAGGCAAAGAGCTATTGAAATTAAAACAAAATGAATTACAAGTTAATTTACCTCATTTTTATTTTTCTAGCTGGAATGTTTATTGCCCAGAATTGCTTAGCAATTCAGTTTAAATTTTCAGTTGATATTCCTGGAGTTACTGAGCCAGCAACCGACATTGGAGAATATATTGCTAGAATTTATCAACTATCTTTAGGATTAGCTTCAATGTTAGCTTTAGGAATGATTATCTGGGGAGGAATAGAATACACAATTGCAGCCGGAAATGTTGCTAGACAAGCTGATGCTAGAGACAGAATCACTCAGGCATTATTAGGATTAATTCTATTATTTGGAGCTTATCTTATCTTGAACACCATTGATCCAGGACTTACTAACTTAGCAGCACCTAAACTAGATATGTTAAAACCACCAGCACTAACAATACATCCTGAGTGGCCTGAATGGCAACAAAAAGTTGTTCAAAAAAGACTGGAAGAATATGGCGAGCAGTATAGAGGAATGGCTGAAATGGGAGGAGGTTTTAAAGAGTACCGATGGTCTGATGAATATAAATGTCCAGAAGGCTGGAGAAGTGTACCTCCGATTTGGTGTGAAAATAACCCTGAGCTTGTTGGTAGTCCAAGAAAAGAATTTTGTTGTGCAAGAGGTTTAATTGAAGAAGAAGAATTTAAACCTTCGATAACCTGTAGAGTTGATGCTGATTGTCCACGAGGTACGGTTTGTCATATACCACCAGGAGAAACAATAGGAGAATGTATTGAAGTTATGCGCAGATACAGACCACCTTGGTGGAGATTCTGGGAACATGATTGGTGGCCATTTAAAAGAAGATAAACTAACATGCGTAAATTTTTAATTGTAATTATTATAGTGGTAGTAGTATTAATTTTGGGAGCAATTTTTCTGGTCATTTTCAGAAAAGCTCCGGTTCCTGAAGCTAGAATTCCAGAGTTTCCTGAGTATGAAAAAATGGCTACTCCAACAAAAGCTTTGGTTTCAGCTGATTTAAGCCTCATTTCTGATTCTGAAATCTTAGATTACTGGGTAACTAAGGATACTCAAGAAGTCTTTTACATAAACAAGGCCGGACAGATTTTTAAAGCTAACCTAGGAAAAGATAATTTAATCTATGAAACTAACCTGAATAATCTAAGAAAAATTATTCCTTCTCCAAGCGGAAGTCAAGTATTACTTGGTTTTGGTAAGCCCTGGGAACTTCAATTTTCGGTTTACAATCTAGCTAAAAATGAATTTATTCCTTTGCCGCTTGAAATTAAGCAGGCAGTTTTTTCCCCGGATGAAAAAAAGCTTTTGGTCTTGGTTAAAACTGAAACCAGTTCCAACCTAGAAATCTTTGATTTAACTGATAAAACCAGTAAAGTTTTAATCAAAGATTTTGCTTTAAAAGATTTAAATTTTAACTGGTTAACTTCAGAATATATTTACTTTTATGGCAAACCATCCTCAATTGCTGAAGCAATATGGAGATATGACCTAAAAAATAAAAAGTTAAGTCAGATTACCCCAGAGGAGCCAGAACTTTTAGTTAAATTCTTAAGTTCCAGTTCAATTTTAAAATCCCAAAATAAAAAAACCCGGCTGATTAATCTGGATGGGGAAATAGTTGGAAGTTTTGATTATTACATTCTTCCCCAAAAATGTGGAATTTCAGACAATCTTTTATGCTGCTTTGTTCCAAAAACCTCTATAAAAAACCGAGTAGAAAGTTATCTAAAGCAGGAGTTTTATAGCGATGATAACTTACATTGTTTTGACTTAAAAAAGATTGGCAAAAAAATGGAACTGGTTAAGTCTTTTTCAGGAATTGACGCAAGTAATGTAACTATTTTAGGAGAAACAATTTACTTTAAAAACAGAGTTGACTCCAAAATCTACTCTACTAAATTAGATTAATTTAATTACTACCCTTCGATTTGGTTCTTCTCCAACACTTTCGGTAGTTAAACTGGGATAGTTTTTAATAGTTAAATGAACCAATCTCCTTTCATAAGAATTCATTGGAGGCAATTCAACTTTCTTTTTAGTAGCAATAACCTTTTGAGCAGCAGTTTGAGATAACCTAATTATTAACTCTTCTCTTCTTTTGCGATAATGATTAATATCCAAAATAATTTTTTGTTTCTTAGCTAATTCTGGATTTTGTTTCCAGTAAATCAGATTAACTAAGTGTTCCAAGCTCTGGATTAAAGAATCTTCTTTATCTAAGGCAAAATTATCCCTAATAATTAATGAAATCTTATTGCTGGAGTTTTCATACTTAACCTCAAAGTCCTTAAAACCAGCCAGTTTAAGAATCTGTTCTAATTTTGAACAAATATTTACCATAATTTGTCAATATTATAATCCTTATTTTTAAATTGTCCATATCCAGCTAATCCAGACTGATTTCATCATTTACCACTACTTTCATCCCTTTCAGTTTATGATTCAAGTAGGTCTGTTGCAAAATTGAAAACAATATAGTAACTATCCAGTAAATTCCAATTGCCGATGGAAGTTTTACTAAAATAGCTACAGTGATTACCGGGAAAATATAAGCAACTGCCTTACTACTAACTTCCTGGTTTTTCTTAGTAGATTCAAAGGATTTTGGAAGAGTTAAATAAGTTTGAAAATATTGAAGAAATCCAGCTACTATAGCCAGCGGGAAGCTAGGCTTAATTAGATTCATTCCTAAAAAGATAAAATTCTCTAATTCTGATATCTCGTTTAAATTTAAAAATACCCGGTATAAAGCAATTAAAATAGGTAGCTGAATAATTAGCAAAAAAAATCCTGAAAATGGATTAATTTTATATCTCCGATAAAGCTTTATCAGTAGTTCAGCTTGTTTCTGACGCTGATCTTTGTATTTTTTCTGGATTTGTTTAATATAAGGCATCAATTTCTGGAGAATAATCTGATTTTTAGCTCCTTTATAAAAAAAGGGTAAAAGTATTACCCTAATTAAAACTGTCAAGATGATAATAGCTAAACCAAGATTATAAAAAGCTAAGTTACAATAAATGAATTTCAATAAGCTCAAAAGTGGCTGATATAACAAGGTATTAAATAAGTTCATTTTACACAGTTAACCTTTTTCGTCCTTTTCTTCTCCTATTCCTCAAAATCCTTCTTCCTGCCTTAGTCCTGCTTCTAGCAAGAAATCCATGAGTTCTTTTTCTTTTTTTTCTTTTTGGTTGATAGGTAACTGATGACATATTCTTGAGATTATTATAAGATTTATAACCAGAAAGTCAAAATTAATTTCAACGTTTTCCACAGGAATTCAACAGATTAGTCACTTAGCTATATCTCAAAGGCTCTTGAAAAAGTAATTCAAAATTCTCTAAAATAAGGAAGATGGATTTGGAACAACTTTGGCAAAGTGTCCTGGCTGATATTGAATTAGAAATTTCCCGGACAAACTTCCTCACCTGGTTTAAAAACAGCAAATTAATTTCAAAAGATAAAGTTGGAACAGCTGAAGTAGGATTGCCAAATAACTTTGCCTTGAGCTGGGTAAAAAGTCACTACCATAAACTAATTTTAAGAAAATTAAGAGACTTGGATAGCTCTATTAGAAGAGTAAGCTATGTAGTTGACCCTTCACTCCAGAATTTTTCTTCAATAGCAGTTAGAACTAGGAAAAAAATTGATGAGTCAAATCAACCATTAATTCAACTGGAAGTTGATTCTAAAACTAACCTTAATCCGGTTTATACTTTTCACTCATTTATAGTTGGAGAGTTTAATGAACTAGCCTTTGCAGCTGCCGAAGCAGTAGTTAGAAATGTAGGAAAAAAATATAATCCCTTATTTGTTTATGGAGAAGTTGGATTAGGAAAAACTCATCTTCTTCAGGCAATCGGAAATGAAATCAAAAAACTTTATAAAAATAAACTAAAGGTTTTATACACCACTACTGAAAGTTTTACTAATAGTGTGGTTGAAGCTATCCGGGGTAGATACATGGAAGAAATTAGAAAGAAATATAGAAAAGTTGATGTATTAATTGTTGACGATATCCAGTTTATCAGTGGAAAAGAAGCAACTCAACAGGAGTTTTTCCATACCTTTAATACCTTATATGAAAACAACAAACAAATTATAATTTCTTCGGACAAATCTCCAGCTAATATCCCTACTTTAGAAAAAAGATTACGTTCCAGGTTTGAAGGAGGAATGATTGCAGATATTTCTTACCCAGATTATGAGTCAAGGTTAGCTATCCTAGAAGCTAAAGCCAAGGAAAATAATTATGACATTGACCGGCAAATTCTAGAAGTAGTTGCCAGTAAAGTTAAGAACAATATTAGAGAACTAGAAGGAGTACTTAAAAAAATAGCTCTTCAACAAGAATACAAGAAAAAGAAAATAACTCTAGAGGGTGTTGAGCAAATTATTAACGAGGTAACCAAAAAAAGCTTTAAAAATATTGGAGCTGAACAGATTGTTCAAGAAGTAGCTAATTTCTTCAATGTTTCCCCTCAAGAAATGTGTAAAAAAACAAAGAAAAAAGAAATAGTAAAACCAAGACAGATATGTATGTATCTACTGCGAGAAATTTCAAATTTCTCCTATTCCTACATTGCTGAAAAAGTAGGTAGAAAAGACCACACTACTGTAATACATGCCTGTCAGAAAATTTCAAAAGAGATAAATCGAAATCCAAACCTTTATCAAGAAGTTAGTGCAATAAAAGAAAGAATTCGAAATTCAATGGACTAAGCTGTAAGTTTTCTGTAAAAATCTGGTTGAGTAATGGTGAAATAATAGCGAAAGGATATCTAAATTGAATCCAAATCCAAAGTAAATTAACAAAAATACCACAACTTTTTCCTGAGTTTTTCACCAAAAGATTTACGTTTTCAAAAGACAATTTGAGCCTTATCCACAAGTACTACTACTATGAAATTAATAATTTTAAGAAATAATCTAAAAGAAGGATTAGTAGCTATAAAAGGATCAGCTGGTAGCAAATCCTCCAATCTACCGATTTTAAAAAATGTTTTAATCACTACTACTAAAAGCAAAATATTACTGTCTGCTACTGATTTAGAAATAGGTAGTACCTATCAAATTTCTGGAAAGGTAATTCAGGAAGGAAAAGCTTCTGTATTACTTGATAGTCTCCTGGATATTGTAGCCAATCTTACCAGTCCAAAGCTCAATTTAGAAAGCAAGTCAGACTCGCTTATTATTAAGTCTGATAATTATCAAGCTCGATTGATATCTTCTGACCCGGATGAATTTCCTATTATTCCAGAAATCAGCAATAAAGATAGATTTATTGAGATTAATACTGACGTCCTGAAGAAAATGCTTTTAGAAATCACCCCGGCAATTTCTTATTCAGAGATTAGGCCGGAGATTAGTGGAATGTTATTCAACTTCTCCTTGAATAATCTAACTATAGCAGGAACTGATAGCTTTAGACTAGCTGAAAAGTGTGTTTACTCCAGAAGTTTTAACACCAATTTTGAACATTCCTTCAGAGTTATTATTCCTTTAAAACTTATTAAAGAACTACTAAGAGTTTTACCGCCAGGTCAACAAGCTCAGATTTTATTTGATAGCAATCAGGTAATGTTTAAGTTTTTAAATCAGCAGATCATTTCCAGATTAATTGAGGGAGAATTTCCAGAATATAAAACTAAAATTCCTAAAAAGTTTAATACTGAGATTGTGGTCTCTAAGTCAGAATTATTAGAAGCATTAAAGTTAGCTTCAATATTTGCACAACAAAATCAACAAATAAAACTTAAACTAGGTCAGAATTATCTGAAAGTTTCTTCAGCTAGTGCTAGCTTAGGAGAAAATTATTACCTGGTACCTGCAAAGGTTAGTGGAAAACTAGGTGAAATTATTTTTAACCTTAATTATTTTCTGGATGGTTTAAAATGTATTGAAGAAAAGAAGGTGTTTTTGGGATTAAATCAAGAGGATCAACCAGCACTAATTAAAGGATTGGAAGATAATTCATTTATTTATATCTTGATGCCAATTAAATATTAGTTAGTTTTTTATTTACTATTTTGTTTTTTAAATACAATTACTTTGATTGTTTTGGTATTTCCTAACTTATCAGTTACTCTTAACTCCACTAAGTTTTGTAATTCAAAAACTTCTGGGTCCCTTATCTTATATTTGTAATGAGTTGATTTGGTATCCAGTAACTTACTATTCAAAAGCTGATTATTTAACAACAATTCAACTTTTTTAAGCTTGACCTCAGATTTTAAATCAGCAGAGATTAACAAAGGAAAGGATATAAATTCTCCATTTTTTAATGAAAAGTTTTCGATTTTAATTTCTAATTTTTTAGGTTTTTGAATCTGGTTGTAAATACTTAAATTTGAAGCGTTTTCTTTAGCCCATTCTTGCACTCCCTGTTCCCAGTTTTCAAATTGAGGATCTTTGGTCGGATCTTCGGGAGCCGGTCCCCTGGGATTATTCTTATTTACATAGTATAAGATACTGTGAAGTTGAGGGATTTCACCTCTTAAAATTGGCTTTGTTGAAAAGTCAAATTCTGGCTTGGGAAAGCTTAATTTAGGTTGATGTGGCAGAACTTGTTTCATAAATTCATGCCAGATTGGTAGGGCAGCTAAAATACTTGAGCCTTGCTTTTTCAATGGAGTGTAATCGTTATTTCCAGCCCAAACTCCTACTACTATAGAAGGAGTATAACCAATACACCAGGCATCTCGATAGTCATTAGTAGTGCCAGTTTTCAGCGCTACCCGATGGTCTGGGAAAATAGTTAAATCCAGATGCCTAGAGAAAAGTGGAGTTCTAAGGTAAGGGTCTGATAAAATGTAGTTTATCCAATTAGCGTATTTTACCTGAATAACTCTTTGTTTATCTGGTTGATATTGTTCTAATATCCTTCCCTGACTATCTTCTACTCTTAAAATTAAACTTGATGAGGTTTTTATTCCCTGGTTAGCAAATACTGTGTAGGCACTAACCAGTTCTATTAATTTTACTTCTGCTCCACCCAATACCAGACTTAGTCCATATTTATTTGGTTCAGTAAAAGTGGTAATACCAGCTTTTCTAGCAGTTTCAATACTATTTTTTATTCCAGCTAGATAAAGAATCTTTACTGAAGGGACATTAATAGACTGAGCTAAAGCTTCTTTGAGAGTTACCGGTCCTCTGAAATAATTATCAAAGTTTTTAGGCTGGTAGCTCTTTTTACCAGTAGTGTCAAACTCAGTAGGAACATCAAATACTATAGTGTCTGGAGTGTAGCCTTGTTGAAAAGCAGTAACATAAACAAATGGCTTAATAGCTGAGCCGGGTTGTCTTAGTCCCTGAGTAGCTACATTAAAATTTCCCTGGTTTTCAATGTCAAAATAATCTCTGGAACCAACCAGAGCTAAAACTTCTCCAGTTTTAACATCTTGAGCAACTAAAGCAGCATTTTTACCTCCATAAAGCTCTTGATTCCGTTTAACTCCTTCTTTAACCACTTGCTCGGCTATTTTCTGAAGGTTATAGTCCAGAGTAGTAATTACCTTTAATCCTCCTTTCTCTACTACTTCCTGTCCATATTTGTTTTCTAAATATTTTTTTACTTCCATTACTAAGTGTGGAGCCTTAATCTCTCTTTTTGGTGAAGCAAAGCTTATTTTGGTTTGTTTTGCTGTTTCAAACTCCTGCTGACTGATAAAACCCAACTGATACATTTTTTTCAGAATGAATTTTTGTCTTAAAAAAAGCTTATCTTGATGGGAGCCCCAGGGAGAATAGTACGAAGGAGCTTTAGGTAAAGATGCTAAAATTGCTGATTCAGCCAGGTTTAGTTGTCCAACTGGTTTACCAAAGTAGGCTTTAGCTGCTTCAGCTACTCCATAGCAGTTAGCTCCGTAATAAATCTGGTTAAGATAGAGAGCTAAAATTTCATCTTTGTCATAAAAGTGTTCTAATTGAAAAGCCAAAATGATTTCTTTTAATTTTCGCCAGATAGTTCTTTCCGGAGTTAAAAATAAATTTTTAACCAGCTGTTGAGTGATTGTAGAACCACCCTGAGTTACTTTTCCTTTAATTATATTTTGATAAACTGATCTTAGAATTGCTTTAAAATCAATGGCTGGATGCTGATAAAAATCGTCATCTTCAATGGCTATAGTAGCTAATTTTAAGTGTTCAGGAATAAGTTGTTTTGGAACAATAGTTCTCTTTTCCTGTCGATGAATTTCATATAAAAGGATTTTGCCGGTTCGGTCATAAATTTTAGTAGATTGACTAATTGGAATATTTACAATTTCTTCTAAAGGCGGAAGGTCTTTAATTAACAGGTAAGATATTACACCCAAACAGGTTAAGCTAGTCAAAATTAAAATTAAAAATATTTTTAAGCTAATTTTTATAATTTTCATATTTTTGAAAATCTAGTTTTAAAGCTACACAGATTGCAATAGCTAAAGCATCAGCAATATCATCAACTTTAAAGGAATAGTTAATATTTAAAAAATAATTTACCATTTTAGCTACTCCAATTTTATCTGCTTTTCCATCTCCAGTTAAGGAGAATTTTACTTCAGTAGGATTTATCTCAATTAAAGGAATTTTCTTTTTTAAAGCTGTTAAGATTAATATTCCTTTTGCTCTGGCTACCTTCATGGCAGTTTTTTTATTTCTCATAAAAAACAACTTTTCTAGAGCAATTAGATCTGGTTTGTTCTTTTTAATTAATTCTTTAAAGGACTTTTCCAAATCGAGTAGATATAGGTATTCCGAATTTATTTTTACTGTTCCAGGTGTATGAGAATGAATTTTTAATAACCCGCTATCAAGGTAAACCAGCTTTTTTCCTTTTTTCTCAATTAAGCCGTAACCAATTCTTTTAGTGCCTGGATCAATTCCCAGTATTTTCATTTGAAATTTGTTCAAGTAGTCTATCAATTTCTTGCTGTTCCTCTTCAATAGCTTGTTTGAATAAACTGGCTTCTAGCTTTTCAGAAGTTTCTGATCTAACAAAGATTAAAGGTATGTAGGCTGCAACCAAGCCTAAAATTATTAGCATTATTACTATAAACACTATTATTTTTTTCATACTTCTGGGTGAGTGAGCGGATTCGAACCGCCAACCACCAGATCCACAGTCTGGGGCTCTGCCAATTGAGCTACACTCACCAATCTAGCTATATATGATAATAAAATATTTTTAATTGTAAAGTATTAGGTGGTTTTAAAACCCAAGTTTTTCTAGAATAGTATCTAATAAGGATTCTTCCATTGGTTCAAATTTTATTTTTTTTGCAGTTAATATTTGTTTAATTTGAGAAGCTAAATCCTTTTTAATTGGTATCTTCATTTTGATTCCAGTTTTTTTCATTAAAAGTAATTCTTTGGAATCTCGGATAAAAAACTTTTTGAAGTTTTTTAGTAAGTATTCTTTTTCTCCAATAGTTAGCTTTTCTGAATCTAGTTTGAATTCAATCAATTGTGGCTTCTTTTTTTCAAGGTACAAAACTAGAATTAATGCTATGACTGAGAATATAAAAAATAAAATATTTTTCTGCCACCAGGCAAAAATTAACATTAGTATAAAAAATATAATTACACTTACATACCATTTATAATTTTTTGGATAATAATCAAATTCTGGTTCTTTCCAGGTTACCTGATTCATGTTAGTATAATTATAGAATATTTGCTAATGAAAGTTAAAACTCATCTTCATTTAAGAAAAATTAATTTTACTCCCAGAACTGGGTCATTGCTCTTAATAATTATAGATGGAATTGGTCTGGGAAAACCAGATGAGACTAATGGTGTTTATCTGGCTAAAACTCCAACTTTAGATAAATTGTTTAAATCTAAATTGTTTACCACTCTTTGTGCTCATGGAGAAGCAGTTGGTCTTCCGTCCGATAAAGATATGGGAAATAGTGAGGTAGGGCATAATACTCTAGGTGCTGGCCGTATATTTCCACAGGGACCAAAATTGGTCGATCAAGCACTGAAAACTGGGAGAGTTTTTTCCACTAATTTGTGGAAAAAGTTAATTAGTAGAGTAAAGCAAAATGAAACCACCTTGCATTTTATAGGACTTCATTCTGATGGTAATGTTCATTCTAATATTTCTCACCTTTATATTATGTTAAGGCAAGCTGCCAAAGAAGGGGTTAAAAAAGTCAGGGTTCATATTTTACTGGATGGCCGGGATGTTCCTCCCAGATCAGCATTAACCTACATTAAAAGAACAGAAAAGGTCTTAGCTGAGATAAATCAATTGGGACTTGATTATAAAATCGCTTCTGGTGGTGGAAGAATGGTTACTACCATGGATAGGTATAATGCTAACTGGCAAATAGTTAAAAATGGCTGGGATGCTCATGTATTAGGAAAAGCCAGGGCTTTCGAATCAGCCACTCAGGCGGTAAAAACTTATTATCAAGAATATCCAAAATTGTCTGATCAGTATCTCCCTCCATTTGTAATTGTGGATGAAAAGAAAAATCCAATTGGAAAAATCAAAGATGGCGACTCAGTGATATTTTTTAATTTTAGAGGTGACCGGGCTATTGAGATTTCCAGAGTATTTGAAGAAAAAGATTTTAAAGAATTTGATAGAGAATTCTGGCCTGATGTGCTTTATGCTGGAATGATTGAATATGATGGAGATTTACATATTCCAAAGAATTATTTGGTTGAACCTTTGAAAATTGATCGAACTGTTAGTGAGTATCTTTGTGCTCAGAATATTAGAATGTTTGCTCTTTCTGAAACTCAGAAGTTTGGCCATGTAACTTATTTCTGGAATGGAAATAGGTCCGGCTATTTGTGTCCTGAACTAGAAGATTATATTGAGATTCCTTCAGATAAAATTCGCTTTGACCTTAAGCCAGAAATGAAATCCAAACAAATTACTGAAAAAACTATTGAACTTTTAAAAACCGGAAAGTATCAATTTGGAAGAATAAATTTTCCTAATGGTGATATGGTCGGTCATACTGGAAATGAGAAAGCTATTATCAAAGCGGTTGAAGCAGTAGATAAATCAGTTGGTGAGTTGCTTAAAGTAATTCAGAAACTTAAAGGGATAGCTATAGTACTAGCTGACCATGGTAATGCTGAACAAATGTTTGAGTATATTAATCATAAAAAAGTTCCTTGTACCAGTCATACTTTAAATCCAGTTCCATTTGTTATTTTTGATCCTCAATATAAAGAAGAATATGTTTTAGCCAAGCTTAAAAAAAGAGGACTTTCTAATGTAGCAGCTACTATTTTAAATCTATTAGGATTTGAAAAACCATCAGACTATGATCCTTCCTTGATTGAATTTAAGTTCAGTTAGAGTTAGTATAATTTTATGAAGTATATTCTTAAGTTTAAGCAGATTTCCAAGAAGGATGTTCCTGTAGTAGGAGGAAAGAATGCTTCACTTGGAGAAATGCTTACTAAACTTTCCAGGAAAGGAGTGAATATTCCAGATGGATTTGCTACTACTGCTCAAGCCTATTTTTATTTTTTGAAATATAACCAAATTGATAAAGAACTTAAAAAACTTTTTAAAAAATTCAATCCTGAAAGCATATCCAGCTTAACTGAAACCGGGGAAAAAGCTAGAAATTTAATTTTAAAAGCTAAATTTCCTGAGGATTTAAAACAGGAGATTATTAAGAGTTATAAAGACCTTTCCTTACAGTATCAAAAGAAAAATATAGCTGTGGCAGTTCGTTCCTCAGCAACTGCTGAAGATCTTCCAAGTGCTAGTTTTGCTGGTCAACATGAGACTTATTTGAATGTTTCTGGAGAAAAAGATTTGCTATTAGCAGTCAAAAAATGTATTTCTTCATTATTTACTGATAGAGCAATTTCTTACCGGGAACAAAAAGGATTTAACCATTTAAAAATTGCTTTATCAGTGGGAGTTCAAAAATTGGTCAGAAGTGATGTTGGTTCAGCCGGAGTAGCTTTTACTCTGGATACTGATACAGGATTTAGGAAAGTAGTCTTGGTAAATTCAATATGGGGATTGGGCGAGATGGTGGTTAAGGGTAAGATTACTCCAGACCAGTTTTATGTATTTAAGCCGACTTTAAATAAAGGCTATCGGTCGATTATAGTTAAAAACTTAGGAAGAAAGACTAAAAAATTAGTTTTAGCTAAATCTGGATTAAAAGAAAAACTAGTTTCAAAGAGAGACCAGTTTAGATTTTCCTTAACCGATGATGAGGTTTTAACTCTAGCTAAGTGGGCAGTAAAGATTGAAAATTTGTATGGTTGTCCTCAGGATATTGAATGGGCTAAGGATGGTGTTGAAAATAAACTATACATTGTTCAATCCAGACCAGAAACTGTTTATGGTTCTAAAGAAATTGAAACTACTTATTTTGAATATCAGCTAAAAACTGATAAAAAACCATTAATTTCCGGAATAGCTATTGGAGATAAAATTGGTTTTGGAAAAGTTCGCTTAATTCCGGATGTATCCAGAATTTCTGAGTTTAAGAAAGGTGAAGTTTTGGTTACTAAAATGACTGACCCTGATTGGACTTCAATTATGGGAATTGCCTCAGCAATTATTACTGATGAAGGGGGAAGGACCTGTCATGCTGCAATAGTAAGTCGGGAGCTGGGAATTCCCAGTGTTGTAGGAACTAAAAATGCTACTAAGGTTTTGAAAAATGGTCAAATGGTTACGGTTGATTGCACCCAGGGACTAAATGGAAGAGTGTTTTTAGGAAAAATGCCTTACAAAGTTAAAAAATACAATCTAAAAAAGATTCCAAAATTGAAAACAAAAATTATGGTTAATATTGGAGCTCCTGAGATTGCGTTTAAAGCTTCATTTTTACCGGTAAATGGAGTTGGGCTGGCCAGGGAAGAATTTATTATTGCTGAAAAAATAAGGATTCATCCACTAGCTTTATATCATTATAGTAAGCTTAAAACTATTGCTAAAAACAAACATTTACCTACTTTCAGGCTAAACAGAATTATTAAACAGATTGACGATTTAACTATTGAGTATAGAAACAAAAAAGAATTCTTTATTAAAGAGTTAGCTGAAGGAATTGCTCAAATAGCTGCTGCATTTTATCCAAATGAGGTAATTGTTAGGTTTTCTGACTTTAAGACCAATGAATATAGAAACTTAATTGGAGGTGAGTTATTTGAAGAAGAAGAAGCTAATCCAATGCTCGGGTTTAGAGGAGCTTGTAGATATCTGGATAAAATCTTTCAACCAGCATTCTTAATGGAGTGTCAAGCAATTAGAAGAGTTAGAGAAGTATTTGGACTTAAAAATGTTTCGGTAATGGTTCCATTTTGCCGAACAGTTGATGAAGGAAAAGAAGTTATCAACTTAATTAAAAAGTCCGGCTTACTTAAAAGTTTAAGACCTAGAAATATAAAGATATATGTGATGTGCGAAATTCCTTCCAATGTAATTTTAACTGATAAATTTTTGGAGGTTTTTGATGGAATGAGTATCGGAACCAATGATTTAACTCAGCTAAGTTTGGGCCTGGATAGAGATAATGCTAATGTTGCCAAAGTTGGAAATGAAACTGATCCAACAATTAAAAAAATGGTAGCTAAAGTAATAAGATTATGCAATCAAAAGCAAAAATATTGTGGAATTTGTGGAGACGCTCCTTCTACCATACCTGAGTTTGCTAAATTTTTGATTGATTGTCAGATCCCTTCAATGTCTTTATCGCCAGATGCGGTAATTAAAACCGTTATAAATTTGTCTAAAATAAAATGAAGCTGGATAAAATAACTCCAAAAATAATTTTAAATTCCAGAGGAGAAAAGACTTTTGAAGTTGAGGTTGAATCAATGGGATTAAAAGCTTTGGCATCTACTCCAGCAGGAAAAAGTAAGGGGAGATATGAAGCTAAAACTATTCCGGTTGATTTAGCTTTAAAACGATTTACTAAAATTGAACCACAAATTTTAACCAGAGATTATTCAGACCAAAAGGATTTTGACAATTTCTTAATTGAATTATCTTTTAAGGATAAAAGTTTTTTAGGGGTGAACCTGGTATTGGCGCTGTCAATTGCTTTCGTTCGCTTACTGGCTAAGCTAAATAAAAAACCTTTATTTGAATATTTAAGAGAAATTTATGGAAAAAATTCAACTCCAAAAAAATCACCTTATCTATTTTTAAACTTGATTAATGGAGGATTACATGCTCCATCTGGACCAAATATTCAGGAATACTTAATAGTTCCTCAATTTGAGACTGCAAAAGAATCTCTTTTGACTGGAATTAATTTCTTTAATAAGTTAAAAAAATACTTTTATGAGAATTATGGAGAAGTAAAATATGGAGATGAAGGAGGAATTGTGATTCCTTTTAAAGATCCAGAATTTCCCTTAAAAATGTATTCTGATGTTGGTTTTGAAAAAGAAAATTTAAGGCTAGCTTTAGATTGTGCTGCTTCTAGCTTCTATAAAGATGGTTATTATTCTTTAGATTCTGAAAAATATAATTCAGATCAGGTGATTGGTTTATATTCCAAATATATTTCTAAGTACAACTTACTTTCTTTTGAAGATCCTTTTGCTGAATCAGATATTTCTGGATTTAAAAAGTTTTATCAAAAATTTGGGCAAAAAGTATTAATCATTGGGGATGATTTAACTGTTACTAATCCGGAATTGATTAAAAAAGCAGCTGAACAAAAATTAATTAACACAGTGTTGATTAAGCCAAATCAAATTGGAACAGTTAGCGAAACTCTAGAAGCTATTAGAACCTGCGAAAAATTGAATTTAAAAACCGTGGTTTCTCACCGGAGTGGGGAAACTATGGATTCGTTTATTGCTGACCTGGCTTATGCAGTAGAAGCATTTGGTCTAAAATCCGGAGCTCCTGAGCCAGAGGAAAGAATGTCCAAGTATTATCGGCTGGTAGAAATTGAAAAGTATAAAAATTAATGGAAACAGAACAAAAAAAATTAGCTGAATCAATTTCAACTCTAACGAAGTTTGTCAAAAAACTTCATTCAAAAAGATATCTTGAGATGATAGAACATCCTTACAGGACATTCTGGTTTAATTTTTTATTGGGAATAGCCAGGGGAATTGGCTTTGCAGTTGGTACATCACTCATTTTTGCTTTTGGAGTTTGGCTTTTATCAAAAATGACAATTATTCCTCTTATTGGTGACTGGATTAGCAAACTTTTGGATTATCTGGAAAAGGTTAGGGTTCGCTAATCTAAAATTAATATCCTTGTATCAATTTACAATTTCTAATTTTCAATCAATTTTCCAACTTCCAACTTCCAACTTCTAACTTTTATTCGCAAATTCGTTGATTTTCTTGACTAACTAT
>CAYRSR010000012.1:0-26854 GCA_964427275.1 uncultured Candidatus Saccharibacteria bacterium
TAGTCAAGGAAATCAACGAATTTGCGAATAAAAGTTAGAAGTTGGAAGTTGGAAGTTGGAAAATTGATTGAAAATTAGAAATTGTAAATTGAAAATTATTTAGGTTATAATACTATCTAAAATGATTTCATTTTTTGTTCTAATTGTTTTAACTATTTTAGCTGTTCCACTTTTTTTACTTTTAATTTATTTTAATGTTATAACTATTTCTTTTGCTAAGTTGGGACTTTCCTTTGAATCAGCTTTGATTATTTTGTTCATTTCTTTAATCGGTGGGATAGTTAACATTCCAATTAAAAGACGGAAAGTCTTTAAAGATTCTTTGGAAGCTTTTAATTTTTTCCCATTTTTTTATCGACCTCCTTTAGTTTCTGAGCAGATTATTTGTATTAACTTTGGGGGCTGTCTGGTTCCATTGGTTTTGTCTATTTATTTGTTGCCTAAAGCTCCAGTTTATTCTACCTTAATTTGTCTATCAATAGTAACTTTTGTTACCAAATTTTTAGCTAGACCAGTAAGAGGAATAGGAATTATTTTGCCTGCTATAGTCCCACCAATTTTGGCTGTTTTAACCAGTTTAATTTTTGCTCCTTTAAATCCAGCTGTTTGTGCTTATATTTCTGGAACTATTGGAACCTTAATTGGGGCAGATATTTTAAATTTAAAAAAAGTACTTAGAATGGGACCAGGAATATTTAGTATTGGAGGAGCCGGAGTATTTGATGGAATATTTCTATGTGGGATAATTTCGGTCTTTCTGCTAGGATAAACTAAAATATGTTATACTTTTTAAAGGTCGGTTAAAGTTTTAAAAATGGATAAAGAATCTGCCAGAAAAACTATTAAACAGGTTTCAGTTTTGTTTTACCTTTTAGCTGTTCTTCAGGTAATTGGGACCTACGCTTATGTCCAGAATATTGAAGTCAGTGTTATTAGTGGGATTAAAACTGTTATTGTTAAGGAAATGGGACCAGCCATCTGGATTTTAACTGGAATAGTTGTGGCAATCTGGATAGCTTTGGGTTTTTTGTTGAGTAAGACTAAAAGCATACTAGTTGCTAGTATAATGATGGGATTGTCTATTTATTTTTTAGTTTCTGCAATTCTCTCTCTAGATCTGATTAGCTTAATAATCCCGTTAGTTTTCTTAATTGCTTCTGTTCAAGCAATTCGAGCTACTGCTGTGCTTTTCAGGTTAAAACTTAGATCGGAGTAAAAAGGATTTTTAGCTTTTGACTTTTTCAATTACCTTTTCAAAAATTTCAGGGTTATTTTCGGCTAAGTCAGCTAGAATTTTTCTATCTAGTTTAATGTTTTTGCTTTTTAGTTGATGTATAAAAGTGGAATATTTGTATCCTCTACTTCGTAGAGCGGCATTGATTTTAACTTGCCATAGCCTACGATTTACTCTTTTTTTCTCTTTTCGACCTCGATATTGATGAGACAACTTATGAAGCACTGCTTCTTTAGCCAATCTTTTTAATGATTTTCTGCCCAAGCGGAATCCTTTAGTTAGCTTTAGTAGTTTGGCTCTTTTTTTGGTTTTAATAGTTCCTCTTTTTACTCTAGTCATAATAATAAATTTAAAATTTAAATATCAAAATGTAAAATAGCAATTCAAAATTCAAAATGATCAAATATTAAAATGGTTTTGAAATTTGCTAATTTTAACATTTTGATTTGTAATTTTGATTTTTGATTTTTTAATTTTAAATTTTTAATAGTATTTAGATATTTTATATTGAAGTTTTCTTAATCTTTTTTTTCTTTTCTTTTGCTTAGTTGATTTTTTAAATTTAAAATGGGATATTCCTGAAGCTCGGTGAAGAAGCTTTCCGGTTTTAGTAATTTTTATTCTACTTCTTAAGCTTTTTCTCATGTTATTCCTTAGCTATTTGGGTTCGATATTCTACTCTATATCCCTTTCCTACTTTTTTTGATGGCATAATAGTTTTATAAGGCATATCAATAAGTTCTAAAAATTGTTCCAATTTTTCTTTAGCTAGCTGCTGATATTTTTGCTCTCTACCTTTTAAATAAACAGATATTTCTACTTTATGATTTTTAGCTAAAAATTTTTTGGCTAGTTCAGCTTTGGTTTTTAAGTCGTTAAGTGCTGTTCTGGCACTTACTTTAATATGTTTTAACTCGGCCTTTTTTTGAGCTTGCTGTTGCTTCTTTAATTTTTTTCTTTGCTGGTATCTAAACTTGTCAAAATCAATTATCTGAGTTACCGGAGGGTTAGCTGTTGGGGAAATTTCTACCAAGTCTAATTTGGCTTGTCTTGCTAAATCCAGAGCTTTTTCAAGTGGCATTACTCCCAGGTGCTTTCTATTCTGGTCAATTACTCTGACTTCTCTAGCAGTTATTTGATTGTTGATTCTGTATTCCGGAATGTTTTTGAACTGTGACTTTTAGTGGAAATGGTGGGAGTTGAACCCACGTGCAGAAATTAACCAAAAGGGACTTCTACAAGCTTATTCGATTTTAAGTTTCGAAATTTAAAGTTAAAATCGACAAAACCTTAAATTTCTAGCCGAATAGATTTTCGATAGCAATTCTTCGGCAGAATTACTATCTATCTCAATGACCTTCTCTAAATTACCTATTGAGAATCGGTGATTTAGAGGCTCCTAGACAAAAGCTGGAGCAAATGCCAAGCTTTTGTTGGCGTTTATTCTTGATTGGTTTAATGAGACAATCAGCTCAGCTTGCTATCCCAGCTGGTTAAATTTCTGCCGAATCCAGCCCATTCCCTTAAAGTTTGTAAACTACCGTTCTGATTTTTCTTTTAGCTTCCCTTTCCTTAATTAACTCTCTCTTGTCAACTTTTTTTCGAGGTTTAGCTAAACCAATTTCCAGTTTTACCAATCCATGTTTAGTATAAGCTTTTAATGGAACAATAGTCAAGCCCTTGGATCTAGTTTCCAACTCGATAATTTCTTTCTTGTGTAAAAGTAATCTTCTGGTTCTCTGAGGTTGGTAAGTTTCAGGAATATTTTTTGGTTGATATGGAGAAATACTGCAGTTAATTAACCAAGCCTGGTGGTTCTTTATTACTACATACGAACCGGCTAAGTTTATCTTTTTAAATTTAGCTGCTTTAACTTCAAACCCATAAAGTTCTATTCCAGCTTCATAGGTTTTTAGAATTTGATAATCAAAATATGCTTTTTTATTAGTGGCTAAAATCATAACTATTTTATTGCAATTGGTTTTTATTTTATAATAAGCTTATAAAGTTATGAAGCAACGAATTGTTAGTTTAATTAAAAAAACTACTAAGTCAACTATTCCGTTTGATGTGTTTGTTTCAAGAAAAAGAGAGTTTGGAGATTATTCTACTAATTTAGCCTTTAACTTAGCTAAGTTAAGAAAGAAGGACCCTCAAGGGATTTCAGAAAATTTAGCGAAAAAATTATCCAGGATTTCGGCTTTTGAAAGAGTAGAGGCAAAGTCAGGTTTTATTAACTTCTGGATAAAAAAGGAATGGCTACTAAAGGAAATTCAAAAAATTTTAACTAAAAAAAATGATTATGGACGAGGCTTTAAGAAAAAGAAGAAGATTCAAATAGAGTTTATCTCAGCTAACCCTACTGGCCAGTTAACAGTTGGTAATGGTAGGGGAACATTTTTTGGAGATAGCTTATCTAGAATTTTAAAGTTTTTAGGTTATCAAGTAACAAAAGAATATTATATTAACAACGCTAAAAATTCTTCTCAAATTGAGGAATTAGGGAAAACTGCCTTGAAAAAAGGCAAAGTGTATTTAAACGATTATCTTCGAAAAAAAATTGCCTTAATTGAACCCAAGTTAACCAAAATAATCAGGAGTTCTACAAATAAATATCAGCAGGCTGGCTATATTTTGGCTCAAGAAATTCAAAAAGATAACCAGGATTTTATACAGCATAAGCTAAAAATTAAGTTTGATAATTGGTTTTCAGAGCAAAGCTTGTATGAAAAAAATATGGCTAAAAAACTTTTAAAACAGCTACAGCAAAAAAATTTAGTTTATTTAAAAAATAAGGCCTTATGGTTTAAAGCTAAAAAATTTGGAGATGAACAAGATAGAGTTTTAATCAGAGCCAATCAAAAGCCAACTTATTTTTTTTCAGATTTAATGTATCATCTGGATAAGTTTAAAAGAAGAAAATTTGACCAGGTAATTGATATTTGGGGAGCCGATCACTTTGGCTACAAAAAAAGGCTACTAGCAGGTTTATCTGCTTTGGGAATTTCTCCTTCTAAACTAAAAATAATTATTATGCAGATGCTTACATTAAGAAGAGGAAAAAAGAAAGTTAGAATATCTAAAAGAAAAGGAGAATACTTAACTTTGGAGCAGGTAGTTGATGAAGTTGGATTAGATCCAACCAGATTTTTATTCTTAATGGTTGCTCCAGAGACTCATCTAGATTTTGATTTGGAGCTGGCCAAGAAAAGGTCAATGGAAAATCCAGTATATTATGTTCAGTATACCCGGGTGAGAGTAAATAGCATTTTAAATAAGGCTAAAACCTTGGAGTATAAAATTAAAACTTCCGACTTAAAATTACTTGGAACTGAACCAGATTTAAGGCTAATAAAAGAGCTGGTTCAGTTTCCTGATAAGGTTAAAGAATCTGCTGAAGTATATAATCCTCAAGTTTTAGTCACTTATAGCTTGAATCTAGCCAGAGTTTTTCATAATTTCTATGAAAGACAGAGAGTAATTACTGAAAATCAAGCTGAAACTAAGGCTAGGTTAAGCTTGATTCTGACTACTAAAATTGTTTTGGATAATTTATTTGATTTGATTGGAATAGCTAAACTGGATCGAATGTAGGATTTACATTTTTTTGATTATTTTCTAAAATCATCATTGATATGTTTCAGAAAGATAAATTAAACTTGCCTGAACTTGAGGAGAAAGTTTTGAATTTTTGGGAAACTAATAATATTTTTCAAAAATCTTTAAACCTAAGAAAAAACAAGAAGAGATTCAGGTTTTTTGAAGGACCACCTTATGCTAATGGGAAACCTGGAATTCACCATTTGCTGGCCAGAGCTTTTAAGGATATTATTTTGAGGTATAAAAGTATGTGTGGGTTTTATGTGGAACGAAGAGCTGGCTGGGATACTCAAGGTTTACCTACAGAGATAGAAGCAGAAAAGAGCTTGAATTTAACCTCAAAATCTGAGATTGAACAGATTGGAATTGATAGATTTGTTGAAGAGTGTCGAAAGAATGTGTTTACTTACAAAAAAGAATGGGAACAGTTTACTAAAAGAATTGGATTTTGGATTGACTTGGAGAATGCCTATATAACCTGTGATAATAAATATCTGGAAAGCTTGTGGTGGATACTTGATAAAATTTACAAGAAAGGATTACTTAAAAAATCCTATAGAGTGCTTCCATACTGTCCTAGATGTGGTACACCCCTGTCTTATCATGAACTAGGAATGCCTGGTGTTTATCGAAAGGTTTCTGACCCTTCTATTTACATTAAATTTAAGCTCAAAAATAAGAAATTAAAAACCAGAACTTACTTGCTGGTTTGGACTACTACTCCCTGGACTTTACCAGCAAATGTAGCTATAGCAGTGAACCCGAAGCTTATTTATAAAAAATACAAGCTGGGTGAAGAAATTTTAATAAGCTATAATCCTTTACCTTTGCCAGCTAAGCTGGTTGGGGAGATTTCAGGAAAGGAATTAGAGGGTCTTAAATATAATCCTCTTTATCCTCAAAAAGATATTCCCCAAAAAGCTTATCAAGTCTGGATAGCAGATTTTGTTAGCAAAGAAGAAGGAACTGGCTTAGTTCATATCGCTCCAGCTTTTGGAGAAGAAGATTTTGATTTATTTAAGAAAAAAGTAAAAGACCAGAAATTCCCTATTACCGTCGATGATAGGGGAAAAATGAAAGAGGGAGTAATTGGTCAGGGATTGTTTATAAAAGATGCTGATAAGTTGATAATTGAGGATTTAAAACGTAGACAACTTTTATTGAAGCAGGAAACTATAGTTCATGATTATCCATTTTGTTGGAGATGTAATACTCCACTGATTTATCTTATCAGAGAAAGTTATTTCATTTTGATGACTAAATTGAAAGATAAATTACTTTCAGCTAATCGAAAAATTAACTGGATACCTGGCTATTTGAAGTATGGAAGATTTGGAAAATGGTTAAAAGAAGTGAGAGATTGGACTATATCTAGAGAGAGATACTGGGGAACTCCTCTACCATTATTTAAATGTTTAAAATGCGGAAAAGTTAAGTCAGTAAAAAGCTTAACTGAACTAACTAAAAACTCTTTTTATAAAAATAACTTTTACATTTTAAGACATGGACAGGCTGAAAGTAATCTTAAAGATGTAGTTATTGCAAAAGAAACTACTAAAAAGTGTCATCTAACTCAGGTTGGAATTAAGGAGATTAAAAAAATACTTCCAGAAATTAAGAAAATAAACCCAGAAATAATTTATTGTTCTCCATTAACCAGAGCCGTGGAAACTGCAAAGATTATTGCTGACTATTTGGGGATTGAAAAGATAAATATTGATAAGCGATTAACCGAAATAAATTTTGGAGAGTTTGAAGGAAAGACTGCAGATGAATATCGTAGATTCTTTAGATCTAAGATTGAGAAGTTTTATAAAGCTCCAGAAGGTGGAGAAACTTTGCAGCAAGTTGCCAGAAGAATGTTTGATTTAATAAAAGAAATAAATCGAAAATATCGAAATAAAACTATTTTAATAGTTAGCCACCAGGATCCATTATTTGCGCTGGAGGTTAAAGCTAGGAATCTTACTCCCGAGCAGTGTCACAAAGCAGAGCTTTTAAAAACTGGACAGTTTAAAAAGTTACCTTATAGGGATTTACCTTACAATTCTGAAGGAGAAATTGATATTCACCGTCCCTATGTTGATGGGGTTTACTTAGAGTGCAGTTGCGGAGGAAAAATGGTAAGAGTAAAAGATGTAGTTGACGTCTGGTTTGATTCCGGAGCAATGCCCTGGGCTCAGTGGCACTGGCCTTTTGAAAACCAATCTAAAATTTCTGAAAATATTGCTTATCCAGCTGATTTTATTTGCGAAGGGATAGATCAAACCAGAGGATGGTTTTATAATTTACTGGCAGTAGGAGTGCTTTTGGGAATGGGAAATCCTTATAGAAATGTAATGTCTCTTGGTTTAGTTTTAGATAAGTATGGACAGAAAATGTCCAAATCCAAAGGAAATGTGGTTGAACCATTCAGTTTGATTAATAAGTATGGTGTTGATGTTTTACGATGGTATTTTTACACCATAAATTCTTGTGGTGAACCAAAAAGATTTGATGAACAGGATTTACCCAAGGTTTTTAGAAAATTCTTCCTTCTGCTTTATAATTGCTTTAGATTTTATCAGCTAGCCAGTGTTCAACCTCAGGAGTGTTTGAATAAAACTAAGCTTAAGCAGCGAAAGATTTTAGAAAACTGGATGCTTTCCAGATTAAATCAAACCATAAAGAATGTAAGAAGTTATTTAAATAAGTATAACCCAAAGAAGGCAGCTGAAGAGATTCAAAGACTGGTGGAGGATTTATCTCACTGGTATATCAGACTTTCCAGAGAAAATATTTCTCTAGAATTTTTAAAGTATGTTTTAAAACAAATCAGTTTACTATCTGCTCCGTTTGTTCCGTTCTTTAGCGAGGCATTATATCTACAACTAAAAAATAAAACTGATCCCGGGTCAGTTCATTTAAACAATTTTCCCAGAGTTAAACTTAAATTAATTGATAAGGATTTATTAAAAAATATGGAAACTATCAGAGGGTTGACCAGTGAAATTCTAGCTCAAAGGAAGGAAGCTAAAATAAAATTAAGGCAACCCTTAAGCCGGGTTTGTATTCCGGAAAAGTATAGACAGGTATTAAAAACTGACTTAGCCAAATTACTAAAGAATGAGGCTAATGTTAAGAAAATAGTAATTTCCAGGGAATCTAAACTGAAACTGGACACTAAAATTACTCCGGAGTTAAAGGAAGAAGGAATTTTAAGGGAAATAACCAGATTAATTCAGGATTTAAGAAAAAGAGCTGGATTACAAAAGCTGGATAAGATTATCTTAAGTATTGATACTCAATTTCCATTAAGAAGAATTTTACAGAGAAACGAAAACTATTTAAAGCAAAAAGTGAATGCGTCATTGATAGAATTCAGAAAATCTGAAAAGTTTCAGACTGAAACTGAAACCAGAATTGAAAATAAACTGGTCTGGATTGGAATAAGAAAAGTATAGAATTGTTTTTTCTATTGGTTTTGTTATAATATAATTGAAAGTCCCGCCGATATACTGTCGGACCAAGTAATTGAAAGAGGGAAAGCAACAGTATCCTAAGCCGTGGCTTAGGATTGAGCTTACCCACCTTGAAGAAATGCCGGAACAGAAAAAGGCGGGACTTTTAATATTATGAAAAGTATCAGGAAAAACGAAATTGTGGTTGGATTATCCGGTGGATTAGATTCCTCAATTAGTTTGATTTTACTCAAAAATAAAGGTTATAGACCAATTGGAGTATATATTAAACTTGGAAAGTGGCAGCCAGAATTTTTAATGAAAAATGCTAGAAAAATTTGTCAGAAGTTAAATGTACCATTTTATATTCTGGATAGAACTAAACAATTTAAAACCAAGGTGGTCAAATATTTTTTGACTGAATCAAAAAAAATATTAACTCCAAATCCTTGCATTGTCTGCAATCGATATGTTAAGTTTAAGGCTTTAATAGACTTTGCTGATAAGCATAATATAAAATATGTTGCTACAGGACATTATCCAGAGCAGAATTATTTTCTGGCACTTCTTAAAAGAGAGTGGATTTCAAGAATTGTATTTCCTTTAAAAAATTATTCCAGATCTAAAATTGTAAGTATAGCTAAAGCTAATAATCTAGAGTTTTTACTTAAACAGAAATCCAGTCAGGACTTTTGCTTTTTATATCAAAAAAATAAAAATATTTTTTTAAAAAATAAACTGGGAGAAAACCCGGGAAAAATCTTGGACCTGAATGGAAATATTTTGGGGGAACATAAAGGACTTTATTTTTATACTATTGGCCAAAGAAAAGGAATAGGAATATCAGGTGGTCCTTATTATGTAGTTGGGCTTAATAAAAGAAAAAATGTGTTGCTGGTAAGTAAAAATAAGCAAGATGTTTATAAAAAACAGGCTAAAATCAAAGAAATTAACTGGCTGATTGAAAAACCAAGCTTTCCACTAGAAGTAAAGGTAAAAATTAGATATAGGTCTTCTCCAGCTTTAGCTAAGCTTGACTACGATAAAAAATCAAATGTTTACAATCTAATCTTTCAAAAGCCACAACTGGCTATAACTCCTGGCCAGTTTGCAGTATTTTATTCGGTTAAAGGTACATCAGTTCTTCCTTTGGGTGGTGGAGAGATTTTAGGTAGTAGTTGAAAAGTATTTATTTAATATTAAAATAGATAAAGCTTAATACAAAATAAAAAATACCACAATTTACATTTTTCAATTTCTAATTTTTTCAATCAATTATCAATAAACCAATTTTCAAACAAATGCAATTTAGAAGGAAGAAATTATCGAGGTTCAACCTCGATAATGGGACTCGGTAATTGAAAATTGAAAATTCAATGGAAATTGAAAATTGATAATTGAAAATTGATTAATATCATTTTACATTTTGATTTTTACATTTTACATTTACTATTATGCCTGAATTACCAGATGTAGAAAATTTTAAATATTGCCTGGAAAATACTTGCTTGAGCAAGTCGATTGTAGATATTAGTACAACCGATAAAAATTTAATTAAAAAGATAACCTTTAAGGATTTCAGGAATAAGTTAATAGGACATAAGTTTAAATCTGCTTTTAGAAGGGGTAAGTTTTTAATAGTAGAAATTGATGGTATTCCGGAAAAGTTGGTGATTCACTTTGGAATGACTGGAGATTTTCAGTATGTCAGATCTTCTGAGAAACCATCTTTAGTTGCCAATGTTACTTTCAAATTTGACGATAATTCTGAACTAAGATGGCTGAATAGAAGAAAACTGGGGAAAATATATCTGGTAAAGGAACTCGCAGATGTGAAACTACTTAAACAAATGGGGCCAGAGCCTTTGAAATTATCTAAGAAAGATTTTCTGGATTTATTGGCTAAAAATGAAAATATGAACATTAAAGCTTTTATGTTAGACCAGACAATTATTGCTGGAATAGGAAATGTTTATTCAGATGAAATTCTTTATCAATCTAAAATTAATCCTCATAAAAAAATTAAAGATTTATCCAAGCAAAAAAGAGATTTAATTTATGAAAAAATGAAAAAAATTTTAAAAGATGCACCAAATTATTTAAGTAAATATACTCCCGAAGGATTGGTTAGAAAACCATTTCCAAAGTCCTGGCTAATTAGTTCTAGATATCAGATGAAATGTCCTCTGGGTCATAAATTAAAAAGAGAAACTATTGCTGGGAGGCCAGCCAGGTGGTGTCCAGTCTGCCAGAAATAATTTCTTTTAAGAAAAGAGTACTATTAGTGGCTTAATTGCAAAGATAATATTTAAAATTAGCCAGATTAAAGACACTTTTATTTTTAAATAAAAGAAACTAATTGCTGAATATATAGCTATTAATATTGAACCAAATCCTAGGCTAGCATTGAATAAGACGGGGTTTGCCAAAGCATTAGTGGCTAATCCAATTGCAATGCCAACTAATCCCAATCCACCAATTGGCCAAAATCTATCTACTCTAAAATAATTTATCTTTATTAGGTATCCTATTCCGATAGTTGCTAGTCCAAGTAGAATTGAGTACTTGGTTAAATTGGACAACCTGGAGTAAAAAGCTAGTATTGCTCCAATGGTAATAATTATTTCTAGAACTAAGAGCATTTTTTGTTTATCCAAATAGGCAACCAATGTTAAAATTAATGCTCCAATTAAAAATAAGATTTTTTGAAAAACGGAACCAGCTTCAACAACTACTCCGATAATTAATAAAATCATCCCGAATAATCCAATATTTAAGGAGTACTTTTTTAATAATTCAGCCTTGTACATCATATTTAAATAATAACAGAAAATTTGACAGTTTATAACCCTTGACTTTTTTATTAAAATTTGGCATGTTTTAGACGGTTCTTTTAAAAACAGGAGGTGATTGAGTTGAAGTATATCGGATTTTTGTTGCATGCATATCAACCACCCTGGCAGTTTTTGGAGGTAATAAAAAGAATAGTTGAAGAATGTTATCTTCCTCAGTTTGAATTTTTCAGTAAGATTAAAACGAATTTTACTGTAAATATTAACTATTCACTACTTGAACAGCTTAAGAGTTACGGCTATGGTGACTTACTGGAAAGGATAAGAGAAGCAGTTGATAAGGGGAGCATTGAAATTACCGGAACTGCAGCTTATCATCCAATTTTACCGCTCATACCAGCTAAGGAGATTAGAAGGCAGATCTGGCTAAACGAAAAAGGTGTAGCTCAGATTTTGGAAAGAGATTTGGGTAAAGGTTTTTTCCCTCCGGAGCTAGCTTATTCTTCAAGGATATTGCCGTTTGTTAGGAAGAACTATTCCTGGATTATTACCGAAGATGTACCTTATGGTCTGGTTTATGGTTCTGTGCCTTATAATTTTATTCCTGCTCAGGATGGCTTCGCAATATTTTTGAGGTCTTCTCTCTGGAGTAGAAAAATTGCATTGGAAAAATTTGGGAACAGGAAGGCAACTGCTAGTGAAATTGTAAATTGGCTATCTCAGGATTTAGAAAATTGGTTTAAGGGAAAAGATGGTTATGTGATTTTAGCTATGGATATAGAAACTTTTGGACATCATATCTCTGAGTATAGAAGTTTTTTACCAGAATTTGTCAGAGCTATATCTTCAAAGAAGAAAATGAAACTGGTAAAAGTTAGTGAACTGTTAGATCTTTTTCCTCTAAAGGAAACTGTAGTTCCACCTGGTTCATGGTCCACCAGTCCTCACGATTTTTGGAGAAAAGAGTATTTCCCTTTGTGGAAAAGTAGAACAAATAAAGCTCATCGACTTTTGTGGAAACTGGTTGAACTTGCTTTATCCAGTCTAGGTGAGAATAATCAACAAATTAGAGAATTGATGGATAAAAGTCTGAATTCCTGCCAGTTTTGGTGGTTAAGTTCTTATCACTGGAATCCTAAAATAGCATTAATGAATGTACCAGCACTTTTAAAGATCATTAAGGAAGCTGGTTCTTCTTTAAAGTTTCAACAAGCTCAGGAAATAGTTGATAAGCTAAAAAGGATAACCAATTTAAAATAGCGAGCCTCAAACAGGGCTCGCTTTTTACTTTAATGCTTTAGTGAAGAAATCTACAATTTTTTTATAAAGAATTTTTTTGTTTTTAATTTTTGTTATTCCATGCCCCTCATCCTTGAAAACTAACAAGTTATATTTAATTCCAGCTTTGTCTAATCTTTTTTTAATCTCTCTTACGTTTTGGGGCGTAACATTAGGATCACGAGCTCCCTGAACAATTAAGAGTTTACCTTTAATCTGGTGAACAAAGTTTATAGGCGACCGTTCATAATATCGGTCAGGTAATTCATCGGGACTTCCCCCGATCATTTCTTCTGCATATGGACGTAAATCTGGCCTGGTAGTTTTGTAATCTGTAACCAGATCGGTCATTCCGCAAATAGGAACCGCAGCAGAAAAAAGTTCAGGCGCTTTGGTAATAGCATACCAGCTTGAATAACCACCAAAACTTATTCCGGTAATTCCAATTTTTCCTTGTTCTGCTATCCCCTGTTTTATTAGTGCTTTGGCACCCTCCCATATATCCTCCTGTTCATCACTTCCCCACCCATTGATTCTAATTAGATTTTCAAATTCTACTCCGTACCCGGTTGAGCCACGATAATTTGGAACAAGAACATTAAAACCGCTAGAAACAAGATATTGAATTTGAGGATAAATAGCATCTTCATAATGATAAGTAGGCCCACCATGAACATAAATAATAGCTTTCTTGCTAATAGTTTTAGAACGATAAAGCCATCCATGAATCTTCAAACCATCTTTTCCTTTCCACTCAAAATCTTCTGCCGGAGTAAAGTCTTCAGGCTTAAGAGCTGTTCGACTCCACACCTGAGTGAGTGATTTAAAACCGGAGACCTGAACATTATCCATATCGAATTCAACAATTTCGTCTGGCTGAGTAGACGAATAATATAAACCTATCCATTTTTTATTCTTTACCGGGCCAATTGGTAAAAGAGAACCTTTAATTTTGGGCAAGGATTTTTCTTCTAGATTAGTTAGGTTAATTATGGAAGGTTTAACTCTTGCCCTTTGGTATTCTAAAACTACCAGGTAATTGCCATTGGAAGGATTATATATTTCTTCAATATTGCGATTTGGATCATCAATAATCCAGGTGATTCGGTCTTTTTTGAGGTCGTAAATTCCCAGCGAATAATATTTCTGGGTTTTACCATTCTTTGTTTGAGTAATAAAAGCAACTCTTTGACCATCGGGTAACCATACTGCTTCAACTTTTGCTTTTGGCCCAAAATTAAGTATTTCTTTATCTTCTTTTCCTTCAATATCTACTAGCCAGTATTGATCTCCCTGAGGATGGAGATCTTTCCGGTTGTAAAGTACATATGTTCCCTGACTATTGAGTTCAGGATAAAGAGTTGCAGGTTTTTTGGGTTTGGCTAAAATCTGTCTTTCTCCAGTTTTAAGATTCTGTTTATATACCCAGGTAGGTTCAATTTCTTGTTTTCTTTTTATATCATAATTGGCACCATAAACAAGCCATTGCCTATTAGGGCATAGTGAGCCCCCAGTTATAAAAAAGGGAGGGTTTTCTTCTGTAAGAGGTAACATTTGTTTGGGCTTATCTATTTTAACTTCAAACAATCTTATTCTTTCATCACCTCCTTTATCTTCTTCTATAATCACCGACCGGGAATCCGGACTAAAGTTCACTAGAGAAGATGCCTCAGGTGTTTTGGTCAAGGCAATAGGTAACCCCGGTTTCTCAATGAAAATAAGAAATACATCTAAGTTGGTATGGACATTTTCCCAGGTATAAGCAACGAATTTTGAATTTCTTGAAATCTGTATTTCATGTATTTCTGGAACTGTTAGTAATTTTTCTAAGAAACTATTTTTCATTTATTTTAGTCTCTGATAAAGTTTTAGCAGTAGATTTAACTTTCATTACAAATTCTTTTACTTTCCTTAAATCTTTTCCTTGGCCATCAGTTCTATCAGTTTTGGTTTTTGAATCTACCCCAGCTGGTTTAACTATTTTTATTGCTCTTTCAACATTATCTGGTCCTAGTCCGCCAGCTAAAATGACCGGAGTCTTTACTAATTTAACAATTTCCTTACTTATTTGCCAGTTATGAACTTTTCCGGTTGCTCCAACTTGTGAATCACCTTCCTTATAAGAATCTAGAAGTAAATAATCAACTATTCCATCATATTGTTTAGCTAAATCAATGCTTTTTTTATCTATTACTGGAATTGTTCTCATAATTTTTATATCAGGGAATTTTTGTTTAATAAGTTTAATATCTGAAGGAGTTAGTTTTTCTGGTAAAGCTACTAAATGAAGGATGTCTGGGCAGGTTTTTTGAATAATTTCTTTGAAATCTTTTATTTGGTTTGATAAAGACAATGCAACTTTTTGAGTTTTTTTGGATAATGCTTTAAAAATAGCTCTAGCTTTTTTGAAATCTATTTCTCTTGGATGCTTTCCTTTTCCAACCAAAACTCCAATATGGTTAACTCCTAACTTTTCTAATTCCTTTGCTTCCTTTGGAGTGGAAACCTCATAAATTTGAACGATCATTTATTTTTAGTTTTCTAAAGTCTGCTCCTTTTCTAATAATTTTAAAGGGTACTTTGGTTAAATCAATTAAAGTTGAAGGTTTTTGTTTTATTTTTCCTTTATCCAAGTAAAATACCCTGTCTTTGAAATATTTTTTTGCTTCTTTTATATTTTCAGCTGGTTTTTTACCTTCAATATTGCAAGAAGGAGCAACCAGAGGACCGGATATTTTTAAAATTTTTAAGATAAATTTATTTTTTGGCAGGCGAAAAGCTAAAGTTTTTGTTCCTCGCTCTAAATAGAAGAATTTTTTTGATTTACATTTTAGTATTACACTTATTTTTGCAGGCCAGATTTTAGTTAAAAATTCTTTTTGCTCCTTTTTAAGTTTTATATCAAATTCTTCTAAATCTCTTAAACTTGAAATTAAGATAATACATGGCTTTTTTGGATTTCTTCTTCTAAGTTGATAGATTTTTTCAACTGAATTTTTTTGAAAAGCAGAAGTACAAATTCCATAAATGGTATCGGTTGGAATTACTCCAATTACCCCCTCTTTTAGAAGTATTGCTGCTTTTTTCCAGGCAAGATTTATTTTTCCCTGGTATCCTCCAACTAAGTTATTACTTAGAATTACTCTGTGGCAGGGAATTTTTGGATTCTTATTTCTGGCTAAAATCTGACCAACTATCCTTGATGCATTTTCATTCCCAGCTTTTTTAGCTACTTTTTTATAACTAGAAAAGCTTCCAGCAGGAATTTTAGAAACAATTTTTAAAACTTTTTGCTTAAAATTCATTAAGAATCTATTAAAACTTTAACCATCATCTTACTAAATTTGACTTACTAATCAAGAATTTTCTCTAGCGCCATTTTTGGAGAAGGTAAAAGTTATCAAAGATTAGTCAGGTTTTTAATTCAATACTTTAGACCTTACCAAGCTTTAGGATATAAAACTCCTTTTTCTCTGCGAGATGTTATATTCGGTCGGCTTCAGCTTGCAAGAAAATCTACGTTCAGTTTAATACAAAAGCTTGTATCTAAACTTTCAGTGGGCGGTAGAGGATTCGAACCCCTGACCTTTTGGATGTAAGCCAAACGCTCTAACCAACTGAGCTAACCGCCCGCAGCAAGTCTACTATACCAATCTTTGGTAATTTTTTCAATACAATTCTCTTTTTTATCTCCGATTAAGAAAATCTATATTGTATTTAATCCAGCCCTTTTTAGATTCTCGAAGTAACCAGATATAAGCGATAAATTTTTCTAAATTAACAATCATTCGGGCAATAGTTCCTTTGTTGAACACACTAGTCCTTGTCTTTTTAGAATTATTACTCATAAGTTTTTGCAGGTCAGTCAGGGACATAGATTTTCTAAGGCTTGAGTGAGCAAACTCATATCTATCCATACTTCCACGCAAATTATTATTGTTTTCAAATTTCTTAAGCTCAGTGAGATAATGGTTAGTATGCACAAAAGGAGGTGTAACATCTAATAATATCTGCCTGGAGGCAGTAGATTCGATGTTCCAAATTTTACTCTGTAAGTTGATGAAGGTGTGACTGTAACCAGCAGATCGTTGTAAAGTGGAAAGTTTATTGAAATCCTGTTGAGGAGATTTTGTTTCAGATAGCCATCGAGCTATTACATTGCGGGGAATACCAATTTGCCTGTCAGAATGAACAAGTGTGTTAACGGCCTGAACAAAGCCGTGAGAGTTAATCGAAATCGAGTTACCGCCCAATGTATTATAGTAAAAAAGTTCAAGAATTGTGAAATCCTTTATGGATTTTTTTAAAACACAAATAGCATCTTTAGAGTCAGCGTTCCAATCTTCATTATGAGCAATAAGCTTTCCGCTGTTTGTGACTACTGTAGTACATCTGTCGGTTTTAGATAATTCATCCTCCAAACTAAGAACCCACAAATCACTGAACAGAACTTTAGCGCCTTTGGCATATCCTTTTAATTCTTCTACAAGGTGAGAAAAAGCTTTTTCCGCTGGGCCAATAAGTCTTTTTGATTTTTCAAGTTTGATATCCCACGATTTATGTTGCTTCTTCTTGTTGATTAATTCAATCGCGGATTGCTTGAATAATTGACCTTCTTTTAGTCCGAGGTCATAGTATGAATTGGCTTGTATTTCAAAATAATTTGTGTGGAACATAGATTCAATTTATTAAAAGCCCTCACCAGGTATTATCATTTAACTTTTATCCTTAATCTATATCTTCCCTACAGGCATTATAATATAAGAGCTGTTCTTCATCCAGCATATTTAGAATTCTTTTTACTTCTTCATCTCTAAAAGCTCCAACAACTACTATGCCAAGATTTAGAGAAACTGCTTGCAGGTAAATATTTTGAGCTATATGACAAGCTTCTAGTAGATAGTACAATAACAATAGCTCCTTCTTTAACCCAGGCTTGCTCAAGAGAAGCAACAAATAGTTCATCTCTCATGTCTCTACTACTAACCTTTACAAGTTCGTGATTTTGTGGCTTATATTTATAAACTCCTTTAGTAAGTCCCTTTACATTACCAATTGCTATATATACTTCAAGTGGATAAAGTGCACCTGCCGAAGGTGCTGTTCTAAGACCTTCTTTTAAATCAGTAATTCCTTGTACAGCCCAAAGAAGTTGAGAAACTTCGACAAGTGTTAATGCATCATCTTTATATGCTCTGATGGATCTTCTTTTATACAAAGCTTTTTCAATTGAAGTATTGCTGTCATACTTTGGCTGGGGTAATTTTATTTTTCCATTTGTTAATTGGTCAGGTTTACTACTTGCTGATTGTTGTAACATAAAAGTTTACCTATTGTATTGTAACTAAAAACGATTTTTTAAACAGACGTACAGATTGAATGAAGCTAAAATATAGTTAAGTTATTTTCAAAGCTCAAAGTCATATTCTGGTGGGCGCATCTGGACTCGAACCAGAAACCACTACTTTATAAGAGTAGCGCTCTACCATTGAGCTATGCGCCCATAAGAATCTTTCATAAATTCTAGCGATTTTTAAAAAAATTGCAAGCTTGAATGATTTTAATTCTGAACTTGCTTTCAGACCTAAATTGATTATAATTTAGACAATTCCAAAAATAGGTTATGCAGATAGTAATTTTAGGAGCTGGTGGTATAGGATACACTCTAGCTCAAAAATTAGTTAAGGAAAAGCATGAGCTAATTATCATTGAGAAGGATCCTGAGACAGCTAAAAAGGCTAGAAATAATTTAGATGCTATAATAATTGAAAATGATGGAGCAAATCCTGAAGTATTACTTTCAGCTTTAGAGGAAAAAACTGATGCTTTCCTGGCTCTTACCAACAACGATAGTGTCAACATATTATCTGGACTACTGGCTAAAAAATTTGGGGTTGAAAAAATTGTAATCAGAATAAATCAGTATCAAAATCTAGCAAATCCTTTAGTAAAAGCACCTGAAATTAAGCTAATTAATCCAGATTTATCTATAGCTAGGGGATTGATTAGATTAATTACTACTCCTCCGGCTGAGGAAGTAGAAATATTAGCTAAAGGAAAGGTAAAAATATTAAAACTTACAGTTGGAACTGAGATAGCTGGAAAATCAATTAAAGATATTGAATTCCCTAAAGGCTGGATAATAGTAGGACATATTACTGAAACTGGCTTTTCAATTCCTCATGGCAATACTTTGTTTTCTGAAGGAGATAAAATACTGGTCTTGGGAGACCCATCAACCAAAGCTGAAATTGAAAAAGTAATAGGACTAAGTCCGGAAAAACTGGATCTGGTAGTCCTTTTAGGTGCTGAACAGATAACCAGTTATATTTCTGGCTGGCTGGAACGAAGAAATATCCCAGTAAGGATAATTGAATCAAATATATTTAAGGCTAAAGAGTTTGCACAAAAATCAACCAGTTTAATTCTTAGAGGAGATATTACTTCAGAGGAATTATTCAGTGAAGCTAATGTAAAAGAGGCAAACTACTTTGCTGCCCTAACCAAAGATGATGAGATTAATATAATTGCTTGTTCTTTAGCTAAGGAAGCTGGAGCTAAACATGTAATATCCTTATGCAGAAAACCTCATTACTTTCCTCTAACCCAGAAAATAGGTATAGATACAGTTATTATGCCATACCCAATTATCTCGGAGGAAATTCACAGATACCTGAAGAAAAAAAGAGCCTTAGCTTTAATACCAATAGAAAACGAGCAGGCTCAAATATGGGAACTAAAACTGACCAGGAAATCTAAAGTTATTCGGAAGTCTTTATCCAGTCTGAAATTACCAGAGCAACTAATTGTTGGTGCAATAGTTAGAAATGAACAATTGATAATTCCTGGCGGAGAAACTCGACTTTTACCCGAGGATAGGGTAATAATTATCAGCTTACCCGGACAGGAGAAAATAATCGAAAAGCTTTTTTAATAGACTATCGTGCAGATAAAAACAATTTTATTCTTGCTTGGTGATCTCTTAATCTTGATTGGTATTTTAATGATGATACCGATTGGGATAGCTTTAATTTATCAAGAAGCTCAGGCAGTAGTGTTTTTGGCAACCGGAGGCCTGGCTCTCCTTACCGGAACAATTTTTTGTTTCTTGTTTAAAAAAAGTAAAGGTGAACCATTAAAAACCAAAGATGGTTTTGTTTTAGTAACGCTTTCCTGGATAGCCTTATCTGTATTAGGTGCGATTCCTTTCTTAATAGCCGGCACTTTTAACAATCCTGCCGATGCTTTATTTGAATCAGTTTCAGGATTTACTACCACCGGTTCCAGTGTTTTGGTTAATGTTGAAGCTCAACCTCGTTCAATTTTATTCTGGAGAAGCTTTACTCACTGGATAGGTGGAATAGGAATAATAGTTTTGGCTTTGGCAATATTACCCTACCTTTCTTTAGGGGGAATGCAACTTTTTAAAGCTGAATTTTCTGGACCAGTGGCGGAAAGATTAAGGCCCAGAATTACTTCTACAGCCAAAAGGTTTTTGGGAATATATATTGGCTTGTCAATAATAATAGCTCTGGCACTACAGTTAGCTGGAATGCCCTGGTTTGATTCAATCTGCCATATGTTTGGAGCCATAGGTACCGGAGGGTTCTCAATAAAAAATCAGAGTATCGCAGCTTACCACAATCCTTTAATTGAGATAATTATTGCTTTAGCTATGTTTATATCTGGAACAAACTTTGTCCTCCACTATAATTTTATAAATGGAGACTTCAAGTCTTATTTTAAAAATTCTGAATTTAAACAGTACTTTATTTTCATTACCGGAGCAATACTAGTTGTTGGTGCTTGCATTCTTGGAAATAATTATTTTTCAATAGGGGAATCATTCAGAAAGGCTATGTTTCAGGTAATTTCTCTTGGTACTGCCACCGGGTATTCCACTGCCGATTTTGACACCTGGCCCAGTTTGGCTAAGGGGATATTATTTTTACTGATGTTTGCGGGGGGATGTGCTGGTTCTACCGCCGGGGGAATGAAACAAATTAGAATTCTTATTCTGTTAAAGAAGATAAAACAGGCTGTTCAAAAAAATATTTACCCGAGTTTAATCAAACCAATCAAGTTGGCAGAAGGCGTACTTCCAGATGATATAGTAGATGGAATAATTAGTTTTTCGATAATTTATATAATAACATTTGTAATTCTTACTTTGATTATGTTAAGCTTTAATTTAGATTTAATTACTGCTTCTTCAAGTGTTATAGCTACTATGAGTAATGTAGGACCGGGATTTAATCTGGTTGGGCCAGCTCGAAATTTTGCCAGTTTACCAAGTCTAGCTAAATATGTACTCTGCTTTTCTATGCTAATAGGGAGACTGGAAGTGCTTACGGTACTAATCCTATTCTTTCCTCTAACCTGGAAGAAATAGCTATTTCCTTTTTTCCCAGCAATAAAGTAAGGATGGCGCTATAACTAATGAAGAGTAGCTACCAACTAAAGTTCCGATAATCAGTACTAACACAAAATACTTCAATGAAATTGGTCCAATAAAATATATAGCAACTAACACTAAGATGGTAGTCAAAGATGTGTTAACTGAACGCATAAAAGTTTCTTTAATTGACAAGTTTAATAAATATTTAAGGTCTTCTTTTCTCTTAAGGTTAGATAGTTTTTCTCTAAATCTATCCAGTAAAACGATAGTATCATTAACTGAGTATCCGATGATGAATAATAAAGCCACTATAAATTGAGTATCAATTTCAACGGAAAATTTCCATCCCAGAAATCCCATAACTCCGGCAGGAAGTAGTATATCGTGAATTAAGCAGATAATACTAACCATCCCATACTTAAAGGAATTAATTTGATAAGAATATTTTCTAAACGAAAAAGCTAAATACAAAATAATTGCTAGCAAGGCAATTATGGCTGCTCTGATAAATTTTCCTCTCAATTCTCTACCAATAACCGGAGATATTGAATTGAAACTAATTTCTTTCATGTCTCCAAATTCTTGCTTAATACTTTCCAGATATTGTTTATGTTCAGATTCTGAAATAGAGGGAATTCGAATCAAATAACTACCATCCTCCAGCATTCTAACACTTAAATTTGGATAACCACTGATTTCTTGAATAAAATTTCTTAGCTTTAGTTGATTTACTGACCTGGCAAACTTGATTTGCCAGCTAGTTCCTCCTTTCAAATCAATTCCAGGTTTTAAATTCAAACTTAAAACAATTGCTAAGATAATCAAAATTGCCCCAGTAGTTAAAAATAGATTTCTATGACCTATGATATCAACTTTATTCATAGATTACTTTTAATATAATTCTGGTAACAAAGATTGCTGAAAACATACTGATTAAAACTCCCAAAAGTAATGCTAGTGCAAATCCCTTAATAAAGGAAGAAGTAAAGTAAAACATAATTAAGGCAATTAAGATTGTAGTAATATTAGCATCTCTAATAGCTGGCCAGGCTCTTTTAAAGCCGGATTCTATGGCTAAACTATATTTACTTCCTTTTTTTAGTTCTTCTTTAATTCTTTCAAAGATTAAGACATTAGCATCTACAGCTATTCCAATAGATAAAATAAATCCTCCAATTCCAGATAGAGTTAGAGTAATTGGAATAACCTTGTAAATAGCTAGAACCAGTACTACATAGATTACTAAAGCTATTGCAGAGACTAATCCTAACTTTCCATAGTAAATAATCATAAATAAAATCACCAAAATAAATCCTAAAATTCCAGCTTTAATCATCTTATTCAAAGAACCTTCTCCCAAACTTGCCCCAACTCTCTGCTGGTTAACTAGTTTAATTGGAGCAGGCAATGCTCCAGCATTAAATCTTTGCACTAATCTTTTTGCCGAATCTAAAGTAAAATCTCCAGAAATTTGAGCTTTTCCGCCCAAAATTTCTTCTCTGACTGTTGGCATTTCGATTAACCTATTATCCAGAAATATAGCCAGAGGTTTTCCTACATTCTTTTTAGTAAGTTCGGCAAACATTTTCGCTCCGGCTTTATTAAATTCAATGTTAACTGCTGGTTTTATGGAACTGGTATCCACATAAGCTCCGGTTACATATCTGCCAGTAAGTTCAGTAGGAATAAAAACATAACTAGATGTTGCCTGCGTAATAGTTGAAGTTGACTCAGATTTTGTTTCAATAATCTTTACTTCCCTAAAGTCCAATTGAGGAGTTTTTCCGATTTCATCTACTGCCTCTTGAATATCTTTAATTCCGGCTAATTCGACAATTAATCGATAAGAATCCTTTTTAAATGAACTATAAACCTGAGGCTCTGCTACTCCAAATAAATTTACTCTTTTTTCAATTACTTCTCTTAATCCACCTACTACTGATTTTCTTTCCTGAATTTTAATTTGGCTTAAATCAATATCGTAAGTTAGTCTTACTCCTCCCTGTAAGTCCAGTCCTAGTCGCCATTCTCTAAATCTTGGTTGCCAAACAAATATTCCGGCCAGTATGGTAATAAAAACTATTATAATTAGTGTTAATTTTAAACTTTTCATTTTAAATAAACTTATATTTGACCAGGCTATGATTAAAGTTTAAACATAATTTCATACTTTTGCAACTACAAAAAATCCCGTTAGACAGATGTCTAACGGGATAGTTTTTTAGAATTAGAATTCTTTTCCACAGAAGCAAATTGTGCCATTAATGATTGGAATTTGGATAATCCTGATTCGCTTCTTGCCTTCCTTTGGATTAAGATAAGCTACTGCAAACCCCCTCTGCCAATTTGCTTTTTCCCTAACCCAGTTTAAATCAAACCGGGTTAGAGTACCAATCTCATACCAGAATCTAGTTCCTAACTCATCGGACTTAGTGTACAAACCAATTCGATGAGTATGGGAACTACAACCGGAAATTCCCCTTCGTTCCAGTTCAGCCTTAGCTGTATCTCCACTATTTTTTCTAACCAAACTTCCATGAGTGACCAGAAAAGAATAAATTTTTCTACCTCCCACAACCCAGCGAATACCTAATTTTTTAAGTCCTAAAAGTTTAGGTATTCTGAGCTGAGGAAGATCGCATAAAACCGGTGCATTCTGTAGAAGGTAACTATTCACTCGCCTCTCGTGATTCCCTTCCAGATAATAGATTTTGGCTTCTGGAGCAGCTTCTCTAATTTGTTTTAAAGCCTTCTTAACCTTTTTTAAGTTTCTACCCAATGATGCTTGAACTTTCGGAGATTTACTACTTTTAAATTCTGACAACTCAGGGAAATCAATAATATCACCGGTTAAGTAAATTACATTAGGCTTAAACCACCTCAAGAACTTCAGAAATGCATCAAAGCTTTTTCGGTGAACAAATGGATGATGGTGACAACCGGTAAGCACAATTCTTTGAAGTCCATTGGAAAGTGTTTCATCGAAGAACACCTTTCGACTGTTCTTTTTTCCGTAAACGAGCTTTCCGTTGAATAGCACTGGAAAAATGTGAAATCGCTTACTGTGGTTAGCAAAGTATCCTACTAAAAACCCTCTTTCTGAATAGGCAGATTCAGACCTCTGTCCGGGTTCTCTAGCTCCATCTTTAGCAAAGCACCCGGCTTCATACCAAACCATCTCACCCCGGTAATCAGTTCTATAATGAGCTCCTATATGATGTGAGCAGGTACTACATCCTGAAATTCCTCTTTCTTTAAGCTCAGCTTTGGCTGAACTTACTGCATCTTTGTACATATGTTTTCCATGGGTGAGTAGCAATTTCTTGATCCGAATTCTTCCTTCCGGAACATATTTAATTCTTAATTGTTCTAATTCTAATAGCTGAATTAGCTGGTTAAAGTCTAGATTCTGTTTTTCCGTCCAGTCTTTCAGGTTCTGTTCGGTACCACCCTGGAGGTAAAAAATCTCCGCATTTGGAACTGCTTTTCTAATTTTTTCCAGTATAGCTATTCTGAAGTTTACCAGTCTTTCTTTCACATTCTTCAGTTGTTCTTCCAATTTAGAATTACTCAACTTTCTTTGAGGCAAGTCGAAATGAACTAGGCTTCCTAAGAGGTACAACTTTTCTGGTTGAAAGATTGACAGAAATTCCAGCCACTTATTGAAACAGTTAAATTCTGTTTCTGGATAATGGAAACTTCCAGCAATAACCACCTTATCATACTTTATCATCATTATTCACCTCCTTTTAATTTATCAAACATCCGGTAGTAAGAGTACTACATTTCATAGCAATTGTCAAGGTCAAAGATGTAAGTTTCTATTTTACCTTGTATTATGAGTTATTTTGAATTAGAATAAAGTCAGATAATGCATAAACCGGAATTGAAAAAAGATAAGACTTCAGGTCTTTCTCTGGAAGTTAGAAAAAGCATTCTGGCTACTTTACTTATTTGTTTGTCAGCAATAACTCTCCTGGCCGGTTTTAAGAAAGCTGGTCCAGCCGGAGATATTTTTTACAGCATATTTAGTTATCTTTTTGGAAAAGGATATTATTTTATTTCAGTTGGCTTGTTTATAGCCGGAATAGCTATAGCAATTTCCCGAACCGGGAAAGTATTTGGGCAGAATATTATTTGGGGAGTTCTGCTATTAACCTTATCGCTTTTAGGAATTTTGGATTTATTCTCTCCTCAGGCTGGTGGAAAAGTTGGAGCAGTTATCGGGATACTAGAAATACCTTTTGAAAAGTTTGCTTCCGCGATAATCATTTTCACTTTAATGATTATTTCTACTTTAATTATTTTCAATTTTCCTTTAAAAATTAAAGTTAAAATTAAACCGAAAGAAAAAGTATCCAGAATTACTAAAAAAACCAAGCCAATAGTAAAAATCTCTGAACCTGTTTCAGAAACATCACCAGCATCAAATGTTGAGTCAACTAAAATTACTTTAGAAGAACCCAAACCACTTATTTTATCTTCAAAAAAACTTTTGAAAGATTATATTCCTCCCAGATTGGATTTATTGGTAACCGCTGATGAGAAACCAATTATGGGAAATGTTAAATTCAACGCTGAAGTAATCCGGAAAACATTATTAAGTTTTGGTATTCCGGTAGAGATGGGAGAAATAACTGTTGGTTCTACTGTTACCAGATATACATTAAAGCCAGCTGAAGGCATTAAACTTTCCAAGATTACTTCTTTAACTCAAGACCTGGCTTTAGCTCTAGCTGTTTCTCCAATTAGAATTGTAGCTCCAATTCCAGGAAAATCTCTGGTTGGAATTGAAGTTCCAAACCGAGCTGCAGCCGTGGTTAGGTTGGGAATCCTGCTTTCCAGTCAAAAATTTAGAAAATCCGGGCCTCTAGTTTTTCCAATGGGTAGAGCAATCAATGGTGATTCAGTTTTTGCCGATATAACTACTATGCCGCATCTTTTAGTGGCTGGGGCTACCGGGAGTGGAAAATCGATCTTTCTACATTCATTAATTGTTTCCTTACTGTTTAAAAACTCGCCAAAGTTTCTAAATTTTATTTTAATTGACCCTAAACGAGTTGAATTTTCTCAGTATCAGGGTCTTCCCCATTTAATCTGCCCGGTAATTTATGATGGAAAGCAAGCAATAAAAGTACTTAACTGGGCTATTCATGAAATGGAAAAAAGATATGATTTACTTACTCAGAAGGGGGTAAGAGATGTTGAACATTATAATTTATCTGAAAAACAGGCTATACCCTATCTTTTAATCATTATTGATGAACTGGCTGACTTAATGACTGCTTATAGCCGAGAGGTTGAAGGAGCTATAATCAGGTTGGCTCAAATGGCTAGAGCTACTGGAATTCACTTGATTATGTCCACCCAGAGACCTTCAATAGAAGTGGTTACTGGGCTAATCAAAGCAAATATTACTCATCGAATTGCCTTAAGAGTAGCTTCTCAGGTTGATTCCAGAACGATATTAGATTTTGCTGGAGCAGAAAAACTACTTGGTCGTGGTGATATGCTATACATTTATCCAGAAGTTTCCAAACCAAAAAGAATACAGGGTGCTTATATTTCTGGTGAGGAAATTAAAAGAGTAGTTAAGTTTATTCGAGAGAATAATAAACTCAAGCCGACTTTTGAACTAGAACCGGAAAAACTTTCTGAGAATCATTACTTAGAGACCTCTGAAGAAAAAGAGGATGAATTACTACCTGAAGCAATTGAAGAAATAGTTCGAGCTAAAAAAGCCTCAGCTTCTTTGTTGCAAAGAAGATTAAGTATTGGTTATGCCAGAGCCGCTAGAATACTAGATATTTTGGAAAGTAAAGGATTAATCGGCCCATCCAAAGGAGCTAAACCCAGAGAAGTGTACTTGGATAAAATAGCTAAATACCAACAACAAAAATAAATTTTACATTTTCAACATTTGTATATTCGTAATAAATTTGTAAATTCGTTGATGACCTTATCTTTCAATCTCTAATTTTCAATCACTTTTCAACTTCCAACTTCTAACATCTAACTTCTAATTTTTATTCGTAAATTCGTTGATTTCCTTGACTGACTATCTTTAATTGGTTAGTATTCTAAAAAGGTCGTTTATAAAGGTCGTTAATAA
>CAYRSR010000013.1:0-13741 GCA_964427275.1 uncultured Candidatus Saccharibacteria bacterium
CTGCTGTTTCAACCCTGATGTTAATTTCCTGCTCTGCAATTCTCTTTGCCACTTCTAACTTGATATTGCTGATTGATTCTAAAAGCTGAGCAATATCCTTATGCACCGCTTTGGCATCCATAGCATTGGAAATAGCAGACTGCTTTTTGCAAACCAGCCACTAAATAATCAATATTTATGTCTCCTACGAAATCGTGCTGAGGGTAAAATTGGCAAACTGTGGGAAGAAAATATGGGATTATATGAAATAAAGAATTGAAAAGTTGAGTTTATAGCTAATGATAGTTTCCAAGAAAGTTTAATTTCTCCTCTTAGTCCTTATAAAATAGAATATGTTCCTTTTAATCTTTATTTACCTCAATTGAATTTTACTACTAATGATACCAGAGGCTGGATATATGAACATAGTGTTTGTCCTCTTATTTCAAGAGTACAATTTCCTGAACTTCCTTGGAGTTTATCTCGGATGAGCAGTCGCTTAGAGACTCCAATAGAGATTAAATATGGTTTTAAAGTTGATGACTATAAGGTGGCTTAAAATAAAGAATTGGGTGTAGTTTCTGATATAATAATTGGCTTAAGATATCTTACAGATCCAGAGTGTGGAGAGATAAGCATTAGAGATATTTTACAACCACAAAAACGAGAGATAGGAACTAATTTTGAATTTTATCCTTTTGTATTAGTAAAAGGTGATTTTAAACAGAGAAGAAGAGTTGAGTTATATATTAAAGAATTGTATGCTCCGGGAACTACTTCTCCGTTAGTTCTCCGGGAAGATAGTTATATAGTAGATTTAATTCCTGGTGAAATAAGTGAGAAACAATATTTAGTTCCAGTTTTATTAGACTATCCTAGTGGGTTTTATAATTTAGAGATGTTGTTTTATCCAGAAGAGAGTGATGCTTATTTAGCAGTTGAGCGGCCTTTAAAGATTGAATGGCTTGATGGAGAATTAAAGGTTACCGGGGAAGATAAGATATATCATGAAGGGGATGAACTAGAATTTACTGTAGAGTATTCTTTAAAAAATTATATCGGTACTTTACCTATAACTTATGACCTTAATGTAGAAGGTGTAGCTCCTGAGGACTATTATGAGACATATTTTGAGAAGATACCTTCAGGAGAGTTAATTACCAAGTCTTATAATGGTTTTACTATTAGACATTTAAGAGGAGGTTACTATCCAGTTAAAGCCAGAGTTACTTTTTTAGAGCCCCACAGTCATGATCGAATTGTAAAAGGAGGTTGGAGTTATTATGTTTTGCCTGCAGAGCTACGGTTAAGTTTATTAAAAAATGAGTATCAAGCAGGGGAAGTTATTCAGGTAAAGGCGTTTAATTCAGGAGGGGGTTAACTTAACACGATATACTATAAGTGGAGTTTTAGAAGATGAAGAAGGTTATGAGATAGTTCATTTTACATATCCATTTTGGCCTGAGACCCTAAATTTATCTTGGGGAAATTCGGTTGCATTAGAAGTTTTTTCTTTACCTGTAGGATTATCTAGTGGCATTTATTATCTCAGTTTAGTTGGTTACGATTGGGAGTTTGGTAATCGTTGGGAATATCGTTATCAGCTTAAGATTATAGGAGAGGAGGTCAAATTATCGGTTTGGACAGGTAAGGAGATTTATAGCGTAAGTGAGCCGATAGATGGAGATGGGCTTTTGACTGCGGGTGGATTTGGTTTGTCAGGAGATGCTTCTTTACAATTGAAGGTGGTTCGTTTTCGGGAGGTAGAAGCTGTTTTAGATGACTGGTCATTTTATCGTCATGATGTAAACAATACTGGAGTTTCTTATATAAAAGGTGCGGTCAGTAGTCCTGATGATTTGCAGTTATTATGGGATTTACCTTTGTATGATTATGGCTGGAACGCTCAAATTTTAGCAACACCAGGGATTGCTGATTTAAATTTAGATAATAAGGCTGAAGTAATATTTAATATTACTAATAGTTTTTATGGACATCACTATTATAGTATAGGTAAATTGGTAATCTTAGACAATGAGCTTTATCGGGAATATGGCGAGATTGCTTGGCAAGGAGATATTTGGGGAGGATTTTCTAGTCCTGCAATAGATGATCTAGATGAAGATGGTTGGAAAGAGATAGTTATTGGTTCAGGTAATCCTTTGGTGCCAGGATTTTATATTTGGCGATTTGGTAGATTGGAGTTTTATCCTTTAGATCATAATGCTCCTATTAATTCTTCCCCGGTATTATATGATTTAAATGGTGATGGTTACTTAGAAATAATTCTTCAGAGTGGTGGCTTAGGGTTTGGGGAGTATCGCGGTTGTTTTGATTATTATTATCAAGGTAAAGGTCCTATAGTTTATGATTGGTTAGGCAATTTACTTTGGATAGGAGAGGATCCAACCTTATCTTTGGTTTTGGGTTCTCCTACATATGTTGGCAGTAGTTCTACGCCGGCAGTAGGAGATATTGATGGAGATGGAGAACCTGAGATAGTTTCAGGATTTGTTTTAGCTCTTAGTGAAGGAGGTGATACTATTTATTTAGGTGGAGTTCATGCTTTTGAAGCAGATGGTAGTTTAAAATGGAGTTATCATACAGACTTTACCAAGCCACCTGACACAGAAACATTTAAATATGGTCCTGTGGAAGGTTCAGTAGTAATTTCCGACCTTGAAGGGGATGGCTACTCAGAGATAATATTTCAACAAGCAAATCCTAGCAATTTAGGTATAGATATAGATTCTGGTTTAATTGTTCTGGAGGGTCGTGATGGTAGTGTAAAGTGGACTAGTTCTACTTATAATTCAGGTTTAAATTATACTTGGCGAGGAATGTCTCCTGTGGTAGAGGATGTAGATGGTGATGGCTTAAAAGGGGTGTTTATTTTAGGGGCAGATTTTGATCATGGTCAGATGTATTTAGTAGGTTTTGATGCATTTGGGTATTTACTTTGGCCTCCATTACCTTTGTGGGGGATTTGGGATGACTGGTATCCGGTGAACGCCTCTCCCACTCTGGTGGATTTAGATAATGATGGAATTTTAGAAGTAGTTATTATTGATAATAGTGGTGGCTGGAGTATGCAAATAATAGATGGTGCAAGAGGCACATTGGAATGGGAACTAGACTATTTGAGTTATACTTCTATAGCATTTGGTGACCTTAATGGAGATGGAGGAGCTGATTTTGTCATACCATATACTTATTATGATTATGGTTTAATTGCATTTTCAGGTCCTGCGATATCAGTGGAAGGGGGAGTTATTACTCAAGAAGTATTGTGGAGTGAAACTAACTACCCGGTGATATCTTCTGGTGACAGTTTATCTTTATCTCATTTAATTTATCCCTATGATTTAACTGATCCTGGGGCCACAGGCGAGTTATACTGGCATGGTAAGTTAAGTAATTCTTTAGGGCAGGTTTTAGCAAAGGATAAACAAACATTCTGGCGGAGAGATGCAGCGGTCAGCGTATTATTAAGTACAGACCAAAATAAATATAAATTAGGTTCTGTTTTTCATGTCAAATCAAAGGTAGTTAATTTATCTGAAACAAGACTTGAAAATTTGATTCTTAACTATCAGGTAATTGCTCCAGAGGGTTTAGTTATCCTTTCTGGTAATATAGGTCCTTTTGACTTAGACCTTAATCAATCGCTCGAATTTTCTTTAGGTAAAGGAGAGCTTTTAGTTGCTGGTGATTATAAAGTTGAAGCGCAAGTTAGTCAATATAATATCCTCAAAGGAGAAGGAGTTCATTACTTTTGGTCAATTGTTCCTTTGATTCATAGTGAGTTTGAAGGGCCTAATATAGTTGGTGATGAGGATTTTGATTTATATATTACATTAACTAATCTCACAGATATGACTTTAGATTTAAATCTTGATGTTATAAGCTGGGATATCGAATCTCGAGGCTTAATTTCAGATTTTGAGTCAGATGCTTTATATCAACATCCATTAAATTGGGAGATTGAAGGAAATACAGAAGTTTGGGGTGATGGATATAATAGTTCTCAGTCTTTAACTTTATATACTTATCCTCAGTCACAAACAATTGTTTGGCGAGAGATAGAAATTCCTGCTAACTCTAATTATTTAACTTTATATTGCAAATATCAAACTATTGAATCAGTGGGAAGAGAGAGTATGGATGTTTTCCAAGTTCGGATATTTGGTGATTTTGGAGAACAGATTGGCTGTCAGATAGATGAGCTCTCCTCATTATTAGAAGAACTTCCAGATGGGACTAGATATCTTGATTGGAGGAGATGTGAAATAGATGTTTCAGAATTTCGGGAAATGTTATTTTAGAGATAAGTCTTTTTGATCAAGGAGCTTTAGGTACTGTTTTTGCTCAAGTAGACGAGATAGAAATTCTTGATCTTTCAGATCAAAGCAAAACTTTAGTTTCAATGCCGGTATATCTTTCTGAGAATAAAAAGAAAGTTATCCCTATTTCTACGCGGATTTCACAAGATACACTTTTTTATGCGATTTATAGCGGCGACTGTAATCAAATAGATTCGCTAGAGATTGAATATGGGATATCGGTTTCTATGACTGTCCAGGCTAATGATTACTATTTGCCAGGTTTGGTAGAAATTCCTTATCAGATTGTTAATACTGGTATTTATCCGGTAACAAATCGAGCAGAATTTATTTTAAGAACTCTTTCTGGTGCTATGATTTCTGAACTTAATATTGATTACTCTTTGGTACCAGAAGAGTTTAAAAAAGGGATACTAAATTATAACTTAGTTCCAGTAATTATGTATTGACTTATTCTACTCGTGGTAAAGAACAAACAGTCAGCTTTTCTGTAATCCTTCCAGAAGCTGAACTTAATTTAACTGGCGAACATCAATATCCAGCAGGTTATGTTGAACTAACTGCTAATTTAATTAATGTCGGTATAATTGCTGCTGAATTTCCAACTGAACTAAGATTGTCGAAGATTACAGATGGAGCTACTGAATTAATAGATTGGTTTCTAATTAGTCCAGAACTTTCTCCTGGAGGAAGCGTTAATATCCCACTAGGAGCTTTTCTAGAATCTGGGCAATACCGTGCAGAAGCAGAGGCACGCTGGTTAGGAGGAATTCAATTAGTGTCGTGGGAGTTTGAAGTTCTAGCTGAAGAGAACTTGGCAGTGAATTTACAACTTCTTTCTAAACATGGGGGTATTCAACCAGTAAGGGTAGATTTAGCTAATCTTGGTTATCTTGAATTTAACTGATATTTACATTTAGAAACTGATTTTTGGGCACAGACTCGTTCAATAATCATTCCTGTATCACAGATTATTACTGAGAATTTTGAAATAGACCTTACTTATGCACAACCAGGTATTCATACTCTTTATGTTCAGGTATATAATTCAGCGGGAGAATTAGTATCAGAGGATAGCGTCAACTTTGAGGTTATAGGACCTTGTTTAGTTTTATTAACTTTACCTATTTATCAAGAGTTTAGTGCGGGAGAGGAAGGAAATTTAAATTATGTTGTAATTAATCAAGGGGATCAGCTTGGTGAGGGAGAATTTTCTTTGAAGGTTTTGGAGAATAAGTTTTTAGAACATTTAGAATTAGAACCTGAGGAAAGTAGAAATTTAAATTTTGTTTTTTCCTGTGCCTGAGGATATAGATGAGAGGGAATATTATGGACATCACCATCTTTATGGTAAAGATACTGTGGAGTTAGAGGGTTTAAGTGCATTTTATGTGTATGGGGTTAAAATAGAGGTAAAAGCAATTCAAGATAAAAAACTGTATTGTTTAGGCGATGTAATGGATTTCACTTTTATTATTAAAAACACAGGCTCTATGGTTGATATTCCTTTAAAAGCAGTAGTAAGTTATAATCTTTATCTTGAAGAACAAGATTTTGTTTTATCTGATGTGCCAGTTGAGTTACATTTTCAAGTTCCGATTGAAAGTTTTGGAGTTCCTAGGATTTCATATTCTGTAGAATTTCTTAGTGGTAGAGCTATTTATATCAATACTCAATGAGTTTATGAGGATTGCTTTAAAATAAGTCTCTGGACTGATAAACAAGTATATTTACCTGGCAAGAATGTTCAGGTAACTGTAGTTGCCCAACGAGATGGTCTGGTAAAGATTAGTGCTTTAGATGATGCTTTTAATTTTACTTTAAATTTAACTGCTAATGTTGAAGAATATTTTATTATTCCCCTTCCGGAAGATATATCTTCAGACACCAAACTTATCTATTACACCTTTTATGATCAAAGTTATACTTATCCATTTGATGTGGACTTATATCGGGCGTTGTTCAATTATAGTGCTTTAGATAAAATTCTTTATTGGCCAGGGGAAAAGATAAAATCTACTGTGGGCATTTGGGTTAATCAAGGCTTTTATGGCTATTTAGATGCCTATGTTGAGGATCCTTCTGGAAGATATCATTCTTTGTTTAGTTATGAAGGCTTCTTAAGAGCCGGGAAATAATTTAATCCAAGCTGAAGGAATTTTAGAGACTACTTACACAGGTATTCATAATATTATTTATGAACCTTATCGAGATTCTGATAGAACAATGTTTATGGCATTAAGCAAGAAAGCTTTTGAGGTAGGAGATTTTGAAGTAGCTTCAATTGTCACTGATAAATATGTTTATGAGTATGGTTATGATGATATTTTAGCAGAAGTGCGGCTCTGGAGTAAGGAATTTTCTGGGGAATTCTCTCTATATTTGGCTGATAAACTTTTCTATTGTGCTTCACTTGTTTTTGATGGTTATACTGTAGTTTCTTTTGAGGTACCAAAAGAAGAAATGATGGAACTTGGCTTTCATAATTTAAGAGCAGAACTGGTTAAAGAAGGATTAACCAGCTTTAAAATTAGAGATTTTGAAGTTGCTGATACTATTCCTCCAGAAATTATCATTGTAGGAATAAAGAATGGGAATTATTATAATTACCCAGTCATTCCTGAAGTAGAAATTTTTGATTTCAATTTTGAAGCTTCGCTGACTTTGCTTAACGGTAATAAATTTATAAGTGGAAGCACGGTTTCTGAGGAAGCAGAATATCAACTTTATGTTAGTGCTTGGGATACCTCAAAGAACATTGCTCAAAAAGATATTTATTTTGTAATCGATCAAACTCCCCCGATTTTAACTCTTCCATTTGATGATGATTCTTATTTCAACTACACATTCACATTTTCTGCAGGAATAGTTGAGCCACATAGAGATTTATCTCAGGAAAATGTAAATGTAGTTTTTAATGACGAAACAATTGCTACAGCTTCTATAAATGAAGCCTTAATTTTAGAAAATGAAGGCACTTATCAAATTAATGTTCAAGCAATTGACTTAGCCGGTAATCATTCACAATTAAATCGAACACTTACATTAGATTTTACTCCTCCTGTTATTGAAATTGTTGGAGTAGAAAATGAAAGTTATTATAATCATGATTTAACTATCCAAGCTAACATTATTGAACTTTATCGTGAATCTGCTAATGAAGTTTTGATAATAAACTATCAAACTTATCCTTTTAATACCGAGATAATTTTGACTCAAGAAGATGATTATTTACTTTTAGCATCAGCTATTGATAAAGCTGGTAATCCTGCTAAGATTATCTTCTTGAGCTTTAAAACCCCACCGATAATAAAAATTGAAGGATTTACTTCGGGCAGATATTACAACCAAGATGTTGAGATTTTTGCTACAGTTATAGACAATAATCGTGATTATGAAAGTGAGGTTCTTATAATCGATGGCGCCATAGCAAGCTTTGATTCTTACTATGTAGTTAGTAGAGAGGGCGAACATACAGTTTCTGCTCGAGTACAGGATTTAGCTAGTAATACTGCCAATTGACAAGGAAGCTTTATATTGATAAATCCCCACCAGTAGTTAATCTTGGTATCGGTTCTGGATATTATAATTATGATTTAACTTTTGTGCCGATGATAGAAGAAAAAAATCTAGAAGTTAGTTCTATTGTTCTGAAAAAGAATAAAGAGACATTAGGCGAATATGATTTTGGCGAAGAGATCAATATCAGTGAAGAAGGGAGGTATTTACTTATTGGTTATGTTCGAGATTTAGCAGGTAATGAGACTAGTGAAGAAGCTGAAATTGTTCTGGATAAGACTCCACCAGCTATAGATCCTGGTATTCAAGAAGGATATTACAATACTGACCTTATTTTCGCTCCATCGGTTCTTGATATGACTACTGCAATTGGACAAATATATGTTAGCTGGGGAGGCTCCGTTGCTCAATATCAATTTGGTGAGCAGATTCACCTTATAGATGAGGCAGAATATTTCATAGATTATGAAGCCAACGACCTTGCTGGTAATATTTCCAAACTTCAAATCAAAGTAGTTATAGATAAAACTTCACCTGTTATTCAAATTAGTGGAGTTGAAGATGGTGCATATTATAACGAGAATATAGTTTTAACAGCAACTGTAATAGATGAGTATCTTGATTTATCTAGCGAGTTATTAGAAATTAATGACAATTCATATCCATTTGATAGTCAGTTAGCATTCACAGAAGAGGGAAGGTATCAACTTATTGCATTAGCAACAGATTTAGCTGGAAATGAAGCAGATCCGATAGAAATAAGTTTTGTTATAGATAAAACACCTCCTGAACTTGAAATCACCTTCTCTGATGGTGTAATTACCAATCAGTCAATAAATTTCAGCGCAAAAATTACAGAGATTAATCGGGATTTAAGTAAAGAATTTGTTAAAATTTATTATAATAACAAATTTGTGGGAAAATATTCATTTAATGAAATCATCACACTTTCTCAAGAGGGTGAATATGTTGTTGTGGATTCAGCTACAGGTTTAGAAGGTAATTCTGCAACCATATCTAAACAAGTCACTATTGATTTAACTTCTCCAAAAATTAATATAATCGGCATTAATGACGGCGAGTATCGTAATCAGGATATTACTTTAAAGGTTGAAATAAATGATGGCCATCGCGATGCTTTTTTAGAATATCTATTTATAAATAATAAACTATATCCTATCGATAAAGACATAATCCTTATCAAGGAAACAGAATACCATCTTGTATGCACTGCCACTGACCTAGCTGGAAATCAATCACAACTAAAGATGAATTTTGTTTTGGATAAGACTCCACCAAAGATAAGCATTGAAGGAGTGATTGATGGTGAATTATATAGCAAGACTGTAACTCCTATTATAACTATCACCGATACTTATCTTGATGGTTATGAAATTACTTTAAACGGCGAGTCCTATCAGAGCGGAACGCCCATTGGTGAGGATGGAGACTATTTGCTTTCAATTCTTGCTTGGGATAAAGCAGGCAATCAATCACAAGCACAGGTCAGCTTTACGATTGTTCGAGTAGTGCTGGATGTGTCAAAGAGTATTCTTGCTCCTCATCCTTGGGTGTTGGTCTGGCTACGAGAAGGTAAGCCTCATAGTATGGATCCAGTTGCAGTTGGAGATTGGATTGAGAAAGTGTTTAGCAAAGCCGGAATTAGATATTTCATTGCAGAAAATGAAACTACCTTTGTAAAAGAGATGCGTTCAGGTTTATATAATGTTTATTTGGTGGTTAATATGGGCAAGACCAGAGACATTAACCGAGAACTTGCTGGTAAAGTAACTTCAGGAGATGGGCTGATTATATTTAAGAATCATCCTGAGGCGCTTCCTAAAGTGAGAGAGCTGTTAGGTGTGCATTGGTTAAGAAGAAGAGCTTTTGCAGATATTCATCTTGTTCGTTTAGAAGAATCTAGTTTAGGACCATCTAGAGAATTTACTATTGTAGGCAAAATGAGTTCAGTAAACATCAGGCCTCTTTCTGCTACTACTCTTGGTTATTATTATACTAGCTGGCCCAATGACCCCTCTCCAGCTATTACCGCTAATCCTTGTGGTTTAGGAATTAGTATGGTATTTGCATTTGATCCTACAACAGTAGTCGTTGATGACCAGAAAGTGATTGACCAAATCCCTATTGATAGCATTAATTATGTTTGTCCTGCAGAATTTTATTTAATTCCATTAAGTGTCGCTCATATTGGTCTTGTAATTGATAATGTTAACATTCCTGCCCAGTTACAGCTTGAAGAAATTCCTGGAGAGGGTATAATAACAACTTGGGCATCTGATGGCGCTACTATTGAAAATAATCACATCTTCTGGTATCGGAAGCTTGATTGGAATGAACATATAGATTTAAGTTTCCGAATTCGTCTCCCTGCCGAGATTGGAGAGCACAAAACCGAAACTTATATCCGTTATTTATGGAAAGGAAGTTATAGAGACTATCTGAGCTATCCGATAATATTAAATATTACAGAAGACCATTGGCAGATACTTGAAAGGGCTAAATCTGAACTTGCTGCTCTTAATCTCTATGATAAAGATGATGTAAATGCTCGTGATGAAGCTTTAAGCTTACTTGAGCAGGTGATTCCTGAAATGGGAAATAGCTTAGAGGGAATTGAGCAAGCCATTGACCTTATAGCCGAAGTTTTGGAAAAGGTTGACCAGATTAAAGGTGCAGATACAACTTTGATTAAAATTGACTTAGGTAAATGCCTGAATATCTGGCAAGCTAAAGCATATTTGTGGAGAAACTAAAAAGATAATTTGAGATCAAATTGTTTTTTTAAATAGAGATCCATAATAAAGAAAGCACGCATCCATAGCTTACAAGTGCCTTTGAATGTTCAATAATTTCTTCGGGCACATTTCTTGAATCAATCCAAGCATATACTGGAACATACTGTGCTTCATTGGGAATTTTTCCCCTTGAAAAGTATTGATAAGCTAGGCTATCTTCATGTAATTTCATTCCTGGTTTAATCAACAAGGGAAAATCTTTTGACTTCTTATACCATCGGACGCTACCATTTTCCGATAATATTAAAGCGCATTGTTCTGGACAGAACTCAACAAACCTAACAGCAGTTGCGGTTAAAGAAGTTTGAAATTCTTTGGCTAGATTCTCAATTATATGAAAATCTACTTCTTTGACATCACATTTAGGTTCAAAAAATTTCTGAGGCATAAGCAATTCAGCTGAAAAAACATTGGCCTCTGTTTCAATATCATTCTCCCTAGCCCAGTTAATCATATCTTTACCAGTGCAAGATTTAGAATTTTGCTCAGAATGAAGAATAAAATGACCAAGCTCATGACCAATCGCAAATCTTCTTTGCCCTGGTTCTCTTATTTTGGTACTTACTCTTATTATTGCTTTTTTACCCTTCCTTAAAAGTCTAGCTTCTGCTCCTTCTAATTCGCCATCAATAACAAATGCACCAAGATTATAAGAAATATCTTCAACAGCAATTTCAGAAGGGTTTTCAATTGAAAACTTTTCTAAGATTTCTCTTGCTGCTTTTTTGGCTAAAGGCATTTTATTTATTTTTCTTCTTTTTCAATTGTTTCTAGTAAATCTAACAATAACTCATCCTCAATAACAGATTCTTTATCTTTTTCAGAAAGTGTTTTAAATCTTTTATAAAAAATAGCTATTTGATTTTCTGTAAGTGAAGTATTTTCAGTTAGAATTTGTTTAATTCTCTCTTCAGAATTTATATTAGATTTTAAATCTTTTAATAATTTTAATTTTTTTTCTCGCTCCTCTCTTGCCTTTTTCTGCCAAGCCAAGCGCTGTTCATCTTTTTTCATTTGAATAAACTTTTTTACATTGGCAATAACCCTCTCAACATCAATTCCATCCTCTTTTAACTCTTCAATAATTTCCTCTTTTGTCTGACCTTCAGACTCGCCCAAGGACTCAAAGAGATTATTCCAGAACCTGATAGTAGGATCTTTTTCTTTTAGATTATTCATCTCTGCCCTCACTTTCTTCTATCTTTTTTAACATCCTTTTCAATCTTTTTAGGGCATTATAAACTTTATCTGTTTGAACTCCTAACTTATTTGCTATCTCTCTTGGTTTCCATATATCATTCTCATAACAATCTAGAATGAAAAAGACTTCTTCATCGTCTTTAGCTAATTCAAATAATTTCTCTTTATATTGGTGTAGATGTTTTTTTCTCTCGGCATTTATCAAAATTTCTTCTGGTGTTTCGGCTAAATTCTCTTTATCCATCTTCATCTCTATTTTTTCTGTTGATATTACATGCTGATGATCCCAAGATTTAAGCAAATGGGATATTTCGCTTCTAATAATACTTTTTAAGAACGTTAATAAATCAGGATACTGTTGAGGATTCCACCTTCTTTCTCCATTGAGAACTTTATAAATTGCTTCTTGTACTATATCTTCTGCTTGGATTCCCTTCGGAGCTTCACCGTGTCCTGTGTACCAGTGAATCTGGTTTATCTTGGCTTTAGTGTATTTTAATAATTTAGAGGATATTAACTCCCAATCTTGGTTCTCTAATGCATAAAAAGTGGTATCAGTATTTTTTTTCATCTCATTTTTTATAAGCCAAGCTAGTTTTGATTTTTTCCTTCCGAGGACCAAAATTTTTATCTATTATTTTTCCAAATTCCTCTCGTAATTTCATATAACCCATTGAAATCATTGAACTTTTTGTTCAATGAATAAAAAATTAAATTTTAACGGCAAAAAATTAATTTTGCTCGGTATAATTATATCGAAGAAATTAAATAATATCAATAAGGAGGTAATGGAAATGCCAAACAGCGGATTAATCGGACCTTATCCCCTAACCCATGAGAAGATTTACGAAGTCATCACAAGAACCTTACCAGGAGCTTATATTCTTGGCTGGATAAGTAATGGAACTTTTTATGTTCAATATGTTGGGCGGTCAAATTCAGATATTAATAACAGGCTTCACTTTCATGTGGGCAAATATGAATCATTTATGTTTGACTATTTCCTATCGCCGAAATCTGCTTTTGAGAAAGAATGTGAACTCTGGCATAACTTTGGAGGTCCTGAAGGTAGATTGGACAACAAAAATCATCCTGATCGTCCAGATGGAACTAATTGGCGTTGTCCCAGATGCAATATTTTTGGATAAAGGAGGTTTAAAATGGCGAACTTTAAAACCCATCTGTTAGCCGGTGCAGGAATGGGTGCCTTTGGTTATCTTATTTGGAAAAAGGTTAGAAAAGAACCAATAAGCTTAGATGGTTTATTAGGAGCTTCGGTAGGATCAGCTTTGTTCGCTATTTTACCTGATAGTTTAGAACCTGCTATCCATCCCATTCATCGAGCAATTTTTCACAGCTTAATAGTTGGAAGCATTATAGAAGAAATAGCAAGAAGAAAACTTAAAGATGCTCGGATAAGCCCAAATAAGAAAATTTTTTGGCTGATTTTTGCTTTGGGATACGGAAGCCATTTATTTTTAGATGGATTAACTAAGAAAGGCTTGCCGATTTTAAACAAATAGGGAGGTCAAATTCAAAATCAAAGGTCCTAACAAAATAGACCTTCCTTTTGAATTCTGTTGCCCAGCCTGTGGTAAAATCATTAAATTGAAAATGAGGAATGTATATCCAGGAAAAGAAATTCATTGTGAATATGGGGTAACTATTAAGTTAACAGGAGATGACCCAAGAAAGATTCAAGAGGAATTTGACCGCTTGGTTGATGCATTTCAAAAGCTTGTTAAATAGTTTTTTCTTCGCTAACTAGAAGTTAAAAAAGTTATTAAGCTTGTGACCAAATTGTGACCAAAATAGGTCAAAATTGACTGAAATTGTTAGGAATATTACAAAACAAGCAGAGGCAAGATTTTCCTTTAAATTCAA
>CAYRSR010000014.1:0-10346 GCA_964427275.1 uncultured Candidatus Saccharibacteria bacterium
TTTATTATCCTTTATCTGTCCTTATGCTGGCAGGATTGAGAAAAATTTTAATTATTTCTACTCCTCACGACATTCTCCGTTTTAAAGATTTGTTAGGTGATGGAAATCAGTTAGGAATAGAGATTTCTTACGCTGAGCAACCTGAACCACGAGGAATTGCAGAAAGCTTTATAATTGGTGAAGATTTTATAGAAAAAGATAATGTAGCTTTAATTTTAGGAGATAATATATTTTATGGACATGATTTAACAAAATTTTTAGAAGAAGCCTCTCATCTTAAAGAAGGAGCAATGATTTTTGGATATTATGTAAAGAATCCTCATCGATATGGAGTAATTGAGTTTGATGAAAACTTAAATGTTATCTCTATTGAAGAAAAACCTAAAAATCCGAAATCAAACTGGGTAGTTACAGGCTTATATTTTTATGATAATGAAGTTATAAAAATTGCAAAATCTCTTAAACCTTCTCAAAGAGGAGAACTTGAGATTACCGATGTAAATAATGAGTATTTAAAAAGAGGAAAATTAAAGCTTAAACTTTTAGGAAGAGGTTTTGCCTGGCTTGATACAGGAACTTATGATTCTTTAATTGAGGCAGGTATGTTTATAAAGACGATTGAGGAAAGACAGGGATTAAAGATAGGTTGCATTGAAGAAATAGCTTACAGATTAGGATATATCGATAAAGAACAACTTTTAAAATTAGCAGAAAATACATCCACTAATTATGGAGATTATTTAAAAAAGATTGCTGATGAAGAGTGATTTTCTTATATAAGGAAATGCAGATGAGTGTTGCGCGTAAGTTTACAAAATTTTGTTAACTTAGTTAGAAAGAATTATAGAAATGGAGGTGAGAGATGCCATTTGAATTTAAAAAGCTTAAAATTCCAGAGGTTATTTTGATTGAGCCAAAAGTGTTTAAGGACAAAAGAGGCTTTTTTATGGAGACTTATAAAATAACCGATTTTGCCAATTTTGGTATAAAAGAGAATTTTGTTCAAGAGAATCATTCTTTTTCTTTTAAAGGGATTCTGAGAGGCTTACATTATCAACATCCACCTTTTGCACAAGGAAAATTAGTAAGAGTAGTAAAGGGCGAAATTTTTGATGTCGCTGTTGATATAAGAAAAGGTTCACCAACATATGGAAAATGGGTAGCTGAGATTTTATCTGAAGAGAATAAAAAAGCGTTATATATTCCTGTTGGTTTTGCTCATGGCTTTTGCGTTCTTTCAGAGGTTGCTGAGGTAATTTATAAAGTTACTAATCTTTACTCACCTGAATCAGAAGCAGGAGTTTTCTGGAATGATGAAACGTTAAATATAGAATGGCCAATTAGAGAGCCGATATTATCAGAAAAGGATAAGAAATGGCCTACTTTAAGCAAAGCTGATATTAGATTTTATTATGATGAATTGAGGAGGTGAAAGATGAAGATTTTAGTCACTGGTGCAGCAGGTTTTTTGGGCTCAATTTTAGTTCCTTTACTTCTTGAGAAAGGTTATAAAGTAAAAGCATTGGATAATTTTTATTTTGAAATAGATTCTTTAAGAGATGTAAAGGGTGATTCTAATTTAGAAGTAATAAGAATAGATACAAGAAAATTAAATCCAGCTATTTTGAGCGATGTTTTAGTAGTAGTAGATTTGTCAGCAATAGGACAACCTGACCCTCAGGGCTTAATCGATATTGCTTTGTATTATGACATTAATTGCTTAGCTCCTGTCAGAGTAGCTACTCTAAGTAAATTGAAGGGTGTAAAGAGATATATTTTTGCCTCTACCTGTAGTGTTTATGGGGTTCAAAGAAATGTTGTGAATGAAGAATCTAAATTAAATCCCTTAGATAGATATGCGAAGACAAAATCTATAGTTGAGGAAAATGTATTGAAACTTACCGATGATAAATTTAGCGTTACGGTTTTGAGATTTGCTACTCTTTATGGATATTCTCCTAAGATGAGATTTGATTTGCTTCTTAACGGAATGGTTTTGTCTGCTTTTCAGACGGATAAAATAATGATTTTAGGCGATGGCCAGCAGAAAAGACCCATTGTTCATACGAAGGATGTTGCCGATGCGATATTGAAAGTAATAAATGCAGAAGAGGAAAAAGTTAAGGGTGAAGTTTATAATGTAGGTAGTAATACTCAGAATTTCAGTGTTTATGAAGTTGCTGAGTTAACGAGGAAGATATTCAAAAATTGCAAATTTGAGTTCTATGGTGATCCAGATGAGAGGTCTTATGTAGTGAATTTTGATAAGATTTCTGATATTTTAAAATTTAGGCCAAAATATACTCCTGAAGATGGAGTAAGAGAAATTCAAGAAGCTTTGAAAAGTAGAAAATTAAGACCACAGGATAATCATTGGGTAATTAAATGGTGGGCAAAATTATGCAAAGAAGGGAAGGTATGGTAAGAATAGCTGTTATTGGTGCTACAGGTCAATTAGGAACAGATCTTTGTCAAAAATTAAAATCAAAAGAAGTCGTGCCACTTACTCATTCAGATATTGAGGTTACCGATATAAACTCAGTGGAGAGGACTTTTCAGAAATATAGGGTTGATGTGATAATTAATACCGCTGCCTTTCATAAAGTAGATGAATGTGAAGAAAATCCTGAAAAAGCTTTTAAAGTAAATGCTTTAGGAGCTCGCAATGTAGCAGTAATTGCTCAAAAAATAGGAGCAAAGTTAGTTTATATAAGCACAGATTATGTGTTTGGAGGAGAAAGAGGTCGTAACATTCCTTATAATGAGTTTGATACCCCCTCCCCTCTTAATGTTTACGGAAGATCTAAACTTGTGGGAGAAAATTTTGTTAAAGAATTTTGCTTGAAACATTTTATTATCCGTACTTCAGGACTTTTTGGCGTCGCTGGAGCAAGTGGGAAAGGTGGGAATTTTGTAGAAACCATTATTAAGCTTGCCAGAGAAAAAAGCGAATTAAAAGTAGTAAATGACCAGATTTTTTCTCCTACTTATACTAAAGATTTAGCAGAGAAAATACTTCAACTTATAAATACAGAATATTATGGTATATTCCATATCACTAATAAAGGCTTCTGTTCTTGGTATGAATTTGCTAAAGAGATTTTTGAATTTACTGATACAAAAGTTAATTTAAAGCCGGTTTCTTCAGATGAATTTCCGATGATAGCAAAAAGGCCCAAATATTCGGTTTTAGAAAATAAGCATTTGAAGGAAATAGGTTTGGATAAAATGAGTCACTGGCAAGACGCTTTAAAAAAATATTTAAAAGAAAAAAGTCACATTAAATAAAAAAAATTAAAAAATTAAAAGTTTAAAATTATGGCAGAGAAACAGAAAACGAAAATAGATGGATTGGAGATTGTTCCTCTTCAAGTAAATTTTGACGACAGAGGATATCTTTTTGAGATAATTCATAATTATGATTTCCATTGCCTCTGAAGTTTACAACGAAGAAAATCCTGATGAGGTTAGAATTTCTCCTGATTCTTTTGGTGACGTTTGGATGGTGAAAGGGAAATAAATAAAGTTAATAAAAACTATGCAAGTAGTTATTTTAGCTGGTGGATTAGGCACTAGATTAAGACCTTTAACTTATAAAATTCCGAAAGCTATGGTTTCTATTAAAGGAAAGCCGTTTTTGGAATATATTTTGGAATTATTAAAAAATAACAATTTAAAAAACATTATTATTTGTGCAGGTTACTTAGGAGAGAAAATAAAAGACTATTTTCAGAATGGAGAGAAAATAGGAATGCGAATTCTCTACTCTTTTGAAAAAGAGCTTTTAGGAACTGGTGGAGCTTTAAAAAATGCTGAAAATCTCTTAGAAAACGAATTTTTAGTTTTAAACGGCGATACTTTTCTGGATATAAACTATCAAGACCTAATTACCGACTTTCATAATCAAAACAAATTAGGAATGATTGTAGTATTTAAGAATCAACCAAAAATTGTTCAAAATAATATTACTTTAAATGATAAAAAAGAGGTGATAAATTACGATAAAAAAAATGAAGGAGAAGCTACCTGTGTTGATGCTGGGGTTCAAGTGTTTAAAAAAGATATTCTTGAGATGATCCAACCAGGCAAGGTAGTTTCTCTTGAAGAGGAGGTTTGGCCGATTTTAATTCAAAGAAAACAATTAACTGCTTATCTTACCAATCAAAGATTTTATGATATTGGGACATTTGAGCAGTTAAGAGAAATTAATCAGATTATATGATTATCTCACAAACTCCATTAAGAATGAGTTTTGTTGGTGGTGGAACCGATTTTGAGGATTTCTACCGTAAATATCCTGGCCGAGTTTTAAGCACAACCATTAATAAATATTTTTATATTGGAGTAAATCCCAGATTTGAAGGGACAATTAAAGTTAGTTATTCTGAAACCGAATTGGTTGACCATCGCGATGAAGTAAAGCACCCTTTAGTGAAAGGCGCTTTAGAAGAAGTAGGAATTGAGAGGGGTATTGATATAGTTTCTCTTGCTGACCTTCCAGCAAAAAAATTAGGAACTGGCTTAGGGTCTTCAAGTAGTTTTACAGTTGGATTATTAAATGCCCTTTATGCCTTTTTAGGAAAATATATATCAGCAGATGTTTTAGCTGAAAAAGCTTGTCAGATTGAAATTAATAAAGCCAAATCTCCAATTGGAAAACAAGATCAGTATGCTGTTGCTTTTGGAGGCTTAAATCAAATAACTTTTAATTGCGATGGAAAAATTGAAGTAGAACCAATTTATTTGACTCCTAAATTAAAAGAAGATTTTCAGAACCACTTGCTTTTATTTTTTACCGGCTTGGAAAGATTGGCTAATCCAATTTTAGCCGAGCAAAAACAGAATATTGAGAAAAAATTTGAATTTTTAAAAGAAATATCAAATATGGTGCCAGTTTTTAGGACTGCTTTAGAGAGGGGAGATTTTAAGAAAATGGGGGAATTGTTACACCAAGGATGGTTGATGAAAAAAGAATTGGCTTCAGGAATATCCAATCCGCAGATTGATGAGATGTATGAGTCAGCACTTAAATCTGGAGCTTGGGGAGGAAAAATTTTGGGTGCAGGTGGCGGTGGATTTCTCTTAGTGATGGCCCCGCCAGGGAATCATTTGAAAATCAAAACAGCCTTAAATAGATATCAACTTATTCCTTTCCGCTTTTCTGAATCTGGCAGTAAGATTGTTTTTAAAAGTTAGAATTATGGAAGAATATATCAAAAAATTTTTTCAAGAATTAGGAAGTCAAATCAATAAAGTATCTTGGAAAGAAATTGCCAAGACTATTAAAATTCTGCATTCTGCTTATGAAGATGGTGGTCGGATTTATTTAATTGGCAATGGAGGGTCGGCAGCTATTGCTTCTCATTTCGCCAATGATTTAAATAAAACTGTCTTAGGCCACAAAGGAGACAAAAAAGCAAAGAGATTTCAGGCTATTGCTTTATCTGATAATATTCCTGTTTTAACTGCCTGGGCAAACGATGTCGGATTTGAATCAATTTTTTCTGAACAATTAAAGAATTTTGCTCAAGAAAAGGATGCTCTAGTGGCAATAAGTTCCAGTGGTAATTCTGCCAATATTATTAAAGCGGTTGAGACAGCTAAGAATATTCATTTACCAGTAATTGGTTTAGTCGGCTTTGATGGAGGAAAGCTTTTACCTTTAGCCGATGCCAAAATTCATATTCCTTCTTTTAAGTATGCTATTGTTGAAAGTGCCCATGATGCAATTTGTCATCTAATTACTACTTATTTTGAAGAAGTTATTAAAGATGAAAATTAATAAAAACAAGGCTATCTTTCTTGATCGAGATGGAGTAATTAATATAAAACCTCCCGAGCACGATTACATAAAAAAATGGAAAGAATTTAGATTTCTTCCTAAGGTAGCTGAAGCTATTCAAGAATTAAATAAAAATTTTTTAGTAATCATAATTTCTAATCAGAGGGGGGTAGGCAGAGGGATAATGACCAAGGAGGATGTTGAAGATATTCATATTAGAATGAAAAAAGCTCTCCAGAAAAAAAGGCTAGAATTGATGGTATTTATTTTTGCCCTCATAATATTGAAGATAATTGCAATTGTCGAAAGCCAAAACCAGGAATGATCTTACAAGCAGCAAAAGATTTTAAAATAGATCTTTTACAATCATATACAATTGGAGATAGCCTAATTGACATTCAAGTAGGAAAAAAAGTAGGTTGTAAGACGATTCTGATTAGTAACCAGAAGGATTGTCTCTTTCCAAAATTAAAGAAAAAAGTGGTGTGCCCTGACTATGTCGCCTCAAATCTTTTAGAAGCCACGGAAATAATTAAAAAGATATCTAAAAAATAAAATTATGAATTTTGTTCAAAGAATTGCCAAAAATACCGGCGTATTTTTTATTGCCCAAATTCTAAGTTACATCTTAAACTTTTTCTTTTTTGTCTATGTAGCTCGCTACTTAGGGGCAAAAGATTTTGGAATTTTATCTTTTGCTCTTGCCTTAACCGCCATATTTGGGATTTTTAGCGATTTAGGACTAAGGCAAATAACTACCAGAGAAGTAGCTCGAGATAAATCCTTGACTAAAAAATATCTTGGGAATATTACTGGAATGAAAATAATTTTGATCATAACTTCACTGATAGGATTAATTTTGTTTGTAAATCTCGTTGGCTATCCAGAAGAGACAATAAAGATTGTTTATTTAATTGGCTTATCTATTGTTTTTACTTCCTTTTCCCAAATGTTTTATGCTATTTTCCAGGCTTATGAAAGAATGGAATTTGAGTCTTTTGGAAAGATTTTAAATAGTGTTTTACTTTTAGGGGGTGCCTTATTTGCTATAAGCAATGGTTTAACTATCTTAGCTTTTGCTTTTTTTTATTCTCTATCTAGCGGAATTACTTTAGTATATAATCTTATTATTTCTGGATGGAAATTCGCCAAACCGAGGATAAAAATAGATTTAAATTTTTGGAAACCAACCTTAAGGGAAGCTTTGCCTTTCGGTCTAATCGGAATCTTCGGAACTCTATTACACTGGATAGACACAGTAATGCTCTCAATAATACAGGGAGATGCTGTAGTTGGTTGGTATAATGCTGCTTATAGAATTTTTTTTGTTTTACTACTTATCCCTTCGGCATTTGATGTGGCTATTTTCCCGGCAATGTCTCGTTTTTATATATCTTCAAAAGACTCTCTTAAATTTATTTATGAAAAAAGTTTCAAATATCTGATAATCATAGGTATTCCTATTGGAATTGGTGGAACATTACTTGCTGATAAGATTATTTTATTGATTTTGGGCAATGAATATCAACCATCAATAATTGCTTTCCAAATATTAATTTGGTCTGCGGTATTAATATTTATGGGCACACCTTTTTCCGCTTTACTTAACTCTGTAAACAAACAATTGGCATTAGCAAAAATAGTAGGAGCTTCAGCAATATTTAATATATTACTAAATTTAATATTGATACCAAAATACAGTTATATTGGAGCAGGTATCGCAACCATGGTGTCGCTATTTTTAGTTCTTTTAGGAGTTATGGGTGCAACCTTAAGAATTGGATATAAAATACCGATTTCAAAAATTCTAAATCCAGCTCTGAAAGTAGTTATTTCAAGTTTAATGATGGGGATATTTATTGTTTGCTTTAAAAACATTAATTTTTTTTCATTAATAATCTTCTCAGCACTGATATATTTTGTTATAATTTTTCTCATTAAGGGACTGGATAAAGAAGATTTAGCTATAATGAAAGTTTTATTACTGAGAGAATAAAAATATGTTGGAGTTTAGAGTTTTAGTTAGGAAAATATATTTTAAGTTATTAGGGGCATATCGACTTACCGCTTTAATTGCTAAAGAACTTCAAGATGATTGGACTATACTTGATATAGGTTGTGGTCGGTCATCCCCTCTTAAAGAAATAAAAAAGGTAGTTACAGGGTTGGGTTGGATATTTATGAACCATATAATATTCTTGCATTAGCTTTTCAATTTTTTTAAAGATTTAAACGACAAAAATAAATAATATAAATTATTATAATAAAAATAAATTTATTAAATGTTAAAAATAGCTAAAAAAATTGGTCGGAATCTCCACAATTTAATTTTTACACCAAGGAATTTGATTTTTAGAGCTTTAGATGTCCCTCTTAGGCCAAAATGGATAGTTTTTATGGTTACCGATAGATGCAATTCAAGATGTATCCATTGCAATATTTGGCGTCAAAAACCAACTGAAGACCCCCTAACACCCGAGGAGATAGAAAAGATCTTTAGTGATAAACTTTTTAAAGATGTTGAATATGTTTTATGTACTGGTGGTGAACCAACAGTAAGAAATGATTTAGAAGAGATATTACTAAGATTACATAAAGCTTTACCTAAAGCCACGCTTCAATTAAGCACCAATGCTTTATTGCCAGAACGAGTTATAGATATAGTTAACACTGCGATGAAGAATAATATCAATTTTGACGTTGGTGTTTCCCTTGATGGTATTGGAGAGGATCACGATAAAATAAGAGGAGTTAAAGGTAATTTTGAGAAGGCAGACTGGTTACTTCATAAATTAGTTGAATTAAGAGATAAACATAAAGATAAATTAAATGTTGCTGCGGGGATAGTAGTTTCTGATCTTACTGTAAATTCAATTTACGATGTTAGAAAATACGCTAACAAATTAAATATAGATTTTGTAGAAGCTTGGTATAATACCTCTTCGTTTTATAGAAATTATAGTGAAGAAGATAAAACCAAGATGAAAGAAAAAATTACTGAAATTGTCAAGTCACAACCTACTTCGCTTTTACAAGAAAAATGGCTCAAATCTTTAAAGGGAAAGCCGATAAAATTTCCTTGTTTTGCAATGCATACTTTTTATGTTGTCAAATGTAATGGGGATGTTGTTCCTTGTTTGAACCTTTGGGATTTAAAAGTTGGTAATCTGAGAGAATCTTCTCTGAGTGAATTTTGGAACAGTCCAGAAGCCAAAAAAGTTAGAAAAAGTGTCAAAAATTGCCAGGGGTGTTTAAATACTTGGGGATTTGGATGGAGTGTTAGGAGTTCTTATTATCAAACTCTCTTTTTTTATTTAAGACATCCTTTGGTTTTGATTAAGAAATTGTTTTTATGAGAATAACTTTTGTATTACCAGGTGTAGGAATTTCAGGTGGGGCAAAAGCAGTATTTGAATTTGCTAATCATCTAAAAAGTCGTGGTCATAATGTTTCTGTAATTTACCCTTTGGTTCCTTTATGCTCAGGCCCAAAAGGGTACGATATGAAAAGATGGAGAGATAGAGTTAAGGGAACGATTGGAAATTTTATTCGAGGGGTTCATGTAGATTGGTTTGATCTTAAAGCAAGATTAGTGAGAGTTCCTTTTCTTGCTGAGCGGTATATACCTGATTCAGATATAATTGTAGCTACATGGTGGGAGACTGCTTATTATGTAAGTAGATATGGAGAAAATAAAGGTAAGAAATTTTATCTTGTCCAACATTATGAAACTTGGGGAGGTCCAGAAAAGAAAGTTGATAACAGTTATATGTTGGGTTTACACATTATTGTTCATTCAAGTTGGCTAAAAAATTTACTTGAAGAAAAATTTGCTGTAAAAATATCAGCTTTAATTCCTCATGCTCCGGACCGAAACCATTTTTACCCCGAAGAGAGAAAAAAGAAGAGTGATAAGGTTAGAATTTTAATTCCTTTCAGGAGAGAAAAATGGAAAGGTTCTCAAGATGGGATTAAAGCTTTTGAAATAACTCGAGAAAAATTTCCCAATATTCAGCTTGTTATGTTTGGTCCCCAACCGAGAAAAGACGTTCCTTCTTATTGTGAGTATTATAAAAGACCTTCCAATTCTCAATTAAGAAAAATTTACAATTCTTGCGACATTTTTGTTTTTCCAAGTTGGACTGAAGGTTTTGGTATGCCTCCATTGGAGGCAATGGCTTGCAAATGTGCTGTAGTAACAACTAATGTTGGCGCAGTACCAGATTATACAATTCCTGGGAAAACTGCGTTGGTTTCTGAACCGAAAGATGTTAAAGGGTTAGCTCAAAATATCATTGAACTAATAGAGGATGAGAAAAAACGAGAAGAAATAGCCGAAAATGGAAAAAATTACATCAAACAATTTACTTGGGATAAAGCTACAGCTCAATTGGAAGAAGTTTTTAGAAAATACGTATGACCTATCCAAAAGTTGCAATAATCATCCTCAATTATACCAACTGGCAGGACACAATTGAGTGTTTGGAGAGTGTATTAAGAAATGATTACCCAAATTATCAGGTTATTGTTGTAGATAATGGCTCTCCAAATAATTCTATGGAGT
>CAYRSR010000015.1:0-8464 GCA_964427275.1 uncultured Candidatus Saccharibacteria bacterium
TGAAATTAATAAACAAAGGTCCAGTTTTGGACTTGGGATGTGGAGATGGCTTTTTCTTGAAAGAACTTGAGCAAAGAGGAATTTTAGGTCAAGGTTTAGATATTTCAGATGAAGCAGTAAGAAAAGCAAGAGAAAAAGGATTGAAAGTTGAACAATTTGATTTTAGTTCCCAAAAGCTTCCTTTTCCTAATGATTCTTTTGAAACAGTAGTAATGCTTGATGTTTTGGAACATCTTTATAACCCCTTATTTCTTTTAAAAGAAGCTCGCAGAGTTACAAAAAATTATATTGTTTTATCAGTGCCAAATTTTAATTCACTTCCTGAAAGATTAGCAATGTTGCTTGGTAAAATACCACCAAGCAGTAAACCAAAAAGAGGCCATGTTTATTGGATGAATTGGTCGGTTTTAAAAAATCTTCTTAAAGAGGCGGAGTTGAAAATTGAAAAGATAGAAGTGAATAGTTTCTTTTGTCGTTGGCCTATTTTGAAAAATATTATGCAATTTTTAGCAGAAAAAATTCCTTCGATTTTCGCCTTAAACTTTGTTATAAAAGCTAAAAAGTTATGAAACTCGTTTATGTCGCCAATATTAGAATACCAACCGAAAAAGCTCATGGAATTCAGATAATGAAGATGTGCGAAGTCTTTGCTTCTTATGGAAGCAGATACACGCAGAATAATCTTGCTTCGCAAGATACTCAGATACACGCAGAAGAGGATGAATTTTTATATCCCGAGATTACTTATAAAATAAGAGGGGCTTGTTTTAAAATTTGGAAGCAATTTCGCGGGGCATTTAAAGAGAAGGTAATTGAACGTTCCCTTATAGAAGAACTTCTAAATCAAGGACTTCGAGTGGAGGACCAGAAACAGATACCGATTTTCTACGAAGGCAAAAAAGTTGGAGTTTATCAACCAGATATGATTGTTAATGATAAGGTTTTAATTGAATTAAAGCGAAAACCATTTTTAACAAAAGAAGATGAAAAACAATTTTGGTTATATTTGAAAGGTTCGAAATATCGATTAGGATTATTGATAAACTTCGGCAGAAAATTAGAGATTAAGCGTAGGGTTTACGATAAAGCAAGGAAACGCGGATACGTGCAGATGGAGTCGCCTTCGCCGAATACGCAGATACACACAGAAAATTATCAGCGTCAATCGGCGTATCCCGAAGGGCAAAATCAGCGTTTATCTGCTTCTAAAATAGAAGTTGAGTTAGTGATTCCAAGAAGATTTAATTGGATAAAAAAAGACCCTTTTGAGTATTATGGGATTGAAAAAAGCTTCAAAATCAAAAGATTGCCTTGTTTAGATTTAATTCCTTTGGATAAATATATTGGTCATCTCGGATTCTTAATAGAAAGCATTACATTTTTCTTTTTTCTGTTGTTTTATTTATTCTTTAAAAAAGGAGATATTTTTTATACCAGAGATAGGTTTTTCCTTCCTTTCTCTTTTTTAAAAAAGAATATAGTTTATGAAGCTCATGGAGTACCAAAACATTTCTTTTTATATAGATTGTTTTTAAAAAGAATAAAAGGAATAATTGTTATTACTCACAATTTAAAAAATTTTTTTGTCAAAAAGGGAATAGCTAAAGATAAAATTTTAATTGCTCCCGATGCTGTTGATTTAGAGAAATTTGATATAAAAGAAACAAAAGAAGAATGCCGAAAGAAATTAAATTTACCTTTAGAGAAAAAAATTATTCTTTATACTGGTCATTTATATAAGTGGAAGGGTGCTGATATTTTGGCTAAAGCTTCAGAGTTTTTACCAGTAAGTTGCGAAGTTTATTTTGTCGGAGGAACTACCAAAGACATTGAGAAATTCAAAATTCAAAATTCAAAATTCAAAATTCAAGTTATTGGTCATCGTCCACATTCAGAAATTCCTTATTGGTTAAAAGCTGCAGATTGCTTAGTTTTACCAAACTCTAGCAAAGAAGAGATTTCAAAACATTGGACTTCACCAATGAAAATGTTTGAATATATGGCCTCAAAAAGACCAATTGTTGCTTCTGATTTACCATCGATCAGAGAGATTTTGAATGAAAAAAACGCTGTTTTAGTTGAGCCAGATAATCCAGAAGCTTTAGCTAAAGGAATTTTGAAAATATTGAAAAACAAGCAATTGGCTGATAAAATCAGCCAGCAGGCTTTTCAAGATGTTCAACAATATACCTGGCAAAAAAGAGCAGAAAAAATTTTAGAATTTATTACTCAAAATTATGACTAAATGGGAAAAATTTTTTGATGAGAAAATAAAAGAAATCGCTAAAGAAAAAATTATTATTGATATCGGAGGGGGGAGAAGATTCAGTAAGGAATTAGCTAAATATAAAAAATATTTCGCTAATTCTCAATATAAAACTTTAGATTCTGACCCCAAAACAAAACCTGATATTTTAGCTGATGCTCAAAAATTACCTTTGAAAAATAATTCAGTGGATGCTGTTATCTGTAAGTCACTTTTGGAACATGTGCCACAACCTCAAAAAGTGGTAGAAGAAATTTATCGTATTTTGAAACCCAAAGGTAAATGCTTTGTCTATGTCCCATTTTTATATTGCTACCATGGTTCCGAAAGTAAATACAAAGATTACTATCGTTTCACTCAAGATGGTCTAAAATATTTGTTTAGAAAATTTTCAAAAATAGAGATCTGCCCAGTCAGAGGACATCTGGAAACAATTTTTTACCTCTTACCTTACTCAAATAAATTTTCTCCATTAATATTATTGGTAAGATTTCTCGATAAAATTTCTGAGAAATATCAAAGCCAAAATCAAGCTTCTGGCTTCAATGTTTTTATTATCAAATGAAAATTTAGTTAGAGAATTCTTATTTAGATAGTCTAAAAAGAACAAATTTGTCAAAGATTTTGGTTGTTGTATATATAATTAATATAAATTAAACGGAAGTTTGGTCAAAGAATTACTGAAAAGAATTTTAATGTTTTAGCTAAACCCTAAATATGGTGATTAAAAAAGGAGGCTTCAAAAATGGAGAATATAAAAAAAGAGGAGAATATCATAAAAAATTAGACCCTCACTGGTCATATTACCCTACTTATTTAGCTAAGAAAAAATTTGTTTTGAGCACTCTAGAGAAAGAACCAAGAGACTCGAAAATTTTAGACATGGGATGCGGAGAAGGTGTTTTTTTAGAGGAACTTATCTCTCGGGGATTTAGAAACGTTCAGGGTATAGACTTAAATTATTGTTCTAATCTAGTTAAAAGAGGAGATATTTTAGCAACAGGGTTTCCCGAAAAAGAATTCGATATAATTTTACTTCTTGACGTTATCGAACATTTATCTTTTTCAGACCAAGAAAAAGCATTAGAAGAGATAAAAAGGATATTAAAAGACGAAGGAAAATTGATAATTTCCATTCCCAATTTGGCTCATCTTTATTCTAGAATTTCCTTCTTGTTAAAAGGAACCCTTAAACGGACGGCCAATGTCAAAAAACACCCCGGGGATAGACCGATTAAAGAATACCTTAATTTATTAAGAACTGCCGGCTTCCAAATAAAAAAAAGAAAAGGACTTTTCCCAACTTATCCAGTTTTGTACAATCTACTCATTCTTTTTCCTGCCAGAACTCTCTGGTTGTATAATTTTTTAAACAAAATAGCTGCCTATCCGAATTTTTGTTTCTTAAATATTTTAATTTGTAGTAAAAAATCTTAATGGACTCAGTTAGAGAATTAATAAAAATTTGCCAAGATAAAAGAATACTGGTACTTAACTAAAAATACTAACTGAAAACAAAAGTCTCTGTTGACTGAAATGAGGTATTACTTCCAAAAACTGAGATCTCTATTTATTAATTGCTCTAATTGTTTTATCTCAGATTTATAAAAACTTGGAGACAAGCTCAAGTGCGGGGGTTCATTTTGGGAAGCTTTTTAAACTTTAAAATGAAAAACTCAACAAATCTTTCTTAACTCCTATTTTTAAAGAATTTTTATTAGCATTCTTCCGGGCTTAAACTTGCTAAGAAAAATAACAAAAGTATTACTAACTTATCTTTGTAGGTAGTGGCATTGAGCTAAAAGAATTTCCTGGTAATGATTGGGACTTCGCTTTTTTCTTTCATTGTTTTTCAGCACATACCTAAAAGATCAATCATTATTAATTATTTAAGAGAGGTTCATTGTGTATTAAAGCCGGGAGGATACATGAAGGTGCAAGTTAGGGGGTTATCCCGGATATCTTCCTATAAGATTAGCCGCTTGGCGATATCGAGGTTTTGATTCTTTTTTGTAGCTTTGTCTGAAATAAGACGAATTCCATTTCTTAGTATTCCTCTCTTAAAGGTTAAAAAATATGATGTCGTTTACGGTGCTTTTTTTTAAAGAAAAAGAACTAGAAAAGATTCTCAAATAGGGTACTCTATATATGAGGTATTTTATGATTCTTCGAGCCCAAAATATCTCTGGGCTTTTGCTAAGAAATAACATTTATTTTTAATTAAATATGGTTGGCTTGAAAGATAAAAAGATAAAGATCTCGATATCGGTTGTGGCAAGAATAAAAAAAGGAGGATTTATTGGAATAAATATTGATCCCGATAGCGAAGCAGATATAATTGCTTCTGCTTTTAGATTTAGCCTTTGATGATTCGAGTGTTGATGAAATAAATTGCTCCCATTAGTAGAACATTTTACTTTAGATAAGGCTCAAAAAATTTTTGATGAGATTTATTGAGCGTTAAAAAAGGACGAGGTAGCAAATTTAAAAATAGATAGAGATTGGACAAAATCAGACTTTTTAAAAAAGACCCCCACAAATATCGTTATTTTGTAAAAGAAATTAAAGAGATGGTGAAAAAATTTTATCAGAAGGAAGTTAAGGATAAAATCTATTTTTCCGGTGGAATAAACCGAGAAGAAAGATATTTGTTAAGTTGATAAAATAAACGTAGTTATTTCCAGAAACTCAAATCTCTACCGATGAGTTTCTCTAGATTTCGGATATCATTTTTATAGATTTGTTGTAAGCACTTTCTTACGCTTTCTTCAATAGGAGGTTTTGGGAGTGATTTTACTCCTTCCATTTTCCTTCCCATACCCCCTATTCTATACATAAGGCTTAAAACCTTTTTGAGACCTAATGAGCTTGCTAAAAGGGCGATTTTTTTTAGAAAAATATTTTTCTTTGAGATTTTAATAGACCTTATTATTATTCTATTTAATCCAGCGAAAGGAAATTGATTCTCGGATGTAGTCCAAATTTTTTTATTTATACTTGGAGGGATGAAATTTTTATCTACCCCCAAAAAATGATAAATTTTTTGAATAAACTTTAAGGGGTTTTTAGTAATATCTTCGTAGATAAGAACTAATATGTTCTCTTTTGGAAATAATTCAAAAAAAGGTTTTAGTTTTTTGTAATAGAACCCCCACTCTACATAACGTGAATTTTCTTTAATTGCCTTCTTAAACTCATTTAATTCAAAACCTCTAACTTTTGAATACCAATAGTCAGAGTAAGCTCTTTCAATAGGATTTCTGAGAGAGACGATTAGTTTAGCATTCGGAAAAAGTCTTTTGATTCTCTCTGCAACTTGATTGAAATTCATATAACCCGGCGTAAATTCTCCTTTTATAGAATCATCAGGACAATTTTTGAAATATGATTTATACCAATCGATTCCTCTCCGATATTTTTTAACATTATTAAAAAAACGAACTTCCTTTATTCTGGATAGACAAATTTGAGGATGTTCGTCGAGACATTTGGAAATCCAGGTTGTTGCGCACTTTACAGCTCCGATTCCAATAAAATCTATTTTGAAATTATTTCTTTCTTTTTGCATAGGCCTTTCTTGGATAATTTAAAGTCTTTTGATAGACCATAGCGCAAGAAGAAAAGTAAGAAATCTGGCTAAAACCCACCCTATGATTACACCCCAAATTCCGTAAAACAAAACCAGAGAGGACATCAAAAAAATTCTTGAAAATCCAGAAAATAAAGTGATAGTGTATTTCTCTTTTATTGCCATCTGAGATTCAAGAACGCTGATTGGCAAAATTGGAGTGAAGATTAAAGAAATGGCAAAAATTTGAGAGTAGGGTACTGCTTGTGAGTACTGAGGAAATATTAGTTTATAAAGAAAAGGGGCGGTTATAATATATGCTACCGTAATTGGAAGCAAAGCGAGAAAAAATTTAATTATTTTTTTAAAAAAAGTTTTTTTTATTTCTTGTTTTGATTTTTGAGAGAGTTTTGGAAGAGCTAATGGTCTGATATTTTTAAAAAAACCTTTGATTTGTTCAGGAGGATAAATAGCAAAAGAATAAATGGCTACTTCACCAGCTCCTAAGTAATGGAAGATTAAAATTCTATCCAGATAATTAGCTATTGTGCCAATTATCCCCATTAAGCTTAAATGTTTTCCATAAGAGAGGGTTTGGGGGTCTTCTTTTTTGTTTGGTTGGAATTTCCCTTTAGTAATTAAATAAAAGAAAAAATTTAAAAAAGTATTTGAGACAAAATAAACTGCGATTAACCAGAGAAGATTTTTGGTTAGAAAGAGAGTAGTAATCATTATAGAGACAGAAAGGATTCTGTTTAGACTATTAAATTTGACCTGGATATTAAATAATTTTCTACCCCCTAAAAAACTACCCCAGACCCTAGAAGCCTCCATTAGGGGTAAAAAGATGGCTGAAATAAGTAAGGGAATAGATAAGAGATAATTTCCTCTTAAAAAATAATAGCTGGCTAATCCCAAAGCAGTTAAACTTCCCAATAACCCCCATTTTAATTTGGTTTTAAAAGCCGTATAAAAAGACCCTTCTAAGCCTCGGGCTACAGCCTGAATAATTGCTGTTCCCATTGCCGGAAGAGAGAAAATGCCTAAAATTCCAACTAAAGACAGAATATATTTGTAATTTCCATAAGTGACAGGATCCAGTAAATTAGCAAAGGCTACTGCTAATAAAAAAGAAGCGCCGGTTGAAATTATCTGGCCTAAAGTCAGCCAAAAACCACCTTTTGCCAAATAAATCATATCGGTGTGGGTGTATCTTTGAGTATAAATTAAAAAATCTTTAATTTTTTGTTTTAATTTTTCCATTTTTAAGTGTTACTAACCTAAATTCTAATCGGTTTTAAAAAGAAAAATCAAGAATATGGGTAGGCTTGATAAAGTCCTTTTTGGTATTTTTTTCTGTTTATTTTAGCAAAGTTTCTCTATCAGATATAGCCCTATTAAAACACTGAGTTATTAATCTTTTGAAATATCTGCCTATAGTGGTAAAATGAGACAAAGACTTACCTAAAAATCCAACTTTCTCTTTCATTTTACTATTTACTATACGTATATTCTTTAAAAAATGCGAATATTTTATTTGGTTACAAAGTCCGAAATAGGAGGTGCGCAGACCCATATTTGGCAATTAAGTAGATTTATGAAAAAAAAGGGAAATGAAGTAGGAGTGATGGCTTTTCCTGGCGGATGGTTACAAGAAAAGATTGAAAAATTGGGAGCTAAGTTTTATCCTAATTATTTTTTATCAAACTCTATAAATCTAATTCAAGATTTCAAAGCAATAAGAGAAATTAAAAAGGCAGTTGAAGATTTTAAACCCGATTTAATTTCCTGTCATAGCACAAAGGCTGGATTTTTGGGTCGTTTGGCAATTAAAAATAAAATCCCAACTATTTTTACCGCTCACGGTTGGGCTTTTACTGAAGGCACTCCTTTTTTGAGAAAATGTTTAACGATTTTACTTGAAAAGATTGCTGGAAAATTTTGTTCAAAAATAATTTGCGTTTCAGATTTTGATAAAGATTTAGCTTTAAGATATAAAATTACTTCTTTAGAAAAGATAGTAGTCATTCACAATGGGGTTGAGATACTACAGAATAGTGAGAATGTTAGAACAAGAATTTATGAAGAGACAAAAGAAAAAGGAATTATTAAGATAGTTTTTATTGGAAGATTAGCTGAACCAAAAGACCCTTTGTTATTGCTAAGAGCGTTTAATGATTTATCTACAGAGTTAAAAGATAAAACCCGGCTCTCTTTTATTGGGGAAGGTTCTAAAAGAAAAAGCTTGGAAAAATTTATCAGAGAAAATGAGTTAGAGGAAAAAGTGAAAATTTTAGGAGAGATACCTCGTGATAAACTTTTTGAGGTTTTAAAAAAATTTGATATTTTTGTTTTGATTTCAAACTGGGAGGGTTTCCCTCGTTCAATTTTGGAAGCGATGAGTTGTGGTTTACCTGTAATTGTTTCAGATGTAGGTGGAATTAAAGAGGCAGTAGATGAAAACTGTGGAATTTTGGTAAAGAGGGGAGACAAAGAAGGAATAAAAAATGCTTTAGAGCGATTGATAAAAAATCCTTCTTTAATTAAAAAGATGGGCGAGAAGGCAAAAGAAAAAGTAAAGAAAGAGTTTTCTTTAGATAAGATGCTCAGAGAGACAGAAGGGGTTTATA
>CAYRSR010000016.1:0-6439 GCA_964427275.1 uncultured Candidatus Saccharibacteria bacterium
GTTTAATACAATAAAATAAGTTATCCACAACTAAATATTGCTTTTTTGATAAGATTTTTTGTGATAAAATTAAATAGATATGACTTTTAAAAAATTATTTTTTCCTATAATAAAAAAAACAAAATTTTCAGTTTTGATAAGTTCAATTTTAATTTTAGTTATTATAATTTCCGGAATAATTTGGTGGTTATATTTTAAAGAAAAAAAGAGTGAACAAGAAAATAAACCAATAATCACTGAAGAGTCCATTCTTTTTAAAGGTTCACCTTCTGCTATTTTCCAATTAGGGGAAACAGCAACTCTCGCTTCTTTACAAATTACTGCTTCAGACAAAAAAGAATCATCTTATTTATCATCTGAACTAGATCAAAACAATAGAAGAATTATAAAAAGATATTTTGCTATTAAAATAAAAGTTTTTAATCCTTCCCAAATCCAAACAGAAGACTTACTCATTGGTCTAAAGGATGACCAAGGAAATACTTACAGACCAGATTATGGTGTCAGATTTTTTGTTCGTAACTTAAAAGATTTTGGAAAAAATATGACAATTTATCCAAGAATAATTCAGGAAGGGTACATTTTCTTTACAGATATTAATGAGAATGCAAGAGAATTACATTTAATTTTTGCTGCGAGTTCAACACAAGAAAAAATAGCTTTCAAGGTCGAGAGATAAATTTTCTTAAAAAATTATGAAACAAAAAATAATTATCGGAATAATAATACTCATCATTATTGTAGCTGTAGTAGTAATTTACTTTATGTTTCCCCAAAAAGAAACTGTCATTCCTCTAACTACCAGCTACGATATCAATAAAGATTACTGTGGTAAAGCAGTAGATATTCATTACTGTCAGTGTGCTTTCGAAGATGAGTCTTTTTGTAAAATAATCGGAATTGATAGTAAAGAAACTGCCTCTAACTTAGTAAATGCAGGATTTGAGAATTGGGTTAATCAACAAAAAGAAAGAGAGTGTATAGAGAAAGGGGGCATTTTGGTGGGTAATATTTGTAAAAAGAAAGAAAAAATAAATATCTTAAATATTTTTAAGTAATAAGAATGGAACAAGAGAGAAATTCAAAAAAGAGAAAACAAATTCTATTATTGTTTGCTTTTACTCTAAGTGGCATGACAGCTTTTCTTTACGAAGTGGTTTGGACAAGGCCACTTCAATTAATTTTCGGTTCAACGGTTTATGCTGTTTCCACTATGCTAACCACCTTTATGATAGGTTTTGTTCTGGGCGCTTATTTATTTAGGAATTTAGCAGACAGGGTTAAAAATCCGGTGCTATTATTTGCCATTTTAGAGTTAGGTATTGGTTTATATGGGTTAATAATTCTTTCTTTGTTTAAGATATTGCCTATAATTTATCTTTCTTTAATGGGAATGCCGGGCTTTCAGTTTTTTCAGTTTTTCTTAGTTTTTCTGGTCTTAATTATCCCCGCCACTTTATTTGGAGCCACTTGGCCCACTGTAAACCGAGCTTATGTTAAAATTCCTGAAATGGGAAAAGATATAGGAAGATTGTATTCCTTTAACTCTTTTGGGGGAGTCCTAGGAAGTTTATCTGCGGGATTCTTGCTGATACCTTGGCTGGGGATTAGTAAAACTGCTATATTAGCTGCTTCTTTGAATTTGTTTATTGCTTTTCTTTTGTCTATTTTTTGGAGGGATGAAAACAAATAAAAAATATTTAATTTTAATAATTTCAGTAATATTTCTATTTATTCTAAGTGGAGGGTTTTATTTTTTTATTAAGGGACGAATGATAAACCCTAATAAAACTAATTGTTCTTCTTGCACTTCTTCCCAAAATTTAGAAGTTCAAAAAGAAACATCGCAAAAAGTTAAAACAGCTGGAGAAGAAGTTTTTGAAGAGATGGTTGGTTTTGGAGCTGTAGCTACTGCCGGAGGTTCAGCAACTAAATATTTTAATTGGAAACCAAAAAATCCTTGTCCAGGATTAGAAGGATGTTATTTAAAAAGAATTGAAGCTAAAGCAACTTTTCTTAATACCGGTGATTCTTCAATTTCTTCAGAAAAAGGAGCAGGTTATATTCAAATTGCCAATAATAAAGAAAGTAATTGTGCCGATGCTAGTCAAGCTGAATTCCAAAGATATTTAGCGTACTCCCCAACTCTTTTGGGTGGCCAATCCTGGACAAATTACACTTGCGGAGAAAATACTAATTTAAATACCTGCAAACTTTCAAAAAGAGATGGTTTTAATGAAGGCGGCAATTGTTTTTCATTAAAGTTGTTCGCCCAAAATAAAAATAATAGTGCAGTAAATTTTGCCACCCATCTTATTTATTTAAAATATACCTGGGCTTGGCAAGCCGTAAACTCAAATGAACCTCAATAAAATAATTTTAATAGCTTTTATATTTTCCGGAATGGCAGCTTTGATTTATGAAGTAGTTTGGGTGAGGCCTATTCAATTTGTTTTTGGTTCAACTATCTATACTGTTTCAATTATTTTCGCTGTTTTTATGGCAGGTTTATCTTTGGGCTCTTTTTTAGTTTCAAAATATGTAGATAAACTTTCCAATTTACCAAAAACTTATGCCTTAATAGAATTAGGAATTGGTTTATATGGGGTTTTGTTGCTAACTATTTTTAGCTTGATACCAGATATTTATCGAGTAATTTATCCTCTTTATCGAAATTTTTATCTTTTTGAATTTACTCAATTTTTATCGATCTTTATTATTTTAATTATTCCTACCGCTCTGATGGGAGCAACCTTTCCCGTGGTAGCCAAGTTTTATACTAAAGAAAAAATTGGCAAGGGGATAGGGGAAGTGTATTCAGCCAATAACTTGGGTGCGATTTTGGGTAGTTTTTTGGCTGGCTTTGTTTTGATTCCCATTTTAGGAATAAAATCAACAATTATTTTTGCTGGTTTAATTAACATTATAATTGCTTTTTCAATTCTTTCTATTGTTTCAAAAGAATTTTTTAAAAAAATAATTCCAATTTCTTTAATTATATTTTTCTTCTTTGCTTATTTTGGAAATTATAACATTCAAAAGCTTTATTCTGGAGGATTCTACCGAAGTCAATATCCAAAAGAACTGCTTAAAAAAACTGAATTTCTTTATTACAAGGAAAGCCTCCACGCCACCGTGGCCGTTATTAAAGACCCTTTAGTAGGAGCAAAATCTTTATTGATTAATGGTAAGGGGCAGGGGAGCACTGCTTTTTCTGATATGAGGGTTAATCTTCTTTTAGCTTATCTACCAATATTATTTAGACCTGAAAGTAAAAAAAATTTAATTATTGGCCTAGGTACAGGTACAACCGCTGGACATCTTTCCCAATTTTCAAAAACTACCACAGTAGAAATTGAACCATCAATTTTAAAAGCAGCAGAGTATTTTAATGCCGTGAACTTAGATGTCTTAAAAAATCCTAATCATAAATTGATGATAGCTGACGGGAGAAATTACTTATTAAAGAGTAAAGAGAAATACGACATTTTGATTTCTGAACCAGTTTCTACTTGGCAATCTTTTTCGGTTTTTTTATTTTCAAAGGAATTTATGGAATTAGCTAAAGATCATTTAACCAAAGATGGGGTCTATGTTCAGTGGGCGCCTATTTATGAAATGAATGTTGAAGATTTTAAAAGCCTCTATAAAACTTTTAATTCAGTATTTCCTTATGTCGTAGCTTTCGCCAATACTGAAGAAGATGAAAACTTACCAGTTAAATTTTCTACCACCCAAATCATCCTTTTAGGATCAAAAAAACCTTTAAATGTGAAAGAACTCAAAGAAAATTTCGATAAACTTCCTTCAAAAATTAAAAGCGAGTATTTAAAAGCAATTTGGATTAATTCTTCTGATGATTTACTACACTTATTTTTATTTAATCAAGACCAAATGAAAGGTTACGCAGATGAAGTAGAACCTGTAACCGACGATAATGTTAGATTGGAGTTTTCTGGCGCTAAAGCTATTTTTACCTCTGATTCTGAAGAAGTAATCTCGGATATTAAGAAATTTTTAACTCAGAAAGAAATCTAATATGTCAGAAGGAAAGATAAAATTTAAATGGTTTATATTAACACTCTTTGGAGCTTTGCTTTTTAGCTCAGTTTTGCTGATGGTTGTTTCTGTTCCTGAGGCCAATGCCGGCACAAAAACTTATACAATGGAAGTTGATTGGGCTGCAATTTCTACAAAGGATGCAGGTGGGGATGAATATTATAATTGGACCGGTTGGAATGATTGTCCTGGAACCCAAGGTGGTTGTTATTTATCAAGGATTGAAGTTTTAAGGTCTTTTAGTCATACAGGTATTGCTGGTAATACCAGTTCCTATGGGGACTCGTACATTGAAATAGCAAATAGTGCAAATAGTAATTGTAGTGATCCAAGTTCAGCTTCCTTTACCGATGATATAGCTGCTGTTCCTGCCGGTTTAGATGCTGGTCAATATGATACCCAATGGGATTGTGCCACAAACTCAAGCAACAACACTTGTTCTTTAACAGCGAATGATGGTTTTGGTCCCGCTGCTAGTTCTTCTTGTTTTTCTATCCACTCCCACGCAATAGGAGGGGGAGCAGGAAAAGTAATTATTTCAGTAACCACGTCTTATGTAAGATATACCTGGACTTTTAATGGCTTAGCTCCGCCCGATACTCCAATTTTGAAATCACCAGAAGATCAGTCAACTGTACCAGCATCTCCAGTAGTTCTTACTTGGAATCCAGCAGCTGACGCTGTTTACTATGAAATTTATGGTGATACCAACGCAACTCCTACCACTCTTTTAGCTACTACTACCCTTACAGCTTATCAGTGGTCTTTACCTCAAGCTGATACCTATTATTGGCGAGTTAGAGCAGCTAATGCTACTACTGGTGAGACTACAGTTTATAGCGCCACTTCTACTACTTGGTCTTTTACCTATGACCCTTGTGCTCCTAATTATGGCACCCCTTATTACAGCTACCCAATGTACTACAGTAGCACAACCGATACCATTATTGTTTGGGGAGATGATGGAACAGGTACTAATTGTGGTCAAGAAGGTAATGGGGATTGTACCGCAATGGGAGCTACTGATACTGATCCTATTACCTTTGAAGATATCTATGATTTTGGTGTAGCAGTTAGGGGAGCTTGTGCAGTTACTAAACCCGCTGCCGGTACCTACGCCATCTTATCAAAACTCCAAATTGGTACCTCTTCCATTGCTACCTATGTTAAAACTACTTCTGAATCTATTGACTTTGGTAAACAAGTAAAAATTACAGATAACGCTACTCTTATCTCTGGTGAAAAAACAGCTACAGCAGAAAATCCTTATGGAGGTTCTACCCTTTCTTTCTCAGGAACTGATGCTACTACTACTGGAGAAGGTGAGTTATACCTCCTTTCTGGCTCTAATTTAGAGATATATGACTCAATGCTCTTACACAAAACCTCAGGTTCCACTACCGCTCCCTTTAGAAACTACTGGTATGGTTCAGTTACTGCTAAAAGATCTTCCTTTGAGAACTGGTATCAGATTCAATTCCTCTCAGCTACCAATACCTTAGAAGATGTGGTCTTTACCAATATGGGTCAAGGTTTCTATCCAGCTGCTACTCAAGGAGCCTCTACTACCTTCAATACCATTAAGTCAAGAAAACTTGATGAAGCAGGACTATATGCTACAGGTACCGCCTCCTTCACTATCACTGACCTCTTAATTGATGAAGCTAGTACCTCTGATATCTATGTTTCCAACTATGATGCTACTGCTACTCTTATTAACTCAGAATTAAGCTGGGGTGACTTTACCTGGGATGGTTCAGGTTCAGGAGTAATTCAAAGACAATATACCTTTAGAGTAAGAGTAGTTGATACTCAAGGTAATCCTCTCCAAAATGCCCATGTTATCTTAAAAGATAAAGATAATTCCACTACCACTGATCAATACACCGACGAGAACGGCTACATCCAGCAAATCACTGTCACCGCTGATATTTATAGCTATACTGCCACCACCACTAAAAACCCCTATACTTTAAGTGTTACTGCTTCTGGAAAACAAGATTATACTCAAAGACTGCCCATTTCTTCTGCTTTGGACTTTTCTGTGGTTATGTCAGGTATTTGTGATGCTACTGGTGAAGACTTTCCATATCCAATGACCGTAGCTACCACTTCTGATCCTGATGCCCAACCTGCTATCATTACTGTCTGGGGAGATGATGGAACAGGCACTAATTGTGGTCTTCAAGGTAATGCTACTTGTACCGCTATGGGTTATGATGCTGATCACCCCATTACCTTTGAACAAATCTATGAATTTGCTAGAGCTGCCAATGGTCAGTGTGCTGTCACCAAACCTGCAGAAGGTTCTTATACTGTTAAAGGAAAACTCCAAATTGGTACCTCTTCCATTGCTACCTATGTTAAAACTACTTCTGAA
>CAYRSR010000016.1:6539-7631 GCA_964427275.1 uncultured Candidatus Saccharibacteria bacterium
TGATATCTATGTTTCCAACTATGATGCTACTGCTACTCTTATTAACTCAGAATTAGATTGGGACTCTCAATATTGGACCAGAACTTCTACCCAAGACGGTAAACTTTACCGTAAATACACTTATTATCCTAGGGTAGTTGATTCAGCAGGTTCTCCTCTTGATGGGGTTAAGATCACTTTAATTGATACTAACGGTCAAATTACCGTAGAACAAAAAACTGACTCTCAAGGATATATTGGAGAGAAAACAATATTAACTGAGACCTACTCTTATCAGGATGGTACCAATACTCCAGCTGTTGCTACTAAAAATCCTTATACACTCTATGTGAGAAAATATGGTTATACCTTCTTAGAAGAGGTAAAGAGTTTTGCTGCTAGAACAGTTGAAACAAAACAGTTATCTCAGAACCCTTACATTACTGAGACCGATGAATCGGTTGTTGCTGGTTACACAGGCATTTCTATAGATTACAACAACAAAACCATAACTGTTACCGAAGACCATACTGTTTCTGAACTTTATGACTATCTTCAATATCATAATGCTACTACAGGTGGTTTAGCTTTTGCAGACGAAGTATTTAAAACTGCAGATGGTACAAACTTAATTTTCGCTGACGATTGGAATTTAATAATAGACGGTGCGAGATTAGAGACCGATACCAAAAGAATTGTCTATGGTGGAACCGGCCAACTTACTGTCCAAAATGGAGGGTTCTTTATTGATATTGACGGAGCAATTTGGCACAACCCAACAGATGACAAAATCTATTATGCCTCTCATTTTGTTCATACAATGAAAGACCCTTCAGAAACACCACCGGAGTTATCCGGAGTAGAGGTGGCTTACTTTAATGAGACAGGAAATAAAACCTACGACTTAGATCTTAATGCTACCACCTCCTTAACTTCTAATGCCTCAGGTACCGTGGAAGGTTATGTTGTCTGGAAGATAGATTCTGCTACCTCTTCATCATTAACCCTTAAGGCAAGGAAATATGGATATAATTTTGTTTCTATTCCAAAAACTGTAACTGGTTCTCCTATTACTGAAGATGTCTTAATGACTAAAAACTCCTTTATCTCAGC
>CAYRSR010000017.1:0-6309 GCA_964427275.1 uncultured Candidatus Saccharibacteria bacterium
TTCATTTCCAGATGAAAAGGGCATTAATAACAGGGATTACAGGGCAGGATGGTGCTTATCTGGCAAAGTTTCTTCTAGCTTTATTGCATTTCTAGGAGCAATATTTAATATATTAACAAATCTATTTTTTAATTAAATATTATGGTGCTATTGGAGCAGCAATAACCACCACCTTAACTGAAATGTTAATATTTTTATCAAGTTATACGTATATATAAAAAAATTAATCCAAGAATAATAACTCAAAATGAAACCATCTGAAGTTTGGAAAAGTTATTGGAAATCTCAGAGTATAAAAGAAGGTAAACTTTCTACTAAACTTAGGTCATACCAACTCCCTGTTTATTCTCTTCTCAAGAAGACTATAAAAGAAAATAATATCAACTATGTATTAAGTGCAGGTGCGGGACAGGATATAATTTGTTTTAATCTTCAAAGGGAATTTAATAATAGTTTAGAAATAATCATTTTAGATATTTCTAAGGATGTTTTGGATTGGAATAAAAAATTATTTGAAAAATATCACCTTAATGCTCAATTTATCAAGGCAGATATCTTTAAAATGCCTTTTAGAGAAAATTCTTTTGACCTTGTTTTTAATACGGGTGTTTTGGAACATTTTGAGAAGAAAGAACAAATTTGTATGGCTAAAGAAATTTTAAGAGTAACAAAATCCACTGGATATTTTATTACAGCAAATCCTTCAGACAATGGCAAAATTTACAAATGGGGAATGAAAATAGCAAAAGGAAAAAGAATTTGGCCATTTGGAAGAGAAGTTCCTGTTAAAAGTTTAAAGTTTTTATCAAAAGAAATTTCAGAAATAGATTCTATTGAAGAATATCACAAAGACTTTTTGACCCAGTTAAATTTTCTTTTCTATATTAACCCTGTTTTTAGAATTTTGGCTTTACCTATAAAATTATTTGGAAGATTAACTTTTGTTTCTCAAATTTATGATGTTTCACTTGGCAAAATTTTTGGAACTTATCTCATTATCTCCATAATGAAGAAAAAATGAAAATTTGTATAATTTTAGGAACAAGACCAGAAATAATAAAAATGAGTCCAATTATTCGAGAATGCGAGCGACAAAAATTAGATTATTTTATTATTCATACAAACCAGCATTATTCAGAAAAATTAGACAGAATATTTTTTGAAGAATTAGAATTACCAAAACCAAAATATAATTTAGATATTGGCTCCGGAACTCACGCTGAGCAAACAGGCAAAGCATTAATTGAAATTGAAAAAGTTTTAATAAAAGGAAAACCGGACATTGTTTTAGTGGAAGGAGACACCAATACAGTTTTAGCAGGAGCATTAGCGGCAACTAAACTTCATATAAAAGTTGGACATGTAGAAGCAGGTCTTCGCTCTTATGATAGAGAAATGCCAGAAGAAATTAATAGAGTTTTAACTGACCACTGTTCGGATTTTCTTTTTGCCCCAACGAAAAAAGCCAAAGAGATTTTGATTAAGGAAGGAATTTCTAAAAAGAAAATATTTGTTACCGGAAATACAATTGTAGATGCTGTTTATCAAAATATAAAATTAGCAAAGAAAAAATCAAAGATTCTCAAAAAATTGAATTTAAAAGAAGAAAAATATTTTCTTTTAACCTGCCATCGGCAAGAAAATGTAGATAAGAGAGAAAGATTAAGAGGAATTTTAGATGGTTTAAATTTATTATATAAGAAGTTTACCTTATCTATAATTTATCCAATCCATCCGAGGACTAAAAAAAGGATTAAAGAATTTAGATTAAAAATTCCAGAGGGAACAAAATTAATAGAACCTGTTGGATATTTAGATTTTTTACAACTTGAAGCAAATGCAAAATTAGTTTTAACTGATTCCGGCGGAATTCAAGAAGAAGCTTGTATTTTAAAAGTTCCTTGCGTTACTTTAAGGGATAATACAGAAAGACCGGAAACACTGGAGGCGAGAAGTAATATTTTAGCTGGAACTAATCCAGAAAAGATTTTAAAAGAAGTTGAAACAATGTTGAGTAAAAAAAGAAATTGGGGGAATCCTTTTGGTGGTGGAGGAAGCGGAAGGAAAATTGTTAAAATAATTTTAAAAAATTAAAAATGGAAGAAGTACTTTATTTATCTCTTATTTCTTGGGACAGAATTAGACAGAGACCTCAGTTTATTGCAGAAGGATTAGCAAAAGACAAAAAGATTTATTACATAAATCCTCCTTATAGTTTTGCAGATTATTTCTTTTCAAAATTGAAATTAACTCCAAAGAAAGTTAGTTTCTTCCCCTCTAATTCTTGTAATATTAATAATAATCTCAAGATTATCTCTTTGCCCTTAAGGCCTTTGCCAAATTTCCCACTCATTTTTAATAAATTGTATTCTAAAATTCTAAAAAGGCAAATAAAACAAAGAGTGAATATTAACAGAATAACCTATATTTATTGTACTCATCCTTTTCAGTATTATCTTATTAAGAATATAGATAACAAAAAGATTATTTATGATATTATGGATGATTACCCTAATGCCTACAAAGGACTCACAAAAAAAGTTGTACATAAATTACACCTTAAACTAATAAAGGAAGCAGATTTTATTACAGTGAGTTCCAAGTACTTAATTAATAGAGAAATAATACAGAAAAAGCATTTAATTGTTCCAAATGGATTTGACGAGCTAACTTTTTCTAAAAAAACATACGATAAGAAAATAAATGATCCTAGAAAAATTATCGGTTACATTGGTTATATTGGAAATTGGTTTGACACAGAAAAAATAATAAAATTTGCGAAGAGAAATCCTTCTTATTTGATAGTTTTAGTTGGGCCAAATCATTTAAAAAAACCTTATTTTAAGAAATATAAAAATATTCTATTAACTGGTCAGGTTCCCCATAAAGATATTCCCAACTATATAGCATCTTTTGATGTTTGTCTTTACCCCTTTAAACAAAGTGAATTCATAAATAAAGTAAATCCTATAAAAATTTATGAATACTTAGCAATGGGTAAACCAGTAGTTGCTGTAAAAACGCCTGAAACATTAGGTTTCTCAAAGTATATTTACTTATATAATACCTACCAAGAATTTGAGAAATCTATTTTAAGTATTAAAACTTCTTTTATAAATAAAAGAAATTTGAAGTTATTCTTGAAAAATAATAGTTGGGAATGTAGAATAAAACAAATCAATGATTTTATATTTAAAGCTAAATTTATGTAATCCTATTTTCCCAAATAAAATTAATGTTTTTAAAATTTCCTTAGTTTTTAATAATTTTATTATTATCTCTATTTCACATTTCAATTCTATAAATAATTCTACGCCTATCAGAGTAATTTTTTATTTTTTTAATTTTTAAATGGATTTTCCCTTCTAATATTTTAGCAATATTGAGATAACTCTTTTTATGTTCTGCACATTCAATAATATATATTTTATATCCTTTCTTGTTTAGTTTAAAAATATACTTTGACAGATTGTCAAGACCTTCTTGGTTTAATGAAACCTCCCATTTTTGTAACATTAGGTTGACCTTGTCGTAAATGCCAGGGACCTTTTTTAGGTCTAATACCGGCTTTTCTATAATTCTTGGCACATAATATGAAGAAATTATCACTGATTTATCTGAGATACTCTTTAACCATCTATTTAGTTCATAATTTCTTCTTTTTAATACTTCGTATGATTTAAATGCATTACCATCTCCAAATAGACCCCAAAAAGTGCTCAAAAAATGAGTTAAAAATATTAAAGCTAGAATAAAAGTTATTAGAAAATGATGTACTATATATCTATTTACAGACATCTTTTTATTAATTTTGACTATCCAACCAATCGTATATGCTGTAAAGATCGAAAATGTAGCATAAGTAATCGGTAGATACCTAGGATAAGCACTAATAATATAATTAGCTGTATTCCATCCCCAATGATACATTGAAAAATGCCACAGGGTCCATAAAACAGAAATTAATGAAATTGCAATTATATACTCATTAACCTTCCTTCTTTTAATCAATAACAAAAACCCAATAATCCCAAATGGAAAAAACACACAAACTTTAATTATATATTTATCAAAATTATTTGCTATCCAACTAAAAGCTTCAGAAAAACTCATTATTTTAACTGGGTAAGGTATTATTATTGATTTAAAAAATCCAAATAAACCACCGTCCCCTAAATTATCTGCCTTTGTTAAAATTCCATAATTAATTTTTAGAGGATGTCCATAAAATTTGTAATTTAAATAAAACATTGGAGATACAAAAAGAATAAATACTATTAAGAATAAATAAATTTCCTTGAAATCAATTCTCCTCTTTCCTTGTTTTAGTTTTATTTTAGAAATCATTAGTATAAAAAACAGAATCATCAAAAAAATTGCACTTTCATATCTTAATAAACTACTAACAGCAAAAAGAATTGCTGAGGTTATAACAAATTTCCGATTGTTAGTATCCATCCTTCTTTGCAAAAAATAGATACCTCCAATGAAAAATGAAAACGCCGGAAAATTTGCTACTAAAAAGTTAGACCAAAATATTTGGGGAGAAGAAATAGCAAAAAAACATATTGATAATAGTGCAACTTTTTCTCCGAAGTTATATTTAACAAATAGATAAAAAAATAAAACTCCCAAGAAACAAATTAAAGAGATTAGAAAAAAGGGACTTTTTTCTTCTAGTGTATATATTGGTGTGATTAATAGTGAAATCCCTAAGGGTTTATTAGGAACTTCTTTGCTGGAGAAATAAATTAATTTAGTAAATGCATCGGTTGAAAATTCTTCATTAAGTGAATTATTTATTGTAAAACTTCCTTCAGTGATATACTCATGGGATAGGTATAGATTTACGCCCTCATCGGCATATTGTATCCAATTAGGTCCCAAAAAATTGATATAATTATAAAGAAAAAAAATAAAAAGAAAGGAAATGATCAAAGTTATTTTCGTTTTGTCAATTTTTTTTAATTTAAACTTATTTTTTTTCATATTTTTCATATATTATAGCAAAAGGGGATGTAACATGCATATTTTTCCATCAGCTCAGCAAAAACTTCATTCTTCTGGAAGAGTTTGCCTTCTAAAACAGTAATCCATCTATATCTGATACAGGCACATTTTCCAGCAGATTTTTTCTTCAAAATCATCACTTTTTCTTTTGGGGTGTAATATCTTCTTTTCTTACTCATAACATTCCTTCTCAAAGTTTAATCTTGGCTAACATACTTTGAGGACGATTCCAATTTCGTCTGAGGAAAGAGAGTAATCCCATCAATAGCTCCTCTTATCAACGACTTTAGTGACTCAATATCTAATTTATTATACACTAATAGATAAGCTAATCTAAAAGCTATAGTAACAATTATAGAGGCTATTTTCCATCTTGAAAATTTTTTTATAAAAAGTATTTGATTTCTGGTAAGTAAATAATACTGTAAAGGTGATAACTTTCTAAATGACCCCCTTTTCCCACTGCTTGATGATTTTTTATGGTAAATTACGCTCTTAGGAATTACTACTATTTTATAACCAAAATTTTTGGCTCGCAGACAAAAGTCAGCATCTTCAAAATATGCGAAATAGATGGGATCTAAAAAACCAATTGTTTCTATAACACTTCTCTTAATTAACATTGCACAACCTGATACGAAGTCTGTTTCAATGACCTCTGTGGTATAGCAATTGTGATCTTTTCCTTTCCCTGTAAGTATAGTGATTCCACCAGGCAATATTTTTCCACCTACCGACCAAATTTTATTGGAGTCGTAATATAGTATCTTTGGACTTAAAATTCCAACATTTTTGCTTTGTTCCGCATATTTTATCAGAATATCTAAGAAATTCCTCTCCACAACGGTATCATTGTTCAGCAAGAGAATGTAATCAGCACTCCTTTTTAATGCTAACTCTATACCTTGATTATTTGCAATAACATAACCCATATTTCGATTGTTTCTAATTAACTTGACTTCAGGAAACTTTTCTTTAATTATGTCAGCCTGATTATCCTTTGAGCCGTTATCAACTACAATAACTCTAAATTTCGGGTATGCAATTTTCCTTAATGATTCTAAGCATTCTAAAGTATCTTCAAGTCCATTCCAGTTTATCAAAATTATATAGACCAGTGGTTTTTCATTTCTTCGCAAAAACAAATATAGACCCCCCTAACTAGCCATACGCACTAGGCTAAATGTTCTTTACATCAACATATCTAACACCCATAGCTCATTTATTAATTTATTTATACTAACTACCTAAATTTTCACCCATTTTTATACACTACATCTAAATAATCAAAAAATTTAT
>CAYRSR010000018.1:0-5483 GCA_964427275.1 uncultured Candidatus Saccharibacteria bacterium
AGGGTTTCTGTCTTCCAGTCTTAGAGGCTCAGGCATGTGGAGTTCCTTGTATAGTAAATGGATTCTCTGCTCTAATAGAAAGAGTAAACTATGGTAAGTGCGGTTGGCTAGTTCCTCCTAAAGCTTATGTCTATTCTCCTCTTAATGCTATAAGTTCTATACCTGATCCGGAGAAAGCAGCTGATGCTCTAGAGGAAGCTTACAATAAGGATTCTAAGAGGAAGTATTTCTCAAAGAGAAGTCTTGAGTATGCAAGGAGACAAACATGGAATATTGCTTTAGAGAAACATTGGTTACCTCTCCTAGAAAGAATAGGAGAAGAGTTACCACACTTAAGTTCTAAAAGATTTAAGAGCTTAAAGGAGAGGAAGATAGCTGGGAACTAAATGGCCTAAAATAATGATATGCCTTTCAACTAAGAACGACGCCAAGTATCTACCAAGATTCTTAAAGGCAATGGAAGAATTAGATTATCCAAAAGACAAATTGAGATGGGTATGGTTGTATGGAAAATCAGTAGATAATACTTTAGAGATCATCTTAGACTTTCACAAGAAGAGAAACTACAGATATGAAGTTTATGAGGAACCAGTTCTTCATAGACCTATAAGAAGTTCTCTCTATAATGCAGAACTTTGCAATGAATTCAAGAAACTCTATGAAGGAGAAGAATTTGTTCTCTTTCCAGATACAGATGTAGTGAAGATTCGACCAAATCTTCTTAAGGAGTTAGTAAAGTTAAATCTGGATATAGTAGCTCCTTATGTCTGGATAGAAAACTCTAATCCTAGACAGTTCTTTGATACTTACGTTTTTAGATATTCGGGACAAAGATTTGATAAGTTAGTAATTAACGGAAAGCTCTATGATGCTTGGCATCCTCCTTTCTTAGATAAGAAAGAACCTGTAGAGTTAGACTCAGTAGGGACCTTTATCCTGATAAAAGGAAAAGTCTTTCAGGAAGTAGATTGGGAAAATCCTGCTCCTCATTATCAGTTCTGCAAGAATGCAAGGAAAAAAGGATATAAGGTCTATGCCTGTCCTTGGTTAGAGATAGAGCATGCTGATGTTCTGAAGGATGGAGAAGTTCATCTACCAGTGGAATGGTATGTAGCTAAGGGCCTCTTACCTAAAGAAGAACTTAAGAAAATGAGGAAGTAAAATGGAGAAGGTTGGCTATCTTAAAATCGGTAAGAAGTGGGTACCTAAGACTCTAATAAGAAAGAATATTAGGTTCGAGATCCTTGAAGAAAAAGAGAGACTCAAGAAATTTCTAGAGGAGCTTGATGAGGAGACTTTCAAAAGATGGTATAGATTTGGGAAAGAAGCTAAGGTAGCTCTAGAGAGGATTCTCAAAGAAAAGTCTCTAATCCTTACAGTAGGGAAGTATGAAGATAAGATTATTTCCTTAGCTTATCTAGATAAAGTTGATTTAAGAAAAAGAAGTTCTAGATTTGGGATAGTAGTTCATCCTATGTTCAGGAATATCGGGATAGCTACTTCTCACATTTCCTTTTTACTTAACTTAGCTAGAGAGAAAAAAATAGAGAAAATCTTCTTATCAGTAGATACTAGGGAAAAATATGTCTTTGAGCTCTATAAGAAATTTGGGTGGAAAGTAGTTAAGTTCTTTAAAGATAATCCAACTAGGTGTGAAATGGTCTTAAATCTGAGGGAGGAAATAAATGAAAAAAACTCTTCCTAAGATCCTTGTTTGCCTAGCTTCGAAAGGAGATGAAAAATATTTACCCAAGTTTCTGGAGAATTTCTCTAATTTAGACTATCCAAAAGAGTTACTTAGATTTGTTGTAATTTATGGCCTCGAAGGAGAAAATGATCGGACCAAAGAAATTTTCGAAAGTTGCTTTCAGAAGAACAGGTTCTCTTTCGAGATTCATCTGGAACCTTCAACAGAGAGAATAGTCACAAGTAGAATTTATGCTTCCTTTCCATTTAATGAATTTAAAAAATATTTAAAAGATGAAGAATATGTTCTTTTGCTCGATACAGACATTAAAAACATTCCACCAGAGACGTTAAAAGTTCTCCTTTCTTATGACAAAGATATAATAGCACCTTTCCCCTATTATTATGATCATTTCTTCGATACAACAGTCTTTAGAACTTTAGATAACAGAAGCTTCAGTGAAATTTACGGACCCTTCAAAAGGGAAAAAGAGAACTTGCTTTTTAAAGAAGAATTAATGGAGTTAGGTTCTGTAGGTACTCTTCTCTTATGCAAAAGCAAAGTTCTTAGAGAAGCTAAATTTGGAGATCCTTATCCTTTCCTCCAGTTCTGTTGGAATGCAAGAAAATTGGGATATAGAGTTTGGGCAACAAGAAAAGTTCGGATTGAACATATGATAGTAAACGAATCTCATCCTCTTCTTGAAGACCTTATAAAAGCTGGAAAAGTTCCTGCTACAGAACTTGAGAAAATGAAAGGACCAGAGACTCTTCCAACTGTAAGTATTATTATGCATTCAAAAGGATCTGACTTGGAAACTATCCGAGGTCTTAAAAGTATCAGAAATATTAGATATCCTCATGAGAAACTAGATTACTTAGTAGTGGTTCCTAATGAAGAAGATTCTATCAGACCAATCAAAGAATATCTTGGAGATAGAAAATTGACCCTTCTCTTTGACAAATGGATTTCGGAGAAATATAAAGGGATCAATTTAATTGGACAAGCGTGGAGACAACTACAAAGGCAAGTCAATTCAGATCTAGTTCTCTTTACTGATAATGATATAGTCTATCATCCTCCAGATCTTATTTATAGACTCTTAGAAGCCAAAGTTCCTTGGGATGTAATTGGTCCTTTAACTCTAGTTGAGGGAACCGAGACTATCGCAGATTCCTATCCTTTCGAAAAGACTAGGGAAGTCGGGAAGTATTGGGAAATGAAAGGCTATTGCATGGTCTGGTTGGCCAAGACTAAAGTCTTTAAGAGTGTAAGAATTACAGATCCAGATCCATATTATACAACATTCAGAAAGTTATACTTAATGGGTTATAATGTCTACATAGATCCAACTGTGAAATGTTACCATTCTAGAGTTTTTAGAAGAAATAAAGCGGCAAAAGACCAGAATTGGAATTGGAGAGAGTTAGTTGAATTAGGATATTTTACAGAAGAGGACTTAGATTATTACTTTAGTTGGGTTGGGAAAGAGAATCCTCTGGGAAGAGGAAAAGCCGCAGAAGAATTAAGAACTTACCCAAGAGGTGATCCATTTTGGAAAAAGAAATTCGGAAGATCTTAGTAACTGGTGGAGCAGGATTTATAGGTTCTTCACTAGTGAGGAGATTAGTAAAAGAAGGATATGAAGTTACTGTAATAGATAATCTCTCAAGAGGAAAGGCAAAGAACTTAAAAGATATCTTAGATAAGATTACTTTTATTCAGCATGATTTAAGAGAGCCAATAACTCTTGATAGGTTTGATGTTGTTTTTGACTTAGCTGCTAAAGTCTATGGAATAACTAAACTTTATGAAAATGAAGCAGACTTTATCCGTTCTAACCTTTTAATTCTTCTAAACACTTTAGAAGCTGTTAAGAGTAAAATTAAACATTATTTTTACTTTAGTTCCTCCTGTGTCTATAATTTCGAAGAATGTCCTCTTCCACATAAAGAGGAAGATGCTAATAGGATACCTAAGACTGCTTATGATATCTCAAAAAGATTTGGAGAGGAAATAGTAAAAATCTACGCTAAACAATTTTCCTTTTTCTACACAATCATAAGACCTTTTAATATCTATGGTGAAGAGGAAAGTGAGGAAGCTCCTCATGTGATAACAGACTTCTTTAATCGACTCAAAGAGATAAAGAGCAAAGGACTCCCCAAGAAATTCTGGATGCTTGGCTCTGGACAACAAACAAGATCTTTTACTTATAAGGAAGACTTGGTAGATGCTCTCTTATTTCTAATGAAAACTAAGAAAAGTCAAAATGAGACTTTTAATGTAGGAACGGGAGAAGAAGTCACTATTAATAAACTATTAGACCTAATTTTCGAAGTGATAGGAGAACAAAGAAATGACTGGGAAATAGAACATAGACCACCTATTCCTCAAGATGTCCAGAAAAGGTGCCCAGATGTCTCTAAATTAAAATCCTTGGGATGGAGACCTAAGTATAACTTAAGAAAAGGATTGGAAAAAGTAGCTGAATATTACGGATTAAGGAGATGAAGTAGATGAAGATAGGAGTTATAGGTCTCGGAACTGTGGGAGAAGTTATCTATGAAACTCTTACAAAAACGTATCACAAAGTTAAGGGATATGATAAGTACAAGAAATCCGATAGACTAGAGGATCTTCTAGATTCGGAAGTTATCTTTGTGGCTGTACCTACTCCAGAAGGGAAAGATGGAAGGTTAAATTGCTCGATTGTGGAGGAAGTTCTCTCTGAGCTGGAAAAGAGAAGATACCGAGGAATAGTTGCTATTAAAAGTACAGTCAAAATCGGGTTCTTTGATGATTTAAAGACTAATTTAAGAATTGTCTACACTCCAGAGTTCTTACATGAGAAAAGAAGATGGGAAGACTTCAAGAACCCACCTTATCTAGTTTTCGCAGGAAAGAAGAAAGATTGTGAAAAAGTAAGAGAAGTTTTCGAATGGGTCCCTGAAGAGAAAATTGTGTATCTAAGCTTCAGAGAAGCAGAGCTGATTAAATTATTAATGAATGCTTTTGCCGCAACTAAGATTTCTTTCTGGAATGAGGTAAGAGAAATTTGTGAAGAAAGAAAAGTAGATCCTCTTAAAATTAGAAACCTTCTAAAAAGGGACAAGAAAAGATGGACAGACGAGTACACAAATCCCTTAAGAGGCCCTTATGGTGGGAAGTGCTTACCAAAAGATATAAGAGAGTTAATTTACTGGAAGAAAGATTTAATCCTTTTAAGAGCTGTTGAAGAAGTGAATGAAAAGGTAAAGGAGAAATGGAAATATGAAAATTCCTTGGGCTGAACCTTCTCTAGATGAGGAAGAAAAAGAAATAGTACAAGAAGTAATAGACTCTACTTGGATAGGAGGAAATGGACCTATCTTAAAGAAGTTTGAGAAGGAATTTGCTAGGACTGTAGAAGCTAGATATGCTATTGGTGTAAATAACGGAACTTCTGCTCTTTTATGTGCCTTGTTAGCCTTAAGAGAGAAATGGATTTCCTTTACAGTTATAGTTCCTACATTTACTTTCATCGCCACTGCTAATGTAGTTAAAGTTCTTAGATTACCATTAGACTTAGAGGACTCTAAATGGGATACATGGAATATAGATACTGAGAAAATAAATAAGAAAATAGATGTCCTAATACCTGTAGATGTAGGAGGTCTTCCTTGTAACTACGACTCTATTCAGAAGTTGAATTGTTTTGTCTTAGAGGATGCAGCAGAAGGACTAGGAGGAATCTATCATGGAAAGAAGATAGGAAGCATTGCAGATGTTACTACTTTCTCTCTTCATTCGGCGA
>CAYRSR010000019.1:0-4606 GCA_964427275.1 uncultured Candidatus Saccharibacteria bacterium
TTGACGGAAAAAATGGATTTTTAGTTGAACCAGAAATAAAAGAAATCAAAGAAAAGCTGGATATTCCCCTAGAAGATTCTTCCCTGAGAGAAAGGATGGGTAGAGAGAGTAAGAAAATATTCCAGGAAAGATTTAAGGCCGAGGAAGTTATAGAGAAAATACTCAAGGTATATAAGGGAGATTAGATCTCCTTGCCTCTGAGATTTCTATAGATAATCTCAGCTATAAGTTATGCCCATTTTTGTTGATATGCGAATCATAATTCATGTACAGATTCCTGCCCTGTTGCTCCAGAAACTCCGGAAGAGGCTCTATAACCTCAATTCCGGCCTTGGAGCAGAAATTCTTTATTCTACCATTCATCTCGGATTCTAGCTCATCTCCTCCAAAGACAACGGCATTCTTTGATGGCATTAACACTACCATAAGAGTTCCACTATCCTCTCTAACCTCTTGATTAAAATCCTTAATGATTGCAAACAGTAACTGGAAGGTATAATCATCCAGTACTTCTTCAACCTCAACTTCTCTCTTCAATCCAAATCTCACCAAGGCTGTCTGAATTCCTAAGTATACTCTATTGTAGAGCAGATATACAAGATAGCTGGTCAGTGGAATATTGGTCAAAACTAAACCACCATCCATGAGTTTGAATAGGGGTTTGTTATACATGTATTTCTCGGTACATAGATCCCTCCTACATCATTACAAACTCGCAAGGATGTGGCTGAACCTTCGGTTCAGACACGTGTCTGATTTGCACTGCAAATCAGCCACATACCTTCCGACCTTTAGGTCGGGGAGGAACACGCAAGACCTTTGGTCTTGAGTGTGTCTGAGCATAGCTCAGCCACATTGCGACTAAATAAATCGCTTAACCTTGCTTTTACCTCCTTTTGTTTTTTTTTCGCATATTTCTGATAAATTTATGCGAACAATCGTAATATATAAATCTACCTCTGAGGCACTGGCACTTTGACCAGCGCCTCGGAGGTAAAAATGGACCTAAAAAGTTCTATCGTTCTAGGTTATAGGATACGCATAAATCCAAAAATAATGGCTCTTCTCCCATTTTGGGGAGAAGTTGTGTTATTTATTAAGGTCGAAGCAAAAATACTACTTAGTATCATCTGATAGAGTGTAGGGAGCCTGCAGAAACCTCATCGTTTTAAAATACTAGCTCTACAACCGTTATCTCACCAAAATTAATCTTCATGTTTTATCCTAAAGTTGGAGAAGAACTTCAAAAATTAAGGAAAAATAAACAACCCCGCCATAAATGGCTGGGTATTTCACACCAACCAATCGCTCAGTATTTCCAATATATAAAAATATTCGAGAATGACCCAAGAATGGAGAAAGTTAGAAAATTAAATCTTGGATGTGGTAAAGACATAAGGGAGGGATATATAAATTTAGATAAAGTGAAGTTGAATGGAGTTGATGTAGTTCACGACTTAAATAAATTTCCTTATCCATTTAAACCAAATTATTTTGATGAGGTTTATTGTGATAATCTACTTGAACATTTAGATAATCTAGAAGAGGTGATGAGAGAAATTTATAGAATTTTGAAGGTTGGCGGCAGGCTGATTGTTATAGTACCTTATTTTAGTCAAGTTGGTGCTTTTAGCGACCCAACACATAAGAGATTCTTCACTTACTATACTATGGATTATTTTTGTGGGTTGCGAGAGCGAAGTGATTTTTATTACGATTTCGGGTTTAAGATTGTGAAAAAAGAAATTAAATTCCTCTTTGAATACAAAAGGGGGGTAAGGAGATTATTGCTGTGGATAGTTTATCTCCTCCCATGGCTTGTTTATAAGATAAGCCCTGGTGCATATGTTTGGTTTTTTAGTTACATCTTTCCAGCCTCAGAGATATACTTTGAGTTAGAAAAATAAGGTTTGCTAATTTTCAAATTCAATTGTTCTAAGCCCTAGGGCTCTGCAATAGATGCAAAACAAACTATTTATAATCTTCAGGGAATCTCTCATGAGTTTGTTTTTGAACACAGTTTCATCTCTGAGTTTACAACTTAATATTTTTACTATCTCTCTGTCAGGGATTTTTCTCTGTTTCTGTATGTAATTTCTCTTCTTCATAATCTTTCTAGGATGGCTCAGCAACCATAGATATGCTCTGAATCTTGGAATAATTTTTCTGGGCTCGGTCAGATTTAAAAGGACAATATTCACAAAAATTAATGGAAAAATCCTGATTAGTGTAGATAACTCATAGAAAATTAGCAGATTCATGATCCTGTTCCTTTCACCAAGAAAAATGAAATATCTATCTATTCTCTTATTACTTTTTCTTGTCATAGAAAGAAGGTGATGAACTTTAGAATTAGTTGCAATTTTATTTTTGTATCCTTTTAAATTTAATAACCATGCCAGATAAATTTCCTCATTATATATAAAATATTCAGGATCAAAAGGTTTTGAGATTAAATTTTTTTTGTAAATAAATGAGCAACCTACAATAACAAAAATTGGTAATAAATTCTCTTTCTCTAAATCTTTATATTTAAATTCAACAGGATAACCAACCAATGAAAGAGTTAATGGGTTTTTACTCCAATCTCTTTCCTCTTGATTTTCTCTGATTTCTAAAGATGAGACTGCTCCAATTTCTTTCTCATTTTTTATTCCATTTACTAACTCCCTTAACCAATTTTTCTCAACTATGGTATCATTATTTAAGATAACAACATACTTACCCTTAGAATTTTTAACTCCAAAATTATTTCCTCCAGCATAGCCTAGATTTTTCCCAGTTTCTAAAATTCTAATTTTTTTATTTTCTTTAAATTCCTTCCTAAAAATTTCCAGAGAATTATCCTCAGAGCCATTGTCCACCAGCAAAATCTCAAAATCCCGGTAATCCTGCTTAAGAACGCTCTTAACACAATTTACCGTTAATTCCGGCTGATTCCAGTTTAAAATTATTATGGAAACCTTTGGCATTTTCTATTACGAACCATCTAGGAGAGAGGTTACAAATGGTAAGGGAAGGTATAATAAACTCCTCCCCCTTATTTTTTTAACTTTCCAAATATTAATTTCGATTCAAAGCCGCAATTTTAATTTTTATGAAAAAAGGAAAGAGTAACTTTCCTTAATTTTTTGAATTACTTTTTTCTTATCTATTTTGTTTGGGATGAGGTATCTTATCTCGGATTGATCAAAATTTTCCACTTTTTCTTGAAAGAGGGAAGGTTTTGCTTTTTGGATTTCTATGATTTTTAATTTTTGGAGAAAAATTTTCTTCACCAGAGTTTTGTGGAAGGGAAGGGTAGAAAGGTAGTAGATGTCCAAGATGTCTCGGGCTTTTCCTCTGGTATAAGTAGCTCTCAGTTTTTCTGCTATTATTTCTTCTAAGGTGAGGGTGGGAAAAGAGAACTTTTCTATGTCAGGGTAAAAATGGATAATTTCTTTTTCTTTTACCTTCAATAGAGGTTTTTCTCTATAGCTAATATCTAATTTAAAGGAATTTTTATATTGTAAGGGGCCTACATACGAAAGGGTAAAGACTTGGGATAGTTTAAACTTGGTTATGTCTTTTATCTTTAGTTGAAAGTTCAACTCAGGAAGGATTTTCTGAATTTCTTCCTTTCCTATCTTCTTTATTCCAGTAAAGTCCAGGTCCTCTGAAAATCTCGAGCCATCCACATAAACTTTCTTTATAGCAGTGCCTCCTTTAAACACCAATGTAGATTTCAATTCTTGAAGGTGAAATAGAAATTTGGTTAATATATAGTCCTTTTCTATAATTCCCAAGGGAACATTAAATGTATGGGATAACTTCCGGAGTTGAAGTTCATCTAACATTCCACCTAATCCTCCATTTTTTAATTTTCTTACCGTTTATTTTCCTAGTTTTATCCAGGGGAGAATAATAACCTGCTTCATTGGAGATTTTAAGCATTTTTTCCTCCAGACTAGGAGGGAGTTCTATCTCCTTTTGATCCAAGATGGCCCCCAACCTTCTAATCAATGTCCTATTATCTAACTTGAGAGCATACCGGATTAACTTTTTAGTATTAAATTCATTTTCAAAGCAAGGTATAACATGGTTAATTCCCCCAGAATATTGGGGTTTATCCAAAGAGTCTAAAAGGGCCTTCTCCTTTTCTGCCATTGCTATATCTTTGTTTTTAATTTTTATCTTTTTAAAGCCAAAGAATTTTTTCTCTGCCACCTTTATAAATTTTATGGACGTGTTGTGAAATTTTATCTTAAGAGATGTATCCAAACTTGCCACCAACAAACTGGTTGGGACCTGAGTGGTAAAGCCATGATAATTGAGAGCAGTAAAATAAGACACATAATATTTCTTGGAAAGTAAGGGCAACAAATGATAGGGATTTACTATTCTCTCTGGATGGATATACAGGCCCCTTTTTACCCTCAGGAGCCATCCTTTCTTATCCAACCTGTGCAAAACTACTCTGGCTTGATTTAGACTGCAGCCTAGAATACCGGCTACTTCTAAAGGTTTGATACTCTCTTCTATTTCCTCCATTACCAATGCCTCTGATTTACTGAGAGTTTTCACTTTATAAATTATTTTGTTCTTTAAATTAATAAATTGTTAATTA